>JALGZD010000017.1 GCA_025782395.1 bacterium
GACCCAACAGCACGCCGACGAGGCGGAGCTGCTCTTCTCCGTACAGCAAGCGATCACCGGCGAGCTGGATCTGAATGCCGTGCTGCAGATGATTGCCGATGAGGCCCGGCGGCTCACGTCTACGGATCAAGGCGCTGTTTACCTGCTCGACGGGAACGAACTGGTTGTATCGGTCATATCAGGCAAGGTTGATCCCGACATGCTTGGCTACCGGCTTCCGGTTGAAGGATCGGTCGCCGGACTGGCTGTTAAAACGGGAAAACCGTTTCTGGTCTCGGATGCGCAAGACGATCCTCGCGTACATGCCGACATCATCAGGCATGTTGGCGCAGGGTCGTTTGTCATCGTTCCATTGCTGGCCGGTTCCCGGGCGATTGGGACGATAACGGTGGCAAGTGAGCGCCCGGGCATGCTGGGATCGGAGGACGAACGCGTGCTCACGATGATGGCCTCGGGGGCCGTGATCGCACTGGAGAACGCGCGGCTTTACAAAGAAGAGCAGGAGCGGCGACAGATCGCCGAGGGCTTGCGCGAGATCTTGGCCATCCTCAATTCCAACCGCCCGCTGGGGGAGATCCTCAACTTCATCGTCGCGCAAGTTGTTCCGCTATTGGGAGCGAATGCGGGTGTCATCTACCGCCTCGATAGCAACGAAAAAAAGATCATCATCGAGTCGGCTTCGGGGATGCCGGACGAATTCATGGCGATCGGTCCGCTCCCTCTGACCGACACAAAGCCAAACAGGGCGACCTTGAATCGCCAACCGTACGCCGTGACCGACTTTGAAACCGCCTTAGCTGGCTATCACCCGGATGATCCAACGCTTCCTCCGCAGCTTCACACCTGGATTGCGACCGTGAGGGCGCACTTCGGCTCCTATCTCTCGGTCCCGCTCATCGTCAACGATAGGGTCTACGGAGCCATCTCGATCTTCTACAACAAACCGCGAGAGTTCTCCGACGAGGAGATTAAGTTGGCGGTCGCCTTCAGTGACCAGGCGGCCCTGGCCATCGAGAACGCCCGACTGCACCAAGCGGAACAAACCCGGCAGCGCGAATTGCAGACACTGCTGGATGTTGCTGCGGCGGCCAGCAGTTCGTTGGAGCTAGACGAAATGCTGAGTGCCGTGCTGAACCAACTGGTAACTCTCGTGGAGGCATCGCGGGCCGGCGTGATGCTGCTGAATAGCGAATCGGGAGAACTGGAGTCGAGGATGATCCGGCCGGAGCACCCTGTCGCGCCGGAGGACCTGGCAAAAATGTGCCAGATATGCCGTGAAGTGATTGCCAGTGGAAAGCCACTCTACGTGCCGGTGGATCTAGCGTTAGGACATATCGAACCCGGTGCTCTGTTACCACTCCGAGTTCGCGGGCAGACCCTAGGGGTGCTGGTGATCATCGGCCCGCAGGGGAGCGCGTTCAGCGAGGGATATCTGGCTCTCTTCGAATCGATCGCTGACCAACTCGGGGTAGCCGTAGAAAACGCCCGCCTCTACGAGCGAGTTGAGCAAGCTGCCATTGCCGCCGAGCGCAGCCGCCTGGCCCGTGACCTGCACGACTCGGTGACTCAGTCCCTCTACAGCATGACCCTCTTCGCCGAGGCCGCTCGACGACTAACCGTCAGCAAGGACCAGGAATCCGTCGAGGAATACCTTGCTCAACTCTGCGAGACGTCCCAACAGGCGCTGAAGGAGATGCGTCTTCTCGTCTATGAACTCCGGCCGTCCACGTTGGAGGAAGAGGGGTTGGTCGGAGTGCTGCGCCAGCGGCTGGACACAGTCGAGAAGCGGGCCGGAGTCGAGGCACATCTCTCGGCGGAAGGACAACTCGATCTGCCGAAGAAGATCGAGGAGGGGCTCTACCGCATCGCGCAAGAAGCGCTGAACAACTCGTTGAAACACGCCGCAGCCACTGCGGTGACAGTACGGATTCAAATTGAAGGGAACCTTCTCACGATGGAGATAACCGACGATGGTCGTGGATTCGATCTCGCTGCCGCGGCTGACACAGGCGGGATCGGGCTTTCCAGCATGCAAGAGCGAGCCGAGAAGTTGAACGGAGATCTCCGAATCGTTTCAACCCCAGGGAAGGGAACGAAAGTGCAAGTACAAGTAAAGGTGAGGTGAGCCATGACGGAACAAACCATCAAAATCCTTATTGCCGATGACCATCCCGTCGTCCGGAAAGGGATCAAGGCCCTGCTTAGCACGGAACCTGGCCTGGAGGTCGTTGGAGAGGCCGCCGACGGGGAACAGGCAGTCGCTAAGGCCCGCACACTGAAACCCGATGTCATCCTGATGGACCTGTCCATGCCCCGCAAGGACGGAGTCCAGGCGATCAGCGAGATCCGACAGGAGATTCCAGAGGTCAAGATCCTGGTCCTCACCAGCTTTGCCGAAGATAAGAGGGTCATCGCCGCCATCGAGGCGGGGGCGTTGGGGTACCTATTGAAGGATTCCTCTCCCCACGAGCTGATCCAGGCCGTCCGCACCGTGTACCAAGGCGAGTCCTCCCTGCACCCCACCGTCGCCCACAAGTTGATTCACAGGTTACAACGCTCTTCCGGGGAGACCCAGACGGAGCCGCTCACCGCTCGCGAGCTCAAGGTACTTCGCCTGATCGCCGAGGGGCTTTCCAATCACGATATCGCCAAGAAGCTGTTCATCAGCGAACCCACGGTGCGCACGCACGTCAGTAACATCCTGCGAAAGCTCCAACTGGAGAACCGCACTCAAGCCGCGCTCTACGCCCTGAGGGAAGGGTTCGCCTCACTCGAGGAGTGATCAAGTCCCATCTTGCATTCAGTTCTGGAACCTGGGGAACTGTACCTGAGAACGCGTTCGTTAGCTGTCGCTTCCTGGTAATGTCTGACCTGTTGCTGATTCCCGTTGCCTGTGATTTGGTTTTGTTCGAGCGCCAATGTAGACTCAACGCCGTTGAGATGATGAGATGCCTGAGCAGCTGTGTTTGAACGGCAGGCGATCTGATCATGAGGAGGTTGCGAATGGCAGACAGGATGCTAGAGAGTGGCGCCGGCCAGGTAGATACATTGAGAACG
>JALGZD010000199.1 GCA_025782395.1 bacterium
TCCGGCCTCCGCCGGTGACTACTGGCATCTGGTCGATGACATCTGCTCGTCGAACGTGATTCCGTCGTGGTGGTGTGGTGATGATGCCGACACGAGCCTCATCCCGCCGAACCTCGACAACTCGCTGATCACTGCTGCTATCGACATCAGTAATGCCCTTACCTGCACGGTCCGCTGGGCGATTCACTGTGAGGTCCCGACAGTCGACAACGACTACTGGAACGACTACGTGATCGTTGATGGCGTCAGCTACCAGACTGGTGCGTGGTGGGGCGATTTCGCGCAGTGTGGCGGTTTCGGTTCGGCCGGTCTTAACGGTATTGACATCGGCCCGACGGGGATGGACCTGCTGCCTGCAGGCGATGTCAAGGTGATGTGGACGTTCCATACGACCGACAACGGTTGTGGTCCGGGCGCTGCCGGCGGTGCTGGCATCAACGTGGACGACACCTGGGCCGAGGGCGTGCCGGACGGAAGCCCGGTCGAGCAGAGCAGCTGGGGCCGCATCAAGGGCATGTACAAGTAACCTGCCCAGTTCCACAAACCGAACATCTGCGGCTGACGGAGCCCGCCGGAATCCCCGGCGGGCTCTGTCTTTCCAAGGCCCGCCCGGGTATGCCTGGAACGGGTGCAGGATGGGCGTCCGTAGAACGCGCTTCCCATGAATACGTAGAAGTCGACAGCTGGACAGCAATATGCTACTTGAGGTACAATGTGTACTGGATCACATGAGAAAGAGAGGCAATGAAGATGAGGCTGGTCACGGTCTATGCTGTCGTTCTTCTCGTACTGCTTGTGATCTCTATCTCGCCCGCATATGCGGCGGAACCGCCGGTGTCCGATCCTGAGATAGAAGCAATCCAGCGAGAGATCGATGCAAACGGGTACGACTGGGTTGCCAGACATACGTGGGTAACGGACCTCTCTCCGGAAGAGAGGAGAGCTCTGCTCGGTACCAGGATGCCGCCCGATGTCGCGCGCAGGTTTGCAGTCCTCACCGAAAGCGACCTTCCGTTTCCGGTGCTGCGCGACCATCCGTCGGCTTGGGACTGGCGGGACTACAACGCGGTGTCCGCGGTCACGAGCCAGGGAGGTTGCGGGAGCTGCTGGGATTTCGCGGGCACAGCCGCACTCGAGTCGGTCGTGCTCATGAACGAGGGAGTCGAGTACGACCTCTCGGAACAGCAGATCCTCTCGTGTCGCACGTTCGGATACGGCTGTGGTGGCGGTTGGCCGTCGTGGGTCTGGAGTTACGTTCGTGAGCACGGCGCAGTACTGGAGTCATGCATGCCGTACGAGGCGGATGACACCGTTCCATGTGACGACGAGTACTGCCAGAAGTATGCGGCGACGGACGAGTGGATAGACATTCCCAATACTGTTGATGCGATCAAGACCGCGGTTCTGATCGCCCCGTGCATCACGACCTTTACGGTCTACGATGATTTCCACTCCTACGGCGGCGGCTGCTATGAGCATGCGGGGGACGACCCAATCAACCACGCTGTTCTGATAATCGGATGGGACGATGCCGCGTGCAGCGGTGATGGCGCGTGGTTGGCGAAGAACAGCTGGGGCGAGGGCTTTGGTGAAGACGGGTACTTCTGGATGAAGTACGGGAGCTGCAACTTCGGAAACGGCACGCAGCTTCTCTACTACCACGATGGTTCACAGGTAAGCTACAACGGCCACCACTTCGACGACCCCACCGGCGACGGCGACGGTCGCCCCGATCCCGGGGAAACCGTCTCGATGACCGTGTCGCTCAAGAACGGTGTAACGGGGCCGAACAGGACCGGCGTAACCGCGACCATCTCCACGTCCAGCAGCTACGTGCAGGTGACACAGAACTCCTCATCCTACGGAGACATCAACACCGGCGAGTCGACATCGGGCTCACCAGCATTCGAGATCGTCGTAGACGAGTTCGCGCCCGTAGGTGTCGAGGTTGGATTCGCTCTCGAGATAGCGGCCGACATCACCTACACGCACAGCGAGACGTTCAGCATCGTTCTGGGTCCGATACCGGTGCTGCTTGTCGACGACGATGGTGGGACGAGCACCGAGAGCTACTTCCGGAGCGCGCTCGAAAACAACGGCTATGGGTACAGGCTCTGGTGCGAAGAGTCGGACGGGCCTGTCTCTATAGACGAAATGCGGCGCTATCCGGTTGTTCTCTGGAACAATGGCTGGGCCGGAAACCTCAGCGAGGAAAACAGGACCGGGCTGGCAACCTACCTGGATGAGGGCCGCCCACTCATGATCTCCGGTGAGGACATCGGCTGGTCGCTCGACTACTATGGAAACATCGATTTCCTCCACGACTACCTGCACGCGGACTACATTGCCGATGACTCCGGCTATCGGAGCCTGGACGGTATCTCCGGCGACCCGATCGGGAACGGTCTCTCGTTCACGCTGGACGGCGAGGATTCGGCGATGAACCAGTTCTACCCGAGTGAGATAGACCCGCGGTCCGGATCGACCGGCATCTTCGAGTATGCGGCGGGTCTCGAGGGAGCTATCCGGCACACCTCGACTCACAATCTTGTCTATTACGCGTTCGGCATCGAGGGCGTGACGGGTTCGGCGGTCAGGGACACGATCGTACGAAGAACGCTCGAGTGGCTTGTCACTGAGTGGCCGGACGCCGAACAGCCGACCGTGCAGTTGTTGTCACCGAATGGGGGAGAAGAGCTCACGGGAGGTGAGGACTGCGAGATAACATGGACGGCATCCGACAACGTCGGAGTCACCTCGATCGACATTGTGCGGTCCTGGGATAGCGGCAACAGCTTCCCGGACGTTGTGGCTGAGGGAGAGACGAACGATGGATCGTTCATGTGGTCGGTTCCGGATAGCTCGAGCGAATCGACGCGGATTCGCGTGATCGCGCGTGACGCCGCCGGGCTGGCATCGTACGACGATTCGGACAACGATTTCGTGACGAGCACCGACTCGGACGTTCCGGGCTGGCCGACGCCCGATCGGTTTGTTCTCTTCCAGAACGTGCCCAACCCGTTCAATCCCATCACGCGTATCACCTACGCAATTCCTGCGGCAGCGAGGGTCGTAATAGACATCTTCGACGTGAATGGGAGGCGCGTGAGACGGCTGGTTGATGCTGAACTCGCACCGGATAGATATGAAGTCATCTGGGACGGCAAGAACGATGGGGACGCCGAACTCGCATCAGGCGTTTATCTCTACAGTCTCCAGGCGAACGGTCAGGAGCTGGAGAAGAAGATGGTCTTGCTGCGGTGAGTTTGAGTCCTGGCGGCGCGTTCGGCCAAGACCTCCAGGAATGTGCGTCCTGATTGAACAGAGGGGCTCGGGGATCATCCCCGGGCCTCTCGCGCTTTCTTGTGTCACATCGGACGAATCAACGCCGGTCGGGGGATGACGCCGCCGCGAGGCTGTTGGTGTTGACTGCGGGATGGCGGGCCTATAGGATGAAGCATACGAATTCGCAGCACGGCAGGGTGTTGGCCCCTGTCTTCATGCGTGACAGGAGCTGTCCGATGCCCACATCCAGATCGAAGACACTCGTCCTCTGGTTCTTCTTCCTCTCCGGAGTGTCAGGCCTCATCTATGAGGTGGTGTGGGCGCGTCTGCTGGAGCGCGTGATGGGGGCCAGTGTCTATTCCATCACGACGGTCCTCACGGTCTTCATGGCGGGCCTGGCCCTGGGGAGCTTCATCGCCGGCAAGATCATAGACCGCCGGTCCGATCCTCTTCGCATCTATGGCGTGCTCGAAGGTCTGATCGGCGTTTTCTGTCTCCTCGTGCCCGTCATTGTTGCTGCTACGATCCCGATCTACCGCGCCGCATACCAGGGATTTGAGGCAACATTCCATACGTTCAGCCTCATCAGATTCCTAATCTCGGGCATAGTGCTTCTCATTCCGACGACTCTCATGGGTGCGACACTGCCCGTTCTCTCGAAGTACTTCACGACGAGGTACGACAATCTGGGCATGACCGTCGGACGGCTCTATGCCGTCAACACGTTCGGCGCGGTCATCGGATCGTTCGCGGCGGGCTTCGTGCTCATGCCGAGCTTCGGCATCATGGGTACTGTCTTCATCGCGGCGGGCATCAACATCGTCGTATCGGCGCTCGTCTTTGCCCGCTACCGGCGGGAGAAGGCAGAGGCCGGCGGAGGACGCGCTCCGAAGGTCGGTAAGCGCGATGTGAAGCGGCCCGGCATGAGTGACCGGGAACGACGCGGCCGGAGTGACTCGGAGCGGCGCCGCGGACGCGAAGGGAATGTGGAACCTGCGCAACGGGAGTCGCGGAACTGGGTGCCTACGCTGGTACTGGTGGCTCTTGCGTGTTCGGGCTTCGCCGCATTGGTTTATCAGGTAGCGTGGATGCGCACGCTGTCTCTCATAATAGGCTCGTCGGTCTACGCCATGAGTCTGATCCTCACGGCCTACATCCTTGGTCTGGCGATCGGGACTACTGTCTTCTCGCGCTTCGTGGACAGATCGCGTCACCTTCTCTCGGCGTTTGGGACCCTTCAGGTGGGGATAGGGGCGGCGGCGATCCTCGTCGTGCCCGTTCTCGGGAAGCTGCCTGTCTGGATGGTGGCGGTGGTCGACAGCAACAAAGGATCGTTCGCGACGCTCATGTTTGTTGAGTTCGCGATCGTCTTCCTGATCGTTCTCATACCCACCGTTCTCATGGGGGGCATCTTCCCGACGGCGATACGACTCTGCACGAGGCGTGTGGAATCAATCGGCAGATCGGTGGGCAACGTGTACGCGGCGAACACAGTTGGAAACATCCTCGGCGCCTTCGCCGGGGGATTCCTGCTGATACCGTGGCTCGGGATTCAGAGAACGATCGCGGTCGCGGTGGTAGTGAACCTCGTTCTCGGGATCACGATTCTGCTCTCCGGCACGTCGCCGACACGCGCCAGGAAGTTCGTAACGGCGGGCGTGGCAGCTTTGCTTCTCGTGGCGGTCGTTCCGGCAGTGCCCTCGTGGGATCCCGTCATCATGTCCAGCGGTGCATACCTCTACGCCGACACGTACATGAAGGAGGCACGGTCGTGGGATGTGTCCAGGGAGGATGCGATCCGTCTGTTCGGAACAGTTCTCTACCACAAGGAAGGCGTTGCCACGACAGTGACCGTTCGGCAGGCGAGGAGTGAGATCTACCTGCAGTCGAACGGGAAGACGGAGGCATCCACAGGGCCGGACATGCGAACGCAGAAGCTTCTTGCCCACGCGCCGATGATGCTTCACCAAGATCCTCGTGACGTACTTGTCATTGGTCTTGCCAGCGGCGTCACAGTCGGAGCGGCACTGAGCTATCCGGTTGAATCCATCGACTGCGTTGAGATAGCGCCCGCCATGATCGAGGTTGCCGAGACGTTCTTTGCGGAAGCCAATGGCCACTGCATGGATGATCCTCGCCTCAGGATGGTGATCGAGGACGGCCGCAACCACGTAGCGTTCACAGCGCGGCGATACGATGTCATGATCTCGCAGCCCTCGAATCCGTGGATTGCGGGTATCTCCAATCTCTTCACGCGTGAGTTCTTCGCCCTTGCGCGCGACAGGATGAATCCTGGCGGAGTTGTGGGGATGTGGTTCCAGGCGTACAACATGTCACCCGACGAGTTCAGAATGATCGTGCGGACCTTCAGCGAGGTGTTCGCGGACGCCTCGGTCTGGGAGTTGGATCCCGGCGTTGACTATATGCTCGTCGGCACGGTCGGCGAGATGGAGCTAGATTACAAGCTGTTGACAGAACGTCTCGCGGATCAGTCGATCGGGGCGGATCTGAGGTCCGTCGGTATCCGCACACCCTTGGATTACACGGGCCTGTTCCTCATGGGAAGCGGGGCCATGAGGAGCTACGCGGGTGATGTCCCCATCCACACGGACAATGGTCTTCAGCTCGAGTTCTCGGCGCCGAAGAACATGTACCGCCAGTCGAAGGCGGAGCAGTTGATCGGTCTTGATTCTTACCGCTCGAACCCGGGGATCATCCTGACGGGCCTGCCCGAGGGCGGGGAGGGAGAGCGGGTCGCAGAGGCTGTCGAGTCGCGCGCGCTGTGCAGACGCTTCCTGGGTCGGGGCATGGTGGCAGAGGAGATGGGCAGACTGGAAGAGGCTCTGAACGCGTACAGCGACGCCACGAATGCGAGTCCCGGCGAGCCCGAGGCGATGGAGGCACTGAGCAGGCTCTTGTGTCACTTGGGATCGGCTCTGAACCGGGAGCGGCATCCCGAGGAAGCGCTACGCTACTTCGAGGCGGCCGTTAAGGAGGCGCCGGACCTTCCTCAGCCGAAGTGTCTTCTCGGCACCGAGTACGTGAAGCGTGGACGCATCGCGGACGCGGAGGCAGAGTTCAGCAGAGTTTTGGAGTTGGATCCCAACTATGCTGAAGCGCATCTCAACATGGCGATGATCCACGAGACCAGGGGGGAGGCAGGCGCCCAGCTTGCGGCACTCGAGCGCTACCTCGCCAATGCTCCCGCGGCAAGCAATGTTCGGGAGGTGCGTGAGCGGATAGAACGTCTGAAGCAACAGGTGACACCCGGTCTGCCGGTACGACCGCCTCAGACCCCGGAGTAGCAAACAGAGAATGAAAGCACGCAGACACATTGCTATTGCGCTCATCATCATGCTCATCTTTGTGGGCTACTACCTGTGGCGCGAACACACTACTGCCGGAACTTTCGGCTTCCCACTCGACGACGCGTGGATACACGCGCAGTTCGCGCGCAATCTCGCTCTCGGCAACGGGTTCTCGTACAACCCGGGGGTGCCCGTGTCCGGCTCCACGGCTCCGCTCTGGACGCTCGTGATGGGGACCGGCTATCTTGTTGGGGGAGATGCAGTATTTGCTGCCAAGTTCCTGGGCGTTCTCTTCCTCTCGCTGTCCGTCTACTTCATCTACGTGCTCGTCAGGACGATTTCGGGAGATCCGAAGGAGGCCCTCTTCGCTGCTGTGCTTGTGGCATCGTTGCCGCGGCTCGTCTGGGCATCGCTTTCGGGCATGGAGGTCACGCTCGCCGTAACCTTGAGCCTGGCGGGGATCATGGCGCACGTCTTGTACTCGACTCCCGGTGACAAGCGCCAGTACGTATCGACAGTGGCACTTGGGCTCGCTGCGCTCGCCCGGCCGGAGTGTGCCGTCTTCTTTGTTGCCGCGATGCTGGATCGCGCCTTCTCCAACACGTTTATCAGATGGAAGGAGCTGGCTGCACGCGACTGGCTGCTGCCGACGATCATCCATGTCGCTCTCTTTCTGCTGATCGTGTTTCCCTTTCTGTTGTTCAGCAGGAGGTTCGGCATCGGGTTTCTGCCGAACACGGCATACGCGAAGGCTCTCCAGTGGAACGCGGGCGTGATAGCCGCCTTCATCAATCACAGCGGCGCCGAGTTCTTCCGTTCCCTCACAGTGAGGCCGTTCGACTACTTCCTTTCCTTCATGCACGAGAGCTTGGACAACAACCCGCTTCTTTTTGTGTTCGCGGGTCTGGGTGCTCTTCGCATGGTCTTCCTGCTTCCGTTCGTGGAGGGCAGCAAGTACCGATCTTTCATCGTCCCGCTCTCAGTTCTGCTGTTTCCGCTCGCGATCGGCGTGTTCGTTCCATTCGGGACCGCCGGCTATCAGGAGGGTCGGTACATTGCTCCGGTTGCCCCGCTCATGCTGATCATGGGGACGATTGGGATGTACGGTGCAGCGAGCTACGCATCGCGCATCTTCGGGGAAGCGAAGTCCATGGGCCGGCCGGCGCGAATCGCGCTCGAGCGCGCGCTCATATGGGGCTTCATGGTGATGGCGGTGTCAGTTCAGGTGAGAAACGGCTGGTACCGCGGTCGCGTCTACGGCAGAGAGGTTGCGAACATAGAGGAGATGCAGGTTGCTTTGGGACGGTGGATCGATCTCAGTCTGCCTATGGATGCGACCGTGGCCGCAAATGGCATCGGCGCAATTACGTATTTCTCTCAGCGCGAGGTCCTGGATACCTGCGGGCTTGTCTCTCCTGAAGTGATGGCCTACATGAAGCCGGGTGTCGGTCGAGAGTCAGCGGTGCTCTCGTTCCTCAAGGAGCGGAAACCGGACTACGCGGTCCTCTTCCCGAACTGGTATCCGGAAATGGTGAGGGGAGAGGCCATTTTCGACCCCATATATCGAGTCGTCCTCGACGACAACATCGTCTGCGGAGGGCCTGAGATGGTCGTCTACCGGTTGCACTGGGATGCCCCTGATTCCCGGGAGGCTGAGGACAAGGAGAAGCAGAAGGACGAGCGCGCCGCACGGCTACGGAACGGCTCCAGCGAGCTGGGCGGAGATCCTCCATGATCGATCAACTGGTTGCCATCGACCAGAGCTTCTTCACGTTCCTGAATGGGATCGCATACTGTCCCGTGCTCGACGCGATCATGCCCGCTGTTACCCGACAAGAGAACTGGTACCCGTTGCTTGGAGGTCTATGGATCGCGCTTCTGATCTGGGGCGGGCGGCGCGGCAGGATGGCGGGCATCATGCTTATCATCACAATTGCGCTGGCGGACCAGCTGTCCAGCGCCGCGCTCAAGCCGCTCGTGCGAAGAGTACGGCCCTGTAATGCTCTTCCTCTGGACGAGATTCGGCTTCTCGTCCGCAGGTCCGGAGCATTCTCCTTTCCGTCCTCCCACGCAAGCAACTCGTTCGGAATGGCAACGGTCCTGGCGTGGCGCTGGCCGCGTCTGGCGATGCTCTTCTTTGCAGTTGCAATCCTCGTGGCCTATTCGAGGGTCTACGTCGGTGTGCACTACCCGATGGATGTCCTGGCCGGGGCCGCTCTGGGTGTAATGTGTGGGCGAGCTGCCATCTGGATCGTTGTCGCCGCGCGGCGTTGGTGGGAGAGAAGAAACGTAGTCGAGCCGGCGAGAGGCTTGTGAGACTCCAATTAGCCTTACGCCGGCTCATATACTCAGTCCTTCGAGACCAGGTCACGCTCCGGTTGCGTCCGGCTAGCCCTCTTCAGCCTCCGGCCGCCTGAGAATCGTGACCGGGTTCTGCAGGTACTTCTTCGCAACCCTGAGAACGTCCTCCCGGGTCACGGCCCGGATCCTCTCATCGTAGCCTTCCGTGTAGTCGTATCCAAGGCCGTAGAGCTCGGCGATCGCAGCTTCGGTCGCCTGGCTGGAGTTGGTCTGGTTCGACGTCTCGTCCATGATGACACAGAGCTGTTTGGCCAGTCGGAGCTCTTCGTCGGTCACGAGTTCTTCAGTGATCCGTTCCATGTGGCCGTTGATGATCTCCATCGCCTGATCAAGGGCCTCATCGAAGGTGGCCGCGTAGATCGCGAAGTAGCCGATGTCACACCCTGTCCAGTTGTAGGCATGCACGACGTAGACGAGACCCTGTCCACGCAGATCGGCGTGCAACCGGCCGCCGGGATAGTAGATGCCGGAGATGACGGCATCGAGAACGTCGGTCGCGTAGCGGTCCTCAGATTCGTAGGGCATTCCCCCATACCCCATGGCGATAACGGTCTGGACCCTGCCGTGATGGCTCGTGAACGTCTGCGGCTCCGTCCTCTCCGGAATGGGCACCGGTTCAGGCAGCATCAAGCCTGATGGCTCCCACTTGCGGAATGCCTTCTTGACCATCGCGAGCGCCTCGGTCGCATCCACATCTCCGAAGATCGTGAGAACAGTATTGTCCGGAGCCACGTATATCGCGTGGTGGAGAACAACGTCGTCGCGCGTGATGGCGGCTATTGTCTCTTCCGTCCCGACGGGCGGCATTGCATAGGGATGGTCTCCCAGAAGTTCCAGCCGCATTCTGTCGAGCGCGTCGGACGTCCAGTTATCTCGGCGGGCGAGAATCTCAGCCTGAAGGTGCTCACGCTCCTTCTCGATCTGCTCGGGATCGAACTTCGGGTTGATCAGGATGTCCGCGAAGATCTCGAGTCCATCTGAGAGATCAGCGGAGAGCAGAGTCAGCTCCGACTGGATCCGTGTGTGATTGCCTGAGCAGAGGTAAACGGCGCCCATCGAATCGAATGTCTCCGAGATCCGGGAACCGTTTCTCTTCTTCGTGCCGCGCGGCATCATTCCTGCCACGAAGTTGCCGAGCCCGCTCTTGTCAGCGCTCTCAAAACGCGTGCCGCCGAGTGAATAGCTACCAACCGTCACTATCGGGTTGGTGCGGTTCTCCTTGACAAGAACGGTGAGGCCGTTGTCCAGAACATGCCTCTCTATTTCGCCGACCTCGACCTGGACCGAGACGGTCTGCGTCGCGGTCTCCTCCTCGACGATGGGCTCGAGGATGGCTATGCCGAGGTTGTCGTCATAAAAGTACTTCGCTGCCGCCTCCCGGATCTCCTCAGCGGTCACTTCCTGTATGTGGGAGACGTAGAGCGCGTCGAAATCAGGATTGCCTGTCGAAAGCTCGGAAGTGCCGAGACTGGACGCGATGCTCTCCATGTCCTGCCGCCCGAGATAGAACTCGGCAGCCTTGAGCTTCTTGGCCTTGGCGAGCTCCGAGTTTGATACCTTCTTCTCCGTGACCAGATAGAGTTCCTCAAGCACTGCGTCCACGGCCGCATCGATGTTCACCGGGTCCATAGTCATCGAGACGACGAACGTGCCGGCCCCGTACGAAGGAGTTGAGGACCAGCTTGTCACGTTGTAGGCCAGACCGAGCTCGTCCACGAGCTTCCTGTGAAGCCTGGAGCTCTCACCCTCGGACATGACGTACGACAGAACGTCCAGCGGGTAGAGATCGGGATCCGACAGCGCAACAGTATGGAAGCCCATCATGACATACGCCATGTCCAGATCGCGCTCTTGCCTGAGAACGCGGCGTCCAAGCTGCGGTGGTTCAGGGGTCAGCGTGGGGATCTCCAGGGGGCGTCGCTTGAACTCGATGAATGCTTCACGGATCTTCGCGTAGGCTTCTTCGGCATCGAAGTCACCGACGACGACGAAGACCATGTTGTTCGGAACGTACATCCTGTCAATGTAAGTTACGAGGTCATCCCTTGTCAGCCTGAGGAAGTTCTCGATGTAACCGATCACCGGCTGCTTGGCAGGATGCCGCGAGAACATCGTCTCGCCGAAAAGCGCGTAGATCCGCCGGCCGGGCTCGTCGTACCCCATGTAGATCTCGCGCGTGATGACGCCATGCTGCGCATCAACCTGCTCCTGTGGCAGGGAGGCGTTCATGGCCTGGTCGGACAGGAGTTCGAGAGCTTTGTCGAAGTGCTCGCTCGACGTCTCAACGAAGTAGCAAGTGTGATCTTTGGTGGTATAGGCGTTGTACCCGCCTCCGATCGCTTCGATCTCCCTTTCGATCTCTTCGAGCGTACGGGTCGTCGTGCCGTCGCTCAGGATATGCTCGCAGTAGTGGGAGATGCCGGCGCCAAGATACTCGGCCTCGTAGATACTCCCGGCCTTCACGTAGAACCTCATGTTGATGACCGGTGACGAGTGGTTCTCCTGGAGGATGACCGTCATGCCGTTCTCCGGGAGGACGCGTCTGATCGTTTCAGCGGCTCCGGCCGCGGTCGTGATGAGAAGGAGGGTGGCGGTGACGACCACCAGGGTTTTCATCGTGAGCTTCATCCAACACTCCCCTTTGCAAGTGTCTCGGGCCTTCCCGCATCTGCGTTCGGGTCCGATAGGTGCGAAGAACCGCCGGCGATAAGAGCGTCATGCGCGTTTCTGCACGGCGGTTCGCTTGATGACTCAGGATCTTCGACACAACTATAGCGCGTGTCGTTGCCCGTGGTCAAGACGGGCAGGGTTCCGGCTGGAAGCTCGGGCCGCGCCTCGCCCAAGCGTTGCGGATTCCGGCGCTGAAAGCGGTTCATTCGCCGTTGATTGCCGGGGTCGGGTGTGGTTAGATACTGAAACGCGGTAGGGAATGAAGCGCCATGCTGCCGGGCTGGGTAGCCCCGACCCGGCGCATCTCATATAGCAGCGTATCTCATAGCGGTAGCGGCGACTGGTGGCAGTGGTGATGAGAAGGGAGGCGTACGGCGTGACGGATGTGACTGCGAGCGAGGCAGCACTTCTTGCCGTTGAAGCGGCGCGGGCGGCGGGGGAGATCATCAGAAGCGGGATCTCCAGGCCGTTCGACATCGACATGAAGGGAAAACGCGATCTTGTCACGTCGATCGACCGCGAGTCGGAAGCGCTCATCATCAAGATGATCCGGCAGCGCTACCCCGAAGACAGGATCGTGGCCGAGGAGACAGCGCCGGTTGCTCCGGGTGATGGGACAGGGGAAAGCGCTGGGCGGGCGTGGATCATCGATCCGCTTGACGGCACGAACAACTACGCACACGGCTACCCGTTCTTCTGCGTTGCGATCGCGATCGAGGAGGGTGGAGAGCTCGTCACTGGAGTCGTGTACGATCCTCTGAGGGACGAGCTTTTTGTCGCGGAGCGCGGGCGAGGAGCCCGGCTCAACGGAGAGCCGATCCACGTTTCGGACACTGCGTTGCTGAGCGACTCAATCGTGGCGACCGGGTTTCCGTATGATCGCACGGAACACAGTGAGAACAACCTCGCGAACCTGAACAGGTTCATCTTGTCTGTAAGAGGAATCAGACGGGGAGGCTCTGCCGAACTTGATCTTGTGTACGTTGCGTGCGGCCGCCTCGATGGATTCTGGGAGCTGAACCTGAAGATCTGGGATGTGTCGGCAGGTGGGCTGATCGTGAAAGAGGCAGGCGGGACCGTAACGAATCTCTCCGGCAGGGGATGGAATCACGCGATCGGAAACATTGTTGCCGGCAATGGGCTCATACACGCTCAAATGACGGATCTGGTGGGTGCAGGAGGGCAGCCTTGAACAGCAACATGCGATGGAACGGTCGTTCCGGGCGGTGGCCGGCTGTCGCTCTGGCCTGCGCGGCCGCTCTGGTGGCGCTGATGCTAATGCAGCCGACGGTGCTTTCAGCGCAGGAGGCGGGCACTGCGTCCGATCAGACATTGGTGGAGGAGGATGAGTCGACACGCGCGTCGGCGGACGAGAATGAGTCGGTTCGCGCGTCGGCGGACGAGAATGAGTCGGTTCGCGCATTGGTGCGCGAGAATGAGTCGGTTCGCGCATTGGTGCGCGAGAATGAGTCGGTTCGCGCATTAGTGCGCGAGACCGTGACGCGCCGGGTCGATGAGCCTCCCACCATCGATGGTCGGCTGGATGACGCCTGCTGGGGTGGGGCCCAACCGTCCACCAACTTCATGCTCCGGACTGGTGACGGGGATGTGCCGAGCCAACAGACGATCGTGCGTGTCTGCCATGACGACACGCACATCTATGTCGCCTTCGAGTGTCTTGAGGATCGGATGGATGCGCTCTCCGCGGCGGTCGCAGTGCGGGACGCAGGTGAACTGGACGAGGACGACACGGTGACTTTCGCCTTCGACACGTTCCTGGACGGTCGGAGCAGCTACGCCTTCGCCTGCAACGCCTTGGGGACCGAGATGGACCTCCACGTCAGCGAGTGCGGTCGCTCGGTCGATGACGGATGGGACGCCGTATGGAGCGTTGCGACGAAGCGGTCGGAAGATCGTTGGACCGCGGAGTTTGCGATCCCGTTCAGTGGGCTCAGATACTCCGGTGCCGAGGAGATGATCTGGGGCGTCGACTTCTGGCGATCAGAGCGACCTCACCGAGAGGTTTCGAGCTGGTCGAACCGCGATGGCGGCACTCTCGATCCCTCGCACTACGGTCGCCTTGTGGGGCTCTCTGGTATCGAGACGTCTCGTGGCATAGAGGTGCTTCCGTTCGCTCTCATGAAGTACGATGCATCGAATCTGTACGACTATCCCCTGGAGCCGGGCGGTTCGGGCTGGGATGTTCATCCTGATCTGGGACTCGACGTCGAGTTCGCTCCGGTCTCCACCACGACAGTGAGCCTGACTCTGAATCCGGACTTTGCCCAGATAGAGGCGGACGAGAACAGGATCAACCTGACGGGGAACGAGCTCTTTCTCGATGAGAGGCGTCCGTTCTTTTCAGAGAACGCAGACGTTTTCAGAATGCCGTTACCGCTTCTCTACACCCGGAGGATGGAGGACATCGTCTTTGGCGGGAAGATCACCGGCAAGTCGGGAGGAGGGAGCTACGGCGTTCTGTATGTCAGGTCCGAGGACGTTCCACGTGGCGACTACGGGGATGCGCTCACGGACACACTGGGCCGGCTCCTAACTGCTGAGACGAACGACTACGGTGCCATGATCTACAGACAGGACGTGATGGAGAACGCAACGATGGGCGCCTACGTGGGAGTTCGAGAGGGTGACGAGACCTACAGCCGCGTTGGAGCGCTGACCGGAGGTGTCGATGTGTTCGACAACCTGCGTCTGATCGGGCTTGCGGCCAGAACCTCGAACTCCGATAGCACGTCCGATGATGATGCATACTCGCTGGTCTGGTCGTACGATTCGCCGAATGTGAACAGCGGAGGGGAGATCGAGTACATAGGAGAGCAGTTTGATCCTGGGATTGGGTTCATCCTGCCTACCCGGCGGAACCGCGCCGGTTTCAACGGTCACTTCTGGAAACGTCACGAGCGTGACGGCGCACTGATCGATCACTTCGACACGACCTGCTGGGGCGGGCGCTACGAGAATCTGGACGGTGAAGTCGTCGAGTACTGGGGTGGTGGAGAATTTACCGTCAGGTTCAACGACGACACCCTCGTCGGAATCGAGGCTGACCGCGCGTATGACGCCCTCAACTATGCGGACAACCCGGACAGGATGACCGGCAGCATCTACGTCGTCACGAACAGCGTGGTGTGGACAGGCTATGTCGCTTCCGTGGAGTTCGGTGACTACCACGACTCGCGCCTCACGCTCGGGAGGTTGGGTGGGCGGCTGCAGCCGGTTGAACCTCTGACGATGGAGTTCAACATCCGAGCGGTCTTTCTGCGAGAACACCAGGACGTGGACTGGTGGGTCGGCGACGTGAAGACCAACTATCGTCTCTCGTCGACGATGTTCCTCCGCAACATACTGCAGGGCACGCATTTCAGAGAAAAGCACGAGGGAGACGACAGCATGGACAGCCGATACGACTTGAGCCTTCTCTATGGTTGGGAATTCAGTCCCGGCAGCATGCTCTATGTCGCATACGATCAGGCCCTCGTTAACGACGGCGGTGGAACGGAGCTCCTCGAGCCCGTTCTCACGGTCAAGACCTCCTACCTCTTCACGCTGTAGCGCGAGGGGCGACGCTGTTGTATAGTCCCGTACTGAAGCGAAATCGCATATCGAGCTCACACTCCTCGGGGAGCATACGGATGATCACGCCTCAGTCGTTCGCCCGTGCGATCGTGCTTGTTCTCATGCTCGTCCTGCCGCAGAGCCGCGCCGTGGCCGAACCGATCACGATGCAGCAGGCAGTCGAACTGGCCAGGCAGAACAACCTCGCCGTCCGGGCGGCCTCGGAGAACTATCAGGCGGCTCTCTGGGGAGTGAGGAGTGCTCGGGCGTCTCTCTTCCCCTCAGTCAGATTCAGCTCTTCGATGCGCCGCGTTGATCCGGATACCTACGACCGCGCGAACGCATCCCTGGTTTTTCTGGAAGAGATGGGGATCGACGTCGAACCGTTCCTGTACGAGACGACCTACGAAACGGGTTTCAGCGCGTCGGTCCCGGTGTTCAACGGCGGGAGGCTGTGGGGAGGTGTCGGGTTTGCGGGTGCTACCCGGGATGCGGCTCTTCACTCGTTTGAGTCTGCGGCACGCGCGATCGAGGTTACAGCAAAGGAAGCCTATCTGGCCGTGCTCCGGGCGCAGGCGCTTCTGGGAGTTGCGCGCGATGCCGTGTCCGCTTCGGAGAAGCGAGTCCGTGAGGCCGGGCGGAAGATCGAGGTCGGTGTTTCGGGCAGATCCGAACTGCTCCGCTGGGAGGCTCAGTTCGCAGAGGACAGGACGCTTCTCGTCGATGCTGAGAACTCGCTCGTGCTGGCTCGCTTGCAGTTGGCTAACATCCTTGGTCTGCCGCTCGACGCGGACCTTGAGCCGGAGGACGTCTCAAGACTCGAACTCAAGGCACGCATTGAGGGTTTTGTCGGTCTCACGGGTGACGATCTGGTGAGCGAAGCTGAGGCGCGGAGGCTCCTGGCATCCAATCCGGATTTCCTCGTTCCGGGAGATGCCGCGGGAATCGAAGCCTGCGAGGTGACGATCGCGCGCGGCGCCTTTCTCCCATCGCTGAATGTGCAAGGCTCCTACGGTTGGAAGGCCGACGGCGACATCAAACCGGACAATGAAGTTGCCTGGTCGGTGACGGCATTGCTGGAGGTGCCTGTCTTTACAAGCTTCAAGAACCTCGCGGACTACCAGATGAGTCGGCGCTCACATTTCGCAGCCGTCAGGATGAAGGAAGACGCCGAGCGACAGATGGTCGTGGGTCTCCAGGCTGCTGCGGCAACGCTCAAGTCGCGGCTCAGAGCTCTCGATGCCGCGGAGCGATTCGTAGCGCAATCGGAAGAGCACTTCGGCAGCATGAAAAACATGTTCGGCCAGGGGATGATTTCCGACAACGATCTGATTGATGCCCGTGTCGTGTACGACAGGAGCAGGATCGGGTATATCAACGCGCTCTACGACTGCTTCATCAGCCTTGCGGAGCTGGAGCAGCTCGTGGGCAAATCGCCCGCAGTGGAGAGGAAACAATGAGAAGATTCCTGGCAGTTGTTCCCTTGATCGCATTGGTGATCGCCGGGTGCGGTCGCCAGGGCGAAGATTCGGACGGTCTTCGGCGCCCGGCGCCGATTCCCGTGGAGGTAACAGCGATCGAGCGCGGAAGCATCACAGCGTTCGTGCGCGGTACCGGGACGATCGCGGCGCGCGATGATGTCCTGATAGCTGCTGAGGCGGGCGGGCGTGTCGTCGACGTTCCTGTGGTTGTCGGTGACGGTGTGGAGGTGGGCGACGTGCTTGTCGTGCTCGATGATGAGCTGTCGGCGCTGGCTGTGAAGCAGGCTGAGGCTCAGCTTCTGATGGCCGAGGCCGATCTGAGGGATGCCGAGGCCGGATTGAAGCGCGCGAGCTATCTCTGGAAGAGCGGAGACATCTCGGATACGGACTACGAGGCGGCGGAGACGAGGGCGATAGCGGCGCACAGCGTTCACATGACCGCGGAGGCGGTTCTGGCCGGCTCCTCCAGGCAGCTGAGGGATGCGCTTGTGACTTCACCGATTGCGGGCACGGTTGCGTTCGTCCACATCGAGGAAGGCCAGCTGGTGGCGCCGGGCACCCCGGTTGTCCACATCATCAATGACGCCCGGCTCGAGGTGGAGCTGGGCCTCGGTGAAGAGGATGTCGTGAACGTGAAACCGGGAGCCCGAGCAGAGATCGAGGTTCGGCCGCTGCCCGGCGAGGTCTTCAGAGGCAGAGTGGAATACGTGGGACCTCGTGCCGATGATCTCACGAAGACGTACCCCGTGGGAATCACCGTCAGGAACCGAGATGGCGCCCTTCGCGCCGGGATGGTCGCGGATGTCGGCGTGGCGGCTCGTGTGCTGCGCGACGTCATCGTGATACAGCGTGACTGGGTGCTCGATCGGTACGGCGAACCGACCGTCTTCGTGGCTGTGGATTCTGTCGCCGTCCTGAGGAAGATCTCACTGGGCCGCGTTGTGGGTGCTCGTGTGGTCGTACTTGCCGGGTTGGAGCCCGGGGACAAGCTGGTCACGGTGGGACTGAGTCAGCTGAGCGATGGCGCGCGCATCGGGATCAAGACAGAGCAGTAAACCGGTCGGGGGGAAAACTCGATATGACGATAGGGGAGTTCTCCGTAAGGCAGCCTGTGCTGGTGAATCTCGTGATGATAGGGGTTCTCCTGGTGGGGATCTTCACGTTCTTCAGCATGCCTGCGGAGTTCATGCCGAACGTCAGCATGGATGAAGCGGTCGTCTGGGTCGCCTATCCCGGGGTTGCGCCCGAGGAGATCGAGACTCTCATCACCAAGCCACTTGAGGAAGAGATCGAGAACGTAGAGGATGTGGAACACGTTATCTCCCTCTCCAGCGAGAGTCGTTGCGTGATCGACGTCAGATTCAAGCCGGGGCTTTCGGATGATGACTTCGACAAGCGGATTCTCGACCTCAGGTCGGCGGTGTCCGCCGCAGATGCTCGACTGCCCGATGACATCAGGGACCCCGTCGTCGTTCCCATCAAGATGGGGGAAGTCACACCCATCATGTCGATAAGTCTGGGTGGGCCGGGGAGCGAGACCCAGCTTCGAGAGATCGCCGAGGATCTCCGTGAGGAGTTGCTGGATCTCAAGCACATCGCTGATGTCGACATCATTGGAGAGCGGGAGCGCGAGATACGCGTCGAACTCGATGCCGCGCGGCTGAGAGCGTACGGTGTGCCCATCGGCAGCGTTATTGCTTCGCTGTCGGCCCGGAACCTGAATGTTCCCGGCGGGACGCTGGACGCAGGTGATTCCGAGTACATCGTCCGCGCGATAGGGGAGTTCAAGTCGCTTGAGGATATAGCGAACCACGTTGTGCTTTCTGATCCGTACGGTCGTCAGATCCGGATTCGCGATCTCGGGGCGGTGCGTGACACTCTTGCCGACAACCTGACGCTGGCGCGGCTCAACAGCGAGCGGAGCGTCACGCTCTGGGTAATGAAGGAGGACGATGGGAGCGTAGTCGAAGTTGCAGCAGAGGCGCGGGATCTCGTGAAGGAGTTCGATCGGAGAATCACCGAGGATGTCGGCTTTGAGATCAGAAACGATACGTCGACCGTGGTTGAGAACTCCCTTGCAGTCCTCAAACGGAATGCGGCATTCGGCATACTGCTGGTGGCCTTGACGCTCTTCATCTTCATCGGAGCTCGTAACGCCGTCCTCGCGTGCATCGGCATCCCGTTCAGCTTCTTCGGCGCGTTCATCCTAATGAATGCGGTCGGCATGACCATCAATACTCTCTCACTCTTCTCTCTGGTGCTCGTTCTGGGGATGCTCGTGGACGATGCCATCATCGTGATCGAGAACATCTACCGTCACATGGAGACGGGCAAGTCACCCCGTGAGGCGGCCATCATTGGGGTCCGGGAGGTGCAGGCTCCGGTCACGGCCGCTGTTCTGACCACGGTCGCAGCCTTCCTCCCGCTTCTGCTCATGAGCGGAACCTGGGGCAAGTTCATGGCGGTTATCCCGAAGACCGTCACATTCGCGCTTCTCGTCTCACTGATCGAGGCTCTGTTCATCCTGCCATCGCACATGGCGGACTTCAGTCGCGTCTCGCGCAAGCAGAACACGTACCACCCGATGTTCCTGACGCTCACGCGAAAATACGAGGTGGCGCTGAGGCGCGTTCTCCGCAGGCGCTACCTCGCCGTTCTTGCCATCATCGTGCTGGCCGTGATCTCCATCGGCCTTGCGACCACACTCGATATCAGGCTCTTCGAGGACGAGGACCTCGACCAGATTGAGGTCAGAGCTCAGACAAAGATAGGGATGCGGCTCGAGGACACCGACGTCGTCGCCAGGAAGCTGGAGGCGATAGCCGCCTCCCTTCCTGCAGACGAACTTGAGGCAGTCGTCACGCGCGTCGGCTTCATGATCGTGAACTACCGGGGGGAGCTGGCGTCCAACAACACACAGATCAGTATCGATCTCGTGGACTCGGACTCGCGTCGACGCTCGGACATTGAGATCATGGATACTCTCAGGGAAGAGATGTCGGAGATTCCCGGTCTCACGTGGCTCTCGCTGTCGAGACCGGTGCAAGGCCCTCCGACCGGCATGCCGGTCGAGGTCCGGATCAAGGGCGACGATCTCGAGACACTCAGGGCGATCGCAGGACAGATCAGAGCGAAGCTCGCGGAGTTCCCTGGTGTCGTCGACATAGATGACGACGCCAAGCCGGGGAAGTCTGAGCTCAGGGTCACCGTGGATCAGGAGCGCGCATCGCTCTACGGGCTTACGGTTACGGATATCGCCTCGGCGCTGAGGATTGCTCTCGAGGGCGTGGAGGCGACGAAGTACAGAGGTGGGGGCGGAGATGAGATCGGTGTGGTTGTCCGGCTGAGGGAGCAGGACCGGGTTGACATGGATGACCTGAAGAGGCTTCCGATCGCGACCAACACCGGAGTCACCGTACCGCTCAGCAATGTCGCTCGGCTTACGATCGACAAGGCTCAGGCGGAGCTGCACCGACGAGACGGGGAACGGGTCGTCACCGTCACAGCCGGAGTGGAGGAGAACACGACTTCGACCGAGGTCAACCGCTTCCTACAGCAAGAGTTCTCTGATATCTCCGTCGTGTACCCGGGCTATCGGCTGGACTTCGGAGGTGAGTTCCAGGCGACGCAGGAGTCGTTCTCGTCGCTGCTTCTGGCGTTTCTGGTTGCAATCCTCCTGATCTACGCGATTCTGGGCACCGAGTTCCAGTCGTTCATCCAACCGATTGTCATCATGTTCACAGTCCCCTTTGCCTTCATCGGTGTCGTCATCGGTCTTCTGGTCATGCGCTTCCCGTTGACGCTGACCGCCGGAATCGCCGTCGTTGCGCTGGCCGGAGTCGTTGTCAACGATTCGATCGTCCTGGTGGATTTCATCAAGAACTCGCGTCTGAGAGGCGTCGATCGGTGGGAGTCGGTCGTGAGGGCCGGGTGCATGAGGCTGCGCCCAATCCTCCTGACCTCGATCACGACCATCTTCGGGATCCTGCCTCTGGCGATGGGTTGGGGTGGGTCGTCCGAGAGCTGGGGGCCGATGGCTTCCTCGATCGCGTGGGGCCTGGCTTTCGCGACGGTCCTGACGCTTTTCGTGATTCCCGCTCTCTACTCCATCGTGGATGACGTGCGTGCGCACTTCGGCAAGATCCGGGTCTCCGGCGGGAGGCAGCCTGATCTCAGGCCCCACGTGGCGGAGGAGTTGGCTCGGCTGAAGGGGAGAGCGTTGCCGGCGGCCAACGCGGATGGACAGGAGAAGACGTGAGCAAGACTTCCCCGACAGTGACCGGCAGAGTGCTGGCCTGCTACCACGACGAGTGGGAGGTTGCCCTGAGTGGTGGCGACATCATCCGCTGCCATCTCCGGGGAAGGCACTTCTCGAAGCTTACCGACGGGCAGAAGCCCGTAGTTCCGGGTGACCTGGTCGAGCTCGGTCTTCTGAGAGATGGCTCGGGCGTCATTGAACGCACGCTTCCGAGAGAGACCGTACTCTCCCGGCTGCTTCCGGGCAGACGCAGGCCGGTCGAGCAGATCATCATCTCGAACGTGAAGCAGCTGGTGACGGTAGCGTCCCTGGGGACGCCGAGCCTCAACAGGCGCCTGTTGGATCGGTTCCTGGTTATTTCGGAAGCGGCCGGGTTGCGCTCGGTCGTTGTGTTCAACAAGACAGATCTCGTTCCCGAGAAGGAGTGGCGTCCAGCCGCGGCGGCTTATGAGAACGCGGGCTACGAGGTGATTCCCACGTCGGCCACGAACGGCACGAACGTTGACAGACTTGCGTCTGTGCTTGCCGGCACCTTCTCGGTTCTTGCGGGTCCCAGTGGGGCCGGGAAGAGCTCGCTCCTGAACGCCATCAGACCAGGGCTCGGTCTCAGGGTAAAGGAGATAAGCAGGGCGAGCGGCAAGGGCAAGCACGCGACGACTAACGTGACTGTTTTTCGTCTTGGTGACGGAATACTCGTCGCCGACACTCCCGGCTTCCGTGAACTCGGCTTCTGGAGGATACGACCCGGCGATCTGGACTACTTCTTTCCCGAGTTCCGCGACTACATCATGAAATGTCGCTTCAGAGGGTGCAGTCATTCGCCCGAGCCCGGCTGCGCCATCAAGGAAGCAGTGGAGACAGGTGCGCTGAACGCCGCGCGCTATGACAGCTACCTGAGGCTTCTTGAGGAGTTGAGGAAGCGAGCGTAGACTCCCAGAACACGCGCTTTGCCGCACCGACGGTCGGTGCCCGGTTTCGCGGCGTCACCCGAGTTCAGTGAGGAGGTGTCGGATTGCAGGTCATTCTCTATGAAGACGCCGGCGTCAAGTGGTTTGGTCCGCTCACGCTTCTACGCCCGGCCTTTGATCTGAGATGCGGTTCACTGCTCTTGAGAGAGAAGCTCGAAGTCAGGAGACCGGGTTGGGCGGTCAATCTGCTCCCGCGTCGAGAGCTGGCTCCGCTGGTGTCGGAGCGCTACCCAGGTCGAGGCATCGACGATGTCCAGGATGGGAATGCGCTGCTTCTGTCCGCGCGCGTGATTGTCACCGACGAGCTCCTGGCTGCCGTCGGGGAGGAGACAGGCGACGTCATTCTGACGTCCGGGGGTAAGCCCGTTGGAGCGCTTCTTCGCGGAGGAGCGGCTGAGAGAGTGCGCTTGGTGCGCGACGCGAACGGAGATCTTGATGCGCTCGGGATTCCCCTTACTCGCGAGCTACCGGCCCGCGTGGCCTGCTACCCGTGGGAACTCGTGCGACTGACGGCTGAAGAGATAAAGGCAGACGCTGCGGTCTCGGGCCGCCTGGGGACCATGGAGGGGGAGGTCCATCCTTCGGTACAGCTCGTGGAGCCGGCCCGGATCTCGATAGGAGAGGGGAGCACACTCGGTCCGGGAGTCGTGGTTGATGCGAGCTCCGGTCCCGTGATCGTGGACGCGAGTGTCGAGGTGATGGCTAACGCTGTGATACTCGGACCTGCTTTTGTAGGTGCTGGGTCCTGCATAAAGGTCGGAGCCAGGATTTACGCGGGCACGTCGATCGGCGAGATGTGCAAGGTCGGAGGTGAGGTAGAAGGATCGGTGTTTCATTCGTTCACGAACAAGCAGCACGAAGGATTCCTCGGACATGCCTACCTCGGGAGCTGGGTCAACATCGGCGCAGCGACGGACAACAGTGATCTCAAGAACAACTACAGCGCCGTTCGGGTTGAGCTGAACGGTGAGATTATTGATACCGGATCCACGTTCGTAGGGGCGACGATGGGCGACCACACCAAGACTGCCATCGGTACGAAGCTCAACACGGGCACTATGATCGGCGTGTTCTGCAACGTCTTGAGCAATGGGTTCGCGCCGAAGTCGATTCGCTCCTTCTCGTGGGGAACCGGGGACGGCTTCGTCGAGCACGACATAGAGCGGGCGATTGCGACCGCCCGTCTTGTCATGGCGCGGCGCAACGTGGACCTCACGAAGGCGGAAGAGACCGTTATCCGCGAGGTTCACCGA
Organism: bacterium; assembly: GCA_025782395.1. Taxonomy (GTDB): domain Bacteria; phylum Joyebacterota; class Joyebacteria; order Joyebacterales; family Joyebacteraceae; genus Joyebacterum. Next base: position 23,158 of record JALGZD010000199.1, read on the forward strand.
ACACAGACGGTTCCCGAATAAGGGACACCCCCCGCCTGAGCTGGAGGCGGGGGGGTCGGGGGGGACAGAGCGGATCATTCGCTCCGGCCGCACTACTGGTTGTCGGTCTTGAGTTCCTCCATCTCCTTCTTGAGTTCCTTCAGGGCCTCGCGAAGTTCTTCGATCTCCTCCTGAAGCACTTCCTTCCTGGCGCCACGAAGCTCTTCGAGATCCTCAATAACGATGTGGCGCTCGTTGGGAGAGATCGCTATCACATGATCGCCCCCGCTCTGCATTCGCTTGAGTGCGGTCATGTATTTGCGAGCGCCCGACTCGGTTACGGTGACCTTGAGAGGTATCTCGGAGCCCTTGCGTACGATGACGATGGGCGTTTCTACATCAGCCGTCATGCCGCTGATCGCATCGATCAGCTCGTCTGTGTCTGAGACCTTGGTATCTCCGATCTTGATGATGACGTCACCGGCTCTGATGCCACCGGCCTCAGCAGGGCTGTCCTTGACCACCTCCTCAACGAGCACTCCCTTTCCATCAGGAACCTCAAAATACTCAGCCAGCCCGTCGCTGAGGTCATCCACGTAGACTCCCAGTCTGCCCTTGCCGCCCCAACCCACACCGATGTCCATTCGTGGAAAGAACACCCGGCCGAGCTTCCCGAGGGCCTCAAGTCCTTCGAGATCGAAGTAGGTACGCTCGCCCTCGTCATCTGCGAACACGAACCGATAAGGACGGACACCGAGCACGGCGTTCTTGACCATCCTCTTCCCGTTTCTCAGAAGCTCGATCTCGAGTTTGGTGTAGGGATCCATATCACCGATCATGTCGGCGAGTTGCTTCGTGCTCCTGACATCATTGCCGCTCACGCTGATGACGACGTCGCCCGCGTGAATACCCGCCTCCTCCCCAGGGCTGTCTTCGTAGACCTCGGTAACGATGACGACGTGTTCCTTGTCGACTCCCATGCTGTCGCGCTTCTTCTCGTCGAGATCGGCAATGCCGACACCGAGCCAGCCGACATCGTCGCCGGTCAGCTCGATTGTCACAACTTCAGTATCATCATCGCCGGCCTCGGCCCGCACCTTGACGATGACGGTCTCTTTGTCGGCCTCGCCGGCGAGGAGTATCGCAGGCAGGAGCAAGAGTACAACGAGTCCACCCGATAGGATCAGTGCCGCGCGCATACGCCCTATCATGTTCGACCTCCTTGCTCTCCGCTGCCTCCGATTGGCCGAAGGCAATCATGAGATAGTCACTGTCGCGGCCGCCTCTGCGCCGCGCGGGGCGTATCTCCACCCTCTACTTGCTTTCGACACCGTGTTGGCGGCTTGGTTGAAGAAATCATGAGGAGATCCGGGCTGATTGCGCGGACGGGGACCGTCCCCGGTCCCCGCCCACCCACACCAACTGCCGCGTTCAGCTATCGATTGCCCATCATCAACATCGAGAATCCAACGATGGTGTAGAGCAGTGCGGCAAGAACCAGAGCCAGGACCACCGGAACGGCCACCACGATGACGGACTTGCCGCGATCCAGCTTGTAGGTCTTCTCAACAGTCAGAACACCAACCACCAGGAGCCACAGACCGGCGAGAACCGTGAGAACGGGGCCGAGCAGGGGTACGACGCCGATCCAGCGCACGATCGAGGCGCATCCAATCACGTTGATCAGTGACTTGAAGTCGCCGGTGGCCCCGAAGATGAGTGTTGCGGCAAGGTGCATGAGGCCGACGGCTACGAAAGCCCCTACGACGAAGACAATTGGGTACAAAATGATGCCCACGGGGTTGAACGTGCCGATTGCCATCGCCACTCCGCCGATGGCCAGAATGCCGATTGCCGGCCCGAAAGCCTTCTCGTCCGACGCCAGAGACTCGATGGCCTCCATCTTGAGTTGAACCGCTTCCCATCCCTTCTTGAGGTAATCCAAGAAATTCACGGAAAACCCTCCTCTCTCAGGTCTCGTCCCTCGCTCGCATCCGTTGCAGACCGGGATTGGCTGGGGGATCGCATCTGTGAATCCCCAGCAGTAGTCGATGGCGTCACTATATGGGTTCTCTGCCAATCGTGGCAAGTGGAAACGCCGACCCAACATGATGACGGCGGTGAATAGGGGTCAGTATCGAGAAGCGGACAACGCTCGTACTGTGGTGCTCCGTGCCGTGTGGCACACTCTATGCAATCCACCTGGAATGCGAGAGGCTATTCGAGTGGTTTGTGACAGTGCGTGCCGGGGGTGGCACAGCCGACATGAGAAGCACCTGAATGAGGCTGCTGCCGGCACCAGAGCAGGGGTACGTCCATGAGGACGGCGTGCCGAGGAGGGAAACGGAGATGAGGAGAGGACAGTTCGTTGTGAGAGCGGTGGCGGTGGCGGCGTTCATGGTGATGACCGCGACCGGCTGCAGCATGGTAGGACCGGAGCCGGCGTGGGACGGCAACAGCGGAACAGTCTCTGGAACAGTCGACGATCGCATGGGTAGTCCGATCGCGGCGGTGACGGTTCACATGTGGGCTGAGGTAGGAAGCAATGCTCGCGAGGTGAGCTACGAAGTCACGACCGGGGCCGACGGCACGTTTGAAGTCGCCAGCGTAGATCTGGGTGATCCGCACTCGTATGCACAGACATACGAAGTGTACGTCAACCGGATGAAGGACGGCGAGGTATCGCTCAACGAGGACTACGAAAGCTACTCGTGTACAGTGACAGTTGAGAAGGAGAGCCAGTGCGTGGTGCCCATCGTGCTTGATCTTGCCGATGACGGTCCAGGTGATCCGGAGTCGATGTTCGAGTAGAGGAATCGAGAGCTCAGGGAGCGCATGGATGAACCGCGTGTCGGGCTCGATCAGTGGTTGCTTGTGAGAGCGGGGCTGCCGTGCGCGGCAGCCCCGTCTGTTTGGTACCGGAGGCCGGGGTCGAACCGGCACGGGGCTATCGCTCCGCGGGATTTTGAATCCCGTGCGTCTACCAATTCCGCCACTCCGGCTTGCTGAGCGAGATTACAAATCTAGCATCGGGGAGGCGAAGCGTCAACCGCGCGGGGGAGTTCGCTTGGCGAAGGGGTAGGAGATGGACCCGTTCGGGCGGGCGGCAGGTCGGAAGAGGGTCGCAGGTTCGCGGCTACTGAGCGAGATTCGGTCAAACCCGGTAGATGGTGACCCACCTTGGCATCTCTGAAGGTGCGATCGAGGTCGCACGGTAACAGCATGAAGAGCCTGGGGTCAAGTGTGGGATCGCGTTCGTGCAG
>JALGZD010000179.1 GCA_025782395.1 bacterium
CCGTTAAAAAAATCTAACACCCTTCAAAAAACCGCTAAAGTAGACGATCCCCTTTTAAACAGGGCAAGGGCTTACTTAGATAAAGGAAAATTAAAGTTAGCCGTTGAAAATTACGGTATTTTTTCAGGGACTGCTTCTCCCCAGGGATTGTGGGGTGATTTTCAATATATTTCCAATTTGTCTTTAGTAGTCGGCGTTCCCGGAAAAGACTCTTTGGGAACTCCTTATCCATGGGCGGTTGGTCCGAAAGAAAATTATATGATTAAAGATCAGGATTTTAGAACCTTCGGCACAGACACTACTTACTGGGGACCTACGGTCTCTGAATCGTGGATGGACCGGACGTCAAACCTGAACAGAACCGACTGGGAAGCCGTTGAGGACGCCAGGATTTTTCTGCATAATCCTTTAGCCACAGCCGGCGAGTATTATGGGGAATTAGATTTATATACTTATGAAGAAGATCAATATCCGTTAATAGCCACAAGCGACCTGTCTGAGACATGGCCGGGTAATCCCGATAACCCCTATTGGCCAGGTCCTTGGGCTTTAGATCCGGCAGACAGCGCAGGGCAAACAGTGCTCGAAGGTATTTTTGTATCCGATCAGGATATTTATTTTGAGTTTGACGATCGTTTTGCCACCAGGGACATTGATAACACCCAGGGCTATCCTATTGGGATCAGGGCTAAAGTGTCGGGTTACTCTTACAGCGCCAGTATCTCGGAAGATATTATCTTTTTTAAGATGATGTTGGTTAATGAGTCGGAATATTATTATGAAGGCGTTTACGGAGGCTTTTATTTTGACGTTGATTCTTACAACAGGAGGGCTGACGGCAGTTATTACGGAAGAACTAATGATGATGATATGATGGGCTATAATACCGAATGGGATTTCGGTTATATCTATGATTTAGACGGGGATTCCAATCAAGACCCTGATCAGGATTTAGCCTATTCGGCTGTGAAATTATTAGAAACACCCACAGCGAGCGAAGAAGTTGATTTAGACGGCGACGGAAATCCCGATATTTTTCCGGGCGATGTTTTGGGGTTGACAAGCTGGCATTGGTTTGACTGGTATTTTAGACCAGGGGCGCAGGACATTCCCAATCAAGCTTATTCGGGCGACGGGCAAACTCCCTATCAGCCTAATAAGGAAGAAATCCAGTATAAAATCATTGCCGGAGACGCGACAAATCTATCGTCTTATGATTCCACTTATTATTTTCATCCGGTTAGAGGAGAAGCCGGATTAGGAAAATTGAATCCAAGATTTGATTCTGTGGAAGGTTTGTTATATGAAAAACCGGAGGGTTTAGACTGCGTTTTTATTATAGGATCCGGCCCGTTCAACATGGCGCCGGGCGATTCCGTGCCATTTTCTTTTTGTGTTATAATGGGCGAGGACGAGGGAGATCTGGTTACTAACGCCAAAGTCGCCCAGTTGATGTATGATAATAATTACCAGGGCGCCCGCGCGCCGAAAGCGCCGAATGTGCTTGCCAAAGAAGAAGACGAAAAGGTTACTTTATATTGGGACGCCGTTTCCGTAAATGATGAAGATATTATTACCGGTTATAAGGATTTTGAAGGTTTCCGCATTTACCGCAGTACAGATAACGGCAAAACCTGGGGCACAGAAAGTTATGATGAAGAATCAAGAACAAGCTATTGGCAGCCTGTAGCTCAATATGATAAGAAGAATGATATTGAAGGGTACGAAAAAATAATGCCGCACCGTTTTTTAGGTGATAATTCCGATTTAGTTTATAAATATGAAGATGAAGATGTGTACAACGGAACAGAATATCTATATGCTGTCTGTGCCTATGACAGGGGATTTATACCTGTTTATGCTGATTCTATTGACGGGCCCCTTTATGATCCGTTAAATGTTGCTGAATCAAGGGATTTAAATTTCGAAATACCTTCATTGGAAAATTTACTTTCAAGCAGCACTAATTTATGCCATATTGTTAAAGCTATTCCGCATAGAACAGCGGGTAATGTTGATTTAAACGAGATTAAAGTTGATAGAATGGAAGGAACAACCGGCACCGGTCTTTTTAATGTTGAAGTTATTACGCCCCAGGAATTAACCGGAGATACGTATAAAATCCTTTTTGATTGTGATTATCTTGATACTGCAAATACAAATATTAAACCCTACTCTCAAAGATTCTCTATAATTAATTCTGAAAATATAACTTTGGTTGATTCTTGTAGAGAGTTTGATTTCGATTTAGACGAACCGAAATCGCCGCCTATTTTTGACGGTCTGCGCTGGACAATTCAAATGCCTTCCAGTATTGATGTTCGCTATGAAATAGACCCCTATTGGACAGAAGAGTCTAAATGTACTTATAAATTAGTTGCCGGAAGACTAATAAACCCAACCAGAGCCAACTATGAAATACGCTTTATCGGCGAAGACGCAGAGGATACTTATGATTTAATGGGACTAAATGTAAATGAAAATGGTAAAGTTCCGTTTGAAGTCTGGAATACAGTCATTAATAAAAAAGCAAAAGTAATAAATTTTCCATTAGAAGAGTTTGAACCTAGAAAAGTATATTTTATCAGAGAAACAGGATTGCCGGAATCTCGTTTTGATGACTGGGCTATTGACCCGGGCACCTTAGAATTTTCTTTTGATTGGGTAATGCCGGATTCTATTGATCCTGAAACTAAAAAAGTTCTTCCTGCGGACAGAGCTTGGGAAGCGGGAGACGTCTTTGTGATACCCGTTAGAAAACCCTTTGAACGCGGAGATGGGTTCATAGTAACTACAGAGGGAGTCTTTAAGGTTAACGAAGTTACAAAAGATGATATGAAAAAAATTAAAGTAGTCCCCAACCCATACATTGTACACGCCCAATGGGAAACCGATTATTTTGTAAGGAAACTTCAATTCACGAATTTACCCGATAAATGTAAGATACATGTCTTTACAGTCGCCGGAGAACGCGTTATTACCTTAGAGCACAATAGCACGTATGATGGCAGTGAAGATTGGGATTTGTT
>JALGZD010000009.1 GCA_025782395.1 bacterium
AGGTTGCTCACGCGTACTTCACGATCGGACGGCGAAAGCTTGCAATCAGTCAATTTCCCGACACCGTTAGGAAGGCAGACGGGTTCGAATTGACTCGGCCTGTGGAGTGGAGGTAAACGGATGCCCGTTCTGAGTACGGAGCTACGGAGCAAGCTAGAGAAAACCGTCGCCGAGGCACGAGATGTCGCCGAAGCCGGTGCGCGGATCGCGGTGGAATCCCTTGCAGTCCATCACTACGAGCCCTATGCGCACATGGATGACGCGCAGCGAAAGCTTCGCAATCGTCTCCGTGCGCGTGCACGCCAGCTTGGTGACCAGCAGGAACCCGGAGCTCAATTGGAGATCCGACACCTGGTCCGAGAGTGCGCCTACGAGCACTGGCACCGGATGCTGTTCGCTCGATTCCTTGCCGAGAACAATCTCCTGATCGAACCGGAAATGGGGATCGCGATCACCATGGATGAGTGCGAGGAACTGGCGCGCGAAGCCGGCGAGGATCCGCGTGCGATGGCGGCGCGTTTCGCTCAAGACTCGCTTCCTCAGATCTTTCGGGAGAGCGACCCGGTCCTTGAACTGACGCTGCCTCCTGAGACCCAGCAGGCATTGGATCGGCTTCTCGACAGCCTGCCGGCAGACGTGTTCACTGCCGATGACAGCCTCGGCTGGACATACCAATTCTGGCAGAGCAAGCGCAAGAAAGAGGTCAACGAAAGCGGTAACAAGATCGGGGCCGATGAATTGCTTGCGGTGACGCAGCTGTTCACCGAGCACTACATGGTGCAGTTCCTCTATCACAACACCATCGGCGCATGGCACGCTGGCAAGGTGTTGGCGGCAAATCCCGATCTTGCGAGAACGGCACAGAGCGAGCAGGAGTTGCGCGACGCCGTCAGCCTCAAATCGCAGGGTGGCTACGACTTCGACTACCTGCGCTTCGTTCGTTCCTCTCCCTTGACGGGAGAGGGTCGGGGTGAGGGTTCTTGGCGTCCCGCAGCCGGCACCTTCGACGGCTGGCCGAAGACGGCAAAGAAGATTAAGGTTCTCGATCCGTGCTGCGGGAGCGGGCACTTCCTCAACGAAGGGTTCCAGCTCCTCGTTCGACTGCGGATGGATGAGGAGGGTTTGGATCTCAAAGAGGCGCTCGAAGCGGTACTAACCGACAATCTTCACGGCCTGGAGATTGATCCTCGGTGCACGCAGATCGCCGCGTTCAATGTGGCAATGGCGGCGTGGAAGCTGGTTGGCAAACCGATCGAGCTACCGCCTATGCACATCGCGTGCTCCGGGCTGGCCGTTGGCGCGACAAAGGGAAAGTGGATCTCGCTCGCTGGCGATGATTCGCGACTACGAGCAGGCATGGAGCGGCTGTACGACCTGTTCGAGCAGGCACCGGTGCTGGGTTCGTTGATCGATCCGAAGGCGCTCAAGAGTGACCTTTTTGTGGCCGACTTTGCCCAGTTGCAACCGCTATTGGAGAAGGCGCTGGAGCGAGAGGCAGACAACGTCGAAGAGACTGAGCGCGCGGTAGCGGCGCAGGGAATGGCGAAAGCGGCGGAGCTGCTATCGAGCGAGTACACGCTGGCAATCACGAATGTGCCGTATCTCGGTCGCGGGCAGCAGAGTGACGTACTCAAGGAGTTCGCGGAGGCAAACTACAAGGAAGCCAAGGCCGACCTCGCCACGATGTTTGTCGAGCGGATGATGCGGTCGCTCGAGGGTACTGGCACCGCTGCTACAGTCACGCCGCAGAACTGGCTCTTTCTGACCAGCTACAAGAAGCTAAGGAGGCAACTGCTCAAGCATCGAACTTGGAATCTGGTAGCGCGATTGGGCCCTGGGGCTTTCGAGACGATTAGTGGACACGTCGTGAATGTCGCATTGCCCGTGATCTCCGGTTTGAACCCGAGGGAAACTGCGGACATGGCTGGCGTTGATGCAACGTCTGGGACAACGCCCGCGGACAAGGCCACCCTCCTCCGCGGCGAGCCCGTTGCCGGCTTGGGCGAGGCGCGGGCGAACGGTTTGGTGTGGTTGGTCCGGCAGAAGGGCCAACTAGAGAACCCCGAGTCAAGAGTCATCCTAGTATCGCTCGGAGATGTCAAGAGCCTGGGAGATTACGCAACCGTCTCGGAAGGCTTGCACACTGGTGACTATCTACGGTTTGGGCGCAAGCAGTGGGAATTGCCCAAACCTGGTAATGGATGGGCAAGGCAACAGGGGGGCACAGGTGACGGCAATGGGCAGGGTGGTTGTGAGCACGTCCTTTTCTGGGAGGATGGTGCCGGCAAGCTCATCGACTTTGTGAAGGCTCGACTGGGGTCTGAAGTCGTCACAATGTGGATCAAAGGAGAAGAAGTATGGGGGAGGCGAGGCATCGCCGTTGGCACAATGAGCGATTTACACCATTCCCTTTACGAGGGGGCCTTGTTCACGCATGGCATCGTTGCTGTCGTGCCGCAGGATGAGAGCCACGCAGGACCTATTCTTGCATTCATAGAGACAAGGCGCTTCAGGCAGGACGTCCGACTCCTCGACCAGAAGGTTTGTGTGGCAAGAGCCGCTTTCGAGCAAGTCCCCTTTGACCTCGATCATTGGCAGAAAATCGCCACCGAGAAATACCCCAACGGCCTTCCGGAACCCCAGTCTGACGACCCAACTCAGTGGCTCTTCCACGGACACCCTGCCAAGGCTGAACCAGCTACCGTCCTCCAGGTCGCGGTCGGCCGACTCCTCGGCTATCGCTGGCCCCCGGAACTCGATCTCGAGATGCGCTTGGCCGATGAGGCTCGTGAATGGGTTAACCGCTGCGACGAGCTCCTCAAACTCGCCGACGAAGACGGCATCGTCTGCATCCCGTCGATTCGGGGCGAACAGCCAGCCGCCGAACGCCTGCGCACCCTCCTAGCCGCCGCATTCGGCGAAGACTGGGCGCCAGAGAAGGAGCGCGAGCTGATTGCGGAGACTGGATCCAAGGCGACGGATCTCGACACATGGCTGCGAGACGAATTCCAAGCTGGCCGAAGGTGATGGTGGCGGCCGTCGAACGTTGGAGAACCTGACCTACAGCTACCTGGGCGACTGGATCACCCGCCAGAAAGACGGCGTTCGACGAGGCGTAGCCGGTGCGGAGGACCGCCTTGCTGCAGCACTTGAGCTTAGAGAGCGTCTCGTTACGATCCTCGAAGGTGAACCGCCGTTCGACCTGTTCATCCGCTGGAAACCACTGTCTGCACAGCCGGTTGGCTGGGAACCCGATATCAACGATGGCGTGCGCCTGAACGCTCGCCCATTCATGTCTTCTGACCTGCCGAACGGCAAGAAGGGTGCCGGTATCTTCCGCTGGAAGCCGAACATCAAGTGGAGCAAAGACCGCG
>JALGZD010000153.1 GCA_025782395.1 bacterium
GTCCTGATCGACGATGAGGCGACAGTGAAAGAGTACGCGCGCGGGAAGGGATGTATTGTTCTGAAGGCCCACAACCCCGCGTACGACGACATCGAGCTTACCGGGAACGAGGGCGACGTCCGGGTTCTCGGGAAGGTAGTGGGGCTCATGAGAAAGTTCTGAAGTCGGAAACGTTGGAGGACTAGAGGGTGCATGCGGATAATCTCTATGGGATGGATGCAGACGCGATGATTCAGGAGATCAACGAATCGGTCACGGTGCTGACCAGATTCAGCGGCGGGCATCTGGACCCGCTGCGGTTCAAGTGGAAGAACCGGGTGTTCGATGTGGACCGGGTGACAGGGAAATGGGAGGAGCGCGAGGGGCAGTTTAGGCTTCACCATTTTGCTGTTATTACAAGGGAGGAAGATTACTACGAACTCATCTACAACACTCGGACCATGGACTGGATGCTTTCGAAGACCGATCTCGAGGGCTGAAAGGAAGCCACATGCCGGAACTGCCTGAGATCATGTCACGCGCCCGCGAGATGAAGCGGGCGCTCGTCGGTAGAACCATCACCGATATCGAGATCATCCAGCCGAAGTGTCTCAACGTAACACCACGAACATTCAAGAGAAGACTCACAGGCGCAAAGATCCAGGACGTTACCCACCACGGGAAGTGGATCTTCACCCGGACAAGCCAGGGCTATCTCCTTCTGAATCTCGGAATGGGAGGAGACCTCCTTCTTACGAAGAGAAGCAAACTCCCGGAGAAGTATCAGTTCATATTCGACTTTGATGACGGGAAATGCATGAGCGTGCGCTTCTGGTGGTTCGGTTACGTCCACTACGTCGCGGAGGGGAAGCTCGACAAGCACGAGATGACAATGAAACTCGGGCCGAACGCGCTCGATGTCACGCCGGATGAATTGCGCGGGGTGCTTAAGGGAAGACGTGGTGGGATCAAGTCCTTTCTCCTCAACCAGGAACGCATTGCCGGAATCGGAAACGCCTATGTTCACGACATCCTGTTTTTGGCGCGCCTCTATCCGCTTCGGGGGATTGATACGCTCAAGGCTGAGGATGTCGAGAGACTCTGGGAAGCCATCGAACAGGGTCTCAAACCGGCGGCAAAGAAGGGTGGGGCATACTACGAGAAACGCCTGAGCGGAAAGCCGGGCGGGTTCTTGTTCGACGACATCCTGATCGGCTACCGCGAAGGGCAGCCGTGTCCGGAGTGCGGGACCAAGATCGTGAAGCTAAAGACCGGCAGCACGCACAGTTTTATCTGTCCCAAGTGCCAGCCGAAGAAGCGCACGGCCGCACGCAAGCGCGCGGCTCGGCGGAAGGCGACCGTGGCGAGAAAGAAGCGTAGCACCGGGAGTTGAGGAAACTATGCTCGCGAGAGGCGCACACCACAGAGTGTCACCCGGAAAGACCGGCGCCCACAGGCTCATCTTCCACATAGACATGGATGCCTTCTTCGCGTCGGTCGAGGTAATGTGCCGACCGAAGCTTAAGGGTAAGCCAGTCATCGTCTCGGGGAAGCCTGCGACCAGGAGCGTGGTCGCAGCGGCTTCGTATGCCGCCCGGGAGTACGGAATCAGATCGGGCATGTCGACGGTCGAGGCGTTCCGTCGCTGTCCGCACGTCATTGCGGTCTCGGGTAGTCCCGGGCAGTACATTTACGTCTCGCTCGAGCTCTTGCGCATCTATAAGGAGCACAGCACGATCGTCGAACCCTACAGCATCGACGAGGCGTTCGTCGACATGACCGGCACGGAGTGCACGTGGGAGAACTGTGAAGATGTGGCCCGGGAGATCAAGGCGAAGATAAGGAAGCGGTTCGGCCCCAACCTCACCGCGTCGATAGGGATAGGTCCAAACAAGCTCATTGCGAAGATGTGCGGCGGCATGAACAAACCGGACGGGATTACCGTCATCAGACCCGGGAAGTTCGGCGGAGTCTTCAACGGCCTGGCTGTTTCCAGGATGTGGGGAATTGGTGCAAAGACCGAGATCGCCCTGAACCTGATGGGAGTCGCCACGATCGGAGAACTCGCCAACTTCCCGGTAGCAATGCTCAGGCGCCGCTTCGGCATCACGGGCGAGGTCCTCCATTTGATGGCGTGCGGCCAGGACGATACGCCGGTCACGCCCTACTTCGAAGGGATGCCGGTCAAATCGATGGGCCACGAGCACACGCTCCCGGAGGACACGTGGGATATCATGGAGGCCGAGAAGGTGCTTCTGAGGCTCTGCGACCAGGTTGCGCGCCGCATGAGGAAGAAACAGTATCTCGGGAACGTTATCTCCACGAGGCTCAGGTTCGCGGACTTCGATTCGATCTCCCGTCAGAGGAAGATCAAGTACTACACGGACGAAGAGCGCACGCTCTATAAGGTGGCGCGCGGGCTTCTGCACCAGTACTGGAGACCGGGTCAGGCGATCCGTCTGGTAGGGGTCAATTGCACCGGTCTTATCAAGGTGCGCGAGTGGCACCAGGTAGATCTCTTCATGCAGCGGGAGGAAGACGCATACCGGAAGCTTCTGTCCGCGATCGATGCGATCCGCGACAAATTTGGTGAGCACGCGATCACACGGGCACGGCTCATCACCCACGACACGAGGCTGTGGACGAACAATCGCAGGATGGCTGAACCCAGGTTCCTCAGGATGGACCTCGGTGAGGGAAGCTCGCGCGCCGGGATGCGTGGGCGTCCGCAAGATGGGCCGCGACCATCGCTCATGGCCGGATGGCATGACGCGAGCGGCGACATAGACAACGTGCCGCTGTCTCCGGGGCTCTCATCGAGCCCATTCGACATGCTGCGGCACCAGGACGCGGAAGACAGGGTGCCGCCGGAGTACTGATGGCCGTCGCGGGCGGTCTCCCGTCGGCAGGAAGCCGCGGAACGTGCCCGACATGACAGCAGGAGTGATTTGCCATGCGAGGGGGAGGAACACCACAGGGAGATCTCTTCACCGGCCCGACCCCGGCGAGGGCAGAGCACGCGCTCGGTCCTGTCGGGAAGAGCGGTGGCATCCACGTCGGCACATCCGGCTACAGCTTCGCTGACTGGGTCGGACCGTTCTACCCGTACGGCACAGCCCGGAACAGGATGCTCGACGAGTATGTGCAGCACTTCGGTGTGGTCGAGATAAACTCAAGCTACTATCGCATCCCCGACGCCAACATGTTCGCGAGGATGGAGGAGAGGACGCCACCGGGGTTCGACTTCATCATCAAGCTCTACAAGGGGATGACGCACGATATCGAGGACAACCCGGAGATGTACCGGAAGTTCACAAGCGCCGTCGAGCCTCTGAAGCGCGCCGGGAAGTTCGGGGGCTATCTCGCGCAGTTCCCGTGGCGATTCAGGAAGGGTGACGACGAGATGAAGCATATCGAGACTCTTCAGGGACGGCTCGAAGGCGACTCGCTCTTTGTCGAGTTTCGGCACGACTCGTGGATCGAAAATGAGACGTTTGAGTTCCTCAAGGAAAAGGGCGTGGGGTACTGCTCGGTCGACGAGCCGGAACTCCAGGGGCTCGTTCCGCCGCTGGCGGTGGCGACGACCGACACAGCGTACGTTCGCTTCCACGGGCGAAACACGAAGAACTGGTGGGGACGCGGCGGCGACCGCTACGACTACGACTACGGCAAGGAGGAGCTGTCCGAGTGGGCGGAGAAGCTACTCAAGCTCGAGGAGAAGGCGAGCAAGGTCTACGTCTTCTTCAACAACTGTCACGCGGGGCATGCCGCGACCAATGCTGAGATCATGGTTGAGCTTCTAGGGGAGGAGCTGGCGTGACCATCACTGGTTTCCTCAAGAAGCTCACGCTCGATCGTGACTACGCCGGGCAGATAACGCACGTCGAGACGGTCCCGGCGCGCGAGGCAGAGTTCGGTAAGCTCGCCGAGCCGATGACGGGCGTTCTCGCCGACGCGTTGGCGCAGACGGGTGTCGAGCGTCTCTACTCTCACCAGGTCGACGCGATCGACGCCATCCGCGACGGGAGGAACGTCGTGATAGTGACGGGCACCGCGTCGGGCAAGACGCTCTGCTACAACATCCCCGTGATCGAGCGCCTAATGGACGACCCATCGGCGAAGGCGCTCTATCTCTTCCCGACGAAAGCACTGGCCCAGGATCAGCTCAAGGGACTCCTGCGACTATCGGCGCTGGACGAGCGGCTGGCTCGGCTCATTCGGGCAGGCACGTACGACGGGGACACGACCCGGCACACACGCCGCAAGCTTCGCGACGAGGGGAACATCATCCTCTCGAACCCCGATATGCTCCATGCGGGGATACTGCCCTATCATCCAAAGTGGAACCGCTTCTTCAAGGACCTCAAGTACGTGGTCATAGACGAGGTCCACTCCTATCGCGGCATCTTCGGCTCCAACGTGTCGAACGTGATTCGCAGGCTGAGACGGATCTGTGCGCACTACGGGGCAAATCCGCAGTTCATCTGTTCGAGCGCGACAATCGCCAATCCGGGAGAGCTGGCGGAGCGCATGATCGGTGCCCCCGCCGTGGTCGTCGACAACGACGCGAGTCCTCGAGGAAAGAAGTATTTTGTGCTCTGGAATCCGCCCTTTCTTGATATGGCGAAGATGGAGCGGAGGAGCACGAACGTCGAGGGGCACACCCTCATGGCGAAGCTCATCGCGGATGACTTTCAGACGATCACGTTCGGTCGCGCTCGAGTAGTTGCGGAGCTGGTCTACCGCTACACGAAGGACACGCTCAGGCGGCTGAGACCGGAGTACGCTGACAGGATCAAGCCTTACAGGGGTGGCTACCTGCCGGAGGAGCGGCGCGAGATAGAGCGGCAGCTCTTCTCAGGAGAACTCATGGGAGTTGCAAGCACCAACGCGCTCGAACTGGGGATAGACGTGGGGAGCCTTGATGCGACGGTGATAATCGGGTTTCCGGGCACGATCGCAAGCACGTGGCAGCAGGCCGGGCGCGCGGGGCGGGGCTCCGACGACTCTGTGGTCTTCCTGGTCGCCTACAACGATCCGATAGACCAGTACCTTATGAGACACGGCGACTACTTCTTCAGGCAGTCGCCCGAGAACGCCGTGATAGATCCGGCGAACAAGTACATCCTCTCGAAGCATCTCCGTTCCGCCGCGTTCGAGTTGCCGCTCGTCGATGAGGACGAGGAGCTTTTCGGTGAGATGATGGAGCCGATAGCGAACATCCTCGAGGATCTCGGTGAACTCAACAAGATCGACGGGCGCAGCTACTGGGCCACGACAGAAATGCCTTCACGTCAAGTGAGTCTCAGAACCATCTCTGATAACACATATACGATTCTCGATGCCGGCAAGGAGAACACCGTCATCGGTGTCGTAGATTCGATCAGCGCGCCGGAGCTCGTCTATCCCGAAGCCATCTACCTGCATGAAGGAGAGACGTACTTCGTGCGGGAGCTCGATCTCGAGCAGAAGATCGCCTACGTGGAGAAGCGTGAAGTGGACTACTACACGCAGCCGGTGCTCGAGTCTTCGATAAGGATCAGTGAGGCGAAGAAGGAGAGAGACTGGAACGGGAACCGGGTTGTCTTCGGCGAGGCGACGGTCACATGGGTGACAGCTGCTTTCAAGAAGATCAAGTTCTACCACCTCGATTCAATCGGATGGTGCAATCTTGATCTTCCGCCGCAGCACCTGGAGACAGGTGCGCTCTGGTTCATTCCTCCCAAAGAGATCATGGACGAGGTCCGGAAGCTCGGGAGAAACCCTGTCGAGGGGCTCGTAGGCATCCGCAACCTCGCAATCTCCGTGCTGTCGCTCTTTTCGATGTGTGACCGCCGCGACATAGGGGGTATAGTAGACAGCAGCAACACGGGCCTTCCCACGATGTTCATCTACGATCGCTACGAGGGGGGTCTGGGGTTCGCGGAGCGCGGCTACCACATGATAGAGAAGCTCCTGCGTGGGTGCCGGGAACTCGTTGATGAGTGCGGATGTGAAGACGGCTGCCCTTCATGCGTCGGGCTCCCCATCCTGAGGCCCGCCATACACCAGGATCCGGACGCAGGGGGAGTCTGGCCGATCCCGGACAAGGAGTCGGCGCGACTTCTGCTTGCGGCCATTCTCGACCGATGACTCTTGGAGATGGACACGATGAACTGGACTGTCCACAAGATCGGAGACGGGATCACACTTGAGAGCGCGGTAGTCGGGTTCGCCGAATCCAACTGCTACATCTTCGTGTCCGACCTCTCGAAGAAAGCCGTCATTATCGATCCCGGGACATCGGACCCCGACGAAATAGCCGGTATCATCGCTGAGGTGGAGCGGCTGGGGGTGACGGTAGAACAGATCCTCAATACTCACGGGCACCCGGATCACATGGAGGGTAACGACCTTTTGAAGCGCGAGTTCGGAGCAAAGGTCGCGATCCACGAGCTCGACGGTCTGAAGCTCACGGACCCAGACCGAAACGCCTCCCGGTTGCTCGGCTTCGACATCCAGGTTTCTCCTGCAGATCGTCTTCTGGCGGAGGGGGACGAGGTGCTTGTAGGAAAGACCGCGCTCAAGGTCGTGCACACCCCAGGACACAGCGCGGGCGCGATAGCGCTCGTTGGAGATGGCTACGTGTTCACCGGGGACACGATCTTCGCGGGTTCCGTCGGTCGTACGGATCTTCCATGCAGCTGTGATGAGAAGGACATTGCGTGGGAAGTCCTGATGGACTCGATCCGGGACAAGATAATGGTCCTCCCGGACGACACCATTCTCCTTCCGGGGCACGGGCCTTCCACTACAATAGGTCACGAACGTAGTCACAATCCCTATGTGAAGTAGTCACGCACGCGAAGTCGGTCCGATCGCACACCCACACCTACGGGAGCCTTCCCGTGAAACTATCCTACGAGAGAATCGAACTGGTTCCGAAGTACGTCTTCCGCACGGCTCGCACCACGAGCACATCGAGCGAGAGCGTTATCGTTCATCTTTCTGATGGAACGGTCGAAGGACTCGGTGAAGCCGATCCGTCGCGTTTCTACGGGGAGACGGCCGATTCCGTTGTGG
Source organism: bacterium (assembly GCA_025782395.1). Lineage (GTDB taxonomy): Bacteria > Joyebacterota > Joyebacteria > Joyebacterales > Joyebacteraceae > Joyebacterum. The sequence goes on from JALGZD010000153.1 coordinate 7,042, forward strand.
ATTTCCTGGAGCGGATGCGCCGGAAGGTAGAACACGCCGCGCATGAATCCGAGCTCATGGCCGAGCTCACCTCTCGGGGTGGCACCAGTGACCCTGCAGCGCGGGCGGCGCTTGAGATTGCAGCTCACGACATGATGGGGAAGAGGTACGGGAGGCCCCTGTACCGGTTCCTCGGGCTCAACCCCTCCGACGCTCCCTTGACGATGATGAGCATCGGGCTGGATGAGCCGGATGTCATGCTCCAGAAGGCGATGGAGGCGAGCGGATTTCCGATGCTCAAGATCAAGCTGGATGCCGGCACTGATCTGTCGGTCGTCAAGGTGATCAAGGAAGCGACCGGCTCAGCTGTCACAGTGGATGCGAACTGCTCCTGGAGCCCGGCGGGGGCGATAGAAAGAATCAGGGTGCTCGAGGAGATCGGGGTGGAGCTTGTGGAGCAACCGGTGCCGGCGGATGACATTGATGGGCTGAGACATGTCAAGCAACACACATCAGTGTCCATCTTCGCTGACGAGAGCTGCCCGACGAGCGCCGAGATTCCGATTGTGGCCGACGCGGTTGACGGTATCGTAATCAAGCTCATGAAATGCGGCGGCATCGTCGAGGCGGTGAAGATGGCCAAGATGGCGCGAAAGCGTGGTCTCAAGACGATGATCGGCTGCATGATGGAGAGTTCACTGGCGATAACGGCTGCTGCGCACATCTCGCCGCTCATGGACTATGCGGATCTCGACTCCGGGCTCTTGCTCAAGAACGATCCGTTCGTGGGAGTGGGTATTGACTGCGGGAAGATGACTCTGCCGGACGAGCCGGGGCTTGGGGTACGGCCGACATCCCCGTGAGTTCCCGAAGTTCTGAAGCAACCCACCCTCGAGATAGGCAGCCAAGGATGATCGTGGACGACAAGCTGAGACAGCGGCTTTCGGAACTCGGTTTCGGACCGGGTGAGGAAGGCAACCGTTCTATCGGCCGGGGACCGCGTCGGTACGCACGGGTCCCACTATCGGGCGGACTGGCAGGCGCGACGCGATCGAGGAGCGGCAGTATCGAGAGGGTTGGTGTCATTGAGAAGCACGGTGGCATCGAGGAACCAGGTGGTATTGAGGGGCTCGGTGGCGTCGTCCGAGACGACGGGATCCTTGTGCTCGACAGAAGCGTCTCGGATCTCACATCGAGGCAGGATGTCGAGCGTGTGCTGAGAGAATTGAAGCTGGCTGCTGAGATCGCGGAGACGCATGAGAATACAGCCACTGAGCTCAACGCCCTGTTCGAGAATCCTGAGGGGGCTCTTTTCATCGACACCGAGACGACGGGTCTTGCCGGGAGCATGGTCTTTCTGCTCGGGGCCATGCGGATTGCAGGCGATGGTGTCCGCCTCGTGCAGGTGCTCGCGCGAGACTACGCTGAGGAAGGGGAGCTGGCGGCGCTGTGGAGCGAGATGCTCGGCCGCACCGAGATGCTCGTCTCGTTCAACGGCAAGTCGTTCGATGTGCCCGTGCTAAGAGACAGGATGAATCTCCACAGGATCAAGTCTCCTCCGGAGCCCCCACACCTTGACCTTCTACACCACTCCCGGCGTCGCTGGAAGGGGGAGTTTCCGGACTGCCGCCTGCAGACCCTCGAATGGCACATCTGCGGGAGGCGCCGCGTCGGCGACATCCCGGGGGAGGAGATCCCGGCTGTCTATCACCACTACGTCCGCACGGGTGAGATCAACGACATGCTCAGCGTATTCCACCACAACGCCCTCGATCTCATAACGCTCGCCGAGATAGCCATCGCGCTCGGCCGCGCGGTCCGTCGGTTTGAGAGAACGCCTACGGCCCCGGATTCTTGACGATCATCACGGGATGTGAGTTGCTCGTGGTATACCTGCTGCTTCCTTCCGGTGGCTCGGGGAGGTTGTGGACGTAGATCGAGTACTCGTACGTTCCTAGCGTGGCGTCGGACGGGATCAACACTTCGATGTCCCCTGTCTGCGTGGCCACGACCTCGGTCGTCGCGAAGACGCCCGGTTCCGGGAACCAAACGCTCATGATGTCGCTGCCTGCGTGAAGGAGAACAGTATCTCCGGGGCTAACCGTGAGGTGTGGGACGTACCGCATACCGGTGCCGGGATCAATGGTCACTTCGATGAGCTTCTCCATCTTCACTACCTCCGTCTTCATGTTCGTCGCTCCTATTCGGCGGAGCGCGCGGCGAGTTTCTTATACCGCTCGTCTGCGGTCAGTCGGCTTGAGAGAACGCCTACGGATCCTTCGGGCCTTCGACGATCATCACGGGGTGCGA
>JALGZD010000151.1 GCA_025782395.1 bacterium
GTGCATATAGTTCATTTTTTGGGAACAATCAGAGTTATTTTATTGATTTGGTTGATAGCCAGTTTTTAGTTGTTGATGATAATTGGACATTTTCATGTAGAGCTTATGATGGAAGTTTATGGAGTGATTGGTTGAATTCAAGTGGGTTAGTGATTGTTGCAGCACTAGACTCAACATATCCACTCATCTACCTTGAATCTCCATCAAACAACACACAAAACACAACAGACAGAACACCTGATTTTGTATTTAATGCAACAGATGAAACAGCTTCAACACTTGACTGTACTTTGTGGTTAGACAATGGAACAGCTACTGCTTATGATTCTAACAGCTCTGCCTTGAATGCAACATCCACAACACTAACAGCAAATGCAAGTTTAGCTAATGATGATTACTGGTGGTGGGTTAATTGTACTAATTCCCAGGCAAGAGAGAATAAGTCAGAGGTTAGGAATGTGAGTATTAATATTGCAGCAGCAGACACAACATACCCACAAATAAATTTCACATTACCAACACCTGAAAATGCTACAACAACTTCAGATGGAAATGTGACAATAAATGTTACAATAGAAGAAGCTAATTTAGATGAAGTCAAATACAATTGGAATGGAACAAATTATACATTGTTTAATGATAGTTTGGTTCTTATGATGAATTTTGATAATGTTTCTGCTTTGGGTGAGAATGATACACATGTTGTGGATTTATCAGGAAATGGGAATAATGGGACAGTTGTTGGAGGAAATGTTACAACTGCTGATGGTAAATATCAGAGAGCAATGCAGTTTGATGGAGTAAATGATTATGTAAATATTCCAGATTCTCCTGAACTTGATGGTTTTACTCAAGCAAGTTGGAGTTTTTGGATATATGTTAATCAGTATCCTATTGCAGATGGCGAACACGACACTATATTGATGAAATATAATACTGTTGATGACCAAAGGTCTTGGTTTATAGATTTTCAAGATAATGCAGCGGCAGGAGATAATGATGGTTATGCTGTGTTACTATCAGATGAAGACCCTGCAAATTGTTATAATAGTTGGACTATTGAACCTATTGATGATGTGTATATTTTACCTCATGAATGGCATCATGTTGTTACTGTATGGGAAGGTGGCAATACAGTAAGAACTTGGGTAGATGGAAGTGAGATAGAGATGACCCAGCGTGGTACTGCTTGTGGCACTATAGCTACACTTAAAGCAAGCACTTCTCCTCTTTATATTGGTGAGTCTGTTTATTCAGCTGGAAGAATTTTGAACGGCTCCATCGACGAAGTTCGCATTTGGAATAGAAGTTTATCAGCAGCAGAAATTAATCAAACATATATGTCTAACCTAAGAAAATATGACACAGACAAATGGTTGTTGTATGTTAACCAGAGCAAAGATGGGACAAATGGATTAGATGAAGGAACATATACTTATCAGGCATTTGCTGAAGATGATTCTGATAATTTGAATCAGACTGATGTGAGGTATGTTACAATACAAGCAGTAGCAGATTCAACAGCTCCACTCATTTACCTTGAATCACCATCAAACAACACACAAAACACAACAGACAATACTCCTGATTTTGTTTTTAATGCAACAGATGAAACAGCTTCAACACTGGACTGTACTTTGTGGCTTAATAATGGAAGTAACATGGCTTATGATAATAATGCATCTGTCTTGAATGCAACATCCACAACACTAACAGCAAATGCAAGTTTAGCAAATGATGATTACTGGTGGTGGGTTAATTGTTCTGATGGAACAAATGAAAATAAGAGTGAAGTTAGGAATATAAGTATTAATACTGCTGGTGTTACAGCACAAGATATAGATGCTTCTATTGATAGTGGTAGCATAACAAATGTTGTAACTGTAGTTACAAATGAATTAAATATGTCGCTTGTAGCAGATGGGGGCGAGGGGCAAACATGGTGGTTTCATTTTAATGTAACAGGTAATGCCCTTAATCAAAATGTAATATTCCATATAGTTAACATAGACGAGATTACTGCAGGATGGACTTATCCCAGTTCTTTACAACCAGTTTATTCTTATGATGGTGTAACATGGAATAGAATAACTGATACAAGTCTCTCATCTCCTGTGTTTACCTTTACACAGCAGTTTACACAAAACAGCGTATTAGTGGCGCTCGCATTTCCTCATACATATACAGGATTACAAAATTATTTAGATACAATAGATGAGCTTAGTTTTGTAAACAGGACAAATATGGGAAACAGCACGCAAAACAGATATATAGATTTATTAACAATAACAAATACTTCAGTGTCTGAATATGATAAAAAAGTTGTTTGGGTAATTGCAGGACAACATCCAGGAGAAACACCAGGCAGGCATATTGTGGAAGGTTTGATTGAATTCCTAGTGAACGAAACTAATGAAACTTCCAAAAGATTAAGAAATGATTATATCTGGAAGATAATTCCTATGTTAAATCCTGATGGAGTATATGCTGGAAAATCAAGAGTAGATACAGATGATAGTGATTTAAATAGAGAGTGGGATGATGTTGTTAAAGGGGATGAAGTTGGACATGCCTATGATGAAATAACAAACTGGTTAAATAACCATCCGATTGATTTATTATTAGATTTTCATGGTGCTTATTCTAATCCTTTTCTTTTTAAGTTTCCTTCAAGTTATGTGACAACAAAGTATTACAGCAATCAAAATATTTTAGTAAATTATTTTCAAACATACACATTTTATGATAGCACAAGTGAAAGCACTACACAAGGTACAGCTAGAGTAGAAATGTATGATGAATTTGGACTTCAAACAATAACCCCAGAAGCAAATACTTATAGTAATACTTGTACAATTTCAAGCCTAAAAAATGAGGGTATTAATTCTGCTATAGCAATTGATGCATATTTGGATTCTCTTCCAGCTGTAACTTTATTGTCTCCAAGCAATAGTTCAGTAGATTATTATGGGAAT
>JALGZD010000079.1 GCA_025782395.1 bacterium
ATAGAAGAGCTTGGTAAAGTTGATGGGATTGATGCAACCAATTTTCCGGACATCGAATTTGTGGGCACGCTTGAACCTATTTCAGACTTTATTATTACAATATTTATCAGAATTACGTGGAGAATATTTCATAAAGGAGACAACAACGATGCGGGATGATAGATGTTCAGGACCAATAGCAAGCAGCGTGATTTCAGTTCAGATAATATTTATAGTGCTTTGGATGGAGGGGATTATCGACTGGGGTTTGTGGGGATTATTTTGTCCATCGATTGTTGGGGCGATATGGGCGATAGTGAATTATTGGCGGAGATGAACGTGGCAGAGTATGCCGATTCATATATTTCTTTCAGAATTATTTGAGATTGCTGTATCGCTAGAGAAGAATGCTAGACGACGAAGGGGTGACGGTTTGGTATTATATTCTAATAAAGGTGGGTTGACCTTGCGCGAGAGAATTAGGGATCAGTGGGGGAATTAAGGGTGGAGAGCTTTATCGCGAAATGAAAAGGAGACAAGAGAATGACCGAAAGAATCATGATTGCTAAATTGGACCCAAAATTTACCACTAATTTGATATACTGGCATATATTAGCAAACGGAAAGGAGGATGAAATATGAGTACGCGAATTGATTTGACGAGCGTGGAAACTCGTGGGTTGGAAACATTGAAGTTTCGTATACTGCAACCAATTTTTAGGATGATAGTTAAGGAGTGTGTAATTCAAGACTTGTATGGAAAACGAGATTATGAAAACGTAACTTGGGCATATGGTCTTGGAGAATTGGTGGCTAGATTCCGTCGCGCGAAGTCGGACAAAAAGCGGCGGGAGGTAATGCGTCAAATTGCGTCTTGGGTGGTTGATTGGCTAGAGACTAAGGAGAAATAAACGATGGATAACATGGCTGATGCTATAGTTAAAGAGTTAAAACGTAATCGAGAGTTATTGAAAGTTTATCGAAGCATTCCCACTGGAATATTTGGGGCGCTGGCAATTGAGCATGATATTGACCGAGCGGAGAAAGCGTTAGCTAATGGTGACGTTATCAAGATAATTCAAGCATACGAGACATTGAAAAACAACGAATAAAAAAGGCGAGGGGTTTCTCGCCAGTATGGGGTGGTAATATATGAGCAAATTTCATAGGATAACCGACGGTGAGGCTTTTGAGGTTGACCTGAAAGATGATTGTCTACGACTAGCTTGTTGTGATTGTGGGCTGGTTCACGATATAATGCTTCGAGTGAGGGGCGGTAAAATTCAATTATTGTTTATTCAAGTGCCGCGTAGTACGTCGCAATTGCGCAGGCATGATTATGGAAATCTACAAACTGAAAATGACTCAGGGTGGGTGATGATAAGAAAGGAGCAAAAATCGTGACAGCAAAAAGAAAGCGACAGACCGTGGGTGAGCGGTCACTTCGATATTTTGAGCGGTTGGGAGACAAGACGTGGGATTGGATTGCGGGCAAATTAGAGGATGGAACGTATAGCACGGAAATGTCCGAAACGGAGTGGGCAAAGTTCTTTAAGATTCCGGCGAAGGATGCAACACGGATGTTGGAACACGCCCGAATAGAAATGCTTATGAAGAAGGAGCAAAAGAAATGAAATTACTTTATTGTCCGCGTTGCAAAGACATCAAGAAATTGCGGAGACTTTCTAAAACTGGCGATAAACCCACTCAGTGTACTTGTGGCAAGTGTTGGGGATACTATAAGGAAAATGGACATAATGCTGTTGTCGGTAGGGGCACGACTGTATTGGGAATAAATAATTGTAGTTTCTTTCCTGCCATAAGGCGGGGGAGTGGTGCATTTGGTGCGTGGGTAATGAAAGACAATCCTAGAATAGAAATACAAGAAAATCGACCACCAGTTATTAACAAGGCCGAGCGGCGAAAGATTAAGCGGAGGATCTGGCGCTCCCTTAAGCGAATTGATTCTGAGCGGGAGCGACTAAGAATCGAGGCAGCCTTGAGTGCGTGGTTCACTAACTTTTGGCGTAGATTGTGGTACTGAGGGAGATAGATAATGACTGAAAACAAATTGCACGTTTATCATAATGGTTATGACTGGTGGATTGTAGGGTCGTTTGAGGACTTAAAGGGAATGAGTGGAACCTGCGAAAGTGAAGACGCATGGAGGATTTTACCAGAGGGCCAGGAGTTAACCCTTATTCAGGACGTGTTTGCAGATAAAGAAGATCAAATTGTTGACACCAAAACAATCGCCGAATGGATTGATGAAAGAGGCGAGGGCCTTCTCGCCAGCACAGAGTGGTAAAGGAGAAAGAATCATGAATATAGGCGTAGACTTTCAAGAGGCGTATAAGGTAATTTCATGTCCGACGGATGAATGGCACAAAGGGCAGCACTTTCTATTGCATGCCGTGAAGGACCTGCTGAGAATAGGCTATTGGCCTATTGGCATGGTCTTTGAGAATGAACACGGCGTGAATGTTACGGTATGTGGTGAGAGGAAACCGGGCAGAGAGAGATTAGAAGTAATAGAGTGAAAGGAAAATAGAAATGCCTAAGATCAAAGAAATTCGCAATGCCATTGCAGACTATGAAGAATTTGGTCATATACATATGGGCGAGCTTTGTACTGGCGTTGATGATGTAGAGTATAAATGGCTTCGTATTCTTCTGGACGAGATAAACAAGAAAGACAGGGAGTTATTTGAGGCGAATGTCATCTTCCCAAAAAGGGGCGCTATCGATTTGCTGAGATCGTGATCGTCGATGATTTCAGGGCTATTATTATTGGGTGGTCCGTTATTCTCATTGGGCAATATATCCAGGGTAGTGCCTTTGGTGAAGAAGTTACGCCTGGCTATATAAAACCCGACGTCTATTTGAAATTGTGGGTACTTGAGAAGGAAGATACCGACCGATACTTTAAGCCTTTCTATTCAATTGCCGACTTTATGGAGCTATATGAGAAGAAA
>JALGZD010000085.1 GCA_025782395.1 bacterium
TTCCAGCCGTTGCCGTAACCGTCACCGCTGGCGAAGTCGGGGTCGAGGACACCGCACCACCAGTGGTTCACGTCGTAGGCCATGTACGTATCGACATGGAAGTGCGGGACCGCGATGGCCGTGTTGTCGACCGTCACGAATCCTGTCACGTCAGTCATGTCGAAGTAGTCGTAAATCACGTTATCCCTGTTCGGACCCTGGAACACGTCTGACGGGTACTCTGTCTGGGTCTTGGCGGAAGCAATACCCATGCAGAAGACCAGAATCGTAAGTGTGATTATGATCGTCCTCATTCTCTCTCCTCCGGTATAGCCATTTCTGCGGCGCAGAATTCGTCACCAATATCACAATGCAGCCACCATCTTGAACGCGGCGGTTCAGAAGCAGGTCCGCGTGAGTCCATCATCGCGCATCCTCATGGATCTCGCGTACTCAACGGACCGTGCCCCTACGTGCATAGACGTCCCTCCTCAAACAGTCCGGTCTATTGGTTGCTCAGTTCAATCACTCTCATTGCACAGAAACACCCGGCAGGCGCAAAGCGCACTCTCCGGCGCTCTTAGGGCGGCATACGAAAAGATCTGCTCCTTCGTATTACCTCTTGCCTACGTCACTTACCCACTCCGCTGCCCTAATGGATGCAGCCACTCACAAGCCTCTGGAGTAGCTCTAGTAGCATAAACGTGACCACTCTGTCTCATTCTCGGCGGCTACTCACAGAATTGCTGTCTCTTGGGCCACACCTGACGCTCGAGACAGGCAGGCCGTGGCCTCGATCCTGCCGCCGTAACTACGGGCCGCCATCCTGTCCGCAGCCCCTGTATTGAAGTGCTTCCAGAACATGGAGGGCGAGGATGGTCTCGTCGCCTGCCAGATCTGCGATGGTTCGCGCCACGCGCAGCAACCTGTGATAAGCCCTGGCTGAGAGCGCGAGCCTGTCCACCGCCGCACCTGCAGCCTCAATTGCCGCGGGTGCCGGTCTTACCCTCTCAACCAGCATTCCTACCGGAACGCTTGCATTCCACCACACGTCAGCAAGATCGCTGTACCGCTCCCGCTGCATTTCCCTCGCGGCTTCGACACGTCTACGAACGCCCTCCGACTCGGGCTCGTTTCCTCCTCCTCGGAGTTCCCTGAATCCAGGCGCTGCCACCGGCACTCGGATGTCGATTCGGTCGAGCAGCGGACCGGACAGTTTGAGACGATACCGCCGCACGGCGGCAGGGGTGCACAGACACTTCCTCCTCTGGTCGCCGAGGTGCCCGCAAGGGCACGGGTTCATGCTGGCGATGAGCGCGAACGAAGCCGGAATCCGCACCGTCATCATCGAGCGGACGATGGTCACGTACCCATCCTCAAGCGGCTGACGGAGCGCCTCGAGCACGTCCCTGCGGAACTCCGGCAGCTCATCGAGGAAAAGAACGCCGGCGTGCGCCAGGCTGACCTCCCCCGGTTGGGGAACGCGCCCACCTCCTATGATCCCGGGACCTGAGATGGCATGGTGCGGTGATCTGAACGGCCTCCTCTTCAGGAGGCCGCTCCCCGGCGGCAGCAGCCCGGACACACTGTGGATCGCGGTGGCGATCACGGACTCCCCGCGCGTGAGCGGCGGCAGGATCGTCGGTAGCCTTCTCGCCAGCATTGTCTTCCCCGCACCCGGCGGACCGATCATGAGAAGATTGTGACTGCCCGCTGCAGCTATCTCCAGCGCACGTTTCGCGAAGCGTTGACCTTTCACTTCGCTCAGGTCGTACCCGGCCGCGTCAGAGACGCCCGCGCACGGCGCCCCCGGGCACGAATCCGGCTGTCCTCCGGACAGCACCCTGGCTGCGCTCCCCAGACTCGCAACGGGAAAAACCCGCAACGAACCGAGAGCGGACGCTTCTGCCGCGTTTCCCGGGGACACCATGATTGCCGACACGCCCTCTCGCTCGGCGGCCAGAGCGACAGGCAACACACCACCGACGGGTCTTGTCGATCCGTCCAGCGCCAGCTCCCCGGCAACAACCATGCGCTCGAGTGGGCCGGAGTCGATCTGGCCGGTGGCCGCCAGAAGACCGAGGGCTATCGGGAGATCGAATCTGGCTCCCTCCTTCCTGACACCTGCGGGCGCCAGATTGACAGTGATTCTGTCCATCGGAAATCGGAACCCCGCATTGCGAATCGCAGATGCGACACGGTCACGGCCCTCGCGCACGGCACTGTCCCCCAACCCCACGGTCGCGAACGCCGGCAGCCCCCGTGTAACATCGGTTTCGACCCTGACCACATACCCTTCGATGCCTGTCACTCCCCCACTCAAGACGATCGAAAGCACAGCCGTCATCTCCTCCCCACACATGGTCAGCTCTCGCCGAACGCCCCCGGGATATGGTTCAGGCGGAGTTCAAGTCCTCCGTCATCGAGAAACACCTCCACCACATCGAAGCGGCAGCCGACATCGTAGAGCGAGTGTTCTCGCAGGTAGCCGCGTGCCGCGAACAGAATCTGCTTTCTCTTCCGGATGCCGACAGCTTCGGCCGGTGTTCCCCACCGTGCGGACCGCCTGAACTTCACTTCGACGAAGACCACCTGACGTCCGTCCCAGGCGATGATGTCGATCTCCTTCGTGCGATACCGATACCCACGCTCGAGGATCCTGTATTCCTTGAGGCGGAGGAACGCGGCGGCCATCCATTCAGCGAGGGTGCCTGATGCGCGTCTGTCCATTGCCACCCAATCCGGGGCGTGCAGAGACAAGGGGCTCAGGGGAGTCCTGCGTATGATGGGCGTGTGATGGAGATGATGTCAGGGGATATTCGGCTACCGTTTCCGAACCAGGTTCGTCCGCAGCCGCACGACACAACGTTTGTACAGGCTGCGGAGACGCGAGAGCTCATAGGGATCAAGCTTCTCCCTGTCGGCGGCAATGAGCGACGCAACAGCGTCGAGGTCGCTTTGCGTCGAGGATTCCTTGAGACCGCGCCGGAACTGGTTGTACTTCAGCGAAAAGCCACCCGTCGACTCGAGCACCGTTCTGAATGAGCGACGATGGATATCGCATGGCCCGAGCCTGGTCAGCGCTGCGATGTGCTCCGGTGTTCCGTAGCCCTTGTGACGGGCGAACCCGTATCCAGGATACGTCTTAGCCATCTTGACCATCAGCCGGTCACGAGTGACCTTGGCCACAATGGAAGCAGCCGCGATCGGAGCGGAGAGCTCATCTCCACGCTGGATGCTCGTCTGCGGCATTTCGACGTCAGGGATCGCGTGCGCCCCGTCAACGAGAACGTGGTCGGGGCTCAGGCCAAGGGCTCTCACGGCGTCCCGCATCGCGCGCAGGGTGGCGTGGAGGATGTTGATCTCGTCGATCGTTTTCCGAGATGCGCTTCCAACACCTGACGCGAGCGCAGTACCCAGGATGACGTCGTACAGCTCCTCGCGACGCGCGGGAGTCAGCTTCTTGGAGTCGTTGAGCCCGTCAAGCGCTATCTCGCGGGGAAGCACAACGGCAGCCGCCATGACCGGTCCGGCGAGAGGACCGCGTCCGACCTCATCCACACCGGCCACGACCATCACGCCCTCATCCCAGAGCTCCGTCTCGTGCCGGCGCATTCCCCGCATCCGCCTTCGCTCCCGCACCTCGCCGGCGCGGCATCTGGACAGGCTCTCCACGATCTGCCGGACGCCCCTGCGAGGATCAGCCTCCAGCGCGAACCAAAGAGAATCGCCGGGCTCGGGAGGAGCTCCGGCGACTGCCTCACGTATTCTGCGAATGCTCAGACTCGACAGATCTGCCCGTAGGTCGGATGGATCCGACAGCGACGCAACCGAATCCGGCTGATCCGACAGCGGCCCGGCCGAGTTCGACAGATCCGACAGCGGCCCGGCCAAGTTCGGTGGATCCAGGCACGCATCGTCCCGTGCCGGGACCTTGTCCTGCCTGTTGATTTCTGCCGCGTCGTTCACCTGCTCCTGAACCCGCCCGGACATGAGTCTTCTCTCCCACACATCAGCAAGGGGATGTCGATTCCCGAGGGGGCAGGGATCAGGAGCGCTGGGCGAGACTTCTCGCTTTCGTCTTCGCGGACTTGCCCGTCCTCTTCCTCAAGTAGAAGAGCTTCGCTCTTCTGGCCTTGCCGTGGCGTGTAACCCTGATCTTCTGAACGTTGGGCGACCTCAGGGGAAAGATCCTCTCAACACCTATACCCTGGCTTACTCGCCGCACAATGAACGTCTCGTTCACGCCGCTCCCTCGTCTGGCAAGCACTGTCCCCTCGAACGCCTGGGTCCGCTCCTTGCCGCCTTCCCTGATGCGCACGTCCACGCGAACGGTATCACCGACCGCGAACTCAGGAGCGTCCGTCCGCTCGCTCAGAAGTTCAATCTCTCTTACCTTCTCGTTCATTCCTGAACTCCCATGTAGATCGGAGCCTCTTCGGCAGGCCCGTGCTATTGGTCCGTCTTCATCTCTCTCAGTATTTCCCGATCTTCATCAGTCAGATCGGCCTTCTCCAGCAGATCGGCCCTCCGTTCAAGCGTCACCCTTAGAGCCTGCTCCCTCCGCCACCGACGAATCCTCTCGTGGTTTCCGGACAGAAGCACTTCCGGCACATGCATCCCCCGAAATTCCTCAGGCCGCGTGTAGACCGGCGGTCCCAGTATTCCCTCGTAGAAGGAATCCGTCTCCGCCGATTCGATATCTCCAAGAACCCCCGGGATGAGCCGCGTCACAGCATCCACCAGGATCATTGCGCCCATCTCTCCACCGGTGAGGATATAGTCCCCTATCGATATCTCCTCGGTGACGGCGCCAAGCACACGCTCGTCGACTCCCTTGTACCGACCGCAGATGAGTACCATCCGACTGCGACGGGAGAACTCAAGCGCGGTCGCCTGGTCGAACAGACGGCCACGAGCACTCAGCAGCACAATCGCAGTGGACTCCTTCGAGTCGTCAGCCATCACACTCTCAAGAGCACCCAGGACCGGGTCGGGCTTCATCACCATCCCGCTGCCGCCGCCGTACTGGTAGTCGTCGGCGGTCCTGTGCTTGTCCAGCGCGAAGTCGCGGATGTTCACAAGACTGACGTCGAGGATGCCCTTTTCACGCGCCTGTCTGAGAATGCTTTCGCTCAGCGGCCCTTCGAACATCTCGGGAAAGAGCGTGAGAATGTCGATCCTCACTTTGTCCCCCGCCTCATGCCCTCCATCAGGTGCACGGTTACTCTGCCGGCCGACACATCCACATCCAGAACCACTTCCTTTATGAAGGGAAGAAGAATCTCCTCCCCGTCAGCCTCCACTACAAAGACGTCGTTTGCAGGTTGCGGCATCACCTCGGTGAGTTTGCCCAGGTACTCTCCGTCATCCGTCACGACATCCAGTCCGAGGATATCCTGCACGAGCCAGCGGTCTTCCTCAAGCTCACCGAGCTGCTCCCTACTCACCCACAGCACCCACGACCGCAGGAGTTCCGCCTGGTCACGTGTGTCGCACGCCGAGAACCTGAAGATGGGCCGCCTCGCGTCCCCCCGTACGCTCTCCACCGTGAGAAGCCGTTCGTGCCCCTCTCCATCTGTCGCTCGGAGTACTGACGTATCTGAGACCAGGTCCGCCAGATCGTTCTTGACTTCGACAACGACTTCACCAGCAAGGCCGTGCGGACGCACGATACTGCCGGCCTCGATCCACTTGTCGAGTTCCTTCATCCACCCTCTCCAAACGGACCGCTCCGGCACAGGAACCGATCAGTCGATGATCTCGACGGTAGCCTTCCGCTCGGCCTTTGTCGCTGCGGCCCCCACGATGGCACGCATCGCCTTGGCGGTCCTGCCGTTCTTGCCGATGACTCGCCCCTTGTCCTCGTCGGCGACCCTGACCTCGTAGACGATCATATCGCCCTTCATGGTCTCGGTCACCCCGACCTCGTCCGGCCTCGTAACGAGACCGCGAGCTACGTACTCGACAAGGTCCAGAAGCGAGAAATCGGTCTCTCCAGCAATCTTGGTCTCTTCCTCGAACATCGCACTAGCCTTTCCGGGAGACTGAGAGGTCACGCGTGGCCCCGGAACGAGGACTCCTGTCCCCTATCCCTCGGCCTTGGTGTCGTCTCCGTCAACGCTTCCCTGTGCGTCCGCCTGCCCTTCGCCGGCGGGTTCAGGCTCGGCGGGAGGATCATCAGCGGAGGCCTCTGCGGTGTCGCCCTCCGGCTTGTCAGGCGCATCGCCGGCCTCGGGCTTCTCCTGTTTCTCCGCGGTCTCCTCGCCACCGTCGGGCTTCTCCTGCACGTCCTCCACTACCCCCTTCGCACCACCGGACTCGCTGCTCACCTCTTCCACAGGCTCGACAGCTGCTGCTTCCTTCTCGGCTTCCTTCGCTGCTTCCTTCTCGGCTTCCTTAGCTGCTTCCTTCTCGGCTTCCTTAGCTGCTTCCTTCTCGGCTTCCTTCGCCGCTTCCTTCTCGGCTTCCTTAGCAGCCGCGCTCTTCGCGGCGACCTTGGCCTCTTCCTTCTTCCTCGTGCCCATGGCTGCCTTCATTGCGAGCTTCTGTCGGGCCTCATCTTCAATGTGGCGAAGCTCGTCGAGAGACTTGCCCTGCTTGTGTTCGTGCCACATCTGCATGATGCCGACACTCGCGAAGAGCGAGCGAACCGTATCGGTCGGCTGCGCCCCCTTCCCCAACCAGGCGATCGCCTTGTCGGTCTCCACCTGGATGTCAGGCGGATCCTTGAGAGGATCGTAATAGCCAAGTTGCTCGATGAATCGCCCGTCCCGCGGCGAGCGGGAATCGGCCACGACCAGCCTGTAGAAAGCCGTGTGCTTCGCACCCTTGCGCTGCAATCGAATCTTTACAGCCACTCTCAGAACCTCCTCAAGGACCTCCAGCGTTTGGGGTCCCTCCGTACCGGCGCCTTCACCGGATCTTCTTTGCCTATAACCCGAAGGGCGAGAGACCGGGGATCTTTCCCTTCTTCCCCTTCTTCCCGAACTGCTTCATCATCTTCTTCATCATCTCGAACTGTTTGAGAAGGCGGTTCACTTCCTGAACGCTTGACCCACTTCCGCGGGCGATCCGCTTTCTCCTGCTTCCATCAATGACGTCCGGATATCGTCGTTCCTCCGGGGTCATCGATCTTATGATGGCCTCAACTCCGACGAGCGCCTTTTCGTCCACGGCCCCGGCTGCGAGCTTGCTTCCGCCCGGCAGCATTCCGAGGAGTTGCTCCATGGGCCCCATCTTCTTGAGCGCCTGAAGCTGCTCCTGGAAGTCTTCAAGCGTGAAGGCCTGCTTCCGGAGCTTCTCCTCAAGTCTGGCCGCCTGCTTGAGATCGGTCGCGTCCTGCACCTTCTCCACCAGCGAGACGACATCGCCCATCCCGAGGATCCGCGATGCCATCCGGTCCGGGTGGAAAGGTTCCAGCGCATCGACCTTCTCGCCCACTCCGGCGAACCTGATCGGCTTCCCGGTGACGGCCCTGAGGGAAACTGCTGCGCCCCCTCTGGTGTCACCGTCGAGCTTCGAGAGCACGGCACCCGTGAAGTTAACACGCTCCACGAACGCCTGCGCCACGTTTACCGCGTCCTGGCCGGTCATGCTGTCGAGTACGAGCAGGACCTCCACGGGGTTTGTGGCCCCAACGATCCGCTCAAGCTCGAGCATCAGATCCTCGTCCACATGGAGACGTCCAGCGGTATCGAGAATCACGATGTCGCGTCCGGCCGTTCTGGCCTCGGCGACAGCCGTACTCGCTATCTCCACAGGGTCGGCGCCCTTCCGCCCAACATACACAGGTACGTCAAGCTGCCGTCCCAGCGTCGCGAGCTGGTCCTGAGCCGCAGGACGGTACGTGTCCGCCGCCGCCAGCAACGGGCGCTTCCCGCGCTTCTCCAGGTACCGCGCCAGTTTCGCACAGAAGGTCGTCTTGCCTGACCCCTGCAGTCCCACGACCATGATGACCGCGGGCGTTCCTGACGGCACCCTGAAGGGCTCGCCGGTCCCACCGAGGAGCTTCACCAGCTCTTCGTGGACGATCTTCACCACCACCTGACCCGGGGTCAGGCTCTTGAGAACCTCTTCGCCAACAGCCCGCGCTTTGACATCGTCAACGAAACGTCGCGCGACCTTGAAGTTGACGTCGGCCTCAAGGAGGGCGCGCCGCACTTCGCGCAGCGCTTCCTCAATGTTGGCCTCGCTGAGTCTCCCGCGGCCGGTCAGTGACCTGAATGCGCCCTGAAGTCGATCCGAAAGCTGTTCAAACATCCCGGTCCTGAATCCTCCCGCACGTGTCTGCGATGTCGGGTTCCACACCGTTGGACCCAACAAATGAAGAGGGTCGCAGATACGGGACTAGCAATGCCGTCATCCCCGGTACCAGGACGCAATAACACACACGCCCCGGCTACGCTCTTTCGAACGCCGGGCCTACAAGTGGTACAGTCTTGGAAATCTACCAAGATCTCAGGTATCACGCAAGGAAAAAGGTGAAATACCGTATCGGCAAAGCACAAGTGTCCGCTCTGGCTTCATGGCAAGGATATCCTCAGCGGTTACGGTGGTGGAATGCCCCCTGCACGGAGGGGCACACATGAGAAGGAAGATCATCTTGAGTCATAAGGAGGTCCACAGAGCCGTTGTCCTGGACCAGGTTGCCGAAGGGAACTCTGTCCTTGGGGGGATGCTGCAAACACGATGGGGGTCGGCTATCGCCAGGCCAGGCGCGTCAACGGGCACTGCCGGTAGAGAGACTTGATCCTCCCCCAAGTGCCAGGTTCCGGTTCTGGAACAATCGTCGAGCTGTCGCCGATCTCAATGGCCAAGCTGACTGAATGAGCATGCTCGGGCACGAGCGTCTTCAGCCTACCCATCACCGTGTACGTCCCTGGTTCGTCGATGTACGCGTGTGTCTCGAAGCTGTACATGTCCCACTGCGTGACCTTGCTGTAGATCTCGCCTGGCTCAAAGAGATCGAACCATATCTCGTTCTGACATCCTGCAGGATCGCGCCAGATGAGATTCTGCGACGGGTCATACACATCCACGAACAGGGCATGGTACAGGCATCCGAAATCCAGAAAGATCGTATCTTCGGTCGTGTTGGTCACGCTGTAGCTGATATGCACGGTATCCCCCAGCCAATAAGCACGCTCGTCTACGGACAGGGTGTGGAACAGACCGCCGTAGTCAACCGATACGCTCCATTCAGCCACGCAGTCCGCTGGTGCCAGAGCTGCCAGCACGAGCGCTACTGTCAGAGTGAGTCGAATTGCATTCATGATCGCCTCCCACACGTTCGCATCGCGATTCCCGGATTGCAGCACCAACTCCCTGGGACCTTCGCGACCACTGCCCAGTACTAGTTCCATTCTACTCCACCGTCGACATTCCGACAAGCCTACTATACTGGCTGTCATACAAAATAGCGCGCGCCAGCGCGGCAAGCTCCTCTATGACACCCCGTCTACGGTCCCCGCGAACACCACGTGCGCCATGGAATCATGCCCATCTACTTGAGTAGGACCATCTTCATTTGTCTTGAGAAGCCAGCCACTTCGATCCTGTAGAAGTACACGCCGCTCGGTACTACGCGACCACTCTCATCTCTACCGTCCCAAGTGACAATGTGATCGCCGGCTGTCTTCGCCCCATCAACCAGAATCCGAATCCTGCGCCCCGCGAGGTTGTACACCGCAACCCTCGTGTGGGCACCATCGGCGGCGATCCGATAGGCGATCCTAGTCTCCGGATTGAACGGATTTGGGTTATTCTGCCGGAGTGTCGAGAGCCCCTCCAAGTCCTGGGGGTGCGCAGGTCCAGCGTGTGAACGAGGGCACCCATGGCCGTAGTGGCCGACGAGTAGCAGTGAATCGGCAGCGTCTACATCATCGTCGCAGTCGAAGTCCGCAGCCAGGTTCTGCTTGAGTCGCATTCTGTAGAACGCCTGCAGATCATCCCCATCCACAACACAGTCCCTCGTGATGTCGAATGAACGGAACGCAGGTAGGCTCCACGGAACCCCACTCGCAGGAAGGTCCAATCCGTATACCCTCACCTTTCTCATTGGCAGAACGTTGTAGTAGCCCCCACCCCGCTTGAACGTGATCGTTGTCACACCGAAGCTGTCAGTCGGACCATCCGCAAACGCACGTTCTGAATAGCTCATGTAGCAGCGCGGCGACTCCTCGTCCGCGCAGCATACCTTGAATGGCCAGTACAGCGACTCGACCCAAATGGCACTTGCCGGGAGATCCTCAACCGCGTTGTTCTGACC
This sequence comes from bacterium, assembly GCA_025782395.1. Taxonomy (GTDB): domain Bacteria; phylum Joyebacterota; class Joyebacteria; order Joyebacterales; family Joyebacteraceae; genus Joyebacterum. The sequence goes on from JALGZD010000085.1 coordinate 10,250, forward strand.
GTCCTTTATCGTGACTGTGATCACGAACGAGTCTGCATCAGCACCCGGACAGAAGACCTTGCAGAGTGAATCACTGTATGTGTAGCTGGAGTTGGGCAAGTAGTCTATCGCCTCTAGCATTGTCGCCACATTGAGTCTCCCCCAACCGTATGTATCCTCCCACCCCTCCGATGCTGTTCCCGCCTCGTCATCCACCGAGAACTCCAGCACAGACCAGATCTGAGCGTTCGTGAGATCGGGATCTGCCGACCGCGCCAGGGCAACTGCACCTGCCACCATGGGCGTCGACATGGACGTCCCGTGCTTGTATCCGATCTGTGTGCTTCCCGGACCAATCGAACTCAGAATCCGAGGCCGGTCGATATTGACGCCTATTCCCCAGTTGCCGCCAGGTGCGACAAGATTCACCTGTGAACCGGCGGTCGAATAGGACAGCCAATTATCGTTGTGGTCGGTGGCACCGACTGCAGAGATTTTGTCGATGGACGCAGGCTGGTAGATCCTGTCCGCGTCGTTCGCTACGGAAGCCACGAGGAAGGTTCCGTTGCTCCATGCGTAGTCGGCCGCTTGCGGCAACCCAAGGATGTCTTCAAACGCGTGGAAGCTCATGCAGACAACGTCTGCACCATTGCTCACCGCGTAGTCTATCGCATCGTCTACAAGGGAGAACCGCAAGGTGTCTGCATGCATGAAGCGGAGTATCATGAGCTTGCACCCAGTCGCACGTGTCGGACCCCAACCACCGGCGACACCGGCGACGCCAATGCCCTCGTTGTTGTACGTCTTGGCCGCAGCGATTCCACCGACGTGTGTCCCGTGATAATACGTCTCTGCGGGCCCATGCTCTGGATCGCCGTCGTCCCCATAGAAATCAAAGCCGTGGATGTCATCAACGAAGCCGTTGCGGTCATCGTCAAAGCCTGCTGTACCGTTCGCTTCCTCCCAGTTCGTCCAAAGGCTCTTCTTGAGTTCAAAGTGGTCCATCACAGCACCGTCATCGATGATCGCGATGACAACAGTGGTGTCGCCGGTCTCGCTGGGAGTGTAACATTCTATCTGTAATTTGGGCTGAGCCGGAAGTCGGTCCGGCGGATTTAGGTTGAAAGAGGTGGGTCACATCCGCTCTTCTTGTAGGTGACGTCAGCAGACAACCACCAGCAAGGAGGTGCGAGAGATGACCCACGGAGTCGATTCTAATGCAATCGAGCAGGTCGTGGAAGTACTGATTGACGAGGGTCTGGAAGGAATGTCGCGAGCGTTCGCGATCCTGATGAACGAAGCGATGCGACTGGAGCGGTCGCGGTTCCTGGGCGCGGGTCCTTACGAACGGACAGAGGGGCGCCTGGGCTACGGGAACGGTTACAAGGCGAAGACGGTTAGGACTCGGATCGGCGAGCTTCAGATGGCGATCCCTCAGGTGCGGGATCTTCCTCCGGGCTGCGAGGGGTTCTACCCTCGGTCTCTTGAGCGTGGCCTTCGGAGCGAGCGTGCGCTGAAGGTGGCTATCGCGGAGATGTATGTTCAGGGTGTGTCGACTCGTCGCGTTCAAAAGATCACAGAGAAACTGTGCGGGCTCGACGTAAGTTCGAGCGAGGTGAGCCGTGCGGCAGCACTTCTTGACGACGAGCTCGAGTCGTGGCGGAGTCGTCAGATCGACGAGATGGCGTATGTGACCCTGGACGCCAGGTACGAGAAGATGCGTCACGGTGGGTCTGTAGTGGACTGTGCGGTGCTTCTTGCGACGGGGGTGCGTGCCGACGACGGTAAGCGGACGGTTCTCGGCGTGAGCGTGTCGCTGTCTGAGGCCGAGGTGCACTGGCGTGAGTTCCTGGCAAGTCTTCAGGAGCGTGGCCTCCACGGGGTCAAGCTGGTGACGAGCGATGATCACAAGGGCCTGAAGGCAGGGCTGACTGCCCGGATGCCCGGCGTCCCGTGGCAGCGGTGTCAGTTCCACCTGCAGAGGAACGCACAGGCGTACGTGCCGAAGATGTCGATGCGTCGCGAGGTGGCGCAGGGTCTGAGAGACGTGTTCAGCGCTCCGGATCGAGCCGAAGCGGAACGGCAGCTCGGGCTCTTCGTGGACAGGTACGACGAGAAAGCGCCGAGGCTGGCAACATGGGCCGAGGAGAACATCCCGGAGGGGCTGACGGTGTTCACACTGCCGCCGTATCATCGGACCCGAATGCGAACGACGAACGGGTTGGAGAACCTGAACAAGCAGATCAAGCGACGGACGAGAGTGGCAACGATCTTCCCGAATGAGGCGTCGCTACTAAGGTTGGTGACGGCGGTAGTGGTCGAGATCAACGAGGCGTGGGAAGCCGGGGGCGTCTACATCAACATCAAGAGCGTGTGACCCATGACCCCAATTTACAGAAGAGACGTTGCTTTGCCGTCTCGCTGTTCCAAGCCACTGTCACACCGATATCGGCATCAGAGGTTCCTCCTGTCTGACCGGTGTTGTAGAACGCCCATTGGTCGTCGAAATCCCCATCGTTGGGAATCGCATCCCTCGCTCCGCAGAGGGCATCGGGAACAACCTCCATTACGCCGCTCAGTTCGCCTACAGCTGCCACATACCGCCCTGGATCCTCCTGCGGCGAGAACTCAAGATCGTAGGTGTTGAAATGTGTACCTCTCAAGATTGACAGCCCGGGGATACTGTCAACTGCCGACTGCACTTCCGCGTCCGTCAAGTCGCTGTCAAACGCAACAGAGATGCAGCCAGGCCAAAGCTGGTATGTGTCTGATGAGCTGGCCATATACCATATACCATCAGCTGAAAACGTGTGCCACGTCTTGCCCCCATACACGAAAGAGGCATCATCCGCCACTGCTGTACTGGCCAGCGCAATGCTCAAAAGCATGACCACAACGAGAGCTCTTGCGATCCCCGACTCGCGCATTCCATCCTCCTCCCGCGGCCGGCTTCGGCCGTCTCACCTGACGACTGCCGCGTCCTCGAAACGGCCCAACCCAGCCCATTGCAACCAGCACGCGCAAGCATCCGATGATTCGTGGGGCTGTGCGCACTTAGGGTGACAATCACAGTGTAGAATCGTGCAACATCTCATTTATGTCAATGGCCAATCTGCCATCAGCGATGGGACTGTCTATCTAGGATACCGACATGCAGGATCACCTGGACTGCCATCAGCGCGCCGCGAGGGCGTGAGCGAAGGGCAATACACTGTCGTTCTTGTGATTCGAGACACGACTAGCGGGTGCCTTGATGAGCCAGGGCAGGAAGGATTGGGCCAGATGCACTCTTCTTCGCAGGCCAGGTCTTGGCGAGAGCCACCAACAAGAAGGTGCGAGAGGTGACCCAAGAGAGGCAAGACAGATCCTACAAGTCTAGCTCTGCTTGCCAGATGCAACAACGTGCTCAACTGCTCCCGCGCAGCTGGGTACCCTACCCCCTACCTCCCCGCCTGCCGGCCGCGCTGAGTTCCTCCCTGAGACCGGGGATCGTCGTCTTGAGCGCCTCCCGGATGAGCGAGAGCATGGCGCGGTCAGGCGTGCCGGTCCACTCATCCATGAAGAACTTCTTGAACTCGATGGCCAGAACACACGACGTCCGGGGGAAACGGCTGTGTATCCATCGGGAGAAGTGACCTCCGGTGAACTTCACGTTCTCTCGCACGTCCAGATGCCTGCCGCCGAAATCGAAGCCTGCGAGTTCACCCATGAAGCGTTCGATCAGTGACGCCCAGCGCTCCCTGTCCGTGTTCCCCGTGCCGACGTTGACCTCAGGATTGCCGCGCGGGTCGTCCGCCGGTCCGTCCCTACCCAGGCGCATGTGGTTGTATGTGTGAAGGTCGAGTACGACGAAGGCGCCGAACTCGCGTTCGAGTCGCACGAAGAGTGCGTTCATCGAAGAGTAGAATGCATCGTAGTGCGCAAGCGAGACACTGAGCTCTGCGGATGACGGTCGCGTCGCCCATACGTCCAGACCCCACGCATCGCCGGAAGCCAGATAGACGGCCTTCTCGCGCGGGCGGTTGACATCCACCTCGAATCTGGACCGCTCGACGATGACACGGACGTCTCCAACGTCGGTCCAGAGACCGGTGAAGGGGTCCTCTTCCCTCAACCGGTCTGCTTCATTGATCTTCATGATGGAGAGAAGCTCAGGGCGCACCGCGTGGCCGTCGTGGATGGCCGTGGCAACGATGGGACCGAGCCCCGCGATTGTGAACCCGCTCGGAAATGAAGTGGAGTCGAGTTCGCGCATCCGATCTCCCTTACCGGTCCCAGAAGTACACTCTATCCGAGTCCGCCTTCGGCGGCTTCCCTGATGGCAGACACGGCCGAGACGGGATCGTCGGACTTGAAGATGGCGGACGCGGCCACGAGGACCTCTCCCCCGTGTGATGCGACGATAGGAGCCGTCGTCAGGTTGATGCCCCCGTCCACCTCGATCAGGAAGTCGAGACCCCGCTCACGCTTCCAGTCGGCGACCTGCTCGAGCTTGGGCATCACTTCACTCATGAAGGACTGCCCTGAAAAGCCGGGATTGACAGTCATGATGAGGGCGAGATCGATATCCTCAAGATACGGTTCGAGGTCTTCGGCTTGGCTTGGTGGATTGAGGGCAAGACCGGGCTTCGCACCCAGCTCACGGATGAGCTCGATGACGCCTGCCACATCATCACCGGCCTCTGCGTGAAAGACGATGTACTCGGCGCCGGCGTCGGCAAATGCGCGGACATAGGCTGCGGGGTCCGCGATCATGAGATGCGCGTCTATCGGGAGCTTCGTGGCACGTCGGATGGCCTCGACGATGAACGGCCCCATGGTGATGTTGGGAACGAAGTGGCCGTCCATCACGTCCACGTGGATCATGTCGGCGCCGCCGGATTCCACACGGGCGATCTCTTCACCGAGCTTCGTGAAATCCGCTGAGAGTATGGACGGTGCTATCTGGATCCGGTGAGTGTCCATGGAAGCAGAATCCTCCTCCGCTGCGTGGCGACCAGTACATGATGACTGCACGTGACGATTCGTGCATGGCAAACACACATGACGGCTCGCGCAGAGCGATCGACATCCGCCCAGTCGCTACCCATTGCCTACCCTGATAACAACGCTCTCGCCTTCAGTCACACGCGCGCCGGGAGCCGGATCCTGGACTATGACCACATCGCGCAGTCTGCTGCCCCTGCTCCTTCTTCGCTCGTACGTGGTCGAGCGCACGACGAGCCCCAGACCCTCCGCTATCACCCTCGCCTCCTCCGGGGTCTTACCGATGAGGGTCGGCATAGCCAGTTCGACGGGTGTCGGTCCCAGGCTGACCAGGATGCGAATCCCGGTCCCGGCGGGCACCACGGAACCCGTACCCGGATCTGTCCCGATGACCAGTCCGCGATGTACGAGAGGCGTATGTACCTCGATCAGCTCAGAGACGGCGAGACCTGCATGTTCCGCATCGAGCTGGGCCCGTCTCGCAGTGAGACCACCCAGCCTCGGTACGACTCTGACATCGAAGCCCGAACTCAAGACGACCGCGACGGTCCTCCCCCGTTTGATCTCGACTCCGGGAGCAGGGATCTGCTTCAGCACGTGGCCCGGAGGTAGAAGGGCGTCCGGCCGCTCCGTGTCGACGCGTATCTTGAGACCCTCCCTCTCAGCGGCATTGCGGGCCTCAACGATCGATCGCCCGGTGAGTTCCGGCGCCTTCACCAGGTCACCCTGCCGAACGAGGAGGGGCATCACAACGAAGTTCGCGAGGAGAGCTGCGCTCACACCCGCGGCTGCGATCGCCGAAGCGTAGAACAGTAGACGCCTCCAGATCGAACGGCTGGGTCGGCCGCCGGTCTCCGTTTCCTTCTCTTCTATTGGTGTCATGTTGAGCATCACGCTGTCGTCTTCCGAATGAGTCTCGCTGCAAACGCACCATCTATCCCATGCTTGTGCGGCAGGATTCTGGCATAGCCCCCATCGACGAACATGTCCGGAACGTACGGTGACGCGTCGTCCAGAACAAAATCATCTCGCTTCATCAGGAACCGCTCCACCACTTGCTCGTTCTCCTCCGGCTCGAGCGAGCATGTGCTGTAGACGATGCGACCTGTCTCGCGCGTCATGTCCGCGGCCTGGAGCAGCAATCGGAGCTGTCTGCTCGCCTGCCGCGAGAAGATCCCACGCGGGTGATAGCGCTCGTGGTCCTCGATCTCAGCCCTCGTCTTGTCTCTGGCCTCGAGATCGAACTTCCACCTCGAATCGGGCCTCCGGCTCAGCGTCCCGGTCCCCGTGCAGGGCGCGTCTACGAGAACTGCGTCAGCGGCGTCCGTGACATCAGACGTCGCTTCCCCACAGAGCACTTCGCAGTTGGGCACATGTAGACGCTCTATGTTGGCCCTCAGCATCCTGGCCCTTCGGCGCGAGATCTCGAACGCCAGGACCCGGCCCTTTCCACGCATGAGCTCTGCAATGTAGGTGGTCTTGCCCCCGGGGGCTGCGCACGTGTCCATAATCCGCTCACCAGGCTTCGGCTCGAGGAGCTTCACCGCGACGAGTGTACCTTCGTCCTGAACCTGCATCAGTCCGGCGGTGAAAGAAGTGAGGCGCGTGATCTCTCCCGCCCCCTTGAGTTCGAGGCACTCATCGAAATATCGACCGGGGCGCGTCTCTACTCCCTCGCTACCTAGAGCCGACGCCAACCCCTCCCTCGTTACCGAGAGCGCGTTCGCCCTGACGACAAGACGCGGAACTGTGTTGTTGTACTCGCAGAGGGTGATAGTGCTCTCGATCCCATAGCGTGCAATCCACCTGGCGACGAGAACGCGCGGGTGCGAGTGCACAGCGCTGATGTGACCGACTGGGTCTGTCGCGATGTCCGGAAAGTCTGGTCTCAGGCCGGTCAGAATGTTCCTGAGCACGGCGTTCACGAGCCCCGCGGTCCCCTTGTGCCCATACCGTCCGGCGAGTGTCACGGACTCGTTGACGGCGGCCCTGGGTGGTACTCTGTCGAGGAAATCTATCTGATAGAGACCGAGTCTGAGCGCGTTCCGTATGGGGAGAGGGAGCGATCTCAAACCTCCCTTCACATACTGATCCAGCACCCAGTCTATGCGACCCTTCAGGCGCAGGACACCGTACACGATGTTCTGGGAAAGCGCTACGTCGCGCGAGTCGAGACCGGAACCCTTGAGCTGGCGGTCCAGGATTGTGTCGATCTTGTCGCGGCCGGACTCCCACTCCGCGAGTGAGAGAAGAGCATGTTCTCGTGCGTTCATGGTCTTCCGACCTCCTCCGGCCGGACCCGGGAATCATCGCCGGTGAAGAGCTGCATCGCATCGCGGACCGTGTCGAGTGCGACGGTCGTGTCGCGGCACGGTCCGTTCGGGCGCTCGTTGAGCACACCGTAGACGGGAAGCGGATAGCTGTCCCTGATGCCACTCGTGAGATCCGTCTCGCACGCGACGGCAATGATGGCAACAGGCCGTTCCTCCACAATGACCCTCCTGGCAAGTGTCCCGCCGGTGGCAACGACGAGCGAAATCCCGTACTCGTTTGCCAGAGACAGGAGTCCTGCAATGACGCACTTGCCGCAACCCCGGCAGTTCTCTATGAGACCACCGGTTATCTTGTGCGGGCAGTCCGTTGCCTGGAGACAGTGCGGCAGAAGAAGAAGCAGCTTGCCCCCGCGGATCGAGTCCTGCCCTGCCATGACGAGAGCGTTGTTGACCGCGATGAACGAACGCTTCACCCTGTCCCTCTCGATGCTCATCAGTCCCGCCAGCATAAGGACAGGTGGAAAGAGAACGCGTACGACAGTACCCGTGATGCGATGACTGAAGAGGATCCTGCGTCCGGTCAATGCTGAGAGAGCGATGATCAAGAGACCGACTGCGATGACGAAGGCTGCGAGAAGCGTGGCGGCGCCGACTATGGCGGGAAGGCCTGGATAGAATTCATTGAGGCGCGGGGAGATCAGATACCAGACGAGCCCGGCAATAGCAACGAGCGCCAGAATCCCTCCGGCGGCAACCCGTATAAAGAGCTTCTTCTCTCCCAGCTTCACACCCTCATCCCAGTCCTAGGCATCCGCTCGCACGAACGGGCACGTGCCCGATTCAGGTCTGTAGCCCCTCACGAACTCCGCGCCGGTCATCTCCCTCTTGCCCTCCGGCTTGACACCGGTCAGGAGGACGGCACCGCCTGCGGTCGCCACCTCGATCCCCGCGTCGGAGATCGAAAGGATCTCACCGGGCCTGCCTGTTATGGATGCTTCGCTCACGCCCTGTCCCGGCGTCGCCGGACGAGGCCTCGATACCTGTCGTGCCCGCGTCACCAGGAGTGTTTTCCCCCTGAACCAGGTGTACGCACCCGGCCACGGTGTCATTCCACGGATGTGATCAGCGACAGTTCGAGCATCGCGCGCCCAGTCTATCTCCCCATCTTCTTTCCTGAGCTTCCTCGCGTAACCGACGCTCGGTTCACCCTGGGGGATCCTGGGAGCCTCCCCGCGCTCGATCAGAGCGAGCGTCTCCACGAGGAGATCACCGCTCAGATCGGACAGCCTCTCATAGAGTTCACCCGCAGTCTCATCCGGCCCGATGGAGGTGCTCCTGGAAAGAATGATCTCCCCCGCGTCCACCTTCCTCGCCATGTACATGGTCGTGACGCCTGTCTCGGATTCCCCGTTGATTATGACCCAATTGATGGGAGCTACTCCCCGGTAGTCCGGGAGCAGCGAGGCGTGCGCATTTACCGCTCCGCGCGACGGGATATCCAGAAGTTTCTGCTTCAGTATCTGTCCGAAGGCGACAACAACCAAGACGTCCGGCGCGAGGGAGCGCAGGCGTATGGCGAACTCGTCGGTATTGACGGTTTCGGGCTGCTCAATCGGGATGCCGAGATCGAGAGCGGCAAGCTTGACAGGAGGAGCGGTCAGTTTCCGCCCCCTGCCCGCCGGACGGTCGGGCTGGGTCACAACAAGTCGGACATCGTGACCACCGGAGTCGATCTTTCTGAGGGATGGGACCGCGAAGTCCGGGGTTCCCATGAAAACTATGCGCATGATGGCAACTCTGTGGGGCGGAATGCCTGAGAACGGCGCCTTATGTTCTTTTGATCCGTGACTTGAGGAGCTGCCTCTTTATGGGGTTCAGATGATCAAAGAAGAACTTCCCGTTGAGGTGGTCTACCTCGTGCTGAAAGATCCTCGCGAGAGCGCCCTCGACCTCGAGCTTCACGGGACGCCCATCACTGTCGAGCCCCTTGATTATGATCTTCGCCGGGCGCTGCACGTCTGCCGTTATGCCGGGACAGCTCAGACAGCCCTCCTCGACGACCGTTGCCCCTCTCCCATACACGATCTCGGGATTGATGAGAACTACAGCTCCGTCGCGCGCAGCCACTGAGCTCTCGTACTCCGGCGGCGGCTCGGCCACAATGATCGCGATCGCGCGACCGATCTGTGGAGCAGCGAGCCCCACGGCCGGCGTGTTGCCGTTTCGCATCGTGTAGATCATGTCGTCGATGAGGCTTCTGATCTCGTCAGTGACCTCGCTGACCTGTTCTACACCGTTCTTGAGGACGGGGTCCCCATGTTTGACAACTGGAAGCATACGCATCGCATGACCTGCAGATCTCTACTGTCTAACGCCACTGATTGACGACTTGGCCACTTCCACCTTCACGTCGTCGGCTATCTTCATGACGATCTTGTCGTCGTGCACATCCCGGATCTCACCGTAGAGCCCGCCGACCGTCACAACCTTGTCGCCGCGCTTGAGCGAGTCGATCATCTCCTGACGCTCCTTGCGACGCTTCGATTCGGGCCGAATCATCAGGAAGTAAAAGATGGCGAAGATGGCGACCAGCATGATGAGCATGCTCGAACCACCGCCAGCCGTGCCCTCAGCACCAGTCGTCCCCATTGCGTGGGCTACATCTGGAAACAGCAACATCAGAAAAAGCATATCCGGAACCTCCTGGTGGAAAGCGCTCTTGCTATGCCTACGGCCGGCCCATCTAGTGCGTCACATCCTGGTCTGAATCGGGCGGCAGACCATCGCGGAATCGCTCGTCCTTCACCTTCTCCATCTCCTGCAGAAGCTCACCGGGATCGACGTTCCCGTTGCGGGAGAGCACTCTCACGAGCGCCTCAAGCGACAGGGTGTTCGACAATGCCAGCTCCTCGAAAGAGATCTCATGCTTCACTCCGTTCTTCACCATGACGATGCCGGAGCCCGGCGTCTTCTTCTTAGCTTCCTTCGGCTTCCTCTTGAACACTGCGGTATCTCCCCTGCTTGCCGTGGGCGTGAATGAAAGGAATAATATCAGTGCAGGGCCATCAAGTCAAGTGCGCGCAGGTGTAGCTTCTCCTCCACGGGACGCACCGCCGCTCTTGACTTGCGGCCCTTGTGCGCTATACGTTAGCAGACCGCATCAGCGGGCGAAGCACACGGCCAAACCCAGGGAGAACAGAATGTCACGCAAGATTGACAAGAGCAGAATCCGAAATGTGGGCATGACGGCGCACATCGACGCCGGCAAGACCACTGTGACCGAGCGCATCCTGTACTTCGCGGGGAAGACCCATCGTCTGGGCGAGGTCCATGACGGTGAGGCCAAGATGGACTGGATGGCCCAGGAGCGGGAACGCGGGATAACGATCACGTCTGCGGCTACAACTGCCTACTGGAAGGACCACCGGGTCAATATCATCGACACCCCCGGGCACGTTGATTTCACGGCAGAGGTGGAACGCTCGCTTCGCGTGCTTGATGGTACGATCGCGCTCTTCTGCGCCGTCGGCGGTGTGCAACCGCAGTCGGAGACGGTCTGGCGGCAGGCGGAGAAGTACCGTGTGCCGCGGATAGCGTTCATCAACAAGATGGACCGCGTGGGAGCGGACTTCGAAGGCGTCGTCGAATCGATCAAGGAGGAGCTGGGCGCCAACGCCGTTCCAGTGGTCCTTCCCATCGGAGCCGAGGACACCTTCGAGGGAATCATCGATCTCGTCGACATGAAGGCCGTCTACTTCGACGAGACCGACAAGGGCACGGACATCCGTGAGGAGGAAATCCCCAAAGAGCTTCTTGAGAAGGCTCGCGCAGCAGAGGAAGTAATGATCGAGAGGATAAGCGAGCAGGACGACAAGCTCGTGGAGAAGTTCCTTGAGGGCGATACGCCGGGGCGCGATGAGTGCGTCGCAGCAATGAGGAGAGCGACCATAGCAGGCGATATCATTCCCGTCCTGTGCGGTGCAGCGTTCAAGAACAAAGGTGTGAGACGCCTCATGGACGCCATCATAGACTACCTGCCATCTCCCCTCGACCTTCCTCCCGCCATTGGAGCGCAGAAGAAAAGCAATGTCGAAATAGTGCGGAAGTCGAAGGATGACTGCCCGCTCGCGGCCCTCGCGTTCAAGATTCAGGCAGACCGGCACATGGGCAAGTTGACATACATCCGTGTCTACTCGGGCGTGCTTAGATCCGGAGAGACGGTCTACAATTCCAACAGGGACAAGCGCCAGCGCATCGGCAGGCTCTTCGAGATGCACGCTGCCGACCGGGAGGCGATCGACGAGCTGTGCGCAGGAGATGTCGGCGCGGTCGTGGGCCTCTCAGAGACGAGGACGGGCGACACGATCTGCAGCGAGAAGCACCCGGTCATTCTCGAATCAATAGAGTTCCCGACACCTGTGATCGGGATGGCTGTGACACCCGAGAGCCGGGTCGACCGGGACAACCTCTCGAAGGCGCTCATGCGCCTGGCGGAAGAGGACCCGACTTTCACGGTGGCGACCGACGAGGAGACCGGCGATGTCATCATCTCCGGAATGGGCGAGCTCCATCTCGAGATCATCGTCGATCGCCTGAGGCGCGAGTTCAACGTCAACACCACCGTAGGCACGCCCCAGGTCGCCTACCGCGAGACCGTTGTTTCATCGATCGAGCACGACGAGAAACTGGTGAAGCAGACCGGGGGGCACGGACAGTACGCCCACATCAAGATCCGGGTCGAGCCGGGTGAGCCCGGATCCGGTTTTCAGTTCGAGAACAAGGTGGTCGGCGGACGCATCCCACGCGAGTATATCCCCGCCGTCGAGCGCGGCATCATCGATGCGATGGCCGAGGGACCGTACGCGGGATTCCCGATGGTCGATGTGAGTGTCACTCTCTTCGATGGCTCATCACACGATGTGGACTCGTCGGAGATGGCGTTCAGAACATGCGCATCGCACGGATTCAAGAGCGCCTGCCGCAGCGCAGGACTGGAGCTTCTCGAACCGATCATGAGTGTCGAGGTCACTGCGAATGAAGACTGCACGGGGGCCATCACGGGCAGCCTCTGCAGCAAGCGAGGCAGGATCATTGACATGGAGACTCGCGGGAAAACAGGCATAACGAGAGCGCGCGTTCCACTCGCGGAGATGTTCGGCTATTCATCAGAACTCAGAAACGCAACGAGCGGACGCGGGGAATTCTCAATGCACTTCGAACGCTACGAAGCCGTTCCGTTCTCTATCGCCGAGGAGATCGTAGAGGCACGGCGGGAGAAGAAGAAGTAGCAGGCGCTCGACCGCGTGCGCACTGCGGGACCTTCAGCTCTCAGAAGCCAGAGGGATCTTCAGTCCCACGGAAGTCAGACGAGCCCCCGTCCTCAGACGGGGGCTCGCTTCCTGCACACGACTCTAAACATCGATCGTAGCGCCGTTTACTTCAGAAGCAGCATTTTCCTGCTCGACTCGACGCCTTCAGCATTCATGCGGTAGAAATAGACACCTGTGGCCATCTGCTTGCCGTCAGCATCCAGACCATCCCACACAATGCTCTGCTCACCTTCGTCTTCAAATCCGTCCACCAGAGTCGCAACGAGCCGGCCCGCAACATCGTAGATCTCGATCGTCACGTGACCGCCCTCTGCGGGCACCTCGTAGCGGATCGTGGTCTTCGGATTGAACGGATTCGGCACGTTCTGGTGCAGGTTGTACTTCTCCGGAATGAGATCATCCGGTACGCCTGTGCCGTAGTGCATCCGGATACCGAACGCCAGATCAATCGAGTGTCCGGCAAGCGCGTGCATCGGCGGGTAGCGGAGCTCATCCCAGGGACCCATGTACGGCTCCATGCCCATGCCCCAGACCGCATCGTCGTTCCAGTTGTCGAGCGTCGTCTTCCAGCCGAAATGGGCATCCATATCGAGCGGGTGCGCCTGAACATCCAGCCAGTAGATGATCCCCGAATCCGGCATGCCGACCTGATGGAAAGCCTCGTCCGGCATGATCGTGAACGCGTAGAGCCAGCAGATTGTATCACCCGGGAAGAAATACATATCCGGCGGATCCATCCAGCCTTCCAGGATTCCGTCCTGCCAGATGTCAACCATGAACTCATCAGGCCCGAAGTCGCGGATCCAGAGAACCTCACCCGGCATGCTGTAGCCCGTCCCACTCTGCGATGCCGGGATGTCCTCATGAATGCTCAGTGTGAACATCACCCCCGCCGGGTCCTCGTTGAACGGCAGATAGTCGTTGAGCCACGAACCCCAGACGAAGATCTCCGTGATCCGCCCGGGCTCCTCGCACAGGAAGTCGTCAGCAAGGATGAAGGGCTCGGTGCAATTGACATCGATCCCCGACTCGTACAGGTCCGGCGTCTGGAACCACTTCCACTCCTCGCTCTCTATGTCCACCTCGTAGTCCTCGACCTCACCATCAATCGCCCCGCCCGTGCACGGCAGACCTCCGACGCTGCTCAGACGGAAGCGCGCGAACGTGGTGGCGGTGCCTGTACCCGGTCCCGGCACATGGAAGTTCAGTGAGGTGATAACACCAGCGGGAACCCACTGAGCATTGAAGATCTGGTCGCCGAGTTCAAGCCAGCTGCCATCGCCGCCGAAGTCGATCCACGCGTCGATGAACCCGCCCGCAAGCGATGACGTCATGTCGATCTGAACGGTCGCCATCTGACCGGGGATCATCGCCGTTGTGAACATGACACCATCCTCGTCATCGAATCCAGCGAGGTCGTCGCCCGTGGCATTGGAGTTGGGCTGGCCGTCGGGCTCGGCGTCTATGAGCGCACCCATCTGGAAATTTGCCAGGATCCCGTGCGAAGCGCCTCCGCTCAGGGCAAGCGTTGGATACGTCGGGTCCGGAGCGTCGCCCCAGTCGAGCGCATGTGGGCCGCCTTCGCCGGTGATCACAAACGCGAGGTCGATCGACTCCGGGAAGTACGGGTGTCCTTCGGGGTAGAGCAGCTCCCACCAGTCCCCCATGTAGGGTTCTTCACCGTGCACCCAGACGGCATCGTCATTCCAGTGATCGACCGAGGTCTTCCAGCCGAAGTAGGCGTAGGGGTCCAGCGGCCGTGCCTGCACGTCCAGCCAGTAGACGACCGGCTGATCGGGTGTGCCGAGCTGCTCGAAAGCCGACGCCTCGTCGATTATGAAGTTGTACTGCCAGCAGATGGTGTCACCCCAAGGGGTGTACATATCGGGTGGGTCGAACCAGCCCTCCATGAGGTCGCTCGCCCAGATGCGCGCCTGGAACATGCCCGGCTCGAAGTCCATCATCCAGAGCAGCTCGCCCGGCATGCTGTAGCCCGTCGGGCTGTGCTCGGCCGGGATGTCTGCGTGGATGCTCAGAGTAAAGAAAACGGCGGTAGGATCTTCGCCGTACGGTACGTAGTCCTCCATCCACGAACCCCATATGTGAATGTCGGTGATGAGACCTGTCTCGGTGCACTCGAAATCGTCGGCCAAGATGTACGGATGCGTCGCGTTGACATCCATACCCATCTCGCTCAGATCCGGGAACTGAACCCACTTGAATGGCTCGCCCTCGTTCCAGTCCGCGCTCGCAACTACCGAGAGCGCAAGAACAAGGACCGCGGCGAGCACGAATATTCTCCTTGCCATGTCTGCTCCTCCCCACTGTTGAGTTACCGCCGATCCCACGCTTCAGACCGGGCCGGCTCCCATACCGGACCAGCCGCGACACTCTGTCGGCAGTGACTGGCTATCACTCGCACAGCTGATCTCTATCGGCTTGTCCGCGGCCGGCAACAAGACTCCGGCCGAAGACCACGCTGCTGAATCTTGTCAGACGGTGGAGCCGGATCTGTGGGTGGATTGACAGGGGGATTATATCACAGGCAAGAGTAAACTGCAAGGATCACTGTGAGGCTTGACGCTGCGCCTTCCGTCGGGAACAGGATAGACGAAACCCGCACAGCGGTAACATGGTAAGGCGAATTGCAGCCGGTGGCACTATCTACTCTTAGGGCATATGTCCGGTGAGTGATCTTGCACCGGTTGTGCGCCTCTGTCAGGAGGTTCCTGGAGCCTCACTCCACGGGTCCTTCGAGAGCGTCCAGGAGCCC
>JALGZD010000051.1 GCA_025782395.1 bacterium
TACAAGCAGGCTGTGTCTCTGAATCCAGAGAGCGCACAGGCATACCTTGCCATGGGAAACCTGCATGCGACCGGATCCGAACTCGACAAGGCACTCACCTGCTACAACAAAGCGATCGAGCTGGGTCCGTCATTCGCCATGGCGTTCTATTGCCGCGGCACCTTCTACGGAGTGTACCGGGAAGACTACGCGCGAGAGATACAGGATTGCTCAAGGGCCATCTCGCTGGATCCTAAGTACCCGGAGGCCTACTTCAACCGCGGGCACGCGTACAAGGCCAGGAAGGATTACAGCAGGGCGCTGGCTGACTTCAATACGACGATAGAGCTTGCTCCTCAAAACGCATCAGCGTTTCAGACTCGGGGAGTCACGCACACGAGAATGGGCGACTATCGCGCAGCCAAGAGGGATTTCCAGAGAGCCTTTGAGCTCGACCCGTATGGTGACACGGGCAGCCGCGCCAAGGGCAATCTGGAGACCTTGGAACGAGCTGGGTACTGACGTAGAGCAGGCTGGCGTCACCCTGGACATCGGGGCCAAGCAGGCTGCACACTGAATGCGAATCGAAACTGTCTCGTTCTCATCGTCCGGCTCGGGGTCGTGCGGCAGAGGAAAGCGGAGGGAGAAGGGAGGTGCGATGGAAATCGAGTCGCTAACGGTCTTGATCGGGCTAAGAAAACGGCTAACAGGAGGAGCAGCAATGACTGGAAGATCTCTCAGATTGGTCCCTTTGGTCTTGACGTTGGTGATGATGAGCCTAGCGGCTGCGCCCTTCGTCTCGGTAGCTCGCGCCGACACGGTCTTCGACGAGGATTGGGAATCCGGTATCGGTAACTGGTACGTCACAAACGGGGTATGGCAGGTTGGAGTCCCGACGGTCGGTCCCGATGCCGTTACCTCGGGTGTGCAGTGTGCTGGGACGGTACTCGACGGAGACTACCCGCCGAACTCCGACACACGCCTCGTGAGCCCACGGATAACCCTGCCATCAGACAGGGGGACGATCCGTCTAAAGTTCTGGCACTGGTTCTCCCTGGGTTCCAGCGACGTGGGCTATGTGCAGATAAGTACTGACAATGGAAGCACATGGACGACTGTGACGGACGTGCCGTATGACAATACCAGTCTGGTTTGGACCCAAGCGTGCGTGGATCTGTCGGCTTATGCGGGCGAGAGCGTCCGTGTGGCCTTCTACTTCGCGTCGAGTTCCATGTATGAGAGCTCAGGCTGGTACATCGACGACGTCAGCATCGTGACCGGCCAGGTGTTCTTCGAGAACCCCGAGGACTTCGAGTCTGGCGTGGGCGACTGGTGCGCCGACAACGGCCAGTGGCAGGTCGGGATACCCACATCAGGGCCGGGGGGAGCACATACCGGAGATGGTTGTGCTGCGACGGTGCTTGACGGGAACTACCCGCCGAACGCCAACAGCCGGCTGATCTCGACACCAATCGCGCTCATCCGAACTGAGCCCGGAGCCTATGTTGATCTTTTCTTCTGGCACTGGTTCTCCTTTGGCAGCAGTGATCAGGGGCGGCCGCAGATCTCTGTGGATGGAGGAATCTGGCGAGACCTCGCCGTACCTGGATCACCTTTCACGGGAACCAGCGGCGGATGGACGCAAGGCTATGCCGATCTGACTGCCTATGCCGACTCGGTTGTTCAGATAGGTTTCTACTTCACGTCGAGTTCAATGTATGAGAGTTCAGGCTGGTACATCGACGATCTGAGGATCGAGGGCATCGTTCCTCAGACGGGAGTTCCCGAGCATCCGGAACCAGTGGATGATCCCATCTCCGCAAGGCTGTTTCAGAACAGCCCGAATCCCTGCAATCCTTCGACAACGATCGGTTTCGCTCTTCCCGCGTCCTCGGAAGTCGTGTTGAGCATCTACAACGCACGCGGGCAGCTGGTGAGGACATTGGTCGATGGGGTGAAGGACGGCGGCTACCACGAGATCTTCTGGGACGGCATGTGTGAGGATGGCCGTGCAGCTGCGAGCGGTGTGTATCTGTATTGCATACGAGCGGAGGGAATCCACGATACGCGCCGACTGGTTCTTCTCAAGTGACGTCGGTCTAAAGTCGATCGTTGGAGAGCCCACCAGCGCGCGAGCGCGGGGGGCTCTCCCCGGAGGTGGTGTCCACCACGGATTGGGTTGCCAGGAGTTGCGCTTGGACGCCGAGTGCGGGGGGCATTGTGGGACCCTATGTCTCGGAAGAGGCACTCCGCAATCGAGGAGCATGCAAACAACTCAATGGGTTCAGCGCACTGAAGCCATCGTCGATCACAACGCCCCCGCTACGAACTCTCGGAAGGAGGCATCAAACGATGAGATTCGCAATCAATCCGCTCTGTCTCGCGTTGGTGGTTCTGCTCGCTGCCACACATCTGATGGGGACGCCATCTACTGCTCACGCTCAGTATCACCACGACGGACCTGAGGAGGAGGGCATACCGGCAGTTGCGCTCGTGTTGGGCGCGGCGGCCCTGATCGTGGTGATAGTCCTCGTCGCCAGAAGGGGAGGAGACTCGGAGGAGGTGGAGCCAGAGAGCGCTGTTGACGGCGACACAGACTCATCGTCTCTGCGCCGCAGCCCGTTTGAAGAGGAGTTCCGCACTGCAGCATCGGGCAGGCGTGTTGAGAGGCTCGATGAGAGAGGCGCGGAAGCTTGTCCTGTGGGGATGCTCCTTTCCCTGTCAAGAGGAGGTGGTGAGTATTCGGACAGAACGGTCTCTCTTGGTGTGTCGATTGGCTTCTGACCGCGAGCAGACTTGCCTGGAGAGGTTCTCGCTCCACGAGATGCGCCAGATTGCTGAAGCCCGTAGGGTGAATTGAGGCCCCGGGGGGGCAGTCATGAATGAGCATTTCCCGAAGCCGTGCTGGACCGGTGTCATCATCGCTGCTCTGGTTTTGCTACT
>JALGZD010000204.1 GCA_025782395.1 bacterium
CAACCACTATGCCCGACACATACGCCTCGATCCGTGCTGAAATCGAAGCAAAGATAGAGCGTGCTCGGAAGCAGCCGAGCCGACACGATATCGCGTGTTCGGTCACAGATGGAGCGACAATAGATGTGATGTGCACGCAGGGCACGCAGTACATCGTGATCTGTGACTGCATAAACGACCCCCCGCCACCGGATTTTGTTGCATTTACGAACGCTAATCAGGTTGCGGTGCGGTGCATGGACTCGCTGGAGGGTCAGGAAATAATCGAATATCTGGAACTGGACATGGATTCGGATATATGTCCGCTGATATATGATACACACACCGAAACCGCCGTAACCATCGGTCAGCCATACGATTCCGTTAAATGGAGGCTCGGCAATGCCCGGTAAATACGACATCACAGATGATTACGAGACGTTCACACCCGAGCAGGACATCGACCCCGAGAAGATAGGTCCGCGGAGGGGGCTATTCACATCGCGGAAGGGGGATCCGGCATCACTGCTCGCATTATGCAACGCATACAGGGACTCGTATGCCAAAGTCCGGATCCGGGGTGGCACGACCAGTATGCCGCTATCCAAGCTAGGTGGTATGCAAGCACTCGCGATGCTGTGGTTTACCACGGCACACACATCATTCGGGCATGTATATGGTGTCAAGCCGTTCTGGAACGCCAAGCTGGGCACCTATTCGCCGAACACGTCTGTGCCGCTCAGCCCCAGGGAGTCGGTGCCGGTGGTCTTGGCTGCAGCGAACAAGTTCTATAAGGAATACACCAAGCGAGGGATGGAGTTCATCGGCATCGTCCCCGATGCTGATGGAATTCTGGAAAACGCTATGGGGGCAGAGAGTGTCCGCGAACAGATGTATTATCGATACTTTAATAAATGCAAAGAAATATTGAGAATCGATGCTGGCGTATCCGATAAGATTCTGGAAAAAATAAAAACCCCACGTATGATCAAGGGGGCTATCGAACAACGTCTTTTCGATTTCAGTACGGACGGGCTGGCAGAGATAGGAGGTCAAACGATGTTGAATCTCCGCGATCTGATCAGCGCAGAGAAGAGGGGGGACATCGATGAGGTTCACAGGCTCAACTCAATCGCCAGCACATACAAGCGAGCGAGGAGTACCGGACGGGTCGGATGGGAATATAGTTACGAGCATGTGCTCTTCTGCGCACTATTCGACATCGATTACCGGCTGTATAACCAATCGATGCTGCTGGACTACCATGCGATGTACCTGCCGGAAATCCGTAAGATGTGCATCGAGAGAGATGGACACACCCCTGCACTATCCGGCAGGACGTATTATAACATAGCGAAGGGCATGACGGGGCTGTTCAAGTTCATGGCTGACACACAGGCGACCTATAGCAACCCCCTGGCAGGACTACGACTTGAAAAGCGTGATATATATAATACCCCTCCATATTATATCGAGATCAGCGAGACCGGGACGCTGAACACGAAAACGGATGAAGTCAGGAAGCTATATGAAGCCATCAAGAAGGTGAAACAGGCAGAATCGATCCCCGGAAGTCTTGCCGCACTGCGCGACCGCGACCGCCTGCTCATCATGATCCGTCTCTTCAGAGAAACCGGGGCAAGACCAGCGAATCTGTCATGGCTCAGGTGGGGAGACATCAAGATCGAGCGTGGAAAGAGCAACCGCGGTGAAATCGACTGGGCTTATGTTGCAGAGCCGGAACATGTACTCAGCGGGAAGTTCCCGCCGAAAGAATCGCATTTATCGATGAAAACGTGCGACATGGTCATGGCGTACATCAAACTCAACACCCCCGACCTGGAAGAATACGTGATAGGGGCATCTGCCAACCCAAGACAATCGATGTTCCCGAGATACCGTCCGCACGTCCATGTGTCGTATAGCGCACTAGGTCCAATGTTCGGATACCTGTCGGACAGGCTCATCAAACAGGGGCTGCTAACCTATAGAGTCTCCCCCCTGCGATTCAGGAAAAGTTTCTCAACATTAGTATATAAATTATGCAGATCGTCCGATGTCGAACCACTGACGGGAGACTCCATCACAACAGTAGCCGACCACTACACTGCATTCGGGTCTGAATACTCGAAGATCGAATATACTGGTATCTTCCCCCCCGTCAAACTGGCAGCGAAGATATTCCAGATGGAATAGTGATGATAACGCCGTCCGCTACCGATAAAACATTGTTGATATACAATCCGGTGTATTAAAGTACTCCTCACGGTATATTGCAAACGGGGGCGTCTAAAGCCTTCTTTTTCGATAGTGTGGTAACTGGGGCTTCTCGTGCCCTCTTTTATCGTATAACGGTCTCTCGGTTTTTATTTATTTATAACCTATACAATTGCTGTATGTCAGCTTTTTGGCATCTCTCCGAACTGAAAATATAACGTCTCCTGATAGCGGTTACAGATTTCGACCCCCTGTCTGGTGTCCACATGATCGGAGGAGAAAATGGTCGGATTATCATCGGGGGCTTCTAAAGGCTTCTTTTGGCTAAAGGGGGCTTCTAAAGGCTTCTTTTGATGAATAAAGGACTCTCCGGTCTTTATTATGACGCATATATAATAAAGGGGAGTATACCACGATCTTGTGAAAACGGTGGTTTTCTCCCAAATGGTTCTTGGATTGTCCCCACGACGCGCACCGTCGCCTGCTATCGATCCCGCAGATGTGTCCCCACTATGTGTCCCCACTACCATGATAAGTGTCCCCACCAATCGGGGGCGTCTAAAGCCCCCTTTAGACAAAGGGGGGCTTCTCCTGTCTTCTTTTGATATAGAGGCTTCTCCTGCCCCCTTTGGGGCGGAGGGGTCTTATATGCCCTCTATAGGGGGGGTGTGTGTCTAATATGGCTTCGTTTCCGATT
>JALGZD010000040.1 GCA_025782395.1 bacterium
CGTCAGAAGGCTCCTCGAGTACCTCCAGGAATGCGGCATTGATACCACCGACGTCCACATACAGACTGACAACGGAACCGAGTTCGAGGGTGGAACCATCAGAGAGAAACTCTCTGGCTTCGTGCACACCATCGAGAAGACCATGGGCGCCACCCACACCTACATACCGCCCGGCTGCTGCAATGCAAACGCCGATGTCGAGTCCGTACACGCAACCATCGAACCACACTTCTTCGACATCGAGACCTTCTCCTCAAGAGATGACTTCTTCGCGAAGATCACTATCTACCAGCACTTCTACAATCTCGCCCAGAAGAATGCGTCCAGAGGAGACCGCTCGCCTCTACAGATCCTCCACGAACGAGATCCCACTCTTGACCCTCGCCTCTTCATGCTGCTACCGTGCGACCTCGATCGCACCCTCAGACATGCAAAGGTGGGTCACCTTGTACCCGGTTTGACCGATTTGAGGCCTCAAATGCCCCGGGCAGCACCGCCCGGCGCCAGCGCAGACTCCGCACCAGCATCGTCAAGAGCAAGGAGATCCGCGATCGAGAGAACCTCAACATCTACGCCATAGCGGGCGACCATGTCCCTCAGCTGTATGACGCAGGCAGGACACTCGGTCACAACCACGTCCACGCCTGCTTCTCTGATCGCCTCGACCTTGCGTTCACCGACTGCTGCCGCAAGATCGTAGTGGGTCAGATTGAAGGATCCCCCTCCCCCGCAGCACCGGTCGGAGTCCCGCATCTCCACAAACTCGACCCATGGAAGCGAGCGGATGATGATTCGCGGCTCCTCCGTGATCCCTTGCCCCCGCGAGAGGTGACATGGCTCGTGGTACGTGACACGGACCCGGGTAGAGCTGGTGGCCCTGCCGGCGGTGAGCGTGTCATCCGGGCAGCCTCCGCCTGCGCACCTCTCCCCTCGCATAGCCAGAAACTCGGTGAAATCGAACACGGGGATGCCGAATCCACCCTTGATCCCGAGCGTCTCTTCGTACTCCCGCTTGAGTGTCAGTCCGCCCGACGCACACCCCGTCACGACCGCGTCGACTTCCGCGAGCCGGAACGCCTCGATATTCGTCCTCGCCAGCTTCCGGCCGGTCACGTAGTCCCCGGCGTTGAACACCGGCGTCCCACAGCAGCCCTGGTCCCGCGGAATGACCACATCTACGCCGGTCCGGGCCAGAGAGGCAATGATGGCACGGCCTGTCTCGGGGTAGATGAGATTCGTGGCACAACCAACGAAGAACCCAACGCGGTGAGCATCTTGGGCGATGCCCGCGCGCCCGGCGCGCTCTGCCGGTTTGTCGCCGGCCCGCCCCTGAGCGGGAACCAGCTCCGGCACCGACCGAATGAGCGAGCAAGGCGCGAAGTCCGGGAAGACACGATCCTTGTCCATGCCCACGATCGGCAGGAGCTTTCGGTAGACGCTGTTCCCGGGAAGGCCGCGCAGAATGAATCGCTGCATGAACGACGCGAACCTGCCGAACGGAGGCAGAAGCCGTCCGCGTCGGAGAAGCAACCGGAAGATAATGCGTTTCAGGAGGGGCAGCCGGCCCGCTTCGACGAGACCGCTCCGGGCCGCGAGGATAAGATCATCGACGCGGACGTCGTTGGGGCAGTTGGCAACGCACGCTTTGCAATTGAGACAGAGCTGGATCCTCTCATCGAAGAGCGCCGTCAGATCGAGCTCACCGTCGAGTACGGCCCTGATGAGAGTCACCTTGCCCCGGGCGACGGCTCCCTCAACCCCTATCTCGGCGAAAATGGGACAAACGGAACGGCAGGTGCCACAGACGCGGCATTTCGCGGCAAGCTCCCGCCTCAGTTCGAGTTCTCTTCCGGGTCCCGTCATGCCCACGCCTCCGAGTTCCCCCGCGGCAGCGCGCTAGCTTTCAACACCGACGGTCTCCACCGGTGGGAACACGCCCACCGGGTCCAGTTCCTTCTTGAGACGCAGAAGAAAGTCCGACCATGTGGCGTCGACGATGCCCTCAGCCTCCCGAGTCGAGGCTTCGCTCTCTGCTCGCATCGCTTCCAGCGGCGCGAAGTCACGTTCGAGCCTGCTCGCGACAGCCTCGTGGTTCGCCTCGGCCTCGAGTCTCAGAGTTGCCCCGGTCAGCACGGCGAGCGTCTGCCACGAGCCGATGAAGAGCTGCTTGAGATCGTAGCCTGTCACACACTTCACGGTCCTGGCTCCCGCCCGCATCTGCGTCGCGTCAGGCAGAATGGCCTCGACCATCAGGATGTAGCGTCGGACGGTGTTACCAAGGCGCGTGTGGTTGCCGGGGGCACGCTCAATGACGTCTCCGAGCATCTCGTCGCTCCCGACGAGTTCGGCGGCCGGCCAGAAGAGACCTCGCTCGGCGAGGCCCGACGCCAGCTCACCGATCCGGATGCCCACTTCGACAGTCGCCATCAGATCTTCGGGAAGCACATCTTTCACGGCACGCATGCGCTCCCGCGAGATGTGGAGCGTGCTGAGACCGCTCGCGGACGATTCGCCCGCGTTCGGGAGGCCCTCGTTCGAAAGCCAGTGCGGCGCTATCACCAGCCCGCGCTCCCTGGCCTCTCGCACAATGGCCGCGACAGCCTGCGCGCTTTCGGGCAGAGCCACGGCCCTGCCCGTTCGATCTTCGACATCTATGCCGAGTTCTCTGAGTCTCTCGTGCATCACCGCATCTTCACCATCCGCCCGACAGGCGTCATTGCGCAGGATCCGTCCCCACTCTTCGCCTCGATCGTATAGAGATAGACACCGTTGGCCACTGTGTCGCCTTCCCTGTCCGTCCCGTCCCACACGAGGGCATTGTAGTTGAGATCGCTCGGCGCGTCTTCGAAGACCTGGATCAGACGCCCGGCGACCGTGTAGATCCTCACTTCGACCTCTGCACCGCTCTGATTCAGGAGATAGATGATGCTCGTAGTGCGGTCGAACGGGTTCGGATGGTTCGCGACGTCCCTTATCAGAATTCTGTTTCCCTCCGCCACGTGGAGTGTGAACGTCGCTCTCTGCCCGTTGACGTCGGAAGCGGACATCCTGATGTCGTAGCTCCAGTCGCGGATCTCCGTGGTGTAGGTCAGGCGATACCAGCGACTCTGCTGGGTTCCGGTGTCGCTGACGGACTCGACCAGGTAGAGCTCCGGGTCTATCTCGCCAAGATCGCTCTCGGACACAGAGATTGTCGCAGGATCGATCTCGACCTCGTCGATGATATCGGCGACTATCTGAACCACTTCGCCGGCGCTCGATTCCAGGTAGTCCCCGCTGGCGTGCGGAACCCCGTCGACGGCAACCTGGATGACCGGTGGAGATGCCTCGAAGTGAAGGAGAGGGTCGCCCAGGAGCACAAAGCGCATTGCGGCGACACCCGATCCCCCCGAGGTTGCGTACTTGACGGCGGCCTTTCCGAGAATCCCACCCAACGACCACCTCGGCCAGAAGTACTCCTCCGGCGGACCTGTCGGTGTCGGGTCGGTGAACATGGCCTCGAATATCTTCTTGTTGTATCTGATGTTCGGGGTCAGGTACTCGAGCCCCGTGCTCGCGAACGAGGCGACCGCCCCCCGCCCCTCATCAAGAAACAGGAGCTGCTCAGCAAAGCTGTCATAACCCGAGTATCCCTCGTAGTAGTCGAAGAACCTGGCGATACTGCAGGCGAAGCCGAAGAATATGAACGGTTTGCCGTCGTTCTCGATCGAGTCGAAATGGTCGCCCTGGCTCTTGTCAACGAGCAGCCGTTCATGAGTCAGAACATGTTTGTTCGCATGTCCCTGGAAATTGACGACCAGCGCACTGGCCGTAAGCGCGTCGAGCAGCACAGGCGTCACTTCGGCTTCTACGAACAACATGGTGTTGTAGAAATCATCCTCGGTGAGATCGCCGTGGAACGGATCCGTGTATCGCCTGAGCATGAACATGACCGTGTCCATCCCGGCGGGCGACGCGGCCACCGTCTCCGCCATCACGATCGATTCCGATGTGAACTTGCCCTCGCTCGATTCCTTCTTCGTGTACTCGTTGAAGTCATCGCCGTACGACCAGACATCATCTGCCACGAAAAGAATCCTGTTGCGCCAGTCGGCGCCGGCCGATGAGGCGTTCTCGTAGGTGAGAATCCTGGAGATAAGGCTGCCTAGCTGTCCGCTCGAACCGACCGGAAGCCGCCCAATGTACATATCCGGGAGGTAGGGCGTCTCGTCGACAAACGAGACCATCCACTCATCGCTGCCGATGAGGTCGGTGTTGGACGCAAGTGACACAATGTAGGTGGGCAGGTAGTTGGGTGAGCTGGTCGAAAGGAGCCCACGCGTGTCTTCGCTGGCGTCCCCCACGAGGAGCGCGAACTGTGGCTGACGGTTCCATTCGTAGAACGCGTACTTGAAGTAGTTCTTGAAGGCCTGCGGACCGACCAGGCCTCCGAAGAACTCGTCATATACGTCATGCAAGAGGGCGTGAGTGATGACGTGCCCCTCCGACTCACGGTGAGCGATCAGAGGCTCGACGCCGGATGAGAATGCCTCGTAGGATATCACGATGAGATCGGCTTCCTGCTCGAGGAGATTCGCCGGCTCTCGTCTCTCGATCCCCTCCGGTGTGCAGTAGCTCCCGTTTTCCACGACCTCATAGCGCGCAAGCTCGGTGACCTGATCCTGGAGAACGAGTGTGTAGCTACCACCGGCATCGATAATGTTCTCAGGAGAGAGCGTGAACACGATCGGGTCCCATGGATCGGTGACATCGAACAGACACATCCCGTTGCTCGAGAACTCGGTCACCTCGAGCTCTATATCACCTGTCTCTCCCCCGCTCGTGAATCTCAGACGTCCGTCTCGAGCGATGTACCTGCGCCCGTACGTGATCTCGAACCAGTCGAGGTTGGCACCGGAAGACCCCGTTGTTCCTCGCGTTCGGAACGTGTTCTCTCCGTCAGTGAAATACGTCACCGGAACGGACGCCACATCGAAGATGTGGTTCTCCATTGTCGTGGTGATGCCGAAGAATGAGTAGCTCCAAGGCTCGTGCTCCACAGAATTGCCGTCGATGATCGAGATCGTGATGCTATGCCCGCTGTTCGCGATTCCCTGGTAGCGGGCACGTACCCTGGCATCCTCGGAGTAGTTCATATCGTAGATACGAAACGAGAGCTCGTAGTCGTCACCGGACGAGTAGGTGTCGGTCCACTGGTAGAAGTCCACCTCGTCGCTCCCCGGAGAACGCGTGAAGTGAAGGTCCTCCTCGAACTTCACCGTCTCGCGGAAGCTCGCGGGTGGCGTCAGTCCCGTCCAGCCGTGCCATGCGGGGCGCGTGCCCATGCGCTCGGCCAGCTCCTCGCCCCAACCGAACCAGTAGACGTTCTCGTCAGTGTAGCGGTCCTCGTATCCGAACGGCATGTACTGCTCTTCGAAGCTCTGCGCGTAGAAGAGAAGGTAGTCCGAGCCGTCGAAGAGCCCGTTCTCATCCTCATCGAAGACGAGGATGGGCGTCGGAGTCTCGACAAACGGGTCCCCCGCGTTCTCATCGTAAGAGCGCTGGTAGACGGCTATCTCATCCGTCTCCAGAATCCCTGACAGGCCCTCCGCAGACAGATCGGAGAAACCCAATCTGGTGATACCGGGATCTATGATGGCCAGCTTGTAGGCCTCGTGCTCCTGGCGCATCTCAGCACGCTTCCAGGCCCGCGTGGGCTCCGGACGGAGCCGCCACTCTCGTGCCTTGTCGTAGTTGAGGACGGTGCCGGCGTAGAGCTGCTCCCACTCGGCCTCGTACGCGTGAACGTCCGTCAGCCCAGCGGGACGACCACGGCCGCGGAATCTCAGCCGAACCGTGATGCTTCTGTGGAGCGTGAGCCGACCGGTCGAAGGCGAGTACTGGAATGGATGGAGAAGAATCTGAACGACTCTCTGGTGTCTGAGCGTGGTGTCGAACCCCAGTTGTACGACAGCGGCCGGATGCGTCGATCCGCCACGATAGTAGTCCCGGTCGGCCTCGTAGTCCTCGACGGCGGATGTGAATCCATCGTGCTCAATGAAGCTCCCCCGCGGCGCAGGCTCGACCATGAGAACGCCGAGATCCTCGCTCTCGAACGAGACGACATCGAGCGACAGCTCAGCCCCGAAAGGAACGCCGACCAGAACACCCTGCGCAGGGAGAGCGGGAAGCCCCGGCTCGGTCGTATGCTCCAGACCGCGTGCCACCACCCTGACAAACAACTCGCCACCATGGACCACATCCTCGAGGGTGTAGTCGTCGGTGGCGAGTTCAATCACTATCTCCGTGTCGCTCTCTTCGAGAACACGGACTTCGTTCGCACAGGCAATGCCCGTGATCAGCACTGCGGCCAGGACAACTGCAAAGAGCACTGCCGAGGAAACCGTCCGCAACATGCTGCGCACCCCCTCATCGTCCCGGGTCCCTCGCCTTCGAGCCGAAATCCAAGCTCTCGCTGGGTTTCCGCTAGTGCGTCACCTTCGCCAGATACTGTGGGAAGTTGAAGTCCGGGCTATTGCTTGAATCATGGCACGCTACGCATGTCGCGACCGAAATGCCGCCGTACGAACCATCTCTCGCGTGCTCCGAACCGATGCCATGGCATGCTTCGCACTGAACGCCGCGCAGGTTCCCCGGAACCTCCACTGATCCGTCCCTGGGAAGCTCTCTCTGGCCCGTCGTGTGACATGCCAAGCATTCGGGGTTCGTCGACTGAAGACTCTTCTCGAGCGTCTCGAAAGCAGACGCGTGCGCAGTCGTCTGCCACTGGTCGTACTCGTCCTGGTGACAACGCTTACACGATTCGTTGACACCGATGCAGCCTTCCTTGTAGGACCCCGCAGCCGCTGCGTTTCGGGCCTCATGCTTGAGCCGTCTCTCCTCAGCCTCTCTCGCTGCGCGCCGCTTCGACGCCGCCTCGATTGCCAGCTTATGCTCTTTGAGCATGAGAGCCATCGCCGCGTCGGCAGGAACTTTGTTGTCCAGCACAACGGCCCTGCCCGAATAGGACTTGTACGTGCCGTCAGCATCGAAGCTCAATCTGTAGTCACACATGCTCTGACCCCGATAGCCGGGCTGTATCATCAGTGTCGTTCCGACCTCGTAGGGCTGCGCGGAATGCGAATTGTGATTGCCCACGACCATGATGTCTATGTCCTCGATCTCGCTGGCGAGGTCCTTGGAACGCGTCAGACCGGAGTGGCTCAGAACAACCACGAAATCGACCTGCTTACTGATCTCCGGAACGTACATCCTGAGAGCCTCTACGGGATCGCTCACGGTAACGCCGTGACTCTCGATATTTCTCTCAGTTCTGATCTTGAGATCCGGGTTCAGAACACCCGTGATGCCGAACTTGATTCCGGCCCTCTCGACAATCACGTACGGTTCTACAAGCAGATCGCCGGTCGCTTCATCGTGCACGTTCGCCGACACGACCGTAAGTCCGGCCTCCGCGATGCGCTCGAGAAAATACGATGCGCCCATGTTGAGATCGACCACGCCGATCGTCGTCGCGTCGCATCCGGTCTGCACCATGCCGCGAAGACTCGCGTTGTCGACCATCACACGTTCAAAGCCCTTGCGTGAAATCGAACCGCCTCCGTCAAGAACCAAGTGGTACGGTGTCTCAGTTGCCGTCTGGTTAATGTAGCCGGCCCTCCGGACCAGCCCGCCTTTCTGGCCCCCGTGTCAGCCACAGGGTTCGAGCTCACCGCGTGTGTCTGTAGTCGCGAGGATCGCAATCTCGAATGGGCCAGCGGGCGCCACCGGCCTCTCCTGAACGGCACAGCCTGCTGCCAGGATCATCAGAAGCGCAATGAGCGGAATGCCGCGTTTGAACAACTCTTCCTCCTCGGTGTCGGACGTGAACCAACACTCTTACTCCGCGCAGACCGAAAGGCCGCGTGTAGTCCCTCTCTTGCATAACGCTGTATTTTAGCATGGTCTACACGGAGGCGCAAGTTCAAGCCCTGGCCCCCGAGCGCTCTCCTACTCGTCCGATTCCGGCATACCGATACCTGCTTCGTCCTGGCCCGGAGTCCGTCTGCCTGAGAGGCACTCACAGCCATCCTCCCCCGCCGGCGCGCTCATGCCGATACCGCCATGCGACCCTACGCAATAGCTGGTCGTGTCGAGTTCGCAGTTCACGACCCACCGCGGGAAATCCGGATGGTCGAGGATCCTGACCGCCCCCGGCTTGCCCAGATATCTGAGATGCAGAACGCCTATGGCCACTGGGCTCTCTCCCGCGCAGGGAGTCGATGCCAGCGTGATCCCGTCCTTCCAGTTCCCGATTCGCATCTCCCCGGGCAGGAGGCTCTCAAACCATGGCCTCGCCGAAACCCCGGCGTCTACCTCGAGTCTGATGCAAATTGTGCCGAGGCCTCCGGGGAAATTCTCCGGGTTCATGCAGTCAACCACTACAAAGGCATCGATCTCGTCATTCACCTCCGGGCTGATGCTGTGCACCCGATTCGGCGGATCAAAGTCGATGTAGAGGCGTATCCGGGAGCTGCTGTCTCCCTCGGCGGACACCCACTCGATAGGACCGCCATGACCCCACGCGGGGACCACGAAGAGAAGCAGCGATGCACAGAAAAGCAACAGGATGAATCTTGTCATCGATGTACGCTCCTTCCGGAATAGGGGCCGCGGCGGACAGCCGCTCATGTCCACACCGCCAACGATTCGACGATGATAGTCCACTGTTCCTTCAACGGGCGTTCTCTACAGTAACACCATCATCAACAACCGCCAGGCTCCGAACTCCAACGAAAACCGTGCAGAAGGCAGAGAAAAACGGGTGGCGCCGGAAGCACCACCCGTTCTCGGAAAATCAACCTCAACTGCTGAGACATCTACCTGTACAGGGCCTTGATGCCGCCCCAGGAGCTCGCCTCGACGGGAACAACACCGTCGCAGCCTTCTTCGCCATCCACGGGGTCCTTGCAAACGCCACCGTTGATGAACACGCAGTAGGAATCGACCTGGTCGTTGCAGTCAACAACCCAGCGCGGGAAGTCGGGATGATCGAGGATCAGGATGTCGCCAGGCACG
>JALGZD010000166.1 GCA_025782395.1 bacterium
GCGGATCGAACCCAACGCAGCCAGCAGCCCCTTGATGAATGAATACGTCGTCTCCGCCGTGCATTCGTTCAGCGGGCTCAGGTGCAACAGGATCACCGACAGCGGATTGACCGGAAGGTCAACCACTTCGTCGCCGTCCGCAGCGATCGCCGCGTTCGCCCGCAAGATGCTATGAATGAAACTCGCCATTCTTCGACTCCTTCAAAACTCAGGGCGCCGACCTCGAGCTCGAGGTGATCGCCGCCAACTCCGGGCCCGCCGCCGGCTACGACGTCTGAGCCATCTTCGCCTTGACCAACGCGTCAACGACCGCGTTCACCCGTAACAGGTTCCTCGGGTCGCGCCGCGCGAACCTCGCCGGCAACGACACGCGAGCGATCGCCTCACGGAACGGTGCGAACGCCGCCGCGTACTTCGGCTCGGCAACCTGGACGCCCGGGCCCCATCTTGCGAGTCCCTTGTCGATCGCCCCGGCCTGCCAACCGGCGGTTCCCGCCCGAGACACACCCTTGTCCCACGTCCCCTTGCTTATCGCCTCCGTGATTCCCGCCTTCCAAGCGTCCTTGGCCGCCAGCGTCGACCGCGACCAGTCCTTCCGTGGATTCCGAACGCCATCCTCGTAGTCAGCCGTCCTCGTCGGCGTCACCCGAGCCCACTTCGCCGCGATTACGTCCACGCCTGCAATCTCTGCCATCGCTCAACCTCCGCAAAGAATTCACAACCTCCCGGCTCCTCCTACGAACCTTACTCTTCAAGACTAATAATCATAATCAGCCCTGTGATATCCGTGCGATTCGCCGGATTCGCCATTACATCTTATCCTTTAATCCGTGCTTTGCCTGTGATATCTTCTGTGATTTTACGCGACTTTACTCACAGCCCCCCCTTGTGGGGGGGGCCCCCTGTGAGTAAACTGCCAAGATATCACAGAAGATATCACAGGCATGGGTAAGATATCACAGGTAAAATCACAGGATGACTTCCCGGTCACGATCCGAAAACTCATGCGACTCGGACACGGCTACGCCGTCACCTTGCCCCCCGCCTGGGTCCGCTCCCTCAATCCCGCCGACACCCACTATCTCACCGTCCACGTTAGCCACGACGGTTCAGTCATCGTCCGCTCCCTCTCCTCTCCCACCGTCCCCCGGGACGTTCAAGCTGATCCCAATTGCTTCCCTGGACCTTGACCACGAACGCAACGCTCGGATGCAGCGCGACCCCGAAGCGATCAAACGGCTCCGCGACCAGATCGCCACCAGCGGCTTGATCAATCCCATCACCGTCCGCCCGGCCGGCGAGCGCTTCCGGCTGATCGCAGGACTCAATCGCCTTGAAGCCTACAAGCTCCTGCAGCGCACCGAGATCCCCGCCCACGTCGTAAACACTAACGACACCGGCGCTTCCACCATCCGCTTGACCGAGAACCTAACAAGAACCAACCTCACCCCCGTCGAGGAAGCCGCCCAACTTCACGACCTCGTCGAAGCGACCCCCGGCGGCGTCGACGTCGTCGCCGCAACCATCGGCAGAACCGTCAACTGGATCCTCGATCGACTCGAAATCCTCGACTGGGACGTGGAGCTCCAACAGGCAGTCCACGCCAAGCATATCAGCGCGGCCGCGGCCAAGCGGCTCGCCCGGATCGTGGATCCTCTAAGCCGTCAGAACTACGTCCACCAGGCCGCCGTCCACGGCATCAGCGCACGGACGGCCGCCCTTTGGCTTCAGGATGCCAACGCTCTGTCTCAGCCTCCGCCCCTTGCGTCGGAAAATTCATACATAGACCCCCCAGCCCAGAGCCCACCGGAAACCAGAATCCAGTGTTTTACGTGCGGAGCCAAATACAACATCCAGGACACTCACCCCGTCCGACTCTGTTCTACCTGCATTCAACACATTCAAGCTGCATGTCTCCGAGGTCCACCACAGGAAAACACTTCGACATGACCGGCCACACGACAGATTCAATCATCGCTTACGCTGACTACCTACAATCCAAACACCCCGACGAGGTCGGCTTCCTAACGCGACAAGCACTTCGCGAGTACGCCGGCCGTGGCCAAATCTTCATCGAATGCGAAAACAACGAGCCGGCCGCGTACCTCCTCTTCTACGACGGACGCAACGGCAACAGACCTCGCAAGCACCCGACCACCACCAAGATCATCCAGATCTGCACGCAGTGGGACGCACGTCGCATCTATCACGCCACAAAACTCGTAACAAGACTGCTGAAAAGAGCTCGAAACCTGGGGTTCGAGTCGCTCAAGTGCTGGTGTGCACATGACCTGGACGCGAATCTCATGTGGCATACGTTGGGATTCACCTGCGACATGCAACGAGAAGGAGGGCGGAAACGAGGGCGCATCCACAACCATTGGCACTTGAACATCAACGACGGCCGCAGGACGGATCCGACAGTTCGTACCGTAAATCCAGTTCCGGCCGCAGCTCCGACCCCAACTTCGACTTCACCTCAACCAGGATTCGCTTTAATAGGATGACATACTTCACGTACTACGGCGGCGGCGGACAAGTCTGCTGCTGCTGCAGAACGTGAAGTAAGTACGACCCGAACTACGCACGTTCATCGGCTACGGGACGGTTTGCGTACGGAATGCAACAAACTTCGACGTCATCGGCGCGTCGTCGTCTGTCATGAAAAATGCACGTGGCGTCGCTTCATCATGATTTACGTGTGGATGATCTTGTACGTTTTCGGGTTGGTGGTGGTGTATTGTGTGTGGTTCATCCTGGTGATTTACCCCGATCGTGTTGTTTATTCAGAGCGTGTTCTTCTCCAAAGGTACTTTCGGGCTTTGGATAACAAGAGGATCAGGGACAGGTTGAAGCGCGAAAGTACCCTTTGGAAAGAACACGTGAGAC
>JALGZD010000122.1 GCA_025782395.1 bacterium
GCAGTAGAAAGGTACGACAGAGAACCGATCCTGTGCCGAGAGAACGCGTTGACGCGTAGCGAAGGAAGATGCCGTGGAGCAAAGCTCGCTTGAGGAGATAGCGGGACGACAGAGACACAGACGGGTTCCGTTTTCGTCGCTGATGCGGAAGCGCGTGCACAGCATCTTGCTCGTATCGAGCCTCTATGACTCGTTTACGTTCCAGGAGGACGGAAATCTGGGCGAGATGCTGTTCTCGGAGTACCAGGAGCTGAACCTGAGTTCGGCTCCGGCGATCGCGAGGGTATCAACTGCCGCCGCCGCGATCGAGATTATCAGACAGTCACCCCCGGACCTCATCATCACAATGCCGCGAGTCGGCGAGATGGATGTCTTTGAGTTCGGAAGAGCAGTGAAGGAGATAATCCCCGACCTTCCCGTTGTGCTACTCGCCTATGATACGCGGGAGCTGGCGCTGCTTGAGGCGCGCGACGATCACTTCGGCGTAGACAGGATCTTTGTCTGGCTCGGTGATGCGAAGCTCTTCCTCACCATCATCAAGTGGGTCGAGGACGGGCTGAACGCCGTCGCGGACGCGGAGACCGCCGGTGTCAGGATCCTTGTCCTCGTGGAGGACTCCGTTCACTTCTACTCCGTCTTTCTGCCGATGCTCTACACGGAGATAATGCAGCAGACGCAGGCGCTCATGGCGGAGGGCGTGAATCGTATGCAGAAGCTCCTCCGGATGCGCCACCAGTGTTCTCGGAACACTGGTCGATGCACGGTTCCCCCGCGGAGGAAAGGTGGACGCGAGCGCGGGCAGCGATCTCATCCGCTGGGTGTTGAAAGACACACCGGATATGCCCATCCTGATGACATCGCGGGAGGCAGAGAACTCCTCCGTCGCCGAAGAGCTTGGTGTTGCCTTTATCAACAAGGGCTCACCGACACTGCTGCACGAGGTGCGTCAGTTCCTGAAGGACTCCCTCGGCTTCGGAGACTTCCTCTTCAGAATGCCCGACGGCGAGATAGTCGCGAGGGCAGGCGACCTCCGGAGTCTCCTGGGGGCGCTCGAGTCTGTGCCTGATGAGTCCATCATCTATCATGCTTGCAGGAATGATTTCTCCATGTGGCTCATGGCGAGAACGGAGTTCGAGCTCGCCAAGGCACTGAGGCCCAGACGCCCGAATGAGTTCGAGAGCACCGATGAGCTGAGAGCCTATCTGCTGAAATCTCTCAGGGATTACAGAAACCGTACCCGCGCCGGACTCGTTGAGGAGTTCTTCAGCGACACGTTCGAGGCGGACGGTGTCTTCACAAGGATCGGCACAGGCTCGCTTGGCGGCAAGGGACGCGGCCTCGCCTTCATGAACTCGCTCGTAGGCGAGTACAGGATCGAACACCGCTTTCCGGGCGTCCGTATCCAGGTGCCGCCCACGACCGTGATCGCCACAGACGTCTTCGACAGATTCATGCATGAGAACGATCTGGAGGTTCTTGCTCTGAGCGACGACGACGACGCGACCATCAGAGAGGCCTTCCTGCGGGCGAGTCTCCCTGATGAGATCGTAAAGGAACTCCGGACGTTCATCGAGCGCGTGGAGTACCCACTTGCCGTGCGCTCGTCGAGTCTTCTTGAAGACTCGTCGTATCAGCCGTTCGCAGGCATCTACCAGACATACATGCTTCCCAACAACGCCCCCGATCTCGAATGCCGGCTGGAGGAACTCTGCTCTGCCATCAGACTGGTCTATGCATCCACGTACTGCGCCGACTCGAAGAGCTACATAGACTCCACGCCGAACAGGTTGGAAGACGAGAAGATGGCTGTCGTGGTTCAGCAGGTGACCGGACGCATACACGGGGACTACCTCTACCCCGACGCGGCCGGCGTCGCACGTTCCTACGACTATTATCCGGTCAAGGACCTTGAACCGGAGGACGGAGTGGCCTCAGCCGTGCTGGGTATGGGACGCATGGTCACAGACGGAGGGCGTTGCATTCGTTTCTCCCCGGCTGCGCCCGGGAAGCTCTTCCAGTTCTCGTCAACTGAGGCCTACATCGAGAACTCCCAGCGCGAGTTCTACGCGCTCGACCTCAAGGCACCCCCCCCGGTCACGACACCGGACGCGGGGCCCGACTCCAATCTGGCTCTCTTGGATATGGAAACCGCGATGGAGCACGACACACTCGCGCCCGTGGGCTCGGTCTACTCCGCAGAGAACGACCGCATCTACGACGGTGTTCACAGACCCGGCGTGAAGATGGTCACGATGGCGGGGTTTCTGTCGGGCGACCGTTTCCCTCTGCCCGATATTCTGAGGTTCCTTCTTGATGTAGGGCGCGCCGGACTCTCGACACACATCGAGATCGAGTTCGCCGTCGCCCTCCACGAGTCCAGGGAACAACCGCACGAGTTCGCGTTTCTCCAGATACGCCCGCTCGTCTTCGACGTCGCCGTCGAGGATCTGGAGTTGTCGGAAATAGATGCCGACGATACCATCTGCATCTCCGAGCGAACACTGGGGCACGGTTCTATCGCAGGCATCCGCGACATCGTGGTCGTCAAGCCGGACGCATTCGACCGATCGAAGACCGCGGAAATCGCCACGGAGATCGGCGTCATCAACGCCGCCCTCAAGAAGGAGGCGCGACCGTATCTCCTTATCGGCCCCGGCCGCTGGGGAAGCGCCGATCACTGGCTGGGAATCCCCGTGAGCTGGGCGCAGATCTCCGGGGCACGGTGCATCATTGAGGATGAGGTGGAGGGCATAACAATCGAGCCGTCGCAGGGAACCCACTTCTTCCAGAACATCACATCGTTCGGGATCGGCTACTTCACGATGCATTCAGCCGGGGCATTCGCAAAGCTCGACCACGACTGGCTCGCGTCTCAGAAGCCCGCATTCGAGAGCGAGCACGTGAGCCATATCCGCCTGCCCTCGGAACTTGATATCCTGGTCAACAGCAGGACGGGACTCGGGGCCATCATGAAGCCGGGCAGGAGCGTGGTGGCGCCGGAGGAGTAGGAGGATCAGCGACGAGCAGCTGTTGGTCGCACCGGCCGGCCCATGTGGATTCGATAGCTCTCGCGAAAGGCATGTGTCATACGGAAAGGGGGCCGGCACTCGTACCGACCCCCTTCTTCGTGCTTACGAACTGCTGCCTCTCCCCGTCCGGGGGATCCGGCCCGCGCCTCCTCTTCCGAACGAGGAGCGACCTGTTCGCCCATCTTGCTCTTAGCCTACCGAACCCATGTCCAGCATCGTGTCGGCGACCTTGAGGAAGCCCGCGATGTTGGCGCCGTTCACGTAGTTGCCGGGAGTGCCAACCTCTTCCGCAGTCTCGTAGGCGGCCTTGTGGATCGCTTTCATGATGCCCTGGAGCTTCTGGTCGACCTCTTCGCGGCTCCACGAGTACCTGAGACTGTTCTGGCTCATCTCGAGACCGGACACGGA
>JALGZD010000146.1 GCA_025782395.1 bacterium
CTAGCCCGGAAAAACGGCTCCCGGAGCTACCGCTCCCCACTCACCATCCTCCACGAACGCGACCCCACTCTTGACCCGCGTCTCTTCATGTTGCTACCGTGCGACCTGGATCGTACCTTCAGGTCCTGCAGGGTGGGTCACCATGTACCCGGTCTGACCGATTCTCTGAGGGCGAGGGTTGACGGGGCCTGCGGTGGCTCTGTCGGGACCGAGTGCTGTGCCCCGACGGCCGTACGCTCAGAGGCCGCCAGCGTCGTGCCGGCGACCTCTGAGCGCAGATGATGTCGGGTGACGTGCCTCCCGACTACTCGAATATGTCGAAGACCTCCAGACTGAATGGCGAGACCACGTACATGTAGACATGGGCGGTCCAGTTGAACTTGAGGCTGTCGCTCGCGGAAGGGGCCGGGGTGCAGTCGTCGCTGTTCATCCAGAACGTCAGGATCGGGTCCTGGCCACCTCGGAAGTCATCGAGTGCCTCATTGAACAGGTCGACGCCAGACGGGTTGAGGTCGGCGTAGATTTCGCCGGCGCCGAGTGCGTCGTAGAGTGACTCCCCGGAGTAGTCAACGAGGACCTCTTCGTCCCGCCCGTACTGCAACCAGATCCTGCCCGAGATCTCCCAGTCGTGTCCCGGATCCTCGAGCCACGTTACCTCGTATGAGGCCGACAGCAGCCTCGCGTCGGTGATGTCGTCGCGGTCGAGCGGCGGGTCGAAAGACTCCAGCGCGTCGTCGATGTCCTCCGCGACATCGATCTCCTCGGAATCGCCGACGTAGTCGGCCGAGTCCTCGCGCTCCTCGAAGTCCATCTCGTAGGTGTTCCGGAGAACGACGTCGATCACCCTATCGTGGAGCAGATTGCATCCGGTGATGCACACGGCAAGGCCGAGGACAACTAGGAGTGCGATGATCCGTCTCATCTTGTTGCTCATAGTCCTCGCTCCTTGCTGGTTAGAATCCGAAGCCCATGCCGAAAGCGAAGCCGCTCTGCTTCGCCAGGTTGTACTCGCCGTAGAGCGACACGATGGACGCCTGGGCGTGGAGGCCAAGTGTCAAATGGGCGGTCGACGAGGAATTAAACTCGAGCGACACGGGATCGTCGTCCTCGTCATCGTAGGCAACGTCCATCTGGAACGTATCGTATGAGAGGCCCGCGTAAGGTTCTATGACGGCGAACCCGGACGGGATTCGCTTGCTGACCTGCACTCCGAACGTGAAGGCCGTGGCGTCTATCAGGTCGTCGCCCAAGTTGAAGGTCTGGTACATGAACCCCGCCGCAAGGTCGACGGGAGGATCGGTCATGTACTGGGAGATGCTGTGCCTGAGGCCGTAGCCCAGGAGACTTACGTTGCCTACCTCGACGTCGCCGGAGTCGATGGCCATGTAGCGGAACAGCGCTTCGGTACCCTTGAACGATCCGATGCGCAGCTGCGGGGCGACTAGCGAGAAGGATGTAAGGTTCAGGCCGCCCGGGAACGCGAACGCCGTCCCGCCGTGCCCCTCGACGATAATCGCATCGCCCGAGCCAACCACGGTCGGCGCATCTACCGTCGTCTCCGGAGAGAAGCCCATCTCCGTGGTGGCCTTGAATGTCCGATCGTCATCCGAGAACAGGACCGTCATCAGCCCAGCCTCGAGGGATATGTGGAGGCCCTCCTCAGGGATGTAGGCCGAGCAGAACAGCGCGCTATGCAGATCCGCGCCTATGGCCAGTTTCAGCGGCTCGAGATAGCCCTCCGCGTTGGCGCCCGTGTAGGCGGATATCAGATCCTCGATCTGCGCCGATGCCGGAACGGCCGCGAGCAGGACCATCGTAGCGCACGCCGGTACCGCGAGGCAGCGGGTTCGAGCAACCATGGAGCCCTCCCTTCTCATGAGTTTCGCCAGACTACACGAACTCTTAGCACCGGCACTTCGGTATGACGCAGACAAACAGGTTGATGACTATCCGTCAAGCATCTTCTGTGTGGCCCCGGTGCGCGTTCGCGATCACGCGGTCCGGGCAGTGGCTCGGAGAATTGGGAGGGGGCCACGCTGTACCCATGCGTTACCTGCTTCCGCCAAGAACCTCCTTGACAGTACTTCCAGTATTGGCTAACGTTTCGCCGTCCGCACACTTATCGAACAGAACAGTACCTTGGCGAGCCGGACCGACCGGCCCGGCCGCGGTTGCTTACTATGATACGGCACACCGCGCGCGGTCGCACGCGCGGGCGGTGTGTAGGTCCATCCACGGTGGGAGGTTCGATGCGCTCAATCGTCGTTGTGAATCAGAAGGGCGGTTGTGGGAAGACGACCACGGCAGTCAACCTGTCCTCGTTCCTCGCGGACATGGGAAAGCGCGTCCTGCTCATCGATTGCGATCCCCAGTCGCATGCATCGGTGGGTCTTGGCATTGAGACGGACAACCTCGAGAGGTCGACGTACGATCTGCTGATGGACCCCGCCGTCCGGATCTCGGACGTTATCGTACCGGCGACCGAGAACCTGGACGTTGTGCCCTCCAACGTCGTGCTCTCCGCTGTTGAGCAGCAGCTGTCGGGACAGCCCGACCGAGAGAACAAGCTGCGATGGAAGCTCGACGCTGCGGCTGCCGACTACGACTACGTGTTCATCGATTGTCCGCCGAGCGTCGGACTTCTGACCTTCAACGCGATCGTCGCGGCGGGTGAGGCGATCATCGTAATGGAGCCGTCCTACTTCGCTCTTCACGGCGCGCTCAAGGTCATGGAGACCATCAAGCTCGTCCGCGATCAACTGGGGATGCGGAAGCGCGTGAGGGTGCTCCTGACGATGTTCGACGGCCGGACCAGGTTCTCCAAGGAGTTCCTGCGGGAGGCGAGGACGCGTTTCGGACGGGAGATGTTCGAGACCATCATATGC
>JALGZD010000164.1 GCA_025782395.1 bacterium
AGAGGGATGGAGGGAATCCGAGCTGGCGCATCCAATCCCAGCTGTTCAGAATCGTACGCTCGGCTGCGATAAGAGCCTGGCGAAGATTGTCAGCTTCCTCCGCCCACCTGGCGACCATTCGCAGACAGAGATTCGCTTGCCGCATGCGATGTCGTCTTTGCTTGGCGGTCAGCGTGTTCTGCGTCTTGGATAGCGTGTTGGTCAGAAGGGCGTAGTAGTCGTCCAATCTGTACTCATTGAGATCTACTAACGCAAGAGCTCTCCGCAGCCTATGCTGAGAGACGCTCGGGAACGCCGGTTCCTCCATCATGTGGCGTTCGATGAGAATCGAGAGGTAGCTGCCGTCCCATTTGGTGAGCCGAATACCTCTCTCCTGAAAGCTGTCCTCGAAGGCGGCAAGCTCATGACAAACATCCTGCTCAATCGTGCCACCACAGCAAACCACAACAACCACGGGGAGATTCAGGTATTCAGGAGAAATGCAGTTTCGCACATAGTCGTAGCGCACGTCATTTAGAGAGGGTCTGATAGCCTGCCGAGAGCCGTCCCAGTCAGACTGGCCAATATTACCTGACTTGATCACGAATAGGAACAGTGACGGCGGCGCATCCACTTCGGGTAGCCGTCCAATGGCGGCAACATCAACTCCGTGCTGCTTCACACCATGTTTCGGCGTCTCCAATAGACGCATACCCATTGACAGCAGGAGATCCGGGAGAAGAGCATCGAGCTCTTCCGATTCCCGCAGCCCCGCAAGGTACTCGCGGATCGCTAGTCGCATGCGCTACTCACTCCTCTTGCTTCTCTAGCCCACTTCGAACCTCAGCTTTGGTCTCCGCCCTGAACTTGTGAAGCATCAAGGCGTGACCGGTCGGGGCAATGCTATCGCTCCTCGGAAGCTCCATTGACTCAGAGTGCTCGTGCAGCTCTCCTCGACGCAGCTTCCCATCAGGGCCCCTGAAAACATACGGGCACTTGAACTTGAGCATCTGTCTCGATGCAAGCTGCAACAAGCCTGGCTTCTTTTCTCTGGCTTGCTTGTAGCTACGAGCCACCGCCTTGGCAATCTCTCTGTCGTACTGCGCAAGCCTGTCAGAGGGAGGAGCCAGTTCCTTGAGGTATGGCCTTCCCTCACGTTCCTTGCGGTACTTCTCGATCTTGCTCAAAGCGGCAGTCGCTACGCGCCGAGTGATGCTACCTTCCGATTCACCAAGACCCCTCAGATACTCCTCGCATGAATGGGGGTAGTCGTAGCCAAGTGCGTTGCCAAATGCTGCTGCTACCTGTCCCTCCAGAAGCGGATCGCTGTCGGCACCTTGGAGCACGGAGAGCGCAAGACCGAAGAGTGATGTGTTGTCGATGCCGTATGTCCAGCCGAGGACTTTCCGCAAGATGAAGACCCTGTTGATGCTACTGGTGCGGGCCAGCACTTGGGCAGAAAGTACCGGGGGCAAGTCTCCGCGGACGGAGAGTACTAGAGAGGCCTCGCGAAGCATTTGCGCAGCTGCTCGATGAAGAGGAAGGAGGTCCGTATTCAACCAAGCGGTCACAAGGAACTCCAATGGCTCCCGCAGCCCAAGAAGCTGCAGGAAGGTGCTTCTGAAGGCCTCGTGAATCGGGTGTTGTTCCAGTTCTTCGGAATGTTCGAGAGCCCAGCGGGTCAGGAAGCGGTTGGCCACGGAGGTGTCGGACTTGACCAGTCCGGAAAGTGTTCCGTCAAGGTTCTTCAGTGTTCTTGCATGGCTGAGGTCAGTTGTTCTTGCCAAGTTCATCAGGCAGATCGTGATCCAGCACTCATCATCTTCCTTCTGAGACCGGCCAAGAAGAAGACTGCTTAGGTGGTGTCGGGCAACAGGATCTGTGTGCTGAGATAGCTGAACTAGCTTGTCTCCAAGCTCGTGACCCTGCCTGGCGAGGTTGCAGTAGGCGAGCGCCACTGCGCCCACCAGATGTTCATTGCTTTCAAGCACTCCAAGCTTCTCTATGAATTGCCCCACGTGCCCGTCAAGCTTCGGATCGCTGTAGTCCATGTCGCTCAGAGCGACGATAGCTGCTGACGCTGACGTAGCGCGATTCGATTCCGAGAGCTCAAGAGCCACATCGTACATGTGCCGCGGCCGCGCCTTCGCGGCACCGACCATCAAACAGCTCGTCATCTCCGCCGCTGACTGTGTGCCTTCGTCGAGCAGACCAACGCAAACAAGCTCCGCAGTCTCTGGATGAGACTCGCCAAACTCCCGAACGGAACCGTGGAACACACCTGCTATCAGATCTTCACCCACGATGTCATGTATGTGCGGGAGATTCTGGATTAGTAGTCCGGTGTCAGCATCAAGGCCAGGTAGCAGGTCCCAGAAGACAGGGAGGACTTCCCATACGCATGAATGTCCTGGATGAAGCAGAGGCAGGATCGTTAGTAGGCTTTTCCCGTAGATAGCATCTAGAGCTGCAAGAGAGAAACGGTAGGCCTCAAGCCGCGGGAGCACGTCCGTTTCGGCAAGCCTCCAGATGGCATCGCAGAACAACTCTGGTTCATCACTAACAGGAGCCAGGTTCCCCTCGACGTAGGACAACAGCCAAGCTTGAGCAGCGCTTCGTTCCGACAATGCTTCAACGGAGGCGCTGCCCGCCAGTTCGATTCCATGTGATCCGGCTACTTGCACGACATCC
This sequence comes from bacterium, assembly GCA_025782395.1. Classification (GTDB taxonomy): domain Bacteria; phylum Joyebacterota; class Joyebacteria; order Joyebacterales; family Joyebacteraceae; genus Joyebacterum. The sequence continues at coordinate 2,671 of JALGZD010000164.1, forward strand.
GTGGGGATCTCTGTCGTAGCCGCATCGAGATTCCGCTCTGCGATCTCAAGAATGAGACGGTAGTCATTGAGGTGAGAAGAGCGAAAGGCTCTCCACTGACTGACATCTGCGAGCAACAGATCAAGTTCACTGCGGTCCATCAATCACCTCTGGAGAGATGGGCAGATCTGCGGTCGTGCGTATC
>JALGZD010000098.1 GCA_025782395.1 bacterium
GGAGAACGCCCACCGCGGACCACCAGTCCTCTGGATGGTCAGCAAGAACGTAAAAGGAAAAGCCGTCGTTGTTATAATCGACAGATCCCAGAGAGTTGCTTTTGGGCGCTCTGGAGCGAGTGACCGGGGAATTGTCAATCAGTCCATAAGGACTCCATACAAACTGGCGGCAGTAAGTGTTGTCGTACTCATTATACTCCCAGACCCGGTTGTCGTAATCAATGGTGTCAAAACAGATGGTGTGCCTGCCCCCTTTCACTGTATGAGTTCCCGCATTGAGGTATTTGTGTTCATACCCTGCGGATTGCCAGCCTATGGAAAACCATCGGCTGTAAATATCATCGATAGAGAGGTGTGTAACGTTATCTCGCGCCAAGACCGTGCCCTCATTAATCCAGCTCACACTGAAGTAAGTGTTGTTGGAATTTCCGGGAAGGGTTGCCGAGACGTGGGCGCTTCCCGATGTGGCCGTATTATCACCCCTTGGCACGATAGGATAATCCCAGCCGGTTGGTGTGCTGTCATCCAGGTTGGACAGGTACTGTGGCGTGAGCCAGTAAGCCTGTGACTCGATCCCGCTCTCATTGGTCCCGCGCCGGATGTAGAAGTAACCGTTTACCCCCCAGCTGGTGTCCCAACTGTTCTTGCAGATCCAGTAATTAACCCCGCCGGAGCTGCCCCAGCCTACAATGTTCACAAAATGTCCACCCTCTTCTACATTCGATGTCCTGACGTATATCCCGCCTGAGTAGTCCCAGAAATCGCTGTAGACCATCATCCAGACCGGTATCGGGCCGTAGTTTTCGCAGGAGGTCTTAACGCTTTCCCTGTAAGCAGACCCAGGTCCATCATACCTGCCATGATATAATACCTTGTAGACACGGACATTCCAGTTGGAGCAGCGATCACTGCAGTCCAGAGAGGGATCGTAGGGAAGGCATTCCTCATCAGATACTCCATCAGACTGGACGAAGTTCAGGAGCCCGGGGATGTTCCAGCCGCTGCAGCTCCCGTGGGGGCTGCACGTCACAGCGTATCGTTCGGAAAGATTGATAGGGAGTTCATAGCCGTATGTACCGCCACGTTGCCACCTGAGGCGGACCTCCATGGAACCTAGGGTGGCATGGGCCCAGCAATCACCGCACATCTGATCAGTCACCGGGGTCATCCAGTTAATCCCCCCGACATTTCGCCAGTCCCACGTTGCGGATGCCCCGCCTGTGTATGGGAGTTGGGACTCCCCGCCTTCCTCAGACGGATCCAGAGTAGGAAATTCCGCAGGCAAGGGCTCCATGGGCCCGCCAAGCAGGGCCTTTCGTTCTTCCTGGCTCAAATCCGATACTGAAGTCCGCCCTGCTGTCCAGGGGAGCCCCTGGGCCTCCAGGGTCTGGTTCAGTTGATTAATGCGATCGTCCACCTCGTCTGCCTGAGCCGGTCCGGAAAGGAAGACCAGGGAGACCGCAATAATGGCAAATATAAAGCCGTATTTCCATCGAAAGTTCATGATATCACCTCCTCCTATGCATCATCCGCATTCTTTGACGGGACTCCTGGCTCCTGGTTACCAGTGCCGGGTACCTGCCGAGGTTCATCCTCAGCCGGTTGGGCAACTTTCGGTTCAGTAAGCTGGTCCAATGCCTCTTGAAGCTCCATCACCCTCTCTTGATCCCCGAGTTCAGTAGCAATCTCCAGATAGAGTTCTTTCATTGCTATTTCCTGTTCCACCTTGAGCGCATGGGCTTCCATTTGCAGGACTTCACGCAGGGATGCGTCTGGTTCCACCTGAATTTCCTCCAGAAGCGCCTGAAGGTCTTCTGAGAATTCATTCTCAAGGGCCAGGATACGTTCATCCTTTAATATTCTGGATGGCACGGCATCCGTTTCTGAGGTCTCAGACGTCCCACCTCCGGAATTTACTGCAGGATTGTCCTCCCAGGACAGAGCTACAACTGGGAAGAGGAACATCAAGGCTGTGATAAGTACACAAAATACGAGCTTACGCATATCCTTCTCCTCCTTGTTATATTTAATTGCATTAGTGTAGAAGTCAGACTTTCAACTTCAGGAAGTCAGAGCTCTGATCCCTCGCTCTCCCCGAGCTGAAAATCAAACATCACCGAAATCCTTCCCTCTGTATCTTACCCACGTTTATGTTCACCTCCTTTCTTCTATTTCCTGCTCTCAAAGTAGTCACTCAAATTAATGGATGGAAAATCAAAAATAACAGGGGTGCAGGTCCCTGCTGTAATCACTTTAAGGTAACAATCATAGCTCTTGCCTTCTTCGATCCCGTATTTTTCCAGAAACTTTGGTCCAGGATACCAGGAATTCGTCAATTTAAGCGTATATTCCCTTCCTTCAACCTTTCCATGAGGTTCCATTATCTCCAGCCCGGTAGAAAAAGAAAATCTGACCTTATAGGCCTCATGTGAAGGCCCGCCATAACCTCTGGACATTTCCTGTTTCTGAATGGAAATAATCCTGGCAACGCCCTTATAAGTCTTATATTCACACGGCCCGCCACCAACTCTTGGCGCGGCCCTTTCTGCTTCCACATCCATAGCGCCCACCGAGCCTCCACACCCCACGATGGCCAAAACAATCCATAGGAGAAAAACACCTATCTGTACGTGATACCCCACTTTATCCTTTTGGGCCTCCTCTTATTTTTATTAGACTATCCTGTTAAGGAATGGGACAATCGGTCCTGCCGAAGTCCGCAGCAAAAACAGCCAGATCCGAGCCGTCAACGTCGCCGTCTCCATCAAAATCCCCTTCACACTGCTCCCCTTGATCACAGTCAGTACGGCCAAAACACGATGCAAAGACTGCAAGATCGGCC
>JALGZD010000197.1 GCA_025782395.1 bacterium
ATCGACGACGGGGTTCTTCTGATCGCCGCTACAAATCATCCAAATCTGCTGGATCTTGCTGCATGGAGACGGTTTGACGAAATCGTTGAATTCCCGCTTCCGGATGCAAGGATGTTGAACGCTTCGGACATCGGCGCGCAACTAAAAGACGTGCTCTCCGGCCGGGACGCCGGTCAACTACGATACCAGGGCGAGTATTCCGATATCAAGCTCCGCCGGCCCGAGGTGTCGTTAGACGAACTGGAGGGACTATTGCTGGAGTCGTCCTCCGGCCGGCGTGTCCGGCTGGATGAAGTGGCCCGGCTGATCCCGACGGTTTCTCCACGCGAAATTATCAGAAACAACCAGACCCGCATTGCCGAGGTCACCGCGCACCTTAAAGGAGAGGTGCCGTTCGATAAAACCGCGCGCACGGTACAAAACGCCATCGCGGAAATCCCCCGACCCCCGGAGTATTCCTTCGCCGTCACCGGGGAGGAGCAACTCCGTCAAGAGGCGTTCGGAAATCTCGGCTTCGCCCTGCTGCTGGCCGTTGTGCTGGTCTATATGGTAATGGCCGCGCAGTTTGAATCGTTGTTGCACCCGTTCGTCATCCTGTTGACCATCCCCCTGGCCGGGGTCGGCGCGGTATTGTTGCTGCTGTTTTTAAACATGCCGTTTAACATCATGTCGTTTATCGGTATCATCATGCTGGCCGGCATTGCGGTAAATGACTCAATTATCCTCGTGGACCGGATTAACCGAAACCGCCGGGCGGGCCAGGATCTCGACCAGGCCATCGTCAACGCGGGACAGATGCGTATTCGCCCGATCATCATGACCAGCGTAACCACCATCCTGGCGCTTTTGCCGCTGACTATTGGCATCGGTGAGGGCGCCTCGCTGCGCGCGCCGATGGCCGTGGCGGTAATCGGCGGGTTGTTCAGCTCCACCGTGCTGACCCTGGTGGTTATTCCTTCGGTGTACCGCCTGCTGGCGGGCAAGGTCCGCGCGGAGGCGTCCACACCCAGGTAAGAATTTCCATGATCAAATTCATTATTCGGCGACCGGTCCTCGTTTCCATGTTTTTAATCGGATTTTGCCTGCTGGGTGTGGTGTCTTATACGCAACTCCCGGTTGAACTCATTCCGTACGCCGAACTGCCGATGCTCATCGTCCAGGTCAGCAGCGTACGCGATGCCGATCCGAATTTTATGGAACAACAAAGCGTTGTACAGTTGGAAAGCGCCATCGCCGGCCTAGAGGACATCGAACGCATTGAATCATACATCGACCGGCGGCGGGCGATGATCTTTGTCTATTACAACCAAAGCACCAACCTCAAGTATGCATATTTAAAATTGCAGCAACGCGTCGCGTCCACCCGCCCGGCATTGGGCGAGGGTTTTTTCGCCACCGTCTGGAAAATCGACACCGAACAACTCGCGAACCGCTTTATGACCCTCCAGGCCCGCGGTGAGGGCGGCCTGGACCAGATCCGGGAGGTCGTCGACCGGAAAGTCCTCCCGGCGCTGGAGAGCATCGACGGTATCGCCAATGTCGAGGTGTATGGCGGGCACCGGCGTTCCGTGGAAGTCCTTCTCGACGAGGAGGCGTTGCGCGCCCTTAAAATTACGCCGTCGCAGGTGTCGTCAAGGATCTCCCAGGGCAGCCGCGCCCGCCAGTACCTGGGGCAAGTGGTCGAGGGACAAAAGAAATACTTCGTTAACCTTGTCGCCGACTATTCCTCGCTGGCCAATCTGGAAGAAACGGTGATCAAAGATCGCGGGCCGGTGTTACTCAAACATGTGGCCACGATTGTCGACGGCGGCGCCGAAGAGGAATCCATCGCCCGGATCAACGGTCTGGAAGCAATCACCATCTCTTTAATCCGCGACCAGCAAGAAAACCTCCTGCGCTTGTCCCAAAAGACCCGCAAGGTAATCGATCAATTGAATGAAGCAGTCGCCGTCGATGGTCTGTCGCTGGTCATTCAGGACGACAGCGCCGAGATAATCGAGGAAAATATTGATATCATCAAACTCCTGGCGCTGATCGGCGGCATCCTGGCGATTGTGGTCCTCTGGATTTTCCTCCGGAATTTGTCGTTGGTGTTGATCGTGGCGGCGGCCATCCCGATTTCGGTCTTGATTTCGCTCAACTTCTTTTATGCGCTGGATATCAGCATCAACACCCTGACCCTGGTGGGTATTGCCATTGCCGTCGGGATGCTCCTGGATAACAGCATCGTCGTCCTGGAGAACATTCATCGGTTGCTGGCCCGGGGAAAAAGTGTGGGCGAGGCGGTCATTACCGGGACCGGCGAAGTCAGCCGGGCGATTTGTGCGGCCACGCTCACGACGGTGTGCGTGTTTTTACCCTTTGTTTTTTCGGATAACTTCCTCGTCCAGACCCTGGGGCGGCACATCGGCGTTGCGGTGATCTCAACGTTACTGGTCTCATTGGCCGTCGCTTTCCTGCTGATCCCGGTGTTCACCTACCGCGTCCTGTCCCACTGGCAAGGGCGATCGATTAAAAATATCAGCGCGCTTTCCCGGAACAACCGCCTGCTGCAAATCTATACATTGCTGTTAAAATCGTGTCTTCGTTTTCCGGCCCGCACCGTATTAATCGGCCTGACGGTGTTCTTTGTCAGCATTATCATCTGCCTGGCGGTCAGCATCAACGTACCCGAGGAGGTCGAACTCGACCGTTTCAACCTCTATGCCACCATGCCCTCGGGCACCACGCTGGAAACCGCCGACGAACAGGTGCGGGAAATGGACCAACGGCTGGCGGAAATCGCCGAAATCGCCGA
>JALGZD010000037.1 GCA_025782395.1 bacterium
AGCTTGTCGGAAATGGTGGATCCGTTGATCACACCAACGCTCACGTTGTCCACGGCCGCCTTGACCACCGCGTTGCCGGACGTCTCCCCGACGATCTCGAGGGCGGCGACGACCGCGACGCCGTTCTCCATGAGCGTGCTGAGCGTGCTGCTGAAGCGCGCCACGGCTGCCTTGAGGATGAGCTTCCCGAAGATCGGGGCCTTGAGCAGCCAGCCATCGACCGTGCTCTTACCGCCCGGTGTCTTGTTCCACTTCCAGAAGGCGTAGGCGCCACCAAGGCCGAGCACGATCTCGTAGACGAGATAGCGCCCGATGAACCTGGACGTCGCCATCAGGAACTTGGTCAGAGGCGGGAGCTCCATGTCGAAGCTCGCAAAGATGCTCTCGAACTGAGGGATCAGGAACAGCATGATCCCCGCCACCGCCATGAAGAAGAACCCTGCGATGAACGCGGGGTATGCCGACGCTGCGCGGATCTTGCCCGCCAGCGCGGCCTTGGCCTCAAGGTAGTCTCCCAACCGCTGAAGCACATTCGGCAGCGCACCCGACTCCTCTCCGGCACGAATCATCGAGGTGAAGAGCTTAGAGAAGATCTTCGGGTGCTTCCCGAAAGCCGCGTAGAGCGTCGCGCCGGCCTCGATGTCGCTCGCTATCTCCCGGAGCACCTTCTGCATCGTCATGTGGTCGGACTGGTCCGCGATGCTCTGGATCGACTCGAGCACCGGCAGACCCGCGCCCAGCATAGCGCCCATCTGGCGGCAGAAGATCGCAAGGTTCTTCGTCTTGACCTTCTTGCCCTTCTTCGTGCGGGTGGCCGTGATGGGAGCAGGAGCGACGGCCACGACGACCAGCTCCTCCTTGCGCAGGGCCGAGACGAGCGACATCTCGCTCTCCGCGAACCTGGTCCCCTGGACCGTCTTGCCGCTCGGTGTCTTGGCTGTGAAGATGAACTCTGGCATATTGGGATTCCTCTGGACTGTCGTGACGTCAGTGCGCTACGCCTTCACCGGTCTCGAGAGCTCACGCATGATTCCCTTGATGTCGTTCGAGCACGCGATGGCTCTGTCGGTCGTGATGCGCTTCTCGCTCTCGAGCCTGAGAAGCGATGAGTTCATGCTGTGCATCCCGTCCTTCGCGCCCGTCTCGATTGCCGACCTGAGCTGCTGGAGGTTGTTCTCGCGGATCAGGTTGCGAATGGCCGCGTTGGCAACCATCAGCTCGGTTGCAAGAACTCTGCCTGTTCCGCTCGCGTCCGGGAGCAGCTGCTGCACCAGGACACCCTGGAGCGACAGCGATATCTGCGTTCTCACGCCCTGCTGCTCGTGCGGCGGGAAGATGTCGACGATACGGCTGATCGCCTGAGGGGCCTCGCTCGTATGCACCGTCGTCAGCACCAGGTGGCCCGTCTCCGCCATTGTCAGAGCGGTGCGAACCGTCTCCAGATCTCGAATCTCGCCGATGCAGATGACGTCCGGGTCCTGTCGAAGCACCTGACGTACTGCCGAGGCAAAAGAGGGCGCGTCGCGCCCTATCTCGCGCTGGTTGATGATTGAGAACTTGTGGCGGTGCAGGTACTCAATGGGATCCTCGATCGAGAGGATGTGGACGTTCTTGTTCTGGTTGATATAGCAGAGCATCGAGGCCAGTGTGGTCGACTTGCCGGATCCGGTGGGTCCGCTGACGAGCACGAGGCCGTTCAGCTTCTCGCAGAAGTCCCTCATGACCAGCGGGACTCCGAGCTCTTCCATCGAGGGGATATCCCACGGCAGATGCCGGACGGCGGCGGCTACGCTTCCCCGCTGGTAGTAGACGTTGAGCCTGAAACGCCCAAGCCCCTCTACGCTGAACGAGGTGTCCAGCCCCTTGTCAGCCTCAAACCTGGCGATCTTCTTCTCATCGATCATCGCGTAGGAGAGCGTGCGGCTGTCCTCGGGACTCAGGGGCGGACGATCCGCAGCAACCAGCGCGCCGTCGATCCTGATCTGCGGCGGAACGCCTGAAGTGAGATGGAGATCCGATGCCTTGCGCTCGACCATTTCCTCAAGCAGCTTCCGAATTTCCGTAGTCATGTGTGCCCCGTCGTTCCGATTCAGTCTCGGCCGCCCTGGAGGGGACCCGACCGCGTCCGGCAGCCCATTCCGAGCCCGGACCCTCAACCCTGAGAGAGACCCCGTCCACCCCGTCCTCGACTCACTTGCACCTAAGTCCTTGTGAGCGGGCGGGTTCCGACACGAGTATCTCCATTCCGATTAGAGTAGTTTGCAAACCCCATGCCAGTAACACCAACGGGTGATATAGTTGCTAACTCGCGTGCCGTCATTGGGTTAGCACGCCCGGAGCCCCTCCGTGACACGCGGGGGGGCTCCGGGAACCATCAGATTGCCTCGCATCCTGCACGAGCGGGTGGCATGGCTGACAGCGTAGTGACCGTGAGCACCGCGAGCGTGCAGCCCTGCATTCCACTCGGCGACGAGGGGGCGCCTCCCGCCGGCCCGTCAGGGACCGCCAGGCTGCTTGCTTACCTTGTCCGACTCCATGGCGACGTTCAGGACCTCGTCTAGCGTCGTCACCCCTTCCTTGACCTTGCCCATGCCACTGATGAGCAGGCTCTGCATCCCGTCTTCGATGGCCTTGTCCCTGACCTTGGTTCCCAACTCCCCGAGCAGCACGAGGTTCTTGATCTCGCGCGTGATCGGGAAGAGCTCGTAGACGGCAAGCCGGCCCTTGTAGCCGCTCCCGGAGCACTGATCGCACCCGGCTCCGTGGTAGAACGTCA
>JALGZD010000114.1 GCA_025782395.1 bacterium
CAGGTAACCGCTGTCATAGATAGTGAAAAATGGTGGGTTGTGCTGGACATCGAGCCGGCCGACATCCTCCTACAGGAGAAGGAGCGCTGATATGCCAACTAAAACCGAGCGCATCCTCAGCTACCTGCCGGGCACCTTCAGCGCCTTGCCGCGGCCCACAGCTCTCTATGCTGTGGTCGACGCATTTGGCACTGAGCTGCTGCTGGCGGAGAACAGCCTGGCAGCGGTCATGCAGGCCCACTGGGTGGATCACGCAGACCGTGGCGCTGAGGTCATTGACGACCTGGCGTGCATTGCTGCACTGTATGGCCTAGCGCCTCGCGCTGACGAGAGCGTTGATGAGTTCCGCGAGCACCTCAAGCGATACATACGGACCTTCCTTGAAGGCACCGTAACCGTGCAGGGCATCCTGCGAGTGACGGCCGAGGCCCTCGGCCTCCGCATCGCCGACGTCTATGAGGATATGGATACCTGGTGGACCCGTGCTGACGACGGATTGATCACAGTTGAACTGCGCGGCAACGACGCAGCCGAATTGATTTTTGGCGTCAAGGTAGCCACGGCTGCTGGAAGTCCGGTGCGCCCGGCACAGGTGACGGGCAACGTTGACCTGAGCGGTGGTGTTGACATCCGGGAGACCTTCACGCTATGCCTCAGAGTTGATGACGCGAGCCCTATTGAAATCAATTTGCTCGCCGGCGCAGCGGACCCTGCTGCAGTTACTCTGGATGAAATTGTAACCGCCATCAACGATGCCCCGGGGACAACTTTAGCCCATCACGACAACCGTTATCTGACTATTGCCTCATCCACAACAGGGCCGACCAGCAAGTTAGAGGTGCGGGACGTGGCTAACGACGCCACCGAGCGGATATTGGGCCTGGCCCCTCGGATTTACCACGGCAGCGAGGCGCAGGCGGCCCGGGTCACCGGAACCGTGGACTTGAGTGGCGGCGTTGACCTGGGCGAGGAGCGATATCTCCGCCTGGTCGTTGACGGGACGCATCTGGCAGAAATTGATTGCACCGGTCCCAACCCCGCCCAGACGACCCTGGATCAGGTATGCGATTCCATTAACAATGGCATCGGCATTATTGATCTGGCGACACACGATGGGCATTTTCTCACCATGACTTCGCCCACGAAGGGTTTCGGAAGCAGCATTGCTTTTCAGCGACCGGCGGCTCAGGATGCCACGGCCTGCCTCTTTGGTCCGGCGCTTTCCTTCTACATCGGCCGGGACGATCAACCGGCCCGCGTCACCGGCAGGCGTGACCTGAGCCATGGCGTAGACCTGAGCGAGCGATCCAAAATCCAGCTAAAGGTGGATGGTGCTGCATCGGTGACGATTGACTGTGCCGGTGCCAATCCGGCCAGCACGCGGCCGGCCGAGGTTGTCGCTGCCATCAACACGGCCTTGGGGGACACAGTAGCCAGTCACGATGGTCGCTTCATGACATTGTCCTCGCCAACCCTGGGACCGGCTGGCGAGATCGTCTTGGAGACCCCAGCAAATCGCGATGCCATCGGGGATATTTTCAGCATCGGCCCCCGAACCTTCACAGGTGCCGCGGCCACGGCGGCCAGTATTGCCGGCGCAACCGATTTGAGTGGAAGTGTTGACCTTATGGCCCGGCATCTTATCAAAATAGCCGTGGACAGCAAACCACCGGCAGAAATCGACTTGTGGGCCGGTGCAGCAAACCCCCGGGCCGTGGCCCCGGGTGAGCTGGCCATTGCTATCAACAATGCTCTGGAGGCTGGCATCGCCACCCACGACGGCCAGCACCTGATCCTCACTTCGCCGACGACTGGCAGCGCAAGCAGCCTGGCTGTCGAGCCGCTGGAGATCACGCGATGCAGGCGCTTTGTCACGCGGGCGATGATTACTGACGAGGCATCCCAGGCCATCTTTGGCTTTACCTCTTGTGAGGCCCGGGGCACGGCAGCAACAGGAGCCCGCGTCGTCGGCAAGGCCGAACTGAGCCGCGGCGTCGATCTTCGGGAGTCACGCTACCTGCGGCTGGCCATTGATGATCGGCCAGCCGTGGACATCGACTGCGCCGGTCGGCGGCCGCGCGCGACGATGATTGACGAGGTAGTAAAAGCCATCAACGACGCCCTGGGTATGGACGTGGCCGCCCACGATGATCGCCATCTGGTGTTGACCTCGCCCTTGTCCGGCGCCGGGAGCCGGATTGCCATTGAACCACCCCGGGCGACCGATGCTCTGGAGGTGCTGCTGGGCGTTGAACCGGAGACGTTGCCTGGGCAGGATGCAACCGGGATCACATTTGTCGGCACCGTTGACCTGAGCGACGGTGTCGACCTGGACGCTAATGCCGCGATCAAGCTCGCCATAGACGGCTTTGAGCCAGTCGAGATCACCCTTGGCGATCCAGAACCGAGTCACAAGACTCTCAACCAACTCGTGATCACTATCAACCTGGCACTGGAAAAGACCATTGCCAGCCACGACGGCATACACATCATCCTGATTTCAGGCTCGACCGGCACTGATAGCCAGATCGTCTTCAGTTCCCCCGAAGGCCCGGACGCAACGGCGGCCGTCTTTGGCATCACCCCGCCCCGTGCTTATCACGGCGCTGATGCCCGCCCGGCCCATGTCACAGGGACACGGGACTTGAGCGGCGTGCTTGACCTCCAGGTGGCGCGTTTCCTCCGGCTGGCACTCAATGGCGGTTCGGCAGTAGATGTGGATTGTGCAGCCCAGGCCGCCGACCCTGGGGCGGCCTCGCTGGATGAGATTGCGGCGGCGATCAACATGGCCCTGGAGGCTGAGACCGCTTCCCACGACGGGATGCATCTGATCCTAAAATCGCCTACATCAGGCCTGGCCGGGCGGATAATGCTCGAGCCTTATACCTCAGGCGACGCTCGCCATATACTGCTGGGCGAGATAGAGGATGTCACCAAGGGGTCAGCCACGGCGCCTGCTGTCTTCACCGGCGAAGCCGACTTGCTGACTCCAGTCGATCTGAGCCAGCGGCGCCTGATCCGGCTGGCAGTGGATGGTGGCCGCCCGGTGGACATCGATGTGGCCGGTGCAGCCCCGGCGACCACCTTTCTTGATGAAATCATTGAGGCCGTCAACACCTTTCTTCCCGGTCTGGCTGCCGCCACTGAGGACGACCGCCTGCGATTTACTTCTCCCACCCCTGGGAAGGAAAGCCGCCTGTCTTTGCTGCCCCTGCGTTATCTGGAGCTCATCGAGTATCCGCCAGAACCAGCGGAGATGCCTGCACGATTTGTGCGGCACGGCGATGGCTGGTCGGTTGCCAACGATGGAGCCGCTGATGTGTTCGCTGAGGTTCAACTCACAGCGGCCCAGGGCGCTGTCGGGCCGACGCTGGTGAACGCAGCGCTGGGCTGTCGTGTTCGCCTGCTCACTATCTTGGCCGTTGGTGAAACCGCCCGCCTGTGGCGTGACCCAAGGCTCGGACTCCGGGCGACGATCCTCTCCTCAGACGGCAAGGTCCGTCCTGTACCGGGTTCGGAAATCCTCGTCGGCCCACTGGGGGCGCAGGCCTCGGTGCCTTTCGAAGGCGACTGGTCCTTGACCGGCAATGACGAGAACCCGGCGGCCCTCCTATTAAATAACCCGCTGGCACCCAGCCTGGTCAGGCTGCGCGCGCAATGGACCGGAGTCACAGGCCACGCTATTGCCGTGACGGTAACAGAGAGCGATCTCACCGCCATCAGTCCGGAACCCATCGTCTCCGATGGGAGCCCGGCCCGCCTGGTAGGTCGCGTCCGCGCCGATGAGCAAAGGTACCGTTTGCTGGACGCCAACGAGGCCATCATTGCCTGCCTGCGGGCAGGGCCAGACGTAGAGCTGGCGGCGTATCAAGACCGCGTGGTGGCCGTCACCGGACCTCTGCACGCCGGTGAGCCGGCGTTGATGATCGTCCATCAGATTGCCTACCTGTTTGACGTGATACTGCGCTTCACACCCGATGAGGGCGATCCTGTAGAGGAATCCTACCCAGGCGTAACCATTGGCGTCGGCACTGCAAAGCCCGATTCCCTGGTCTGGCAGATCAACGCTGGCCCTCACTTTTCACAGATGGTAAAGGCAGAAAAGTTGAATAAGGGGATAGTGTTGACCCTGCCCCGGGGCCAATCGGAATGGATCTATGGGGACTGCTATAGCAGCCGCTTCAATCAGGCCCACTTTAATGCCGCTCGTTTCGCCGGGGGCCGTTGCGACGACCGCGGAGTATTTAATGTCAGTCGCTTTGCCCACGCACCGCCGGAACCCGTGGCCGCTGTCTTTGCCTCGGCAGAGCCGCTGCCGGATCCGGCTGCCGAAGTCGTCTTCCGCTGGCCGAGCCACCAGCCGGGTGCCTTCTGCGTCAACCTGTCGGCTGACCTGTCGGCCCGCTTCGGTGGGCGGTTTAACAAAGCACGCTTTGGTCAGAAAAAGGACACACTCGAGCTGTATGAGAAAGCGGTTACCGAGCCGCCTAATGACCCGGATTACCTGGTTGCCGGCATCAACGGAGCCTCGACACTGGTCGGAGCAAGCGTAGTTCCGCGCGTGCCCCTTGGCTGGGAGGCTGTCACAATGCCCTTCCGGAAACCGGAATTTCTTACCCTGGGCGCCGAAGACGCGCCCGCCCGCCTCTACTTGACCGAGGAGGGGATCGAGGGATTTATCAAAGTAGAGGCCAATGAGAACGGCGCGTGGGGTAACGAGATCGCCGTCACGGCCCGCCAATCAGGGCCGGCCATGTACGACGTGGCGATTATTTACCAGGGGAGTCTTTTTGAGAATGCCCGGCAGGTCGCCCTGGGTAAGGGTCCACAGCCCCAGGCTCCGCGCTGCCAAAAAGGAAAAATAGGATCAGCCATCCAGCAGGTCGCCCCGGACAGGGACCTGCCGACTCTGATCCAGGATCTTTTACAACCCGGTCCCATCGGCGTGCTGCAAGCCAAGGCCGCCGGTGTCCGGGCCGATGTTTCACGTGATCATACTGAATCCATCTGCTGAGCTACAGCAACGAAAGGAGGAAATAAAATGGCGAACGAAACGACCCCTTACATTAGCCGCAATCCAGGTGACGTGATCACCGCCGAGGACTGGAATGAGGTTCAGGTGAAAGTAAAGGAGGACATCGCCGGCCAGGTCGGCCAAGTCGAGACGGTGCTGGAAGAGCATATTCAAGCCCCCGTGGACGCTGACACCTTTGACGGTAAGACACCGGAAGAGTGGACTGAGGCTTACGACGAGCGATACGTCCAGCGCTCCGAGTTGGAGGCTGGCTGGGGAGAATACCGGCGCTACTTTAAGCAAATAGATCTCAAACTGGTAGACACTACCTTTCAGCCAGCCATCATCAAGCACAAGCTTAACCGTTATCCTGTGGTGAGTCTATTCGAACTGGCTGAATTGAAGTCAAAAAAAGATGACCCTCCAGTCACAGACTGTGACGACAATGCGGTCAAGTTCTTGGTCTACTACGCAGGTCACCGAGATCCTGATGCCGAAAAACTGATGACTCACGGCCCAGACGACGTTTACTGGGGCGACCCGCTAACTCGGATCATGGAACAGTTCGGGATGCATCCAGTTCCGACCCAGCTTTTCGACGACGTGCTGAACGACCTTTGGGGCAAGATGTTCGATCCCGGTCTGGCGCAGGACCACTTCAAACGAGAGTCCTACGGACACTCGCTTTACCTCCAGGAAAAAGCGATAGATAGAAATATGACAGTAAATGATCTCGATGCTGGGGGTATGTGGAAGGATCTACGCATGGCCATACGCCCAAAGATGATTAGCGCGTTTGATGAACCAAAGACAGGTGGTGGTGATTACGCAGGACCGATTATGAGTCGAGTCCAGGTATACCACATGAGCCAGGACATGCTGGAAATCACAGTGACAGAGGCGATTGACCTGATGGTGCTCCTGCGAACGTAGGACTGATCAACGTTTAGAGATAACTGCAAACGATCGGGTCTGGCGCGCGCTGGTCACCGTGTCAGACCCTCAAAGCGACATCAACATGTCCGATGAGGAAATAAATTAAATCGGGCATGATTGCGTTTACCTTTTTTAAAAAGGGTGCGTCATGAGCCGGATACTATGTGCTTGGGAGCTAGGCGAGAATTACGGTCACATGTGTGATTTTCTCACCTTGGCGTTGACACTACGTAAACGTGGGGATGAGATATTATTTGCCTTGAAGGATCTTTCCCGTGCACAGGTGATTTTGGGCAGCTATGGATTTCCGCTCTTGCAAGCCCCGGTCTGGTTACCTGCTTTAACAGGGTTCCCCATGACACCTCCTTTAAATTACGCCGAGATTTTGCATAGAGTCGGTTTTCTTGACGAGAGAGGGCTCAATGGCATGGTCAAGGCATGGCTGCAGCTTTATGAACTCGTGCAACCCGAACTTCTCATCATAAATTCCGGGCCGACTGCTTTACTTGCCGCTTCCGACACAGAAATCCCGGATCATGATTACGGGGCGATGTTAGAGCAATTGTTGTACTGTTCAACTTTCGCCGATGGTGCCAAGACATTTTCAGATAAACATGCAGATTTCAGTCAATTCAGACAAATAGAGAGCATGGTAAAACGGTGTGAAGAAATACTCGGACAAGAGTAGGTCTCTAATATGGAAGCTAGTCCTTGAGGCCACCAACACAGATAATATTATGAAGTCAAACCTCTATGATATGAATATTGGATCAAAAAATCGAACTATCATTCTATACCAGGGACCATATCTATGAAACTAATAAATACTTACCATGGCGGTGATGACCGCTTTGAGGGTGACTGTACACTGTGGCTGCGCAGCCTGCCACTTGGCGCGCACGTGACAAGGGCTACTGTCACGCTGACACCGGTCGCGTCCACTAGCGGGACACTATTTGAGGAAGCCATCACCTTCAGCGATGGCCAAGGTGAGTTGGGGGCGACCAAGACCGCAGGCACCGGCTTCGTCGAGGTAGATTTCCATGCCCGCCGGACCCTGGCATTCGTGAGGGGCAGTCAAGGGAGTAACATAGGCAATGTACCCGGAACCGAGACCCCTGGTGCCAGTCTTCAGGTCGATATGGGGGGCAGCTACGTCGGTATCGCCAATGATGGCACCTTTATGGCACCGGACAAGACGCCATGGGTGGTCACTCTTTCGTCTGAGGCGACATCGCTACCGGGCCTGACGGTGAACAAGTTCAGATTGAGTGCATTACCTCAAGATCCGGCTAATCCAGAAGACACGACTTTGGACGTCACAAAGGTTACCGTTCGTTCCGTCCCGACCAACGTCAGCGTGCGGCTGGGCCAGATGGCTCCGTTCTGGACGCGTCTGGGCGAACTGACCATCGGCGAGACCTCGCCCGACTTTGCCGACGTGCTAAGCGCATTTCTGGCTGAGGCACAAATTGAAAACGGCTTCTACACCATTCCGTTAGTCGTTCACTCCGACACCATCGCCCGGCTGGATGTCACTCTGGATATTGATTACGTTATCGAGCAACCCGTCCTGCCACCCCACCTACCTGAAGTCACAATACCTTACAACTTCAGCACCGTGCCCGGCATGGACGAGGCCCTGACCACGGTATCGCTTCCGCGGGGGGCTATCCCTGTCTCTGGCCGGACTGGTGCGCAGGTTCGGGGCGAATTCGAGCCCACCCGGGTCGCCTCAGGACCGATTGGTGAGGAACCCACCACTTTCCCTATCCTCGTCTCCCCTGAGTGCGCCCTGGCGCAGCCGCTGGAGTCCGACACCGAGCTTGCGGTTACCGGGATTGACCTGCCGCTGGCTAACACGCAACCGGGACTGGCCGGTCTGCATGTTGCCATCCAGTCTGATGCCGACGGCAAGCCCTCCGGCGATGTATTGACCAGCGCCGAGGTTCGTGTAGAAAAGCCGCTGCCTGACCAGTCGGCCTGGGGTAACGCCACATTGCCGACAGAGTTCCGCGTCTTGCCTGGTGTGCGACACTGGTTGGTGCTGCAAAGCCAGGTTGGCCGGGCCTGCTGGAATGCGACTCCAGGCACGGCCGACAAGCCGACGCTACAGTGCAGCCGTAACGGTGGACTCTCTTGGCGCACAGCTACCGCACCAGGAGAACTAGCACCTCTCGCTGCACTCTTTCGTCTGCGCGACACGCCAGACCGCTTCACCGTACCTGTGCAGCTCCAGATTGGAAAAGGCGCATATGCCGTGCGGCGCAGGTTGGACGAGTTCGTCCCCTTACGCCGCGTTGAGTTTAACTTCGACTTTGCGGATAAGCTGGAAGAGTATCTGGCCGGACCGGCCGTGGTATCGCCCTGCGGCGCAGGTGAGCTCCTGGCCAATGGCAGCTTTGACCAGCCGCCTCACGATGACGCTACGCGCCGGTTGTTCGGCTTTGATGCCGCTCGGGTTGAGGTCAGCTATTCTAACCTGGAAGGCAAAATTGACCTTAGCCAAGGGATTGACCTTAGCATCGAACGATTTATTGCTATGGCGGTAGATGGTGGCAGACCGGTCCGCATTGACTGTGCGGGGAAGGTTCCGACCCACACCTCACTAAAAAAGATCGTCAGGCAAATCAACTCTGCAATGGGAGGAAAAATCGCTTTTGAGGTTGGAAAAAATGGTCGATTCTTAGATATCAGGTCACCTGCCACATCTGGTGGAAGTATTGAACTGTTTCCCTG
>JALGZD010000092.1 GCA_025782395.1 bacterium
ATCCTCCGGATCGCTCCCTTCCGTACCAACCGCGACAGAGATTGGTCCACGGCCGCCCGATTGCCCAAGTAGAGGAAGTCACGTGTCGGGACAGGTCCGCGTTGGGTACGCAGCTTCGCAAGGATCTTGTCAGCAATAGAATGAGTAGTGTTCATAGTCTGTTATTGTCAGAAATATCGATCGTTATTTCTGACATTATACTTCCCTCTTCGCCCATTATCAACGGCCACCTTCCTTTGCCGCCTCCCGTGCCGCTTGCTTGGCTTTATTCGTGTAGTGCAAATCGTTCCAACGGTTGCCGTCGAACTCGTCGCCGCCGAGGAAGTCCTGCGTCTGCTCGTCCCAGCTCCAGAACCAGGGAAAGTTGAGTCTCGGACGCAGGCTTATCGGTTCTTTGCCGCGGTCTTTGCCCCACTTGATGTTAGGCTTCGAGCGGAAGACACCGGCACCTTTTTTGCCTCCCGGGATATCGGAGGCCATGAACGAGCGGACGTTCAGGCGAACGCCGTCGTTGATGTCGGGTTCCCAGTCAATCGGCTGTGCAGACAGCGGTTTCCAGCGGATGAACAGGTCGAATGGTGGCTCGCCTTCGAGAATCGCGATGAGACGCTCCCTAAGCTCAAGTGCTGCAGCAAAGCGGTCCTCCGCGCCGGCTACGCCTCGATAGACTCCGTCTTTCTGGCGGGTGATCCAGTCACCAAGGTAGCTGTAGGTCAGGTTCTCGAGTGTTCGACGGCCGCCACCATCACCTTCGGCCAGCTTGTGGTAGTTGACCAGGGCATGGAATCCGTCGCGCTTGCGCCCGTCCCAGATGTGCCAGATGAAAGGGCGGTGATGGAACAGCTTGCAGTGCTGCTCAAAGAAATCGTTGCGCAGCCAGGCATCGAGATCGGTTGCCGTTGAGCCGGTCTCCGCGATCAGTGCGCGCTCCTTTTCTGGCGTCCAATCGGCGCCGAACGCGGCGGCTAGAAGTGTTCGCACTCGTTCGGCAGCCGGCGGTTCACCCCGAATCGAAGGGATGCAGACGATGCCGTCCTCGTCGGAGAATCCAAGAAGTTCGTTGCAGCGGGCGACCCACCCGCGCGCCTCATCGGCGAGACGCATCTCGGGATCGAGTTCTGGCGGCCAGCGGTACCCGAGGAGACGGCCTATGACGACCTGAAGGGCGGTGGTCGGCTCGGAATTGGCGGGATGGCCGTGGAAGAGCCACTGGGTGGGGTCGTTCGATTGGGGCTCGGGGAGGCCGTTGGGGTACTTCTCCGCGGCGACCTTTTGCCAGTAATCAGGATCGAAATCGATCTTGACAAGCGTCGCACTCGTCACGCTCAACTTTTGGTCTACCATGCGGACACATCTCCGAAACTCGGCGCCCTCTGCGAAGGCCCAGATCGACAGAAGGTTGCCGGGGTCATTGGGCACAATGACGGCTGTATTATTGTCAAACGGCTCTCCTGTGTAAATGCTGGCTGGCAGATGTCGCATTTGTCGAACGATGACTCCGAGCTGTCCCCATGCGGGTTGTCCGTCCTTGCGTGCGCCGGGCAATTCATCAATCGCGCCGGCACCGCTGCCCCATCTAAGCACATTCTCGCACCCAGCGTAGTCCAACGTTTCATCGAATGATCCTCGGAAGTACTCCCATTCCTCCGACATGCGCTTACCTAACTCCCAGTATCGGAACTGCATCCTACTTGCGTCACCGGTGGTCAATCCGTGATAGGACTGCGCGAGGCCCTCCAAGAGCGATACCGATGCTGATTCCCGTATCACGATGCGGCAATCTGGGTTCCGGAGTTGGGCAGACTGATCCAGCATGACGGGGCCGAGCATCTCAGGATTGCCAAAACCATCGTGTGCAGCAATCTCAGAAGTATCCACTCCTGCCAGGAACGATGCCTTCGCAGCAATACGCTTATCTGCACCTACTCCGAGACCAACGAACATAGACCCTGAACTCGGCTCCCAGGCGGAGATACTAATCAGAGCCGTGGTCGCGGCCCACCAATTCATCTTCTGGAAAGCATTCGAACCAAGCTGAACCACAGCGTTCCAGGTGAATTCCTGCAGGAAGCGTCTTCTAAGCCGCTTGTAGCTGCCAAGGAACAGCCAGTTCTGTGGCGTGACAAGTGCCGCAGTTCCCTCCCGGCCAAGCAAGAAGAAGGTTCTCTGGAGAAAGGTTGTGCTCAAGTCGGCTCTTCCCTCCTTGAAGCGGTTGTCAGCGAACTCCTTGAGTACGTCACTCTGCTGTCCGCGACCGAGATACGGCACATTCGTAATTGCCAGCGTGTACTCACCCGAAAGCAGCTCCGCCGCCTTCGCCATCCCCTGCGCGGTCACTGCGCGCTCGGTCTTCTCGTCATCGTCCCTCTCGTGCTCCAGCGCCTTCTCCAATAGCGGTTGCAGCTGGGCGAAGTCAGCCACAAAAAGGTCGCTTTTGAGTGCCTTCGGATCGATCAACGAACCCAGCTCCGGCGCTTGCTCGAACAGGTCGTACAACCGCTCCATGCCTGCTCGTAGTCGCGGATCATCGCCAGCGAGCGAGATCCATTTTCCCTTGGTCGCGCCAACGGCCAGCCCGGAGCACGCAATGTGCAGCGGCGGTAGCTCGATCGGCTTGCCGGCCACTTTCCACGCCGCTAACGCCAAGTTGAACGCCGCAATCTGCGTGCAGCGAGGATCCAGCTCCAGGCCGTGAAGATTGTCGGTTAGTACCGCTTCGATCGCCTCTTTGAGATCCAATCCCTCCTCATCCATC
>JALGZD010000042.1 GCA_025782395.1 bacterium
TCCGGGATGGCAATTCGATCCCGATATGCAGGGTGAATCTAGCGGGACGCTACAGTTCACCATCGCCACCCAAGCACCCGGTCAGTACGAACTTCGGCTGATCCTCATGGATGCGATGGGCAACGAAAGCGTCCCGGAAGTGATTGCCTTCGTCGCGAAAGGCGGGGCTGGCAATCTGCCGCCAATCGCAGTGTTCTCAGTCTCACCCGCGGTCGTAAAAGTAGGAGAGTCGATCATATTCGATGCGAGCGCATCCAGCGATGCGGATGGCTCACTGGCTGGCTTCGCTTGGGATTTCGGAGATGGCGCAATGGCTTACGGACCGCAGGCCACGCATGTCTACAGCACAGTAGGAACCTACACTGTTTCGCTCACGGTCACGGACGATGCAGGAAGCTCCGATCAGAGTACGCAGGAGATCGTTGTCCAATCGAAAACCGGGGGCTCACTCGGCAACACGATCGAGCCATTCTCGCTTGCAATAGGCGGGGCGATCAACAACAACATCGGCGTTTTCGCAGTCAGCACGTCTGGTGAGCTGTATCGATACTACTTCGACTCCAACAGAAACAGATGGGAGCGGGAGAAGGTACCCACAGCGGAACACCGGGTAGTAGCTGGCTCGCTGATTTCGGGGGAGCACAGGGTCTTCGGTGTGACGCAAGGTGGAACCGTTTTCAATGCACGTCGAGATGGGACCAGTATCCAGTTCCACTTCCTCCTAGGTGACGGAGAGACGGATATCGTTCCGGGTTCGCTTGCGCTGGGTGGGGAGATCAATGACAACGTCGGCGTTTTCGCAGTCAGTGCGACGGGGGAGCTGTATCGCTACGACTTCGACTACGGCAGTAGCAGGTGGGAACGAAAAAGGGTTCCCACGGGAACGAACAAGATACCTGCCGGCTCGCTGATCTCAGGCGAGCATAGAGTCTACGGAGTCACCCAAGGTGGGACTGTCTTCAACACATGG
This sequence comes from bacterium, assembly GCA_025782395.1. Classification (GTDB taxonomy): domain Bacteria; phylum Joyebacterota; class Joyebacteria; order Joyebacterales; family Joyebacteraceae; genus Joyebacterum. The sequence continues at coordinate 971 of JALGZD010000042.1, forward strand.
CAAGATAAGGAGAACGTTAGGTTCGACTTCCTCCTAGGGGACGGGGAAACGGACATCGTTCCCGGCTCGCTGGCTCTTGGCGGGACGCCGAACGGGTCGAACACTGAGGACGGTGTCTACGCAGTCAGCACCACCGGTGGGCTGTATCGCTACGACTTCGACTACGGCAGCAGCAGGTGGGAACGGGAGAGGGTTCCCACAGGAACGAACCAGATAGTAGCTGGCTCGCTGATCTCGGGCGAACACAGGGTCTTCGGTGTGACGATAGCTGGGACTGTCTTCCGCGCGTATCAAGAGAGAGGAGACGTTCGATTTGAATTACTCCTTGGAAGCACGGAAACAGATGTCGCACCGGGTTCGCTAGCTCTGGGCCGGGCGCAAGACGATCCAAGCGGCGAGGCGGGTGTCTTCGCAGTCAGCACGTCTGGTGAGCTGTATCGATACTACTTCGACTCCAACAGAAACAGATGGGAGCGGGAGAAGGTACCCACAGCGGAACATCGGGTAGTAGCTGGCTCGCTGATCTCGCGCGAGCTCAGCGTCTATGGAGTAACGCAAGATGGGGTCGTCTTCGCGACATGGCAAGACAGCTGGAGACTCGGTGGAGGCAGCGTCAGGTTCGGTTTCCTCCAGTGATCTTGGTTCGGATTGTCATGAAGTCCGAATGACAACTGATTGGACTGATGACGCTTTAGCACGCGACCATGTTCTTGTAGCATCGCCAGAGAGCACGAGTGAATGCCTGCATATCGTGAGTGCCGGTGGCGATTGCACGGGCTAGTGTGGCTTGGGTCGAGGAGCCTGGAGCGTCGTCAGACCATCCAGCACCCTCGATCTAGTAAAGGGCAACGTGTACATCGACCTTGCAGTGCACGAGAAGTGCCCTGTCCACCACTAGTTCCGGCTGTCTCGCGCGACAATTGCGTAGTAGTGGTGCACCGTCACGTAGTCCTCCATTGATGCCTCGCCGGTGATGAGGTCGACCTCGGCGATGTGGGAGGCATACGAGTAGACCAGGCTTGTGTTCATCAATCCTGATACCGGCACAGACGGCACATGGGTTGATGACTTCGACAGCCCGATTCTTGACAGCCGTTGGGCTTGGATACGCGAGGATACATCCCTTTGGAGTCTCGACGCCAATAGCGGAGTCCTTCGCCTGCGCACGCATGCGGGGGGCCTCTTGCATGACAGTGACAATGCACGGAATCTGCTGTTGCAGGACGCGCCAGATGGAGACTTCATGATCGAGACACACGTTATATTCACCCCACTAAACAACTTCCAAATAGCAGGACTCCTTATCTATCTGGATGACGATTATTTCTTGATGCTCGGGCGAGCGTACTGTGATGTGACAGCCAGCGGCTGCGTAGGCAACGCAATCCATTTCGATTACGAGGAGGGATTGCTTACCCGGAACCAAGTCCTATCGACTTCACAGATGAACGAGGCATATCTATATCTGCGCGTCGTCCGTGAAGGGACCCGATACACGGGGCACTACAGCCTTGACGGACAGACGTGGCAAGAGGTCGGGTCGTTCAGGACATTCAATCTGAACACATCGGCTGTACGAGTTGGACTGGTTGCATGCGGCGACACGGGTTCAGGATCGGTCACGGCCTTGTTCGATTATTTCGCCCTGACGCGCGGAGCCCAATAAGCCGGCCGCCAGGATGTGATTCTCGGTGCGAAGAAAGGGGCCAGGTCTTGTTCTTTGACCTTTTGAGTGATAGAATGATCCATGGCCAGACCACTACGCGTCGAGTTTGAAGGTGCAG
>JALGZD010000123.1 GCA_025782395.1 bacterium
ATTGGTTACATTATTGTACTCGATGGTATTGCTGCTGCCGCCTATGAATATCCCGTCCACATCGTTATCGTGGACATCGTTGTGGGCGATGAGGTTCTCGTTTGACATCTTGCACCGCAGTACAATCCCGCCTCTCTGACCATCAGTTACGCCTGTACCGTATCCGTTGCCCCATATCTCAATGTGGGCAATCTCGCTCCGGGTAAGCATCATCTTCGTCCAGAAGCCTGCTTTTGCGTTATTGTGGAGTCTGTTGTGGCTTATATTGCAGTACTCGTGCTTGTCTCCACTTCCTGCATAGATGAAGATACCGTTGCCGCCATCTCCGCAGGCTGCACCTGTGCCCTCATTGTTGTATATCTCATTTTCGGTTATCGTTAACGCGGGGTCATCCGGAGCGCCCTCGGCTATATCACAGGCATGGATTCCGTGGGTTGCCATGTTCCCGGTATTAAACCCATTGTCATGTATACTACAGTTGTTTACGGTGATGTTGCAAACGCCAGTAAGAGCGATTCCGGTGCAGAAGTTTTCAATCTCAAGGTTTTTTATCATCACATTGTCAAACACTGCGTTATAGATTCCGCTAACGGTGCAGGGTGATGCTTCCGAGCCCATGCCGTTGCAGTCGTCGGGGGTTACAGTTCCAGTCATCCTGTGATCATTACCGTCGATCGTGATTCCGTCTGTTCCGATGATTAAACCTGCTCCTGATGTGCAGGTCATGCCACCGTTTAGAGTGCAGCTTTTCGTGACAGTGTTTCCGCATCTGAAGAGCGTGCTGTCATCTGCTACACATCCGATTTCAGAGTATTCGAATGTGTTCTCTATGCAGTTGTTGTCCTCGTCGCTCTCATCTACTGCTGACTCATTGTCTGCACAGATTATAATCGTGTCGCTAACGCCCGACATGGTAAAAGGACCGAGAGTGCTCTGGTAGCTCTCACCTTCGTCCAACGCTCCGACCGGATCAGTTGCAGCTTCTGTTCCGTCTATGAGGATTGCAGTCGTGCTCTCGTTTGCGTTCCCGGTACCGATGTTCTTGACGGTGTAGGTGATGGTGTAGAGGGCGTATGTCTCGTTACTTACTACCCATTCCTCATACTTTTTGCTGATTACAAGGTCTGGCTTTCCGTGGAACTTAAATATGTTCTCCTTACCGTTGTTGTCCTCGTTGCTCTCGATTACAACTGACTCACTGTCTGCGCATACTCTTATCATGTCGCTTCCATCTGACATCGTGAAAGGACCGAGTTCTGCGGTGTGGGTTGCCTGCGGTGCTAACAGTTCAACCGGGTCGGTTGCGACTTCTGATCCGTCTATCCGGATGGATGTCGTGCTTTCGGTTGCATTTGCGTTGCCGATGTTCTTCACGGTGTACGTTATGTTGTATGTCTTGTTTTCAAAATCAACCCATTCTTCTGATTTCTCTATGATCGCGAGATCTGGCTTTGTGCCCGGTATACTCAGATCACAGTCATTCGGATCGTCTCCAGGTGTCAGCCAGCAGATACCGCTCGCATTGAGCACGCCAGCATGGCTTGAGTTGAATAGTCCCGGATTGCAACATACGCCCACATTCAAGATATTGTTGCATGTGCAGTTCTCTGTTGTATTGCTGTAACGTCCATCGTTGTCGAAGTCAAAGTAGATTGGTACCGGATTGTTGCAATTCCACTCACAGCCACAGCCGGAACCACAGGTATTATTCTCACAGATATTGGAATCGATATCACTGTAGCCGTTCCCACAGGCACTGTTGTTAGTTGCGCTGTTTCCTGTGTCGCATTCGCGGATCCCCCTGCCACCATTGTTATGTGCTGTATTGAAACTGAGACTATTGTAACTGCCACCAGTAGAGAATCCGCCTCCGATATTATCCGACAGATTGTTGTACTCGTAGGTATTATAGTTAGACATCATACACATCGGGTTGATTCCTGATTCGGGGCATCCTGTTATGCGGTTGTGACTGACGTAGTTATGCATACACCCCATCTTCATGAAGATGCCAGTTTTCTCCACGTCGTAGATCCTGTTGCAGGTGATAGTGTTGTGATCTCCACTACCATGCTCCCAGCTACCCTGCTGACCGCCAAACATGAATATCCCGTTTCCGCCGCCACCGCAGCCACTAGCAGGTCCGGTTCCGGAGATGTTATATATCTCATTTTTCGTTATGATGGAATAGATTGGATTGACCATGTGGATTCCGTGTGTTATAGACTCAGAACCGCAATCGTGTATCTTGCACCCGGTTACTGTCATATTCTCAATCACCGGTTGTGCCATTACGATTCCCGTGCAGAAGTTTTGAATCTCAACGTCTTTTATTACCACCCCATCATAACCGCCAGTATTGATAATTCCGGAATGTAGTACACATGGGTTCGACCCACTACCGTCGCTGCAGTCTGCATTTACTACGTTTCCTATTAGTTTGTAACCTGCGCCATCAATTGTAATATCATCTGCCCCGACGATTAAACCGGCTCCTGATAAGCATCTCATGTTTCCATTGAGTGTGCAACTCTCTGTTACTATCTCTCCGCAGTGATACACATGACCTGTGACGAGACCAACACAACCACCCCCTTCATCTACGGTTATGATCCCGGTTGTGTCGGCATGGCCCTGGCCGCATACAGCAGTAATCGTTCCGTTAGTGTCCGATGTCGAAGGTCTGAAAATTGCGTTTGTTGAATGTCCTGTAAGTAGTGGATCAAGTGTGCCTGTTGTATTCCATGT
>JALGZD010000194.1 GCA_025782395.1 bacterium
GAGAGACAGAACTCCGACAAGCCTCCGGCTTTCGTCCGTCACATAGACATTGTGGATCTCATCTACCTCGTCGGCGGCCTTTCTGATGAGCTCGATCGCGTCTCCTACCGTCGCCCCGCTTTTGAGGAAGACAAGCTCCGACGCCATGATGCCGCCGGCCGACTCATCCGTGTACTGGAGAAGCTCTTCGACCGCGCGCCGGTCATCGTCCTCGAGTCGGGAGAGAACTTCCCCCCGAAGCTTTTCCGCCAGCATGCCGACAACGTCCGCCGCGTCGTCCGACTCCAGCTCCTGTGTGATATCGGCGATCTCAACCGGTCCGAGAGCATCGAGAATTCCACTGAGGGAGTGTTCGTCGAGGTGAATGAGGACGTCAGCGCTCGTCTCTGTGTCGAGCTCCGCAAGCACGGACTTCGCTGTCTCGCTGTCCAGCTGCTCGAGCGCGACGGCAATGTCGGCCGGATGGAGTCCCCTGAGAGCATCTGCCATGCAAGCGGACCCGCTCTCCGGGTCGAGGACTACCCTGTCATCGCTGTGGCCGTCCGGCATCTTCCACCTCGTTGCCTTGCGCGATTGCCACCGGCGTCACCGGTACCGAGCTACCTTCCGACACGGCCCTCGTCCGCGAGCACGCCGGCCGAGACTACATACCGGAGCCCGTCCTGAACCGACATGTTCAGCGGTTGCACATCCTCCTCCGGAACCAGGAGGAAGTAGCCTGATGTCGGATTCGGCGTCGTTGGAAGAAAGACCGACACCAGTTTCTTGTCGAGAACGCCTTCCATGCGCCCTCCGGATTCGGCCGTGATGAATGCCAGGCTGTAGATCCCCTTGTGCGGGAACTCGATCAGGACGACTCTCCGAAAACTGGTCGAGTCCTCGTGCAACACGGTTGCGAACACTGTCTTGGTCGTTCCGTAGATCCACCGCACGAGCGGAATTCTATCGATGAATCGTTCCCAAAACCCCAGCACTCGACGCCCGATGAAGTTACTCGCAACGGCACCGACAGCCAGAATAATCGCAATGAGTACTACAAGACCTATGCCTGGAATCTGGCGGCCGCAGTACCTTATGATAAATCGCCCGAGTATGTGGTCGAGCATGAAGAAGAGCTGCCAGAGAACAAAGACGCTGATGGATATCGGGAGGATAACGAGAAGTCCTGTGAAAAGATATCTCCTGAGAATGCGTCCAGCTCTCCGTCGCTCGTGATCGTGGCCACCGGCACTATCCGGGCGCCCCGCTGCTCCGTCGGAATCGGCGACATCGGATGCCGTGGTGTGATCATCCGGAACAGAGATTCCGCTCTCTCGTTCGTTCTCGCTCATCTTCTTCTGATCCTCACCTTCCCGATCCTCGTCTGCCCCGCTGAGATGATCCTCAGGTCAAGACCGCCGACGACCAACTCGTCGCCCACGTCCGGGATCCTACCGAGTTTCTTAAGGATGAGACCGGCGACGGTGTTGTAGTCACCCTCAGGCAGCTCCACCCCTACCGCTTCTTCAACGTCATCTATCTCGGCCCGCCCGTCGACCATAAAGAGGTCGTGATCGATACGCCGGATGAGTGATTCCTTGACGTCGTATTCATCCTCTATTTCACCGACAAGCTCCTCAATCAGGTCTTCCAGTGTCACGATGCCGGCGATACTACCGTGCTCGTCGACAACAACCGCCATGTGCTGCCGCCTCGCCTGCAACTCGCGGAAGAGCTCGTCGCATGTCTTGGTCTCCGGCACATGAGACACCTGCCGAGTGATGTTGTCCAACCCCTGCTCGTGCGGCAGACCCAGGAGATCCCGCGAGTGGATCATCGCTTCGATGTGGTCCCTGTCCTCGGAGATGATCGGAAGCCGCGAGAATCCGTGCTCGCGTATGAGGGTGACGGCCGCGCCTACCGTCGACCCCGGGGGTATCCCTACGATGTCCGTCCTCGGCACCATAACTTCTCCAACCGTCGTCAGCGCGAACTCAAACACTCCACAGAGGAGCTTCGTCTCTTCCTTGTCTACGGCGCCCGCGATCTCACCTTCGCTTGTGAGAAGAGCCCGCAACTGCTCCTTCGTCAGACGCCTGCGCCACTCTGTGACACGCACGCCCAGGAGGCGGAGAACTCCGCGGGCAAGCCCGGTTGTCATCCAGATGATCGGGCCAAGCAACCAGTAGAAGAACCTGAGCGGGAATACGACTTTGAGTGTAACACTGTCGCTGTGCCTTCGGCCGATGATCTTCGGGACGATTTCGCCGAGCACGAGAAGCACCGGTGTCACGATGGCCGTGGAGACGAGTGCAACCATGCCCGGCTGCCAATCGTGCAGGCCCTGCGACAGCTTCCACGACACCAGGGACGATGTCATCACGATCGCGACATTGGTTCCCACGAGTGTGGTTCCGAGCAGTCGCTGCGGATCCGACACGAATCTCTCCAGCGGGCGGGCACCTCGCCTTCCCTTCTCGATCCAGTGCTCAAGACGTATCCAGTTGATGGAAACAAGAGCAGTCTCCGATCCGGAGAAGAACGCCGCGAGCAGCAATCCGAGAACGGCGAGAAGGATGACGGTCATTTTTCTTCCTCCTCATCCGACGGCAGCTGCCCCTTCACGATTCTCACACTCGTAATCCTCTGTTCTTCCACGCTCTCCACGGTGAATTCGAGGCCATCCCGCTCAAGTTTCTCTCCCTCGGATGGAATGCGTCCGAAAGCCTCCAGCAGGTATCCGGCGAGCGTCTCGATACCCTCGCCGGAGAGCCCCGCCACCGCGAGCTCCTCCGCGAGCTCCTCGAGTCGTATGGAACCATCGGCGATGAGCGTCTTCATGTCGAGCACCTGCAGAAGCGGCTTCTCTTCATCATGCTCGTCCCGGATCTCGCCGACTATCTCCTCAATGAGATCCTCGAGCGTGATCACTCCGGCGGTTCCTCCATACTCATCTACCACGATCGCGATGTGTGTCCGCCTTCGCTGCAGCTCTCGCAGAAGCTCGCCCGCGTTCTTGGTCTCCGGGGTGAAGTACGCCTCTCGGACCAACCCCGACACAGACTGCCCTCCACCCGTCTGTGGGTCGATCCTCAGAAGATCCTTCGCATAGAGAACACCTACGATATGATCCAGGTCCTCGCGATAGACAGGCAGACGAGAGTACCCAACTTCGCGAACCAGGGCGATGGCCTCACTGACGGTCATCGTCTCCTCGAGCCCCTCGACATCCACCCGCGGGACCATGAGCTCGCGCACAACCGTGGCGCCGAACTCCATCACGCTATCGATCATGTCTCGTTCTTCTTCGTCCAGCGTGCCGTCGTGCTCGCTTATCGCGACGATCGTGCGAAGTTCCTCGGCAGTCACGAATGGCCGATCCGCCCCGGTCTCCCCACCACTAAGTCTGGCCGCCATGCCGTGGAGCACGCTTATGATGGGAGCGAGCACACTGCCGACAGCGGAGAGCACGGGTGCGCTTCGCCGAGCGAACTTGATGTTCCGTTCAATAGCGTACATCTTTGGGGCTATTTCGCTCATCACGAGAATCACAAGCGTGATCACACCTACCTCGAGGGCAATACTGACGGCTTCCGAGTAGCCGAGTGAGCGCGCGAAGTGCAAGGTGACGACGGCGCCAAGAGATGCGGCGGCGACGTTGACCATGGTGTTGCCGATCAGGATGGTTATGAGCAAGTGATCCGGGTGGTCGAGAAGCGACCGGACACGGTCGTGCTTCTCCATCTCACCGATGTCCAGCCGCGACAGCGAGAAGAAAGCCGTCTCAGATCCTGAGAAGACGGCTGATAGATATAGCAGGATCGCGAACCCTGCACCCGCGCCCACGAGATAGAGTATCGGCATTCTCTACGCCTGATCCAGGATGGTCTTCAGGTGCCTGTTCTCGATGCAGCGCATCCGTTTGCGCTCGTCTGTGGAGGTATGATCAAAACCGACAAGATGCAGCACGCCGTGCGCCACCAGCTTCAGTATCTCATACCCAACCGGCTTCTTGTATCGTCGTGCCTGGACCGACGCCCGCTCGACCGATATTATTACGTCGCCCAGAACGGTCTCCGCTTCAGCGGGAACCGTCGACTCATCCCCCTCCATCATTGAGAAGGACAGCACGTCCGTCGTCTTGTCGATCCCCCGGTACTCCAGATTCAGCTTGCGAAGGAATAGGTCGTCGGTGAAAAGAACAGTCAGGTCGGAATCGGCACGCCCGTATTCCTCGAGCACGCTCTTCACAAGCCGCCGGACGGCGCGCATGTCGATTTCGACCATCTTCTGTTTGTTCACGATCTTGAGAGCCACGTCCTACCCGTCCTCAGAATCGTCTGCCTTGCCCGCGCCACGTCGGTTCCCGGAATCGTCTGCCTTGCCCGCGCCCCCGGGATCCCCGGCGTCACCGGCATCCGTCGCTTCACCAGTGGTTTCGCCGGACTCCCCGACCTTCTGATCCGGGTACTTGACTCGCTGATGGTACATGCCGATGAGCACTCTGAAGAACGCCTCGCGGATCTTCCTCAGATCGGAGAGAGTCAGCTCAGCGTCATCCAGCTGGTGTGTTCGCCACCTTTTCTCGATGGCGTCATCTATCTCCGCCTCGATGCGCTTGGGTGTCGGGGATTCGCCTATCGATCTGGTACGGGCTTCAAGAAGATCGGCAAGCATGACGATGGCTGATTCCTTGCTCCGAGGCCTCGGCCCCGGGTAGCTGTACTCACCTTCACTGACTTCGCTCGGATCCTCACTCTCCTCCGCGGCCCTCTTGTAGAAGAACTCCATAACACTCGTGCCGTGGTGCTCGCGGACCATGTCGACGATCGGTTCGGGCAGTTTCTCCTTGCGCGCGAGCTCGACGCCGTCTTTGACGTGTGCCTGGATGATAATGCTCGAGACCTTGGGTTTGAGACCGGCGTGTTTGCTCTGAGTCTGGTCGAGCCCCTGCTGGTTCTCGACGAAGTAGCCGGGATTGACCAGCTTGCCGATATCGTGATAGTAAGCGCCGACTCGCGCCAGGAGCCCATTCGCACCGATGGCGTCAGCGGCGGCCTCCGCCAGATTGCCGACAACAATGCTATGGTGATATGTTCCGGGCGCTGTCATCGCCATCCGTCTCAGCAGAGGCCTGTTCATGTCCCCGAGTTCGAGAAGGGTGATGTCGGTGGTTACTTTGAATCCGCGTTCGAAAAGCGGCAATGCTACGATGACGATGCCCATGCTGACGAGCGCGTTCAGCCCCCCCCACCCCATTCTTGTCAGAGTGGGAATACCGACATCCACCATCGAGACGTCGGCGATTGCTATCGCGAGCGCGTACGCACCGACAATCTTGATTCCTGACCAGTAGAAATCTTCCCGGTGTCTTACGCGCCGCACGGAGTACGCGGCGACCATCCCTGCTGTAAGCGACACGAAGATGAAAGGCAACCCGAAGCTTGTGTAGACAGCCACCAGTATAACCGTCACGACCGTGGCGATGACGGCTGTCTCAAAATCGAAGAGCATCGACGCGAACATTGCAAGAACGGCAACAGGCACAAGGTAGGACGGCGCGTCCGGAATGCGACCCACGATGGCCGCCCCGGCCATCACCATCGTCACGAGGATCATGAAGAGGATGGGATAGCGTATCTCTGTGATCATGCGGCGCTTGCATGCCATGACGTAGAGGGCAAACAGGCCAAGGAGAAGCATCGCCTCCAGAATCCTCCCAAGATGGGGGAAGAAACGAAGGCAGCCCGCCTCCTGCATCAGAAGCTCCGCGCGCTTGCTCTCGAGCGAGAGGATGGCGACGACGTGGTCGCCCGTGATCCTCTCCCCCCGCTGGAGGACGACCTCGTCCTTCTTGAAATCCCGACCGGTCGATTCGACGACGGCGGCCCTGGCCGCCTCTTTTCTTTGCCTGTTCTCCCTGACGTCGTAGACGACGTTGCCCTCAAGGAACGGAGTCACGATTTCCTTCACGGCAATCGTCATGTCGGGATCATTCAGCGTCTTTGCGGCCTCACGTTGCACGCTCTCTACAACAAGCCGCTCCGGAATAAACGACTGGATACGGACCATGGTCTCGTCGTCGCCCTTGATCAGCATCACTGTGTCGTCCGGCTTCAGCGGAGGTGTACCACGCTCACTCAGTACGCCCCGATCGTATAACGCGAACATGATCTCTCGCGCGCGCTCTTCTACCCTTTCCGCCTGGGCAGCGTCGAGAAGGATCCGACGCGATGCGTCGCTGAGTGTGACTCCGAGCTGTCCGAGCATCTCGAGTCTCTGCCGACTCGGCTCGCTACCGGTGCGGATATCGTAGATCCGCGTGAGGAGTTCACCAAAATGTGTCCTGTTTTCGGTGCGGGACGCTTCATCATAGCGAAAGACGGGGACCACACCATTGGCAGCCATCTTCCGTTCCTGCTCCAGCTCATCGGCTGTCTTCAGCACGTCGAAGTCAAAGGGGGCGACCACTTCCTCGCGTGACACCTGACCTACCTTGATTTCGTTCTCGCTCGTGGGCACGGCCTGCGGGAACAGAATCTCCAGAGCGGCGATGAATCCCGCAACGAGCAGGAATCCGAAGAGAAGGCTGTTCCTGTGAGCCGCCCCGTGAGGGCGCGCGCTGTCGGAGCCGGCGCCGAGCTTCACGCGATCGGCTCTGGCTCGGGGCTCCTGTTTATGGCGAAGCCATCTTGCCATCAGTCGCTCCCTCCGCCTTTGTGCGATGCGCCTGGTTGTTTCTTGCCTCGTGTGTACCTGTCGAAGGCCTTCACTATCTCACGCACAAGCCTGTGCCTCACAACATCGCTCTCCGTAAGATAGACAAACTTGATCCCGTCGATCCCGGACAGCACATCCTGGATTTTCACAAGACCCGACATCTCTCTGTTGGCGAGATCGATCTGGGTGATATCTCCTGTGATCACGGCGCGCGAATTGAATCCGAGCCTTGTCAGGAACATCTGCATCTGCGGCATCGTGCTGTTCTGGGCCTCGTCCAGTATGACGAAAGCGTCGTTCAGCGTCCTGCCTCGCATGTACGCCAGCGGGATAACCTCGATCGTCCCGACGTCAATCAGGCGCTTCACCCTCTCCGGATCCATCATGTCGCGGAGAGCGTCGTAGAGCGGCCGGAGATACGGCGCGATCTTCTCCTGGTAGTCGCCCGGAAGGTACCCGAGGCTCTCACCGGCCTCGACTGCCGGACGGACCAAAGCTATCCGCTCCACCTCTTTTCGCCTGAGCGCAGCCACGGCCATGGCGACGGCCAGATAGGTCTTTCCCGTGCCGGCCGGTCCAATCGATACGACGATATCATACTGCTTGAGCGCGTCGATGTATGCCTGCTGCCCTACTGTCCGCGGCTCGACCGGCTTCTTGAGGTCCTTCAACCTCTTCTCGCTTTCATGAAAGCGCGACAGCTCCTCGGCCCTGCCGGATCTGACCATGCTGATGGCGTACTCCACGTCCTCCCGCCGCACCGTCCGGCCCAGACGCACGAGCTTCGCCATCTCCTTGAGAACCGTCTCCGCGAGGACGGCCTCAGGCCCATCGCCCGAGATGGTTATCTCTCCGCCACGCGCGGTCACCTGCGCCTTGAACGAGTCCTGCACCAGCCGGAGGTTGACGTCGTTCCGCCCGTAGAGATGAACTGAATCTATATCGGCAACAGATATCTTTCGTTTCAACCGGCGTTCCTAAGCAATCGGGCTCCTGGTTCCCACGGCGCTGCCGAGGACCAAGAGCCCGTTCTGCAATGGAGTTCCAGTAGTCGAGTGACTCTCCCTCCGGGATCGCCACACATCCCCGTTCGAGATCCGAGCGTCCGCCTTGAGGCCGAGTCGATCGGTACCAACGAACCCCCTAGCGCGGGATCGTCAGGATCTGGCCCGGCTGAATGACGTCGGGGTTCGAGATCTCGGCCTGATTGGCCTCGTAGATCGTCGACCACATTGTCGCGTCGCCGTAGATCTCCCAATAACCGGCAATCCGCCAGAGACTCTCGCCGATCTTGACCGTGTAGCTGTGCGGCCAATCCCTCGGAATCGTCAGCTCCCAATCAGGATAGATGAGATTCGGGTCCGCGATCAGCTCGCGGTTCGCCCTGTAGATACGCTTCCACTTGAGCGGGTCGCCGTAGATCTCGTTCATCTCAGAGATCTTGTAGAGGAAGTCACCCTTCTGGACAACGTAGACTCGCGGCAGACCCTCGTACCACGCGATCTCTCCGCTAAGCGCATCGACCTCGCTCTTGAGTTCTTTGAGCCTCGGAGTCAGCTTGGCCATTTCTACGTCCAGCTCGGCGGATGCCCGCTGCTCCTTGCCGACGTCGTCTCTGGCCTGTGCAGCGGTGTCCTGCGCGTCTTCGTACTCACTGAGAAGACCGACGCAGTAGGCCTCTCTCTGATCCTTCGAGAGCTTCTGGTACTCTTCCTCCGTGTAGAAGTCGCCGGCGCTCGGGTCTGCGGTCCTCTGAATTCCGGAACCGCAGCCGGTTACGAGGGCGAGGGCTACAAGGAGGACCAGTGCAACTGATATCCTGCGCAACATTGGTCTAGTCCCCTTCCTTCGCGTTTCGCGGCCGGCTAGCGCCCGCTCCCCTTCTTCAACTCGTAGAGGCGAGCCTCAAGTGCTGCAGGCTGGCCTTCCAGGTCGGCGATATCACTTCTGGTCCTGGCCACATCGGCCTCGAGCTCGGCCCGCTCACTGCGCGCGGTGTCGAGTTCCGTCAACGCAGCATCACTCTCATCCTGAGCAACCTGAACTGCGGTCACATCCGCGCCATCGCACGGAGGCTTAGGTCCACAGCCCACCATAGCCGCTACCAGGACAAGCAAAAGCGATCCGAGAGCAATGACTCCCCCAATCGTTCTTGCCATCGCGTGGCACCCCCCTTCCAGCAGACATACCAACTTCGTACGCGCTATTTACCCTCAGCGCGCCGCTTGAATCGACTTCGCTTGGTGAAGAACCTACCAGAGCCTCCATGGACTGTCAAGCCTCATTTCCCGAACAGGCCTAGCGTTAGGGCTCTTGATGAAGTCTACCGCGTCCCCTTTGTGAACTTGATGTGAAGCTCCTCCATCACTTCCTGCTCCAGCTCGGACGGTGAACCGTCCATCAGCGACAGGCCCTTGTAGGTCTTCGGGAATGCTATGACGTCCCTGATCGAGTCCTCGCCCGCAAGCATCATCACGATCCGGTCGAGCCCGGGAGCGATTCCCCCATGAGGCGGAGCGCCGTAGTCGAAGGCCTTCAGCAGGAACCCGAAGCGCTCCTCTGCTGCCTCAGCGGTCATCCCGATGACCTTCATCACGCGTTCCTGGATATCCCGGCGATGGATCCGGATCGAACCCGAAGCCATCTCGACACCGTTCAGAACCAGATCGTAGAGCTGGCCCAGGACTCTGCCTGGATCGGTCTCGAGATACTGAATGTCGTCGTCGCGAGGCATCGTGAACATGTGGTGTTCGGCCTCCCACGCGTTCGCATCCTCGTTGAAAGCGAACATCGGGAAGTCAGTGACCCAGAGGAAGTTGAGGAGATCATCGGGAGCCAGGTCGAACTCATCCCGGAACACGAGTCTCAACCGTCCAAGCACGTTGTTGACCTTGCTTGCAGCGTCGGCCCCAAAGAGGAGGAGATCACCATCGTCGGTCTTCGCTCTCTCGATGATCGCCGCGGTCTCGGTCTCTGAGAGAAACCTGCTGATGCCTCCCTCGAGCGTGCGGCCCGCCACCTTGACGTAGGCGAGACCTTTGGCACCCCAACCCTTCGCAAGTTCTTCCTTCTTGTCTATCCGGCTTCGCGACCACTCGCCACAGCCGGACGCAACGAGGCACTTCACCGCGCCGCCGGATTCGATTGCCGACCGGAAGACCCTGAACTCCGTCTCCGTCAGCAGATCGGTCAGGTCGATCAGCTCCATCCCGAACCGTGTATCGGGTTTGTCCGAGCCGTAGCGTGCCATGGCGTCGGCATAGGTGAGGTGCGGAAACGGCGTCTCCACCTTCCGTCCAAGGACCTCCTGCCAGATCGAGACCATCAACCCCTCAGTCAGGGCAAAGATGTCGTCCTGCGTGACGAAACTCATCTCGATGTCTATCTGCGTGTGTTCCGGCTGCCGGTCGGCTCGCAACCCCTCGTCCCTCAGACAGCGGGCGATCTGGAAATAGCGGTCAAAACCGCTCACCATGAGGATCTGCTTGTAGAGCTGCGGAGACTGAGGCAGAGCGTAGACCTTCCCCGGGTGGATTCGGGACGGAACGACGAAGTCCCGCGCGCCCTCCGGCGTCTTCTTCGCGAGCATGGGCGTCTCGATCTCCATCAGTCCCTTGTCACAGAGATAGTCGCGCGCCGCCTTCGCAGCGCGGTGACGGGTCATCAGAAGACGCTGCATGTGCGGCCGCCTGAGATCCAGATAGCGGTATTCCAGTCTGAGGTCGTCGCTCGCCTTGATCGGCTCCTCGAGAACGAACGGCGGCGTGAGGCAATCGTTCAGCACCTTCATCTCCCCCACGATGAGCTCAACCTCGCCCGTCGGGAGCTCCGTGTTGACAGTCCCCTCCGGCCTCGCCGCAACGTTCCCCTTGACGGCAATCACGTACTCGGAACCCAGCTCCCCCGCCGCATCGAGCAGCTTCGCATCATCCTCCGGCCTGAAAACGATCTGCGTCACCCCATACCTGTCTCTCAGATCCACAAAGAGAAGGCCACCCAGATTCCTCCTGCGGTGCACCCAACCCGCCAGGACGACTGTCGACCCGGCATCGCCGGCTCTCAGCTCGCCGCACGTGTGCGTTCTCGCAAGTCCACCCATCGATTGCAGCTTCATCGTGATTCCCTGTCTCCTGGTCGTTATCAAGCCGACGGTCGCCGGCTCGTCCACTGTGGCGAGTGTCATCTTCCGCTCGCGGCTCTACTTCATTCGGTCCCGGGTGACTCCTTCCAGCTCTTCCTTGATTCGATCCCGGATGACTTCTTCCAGTTCTTGCTCGCCCGGACTCGCTTCCCACCCCGTTGCTATCTCCCTGAGCTTGAGAGGTTGTCCCTCTCCCTGATTGACGAGCACGAACCGCGCGTTCACGCGGCCGGCCTCCTGCATCTGTTTGTTGAAGCTCCGATCCTGATAGTCCATCTCGACTGAGAAGCTCTCCCTCAGTCGCGCTGCCAGGGTTACGTTTGACTCGGCAGCCTCACCGTTCTCCGCCACGAGGTAGATGTCGGGGCCGGGCGCCGTTTCCGGGAAGACACCCTCTTCTTCAAGCGCGGAAATGAGTCGCTCCACACCTGCCGACACTCCGCACGCCGGAGTCGGCTTCCCCCCGAGTTCCTTGATCAGCTCGTCGTACCGGCCGCCGCCGCACAGTGCGCTCTGCGCTCCCAGCTTCGTGCAGTGGATCTCGAAAATCGTCTTCGTGTAGTAATCGAGCCCTCGCGCGAGCCCTCCGTCTATGACGTATGGAACAGAGACCGCCGTGAGATGCGCCTCGACCCCGGCGAAATGATCGCGGCACTCGTCACAGAGCGCGTCGAGAATTGAAGGTGCGTCGGACAGAAGCGCCTGACAACTCTCGTCCTTGCAGTCGAACATCCGTCTGGGATTCCGCGCGTAACGTTCGCGACAGTCATCGCAGAACCGCTCGAGCTTAGGGCCAAGCTCCTTCCGGAGGAGATCGTTGTAGGCCGGAGTACAGCTCGGGCAGCCCGCGCTGTTTATCCTCGCCTCAGTTCCCGCGAGACCAAGCCTCTCAAAGAACCGAACCGAGAAAAGGATGATCTCGGCATCGATGGCGGCGCTCGATGAGCCTATCGCCTCCAGCCCCCACTGCCAGAACTGCCGGTAGCGGCCGGCCTGCGGGCGCTCATAACGGAACATCGGGCAGAAATACCTCAGCTTCGTGACGCGCGCGCTCCGTCCCATGTTGTGCTCGACGAAGGAGCGCACGACGCTTGCGGTTCCCTCGGGTCTGAGCGTCAGGCTTCGCCCTTTGCGGTCCGAGAAGGTGTACATCTCCTTCCGGACGATATCGGTCGAGTCACCGATTCCGCGGGCGAAGAGCTCCGTCTCCTCGAAGACCGGAAAGCGGATCTCTTTGTATCCGAACCGCTCCGCGGTCTCGCGGAACGCTTCCTCGACGTGCTCCCACTTCCAGCTATCGGCAGGAAGAATATCCCGCGTTCCCCTGGGCGCCTTGTACTTCATCGTTCTCCCGCCCTCCATCTGTAGAACCCGACCGCGATGCGGTTGCCGATAATCACACCAATGGAATCGGCGATCCAGTCACGGAAGTCGGAGCACCGTCCGGGAACCGCAAACTGGTAGACCTCATCCAGAGCGCCGATCGCAAGGCCCATGAGAATGGCGAAAAGCGTCACCCATCGCCTCTTCGCTCCACTCAGCGTCCCGATGAATCCGACCGTCAGAAAGAGCCCCAGTCCGCCGTACTCCGCCGCGTGGGCAAGCTTGTCGACCATCTTGAGCTTTATGATCGTGCTGGGGAAGACCGATACGGACGAGAGTCCGAAGATGAGGACCGTCCACGCTATCGCCGGAATCCACGGTCTCAGCTTGTTCCACACCACGCTATCACTCCAAGCAGCGCCCTATGCGGCGCGAAGCGTCACACCCCGTACGAGTGCAGACCACCCAGAAACCGACTCCCCAGCACCGTGAACAGAGTCATGAGGAATCCGAGCACGGCCAGTCTTGCCGTGCCCACACCGCGCCATCCCTTGACGAATCTGGCGTGCAGGTAGATGGCGTACACAAGCCAGACGATGAGAGAGCTCGTTTCCTTCGGATCCCACGACCAGGGCGCACCCCAGGCGCTGTTCGCCCAGATGGCGCCGGCCAGAAGGGCCCCGATCGTGAAGAGCGGAAAGCCGACCCCGATGGCGCGATAGGTAACCATATCGAGCGTCTCCTTGTCCGGGAGGCGCTCCCATCCTCGCCAGTCTCCTATCAGGTACATGACGGCCGCCACGAACGACACGGCGAACGCCGCCTCGCCGAGCGCAGCGAGCGACACGTGGATCCATAACCAGTAGCTCTGCAGCGCCGGAATCAGCTGCTGCTCGATCCTGGAAGGGAAGAGTGAGGCTACGCCCATCCCCAGCACACCGACCGGCGCGGCGAAAACCGTCAGGAGTTCCAGTCCCTTCGTTCTCCACATGACGATGAATGCCAGGACGGCCGCCCACGAGAGGAGCAGCATATAGTCGAAGGGGCCTGTCACGGGAGGGTGCCCCGACGCCACCCATCGCACACCCAGTGCGATTGTCTGAGAGACGAGACCGACGAGAGTTACCCCGTACACGATACCGCGGACGCTCGGCTTACGCACGCCGGCATAGATGCAGGCGCCTACCGTTCCAGCCAGGTAGCTCCAGAGGGCTATCCAGAAGAGGACCATGTCGGGTCTTGTGTCCATTCCAGCCACCTCCAGGGAAAGCGCTGATCAGGAGCCCCTTATGGGTCGTCTCTTCCGGAGCCTCAGGCAACACCCGGCGGACGCCTTGTCCAGAGCGTCAGGCAGAGTCCGAGAGAGAGAAGCCCGAGCCCTGCGAAGAGAAGCGGCGTGCCCGGTTGCTTGGCGAACTCGAACCTCGTCAAACCATCGTCGAAGTCGGGGATATAGTCCAAGAAAAAAATACGACACGGGAGATCACTGTCGTCGCGATGACCGGCGTGCCCCATGAAGAACCAGCGTTCGGCTACCAGCTCCCCCGCTTCCAGCAGTTGCACAAGCACCGCCGGATTGTCGTGTCTGATCGAGGCCAGTCCGGCGGTCCCGGTCTCGATATCGTAGGTGAAGTCAGCAAGGAACTCCAGCACTTTGAGGCTCAGATCGGTACCTTCGATCTGGACGATCTCCCCCGGCACCGCCGTGATGTCCCTGCGCAGCGGCGCGGTTTCCGAGACCGGAACCACTACGCCGATGAACGCATGCTGTATGGATCTGGACGACGGCAGCATCTCGTACTGATAGACACCGATCCCGCGATGATTGAGCGGGTGATTTACCTCGATGCGCTGCTTCAAGACCTCCGTGCCGTCTTCGAATACCGTCACATCGGTCAGGTACTCGCTTAAGCTCCCCTCTTCCGTGAATTCCGTCCGCGCCGCGTCGACCCGAATGGAGAATCCTCCTTCAGGAACCTCGATCACATCTCCCGCCTCAAGATACCGCGGAGCCGGATACCTGAAGCCCGTAAGCGCCGTTACGAGACCGGCCGCTGCGATAAGTGCGATCGAAAGATGGGTCAGGAGTGAGCCCGTCGCGGAGATCCGCCGCCCGGGACGTTTGACGAGCCGGACGATGCGACGGAGTGTGCATGTGACCGTGGAGACGACGATGAGCGCACCGAGGAGTACGAAGTACCAGGTCCTGAAAACATTCGCCAGCCCGGAGCGGAAGACGAAGAGACCAAGCACGTCTCCATATCGCTCCGTGTAGGCCTCCGGCGGAAGCTGCTGGCCGACGAGGACGCCTATCATCGAAACGGCGGCCATGGCGACCAGCAGCCGGATGGCGGTCCGCATCGACGTGAGCCAGTTGCGGAACTTCTGAAAGAAGAGGGCCGCCGCAAGAAAAATCAGCGGCACGAGTATCACAAGCGGTATGGGACCCAGCAAGTCTGCCTCACTCTCCTGCGGCGGGGCGCGCCGCACGCTTCATCTCAAGCCGCTTCCTGATCCACTCTATCCACACTTCCATCCCTTCACCCCTGAGAGCAGAGAGCTTGAGCACCTCGCACTCGGAATTCAGAACGCTTATCTCCGTTGCTACCTTCTCAACGTCGAACTCGAGATGCGGAAGGAGGTCGATCTTGGTGATGATGGCGAGTTCCGCCTCGTGGAATATGGATGGGTACTTCATCGGCTTGTCGTCGCCCTCGGCAGTCGAGAGGAGCACCATCCGGATGTCCTCGCCGAGATCGTACGTCGACGGACAGATGAGGTTGCCGACGTTCTCGATGAAGACAATGTCTGCGGCCTCGAGGTCGAGTCTATCCAATACGTCACTGATCATCTTCGCGCTCAGGTGACAACCTCCGCCCGTGTTTATCTGTATCCCGTCCGCCCCGTGCGCCCGGACGCGATCCATGTCGCGCTCGGTGCTGACATCACCTTCAATCACGAGAATCCTCATCTCGCCGGCGAGGCGGTCGAGCGTGGCCTCGAGCAATGTGGTCTTCCCCGATCCGGGCGAGCTTATGATATTGAACACCAAGAGCCCCGCGTCGGAGAACTTCTGCCTGTTCTCGATAGCAACGCGATCATTCTTGCTGAGGATCTTCTTCTCAATATCGACCTTTGACACGGTTCCCTCCGTCAGCCTTCGTCTATCTCGAGATGTTTGATATCCAGTTCAAGACCCGAGTGTATCTCGATATCGGTGGATCCACATGATGGGCATCCCAAGGCGAACTCCTCGTAGGTGAACTCACGCTTGCACGAGCGACAGCGCCCGGCGATCGGTATGTCGTTGATCACAAGCTCAACGCCCTCGTACGGACCGCCTGTCGTAATCACTTCGAACGCTTCACTCAGAAGAACCGACTCGACCGTCGAGCCCCTTCCGATATCGAGGAAGATGCGCTGCAGGGTCGCGTCCGGATGCTGCTCCATCGTCTTCTCGACGATCTCGAGCATGCTCTCGCAGATCGACAGCTCGTGCATATTGCTCCTCGCGGCATAGCGGGCGGGCGCAGTGATCGCCGTGCCGGCCTGTGGCCATAATGTCAGCAGCGGCCGCGACGCCTAGCAGATCCGCGGCAGCTGGACGCCCTCCAGCATCACGATCGGCCTCAACCCCCCTACCTCGGTTCTCAGGTAGACCCCTGGCTTCCCACCCACAGTTCCTATTGCGGTTGCTTCGAGACCGAGGGGGTGCGACCGCATCGCTTCCAGAACAGCATCGGCGGCGTCCCTGGCAACTACGACTATCACCTTCCCCTCGTTCGCCATGTAGATGGGATCGTAGCCGAGTATGCTGCAGACGGCCCGGACCTTTCCGGCTACCGGAATGTCCGCTTCTCGAATCGTGATCCCGAGACCGGACTTCGACACAATCTCATTGAGCGTGGTCCCAAGACCTCCCCGTGTCGGGTCCCTGAGCACGTGGACGTCCGGACAGGCGCGAAGCACCGTCTCAACGAGCCCGTTGAGACACGCGCAGTCGCTCTCAATGACCTCATCCAGCCTGAGCTCCTCGCGCGCGACCAGGATGGCCGTCTCGTGATCTCCCATAGTCCCTGAGAGAATCACGACATCGCCCTCTTGAGCGCGCACGGCCGAGATCGACACGCCGTCGGGAATGACACCGATCCCGGCGGTGTTGATTACAATGCCGCCTACGGCCCCGTGTTCCACGACCTTCGTGTCGCCCGCAGCGATCGATACTCCGGCGGCCTCGGCCGCTTCCGCGATCGAGTCGATGATCTCTTCCAGCACGGAGAGCTTGAGGCCTTCTTCGATGATCAGGCCGAGCGTGAGGTAGAGAGGAGTCGCTCCCTTCATGGAGAGATCGTTGACGGTACCGGCCACGGCGAGCTTCCCGATATCACCGCCCGGGAAGAAGAGCGGCTGCACGACGTACGAGTCGGTGGTGAACGCGACACGCCCACCCTCGAGCTTGTGACCGCCCAGGTCCGGAAGCTCGGCGGAGTCGTCGAGCGATTCGAGGATCGGGTTCGCGAGCCGCGGGACGATCAGGTTCTCGATCAGTTCATGCATGAGTGCGCCGCCGCTACCGTGCGCGAGTTTTACTCTGTCGTCGTTGCCCAATGCGTCACCTCTCCTGGTGCGCCCACGTCTCATGGCACACCTGCGCGTACCACAGTCCCCACGCGCCTCTACACTATACTATGCCGCATTCCTCTCGTACTTGTAGAACGCGGCGCACGACCCTTCAGTAGATACCATGCACGGACCGACCGGTCGCCGGGGCGTGCACGCCTCACCGAAGAGCGGACAATCGGTCGGGAGCCGGCGTCCCAGCATGATCTCCCCGCAGATGCAGCCCGGCTGCTCAACGGGTTTGACCACATCGAGCGACAGTCGTTCACGCGCGTGAAAATCGCTGTAGCGCTCGCTCAGGTCGTGGCCGCTTCCCGGAATGACGCCGATGCCGCGCCACTCGGCGTCGCACGGCTCGAACACCTTTCGCAGAAGCTCCTGCGCCGCGACGTTGCCCACGCTCGTAACGGCCCTCTTGTATCGCACTTCTACTCTCGCGTCACCCTCACCCGTTCTGATATCAGCCACTTGCTCCAGCAACGCCTCGATGCCTGAGAGGATGTCGAGTGGTTCGAACCCGACCACGACGCACGGCATGTTGCGGTTGCGAGCCACGGACTCGTACGCCTCAGCACCGATGATGACGCTCACGTGCCCGGGGCAAATGAAACCGTCGAGAGGACGGTCCGGAATCGCCGCCAGCATGTCGAGTGCAGCGGGGACGGTCTTGAAAAACGGGAGAATGGAGAAGTTGCCCAGTCCCTCTCGCTCAGCAGCCAGGACCGTCGCCGCGATCGTCGGTGAAGTAGTCTCAAAGCCCACACCCAGAAAGACGACCTCATGTCCGGGGTTCCCCCGCGCGATCTGAAGCGAGTCCATCGGACTGTAGACGATCCTGATGTCGGCTCCATCCGTGCGCGCACTCTCAAGAGAAGAACGCGATCCGGGAACACGCATCATGTCGCCGAATGTCGCGACGATCGTGCCGGGCGTCTCCGCGGCCGCGATCGATCTGTCTATCTCGATGAGCGGCGTGACGCAGACCGGACACCCGGGACCGGAGAGAAGCCTCAGTGAATCAGGAAGAAGCGACCTTAGACCGAAGCGCGAGATGGCGACCGTGTGGGTCCCGCAGACCTCCATCAGGGCGACGGGTTCATCCGCAGTCGCGCCCGCTCTCTTCAGAAGACGCTCTATCCGCCTGAGAAGGGCCCCGGCCGCGGACTCAGATCGAAACAACTCGACTTCCATGACTGGACCGGTCATCTCTCGGCTTCTCCGTCCGCACTGCCCTTCTCTTCGTTCGTGCTCTCGCCCGTGCTGACGTTGTAGTCCCTCGTGTTCTCGCCCGTCCGATCCCGGCCTCGTTCCCGGGTCTCGCGCTCTTCCCTGTCGGCCGCCTCTGCCAACTCCTGGAAGAGCCGTAGCGTCTCCTCGGCTTCCGCCTCGTCGAGCTGCTGGATCGCAAAACCGGCGTGGACAAGAACGTAGTCGCCGACCTTTGCCTCAGGAACAAGCGTCAGGTTCGCCTCCTGCGAGATCCCTCCGAAGTCGACCTTCGCGATGTCACTCCCTATCGACATAACCCTGCCTGGTACTGCCAGACACATGGTTCCCTCTGCCTTCCCGTGTTGGTCTTGCTTGCCCTGAGCAGGATCCCGTCCTGAGTCCAAGCTCCCGGAACACAGTTCTCGCAACGCTCTATTCTAAGCCTCGCGCCGCTCGCTCGCCAGCAACGACTGCCTGTCCCAGAGAGACGCCACCGTCGTTGGCTGGGACTTCTCTATTGAGAAGCACTCTGAACCCACTGGTTTCGAGCGACGAAACAAGGTTTGTCAGGATATAGCGGTTCTGAAAGACGCCACCTGACAGCGCTACAGTACGGATGCCCGATGCCCGCGCTATCACGCCACAGCCGTCGGCTGCGAAGCGCACCACGGTGTTATGGAACGCCTCAGCGACAATCGCGCGCCGAGTTCCTGCGAGCACATCGGCCAGAACAGCCAGCACGGTCGGCCCCGCGTCGACCACAAATCCTCTCTCAGCCTCGATCAGCTCGTACGGGTAGTGTGGCCCACTCGCGTATCCCCCATCTGTGGATGCGCTCTCTCTTGGACGATCGGCCGGCCGGCCGGTCCCATCTCGATTAATACGCGACTCGAGCTCGATTGCCGCCTGCGCCTCGTAGCTTATCTCGTGGCAGACACCGAGGATCGCCGAGACGGCGTCGAAGAGGCGTCCTGCGCTCGATGTCGCAATGCAGTTGAGGTTCTTCTCGATCTGCTGAACGACGAGATCGAGCTCACCCCCATCAATCTCCGGGAAGAGGCAGTGCCCGACGCCGGAGAGGTCGCTTTCGCCCGCGGCGTGCAGATGCGCGAGAGCCACGCGGTACGGATGGCGGATTGCTGCATCGCCGCCCGGGAGCGGCGTGTACTTGAGATGACCGGCGCGCTCGAAATCGCTCCTGTCGGCGACGAGGAACTCGCAGCCCCAGATCGCCCCGTCCGTGCCGTATCCAGTGCCGTCGAGGGCAAGGCCGATCACGGCGTCGGTGACTCCGTTCTCCGCCATTACCGACACGATGTGCGCGTGATGATGCTGCACTCCGACGAGGCGCACGTGGCCGCCGGCCTCCGCCGCGTAGCGTTTGGCAAACCTCGTTGCGAGGTAATCGGGATGGAGATCATGAGCAACGATCCCCGGCTCAATCCTGAACCACCTGAGGAACCGCTCCAGCATCTCTTCGTAGAAATCGAGCGTCGGCTGATTCTCCATGTCGCCGATATGCTGGCTCACATACGCGCGACTTCCATCCAGAAGGGTGAACGTGTTCTTGAGCTCCGTGCCGCAGGCCAGGACGGCAGGGGCGGAGACATCCTCGAGATCGATCGGATACGGCGCGTAGCCGCGAGAGCGCCTGGACATGAGGACGCGACCTATTTCAACAAGCACCACGGAGTCGTCGTTCCGGTTCACAATGTCCCGATCGTGGGTCAGGTGCGTGCGCGTGATGCCCGTGAGCCGCTTGAGTGCGACTCCCGCATCTGCCACGATCGGCTCGCCGGGCACATTCGCGCTCGTCATGATGAGCACTTCCAGTTCATCGTCGAAGAGCAAATGATGAAGCGGCGCGTACGGAAGCACGACTCCGAGGTAGGCGTTGTTCGGCGCGACCAGCGCTGAGACTACACTCGCGGCGGCCTTCCTGCGTTTCAGGAGTACGATCGGGCTCCAGGGGCTTGTCAGCACCTTCTCTTCCATCGGATCCATGTAGACCACCCGGCGCGCAACCTCAAGCGTTCGGCACATGACGGCAAAGGGCTTCGCTGGACGATTCTTCTTCTCCCTGAGCGCGCGCACCGTCTCGTCGAGCGACGCGCGGGCAGCGACGTGGAATCCACCGAGGCCTCTGATACCGATGATGCCGCCGTGCTTGAGCAGCCACCTGGCGGTCGCCGCGGGGTCATCCCCGACACTCGTCACGATGTCGTCGGGCATCCGGAGATAGCTGCGGCCGACGATGAGTTCCGCCATGCCGCTACCCCCGACCGTAGGCATCACAAGCTCGAGCGCCGGACCACAGACTCGACACGCGTTCGGCTGCGCGTGGAACCGCCGGTCGAGCGGATCGTCGTACTCGCGTTGACACTCCGGACACATCGTGAACGTTCGCATCGTGGTCTTCGGGCGATCGTACGGCGTCTCTTCTATGATAGAGAAGCGAGGCCCGCAGTTCGTGCAATTGATGAAGGGGTAGTGGTGCCGCCGGTCGGACGGATCGAGGAACTCCTTGAGACAGTCGGGACAGACTGCAACGTCAGGACAGATGAGTGTCACTTCCCGCTCGTCGGCCTCGCTTGGGCGGATCTCGAAACGCTCGAAGCCTTGCGACTCGATCGGCGTGCGCTCCACGGCATCGATGCGTGCGAGAATCGGAGCTTCAGCCGTGATGGCGCGCTCGAACTCGCGAACGTCACCCTCGGTGCCGTCGCACTCGATGATCACGCCGGCCGTCGAGTTCACCACCCACCCTGTGACGCGATGCTCGTGTGCGATGCGGTAGACGAACGGCCGGAAGCCGACGCCCTGTACCACACCTCGAACAGTGATCCTCGCACCCACGATTTCTGTGCGCGCCATCCCGACGCCCCTCTGTGTAGCCATCCATGACAAGAACGGCCCCCTGACGCTGCCGCGGGCCGCCCAAGATGCTCGGACATCTACGATAGTACCCGTCTCACACCACCCCCGCAAGCCATTGCCTGCGGGAAGCCTGGATGATTTCGGCCCTCGTGAAACGGGCTTCAATGCTGTAGAATCCCGTGTCTGTGTAAGATGGGAGAGGCAAACATGATGATTCCCGAAGAACTCAAGCGCGCAGCAGAGTTTCACACACACCTTGGACCGTTTCTCGTCATCGGCCTAAGGATGGGTTCCGTGGTCACGCGTGAGTTCGGTTCCGAACCGTTTGTCACCGACATCATCGCCTTCACCGGCACACGACCGCCTTACTCCTGTCTCGCCGACGGCATTCAGGTCTCCACACCGTGTACGGTGGGCAATGGCGGCTTGAAACTCTCCGAAGAGCGCGCCATGGCAATCGAGGCGAGGCACGACGACCGATTCCTCTCCATCACACTCCGCCACGAGATCCTTGACTGGATCGAGAGGGATTGCACCGAGGAGAACCAGGAATCGTTCTCGCTCAGGATATGGGCAATGCCGGAGGAGAAACTTCTCACCATCAGCGAGTCCCCCGGGGAGAAGCATATCTTTATCGGCGAGAGCGCGATCGACCCCAGGAATGGAGAAGGAACGTAATGCGGCAAATGCCGACAGCGACAGTCACCGGGACCGCGCTCCTGCTCGCACTCGGCGTCGTGCTGCCCGTCGTCTTCCATGCGATGCCGTTCGGCGGGCGCATTTTCCTGCCGATGCACATCCCGGTTCTCCTTGCGGGTCTCATCCTCGGCCCGGTAAGTGGCCTCATCGTCGGTGTAGGATCGCCGATCATGAGTGGGTTCATCACAGGCAGACCCACGGTCTTCTATATGGTGCCGATGGTCTTCGAGCTCGGAACGTACGGGCTGCTCACGGGACTCCTGAGGCCCTGGTTCGCCCGAGTGATGCAGCCGCCCGGGAGGACGGGAATCGGCTACGCACCGACGCTCCTGGCGCTCATCGCGGCGATGGTCATCGGACGCGCCGTCTGGCTCCTGGTCGTGGTCTGGCTGGCCCCGCTTCTCGGCATCAATGCCCGGACCGTCGCGCTTGCGCTGGGCGCGCTCGGCGCCGGGTGGATCGGCATGGCCATCCACATCGCCGGCCTTCCGACACTCGTCCGGGCCATCGAGCGCACACGCATTTGGCGGCGAGGACCGACTATCTCCTAGCAGAGTAGTGGACTTGCATCACAAGTCCGGCTTCGCGGCAGAGGCCGTTCTCGCCGCAGTGAAGTTCCCGGCCGGCCCTCACGGTTGCTCGAGTTTCTCCAGCACAACGTGTCTCGGGAACTCGGCGGTGACCTTGTAGTTGTCAGTGACCCACTTCGCCCCGGTGTCACTAAGAAGAAGGCTTGACCTCCCGGAGCAGAACACCACCACATCGGGGCTGAACTCCCTCAGGATGTCCCACAGAGGGACTTGCCAATCCCTGGATCTGTAGTAGCTGAGAATCTCGGGAGAAACGATCCCGGCCAGGTCCTGAGTGAATCTGTCTGCCCTCCAACCTATCATTCCCAACTCGTCCACGAGAACGCGCGCATCGGGAGCGCTGTTGAGGCGGACGTACTCGCCGGCGCTCTCGTAGCTTGTCCGCATCATGCGGCAGTAGGGCAATCTCGCGCCCGTCCAGATCGTGCAGCCCCCCACGCACAACGCCACAACGACTGCGGGAAGCGTGACAGCGAAACACCTCCGACGTGCTTCGGCCTTGGTGCAGCGTCTCAGGAGCCAGGTGAAGCCGATCACGCACGTCACGAGATAGGCCAATCCGCTGGGAACTCCATACCAGCTGAAGTCCACTCGTCCCTTCGCCGCAAGGTAGAAGCCCAGGTAGGCAACAAACAGCGCGGGGAAAACGCAAAGGATGCTCCTTCTCCGCCACAGATCCCGTACTCCGATTAGGAAGAGGCCGATCGAAGCCCCGGCGACGATCGGGATTATCGCCTCGAGGCAATGGGAGCATGCCAGCCGTTTAGGCGCCTCGAGAAGTGACAGCGCCGAGAACAGTGTCGCGATCCTCGCCCAGGCGTTCTGGCCCGAGTGAGGGACGAGCCAACCGCACTTGGAAAGGACCGATTGCGGGATGGGAGATCCGTAGTACAACCAGGAACACACCGTCCAGATGAGCACGATGGCCGCCCCTGGAAGCAGGTCGGCGATTCGCAGCCTGTGTCGCAGCGCGACGACGACTGCCAGTACGGCCGCAATCACGAGTATGCCCTCCGGTCGCACAAGCACCAGAGTCCCCAAGAGCACGGAGAGCCAGGCGAAGCGTCTCTCTCGAAGCAGGAGCACCGCCCCGATCGTGCCCAGCATGAAAAGAGATGTTTCCATGCCGTTGATCGAGCTGTCTACAAATCGAAGATGAAAGGCGAAGAGCGCGATGATCAGCATAGAGGTCCTGTTGCCGATCTCCGCAGTAAGCCGTGAGAGCGCAATCGCGCTTGCACCAAACAGAATGATGTTCGAGAGACCGATTGCGTAACCGATCAGTTCGGCAGGGGTAACGACAAGGAGCAGGGCGACTCACAATGCATATAGTGGGCAGGTGACCCCGAGTACGTGCTGTCCGGCGTTGTAGACCTGTGCTCCTTCATCGATCAGATTCTGCGCGTAGCGAACCGTGATGTAGGCGTCGTCTATCATGGTCCCGCCGCTCCACCAGAGGAGCAGCACCCTCATGGCCATGCCGAGAACCACAAGCGTGATAATGAGCCGCGGAACGCTGCCGCCGCCTCTGGTACCTGTGTCTGGAAGGTGCGTCATATGTCCTCAGCTCGGCTCCACTAACATTCTACGACTAATACCTGATTCTACGCTCTTCTTCTTGATGAGTAAACGGTGCCGCCCTCGTCGCAGGAGATACCGAGGATATGACCCGCCAAATCTACACATAACTATGGACATTACCGGGATGACGATTCCCCCGATCGTGTCAAGATGTGTGGTGACTTTCAGATTTCTTGGAGCCGGGCATATCCTCCTGCATGGGTGCCAGCACGGTAATCAGTGAGAAGATGATGCGTTCGCAACTTCGGATGTTGGTGAACGAGCCCATGGG
>JALGZD010000170.1 GCA_025782395.1 bacterium
GACACCGAGGATCCCCTTTCTCGACGATGACGCCATTACTCCTGCCAGCAGACAGAGCGTCATTATGTGAGACAACAACTTCGCTATGATTCCCTTGCCGACATCCACCCCTGCACAGAAGAGGGCGAGTCCAGTAAGCGCCATGATCGCCAGAACGTTCGGATTACCGTACGCCCCAACGAGCCTTCCAGCTTCCGTCATCGTTCCATCCGCAAATGCGTAGGCGCACCCTGCTGTCGCGACAACGAAGACGACCTTCAGAACCCATGTCGCGCGATCACGCGTCCTTGCGGCATCGTAGAACACAAGGCCGAGCAAGTGGATCTCGAGCATAGTTACAACCCGCTCGACACCGAAACCTGCGCGCGAGGACCAGAAGAGCGAAACCGAGGCCCAGAGGAGAAGCGCCCACCTCCATCTGAGCAGGCCGGAGTGCAGGTATGCGAGGAGTGAGCTAAGAAGGTCCTCGCCTCGCGCGGCTATGTACAGACCCAGGCTGCCAGCTAGGATAACGTAAAAGAGGCGGAGCGTGCTCAGAGTGTACCCAAGCAGGACGACCGCGACAACAACGCCGGCAAGCCCAACCATCTCCGCGCCTTCGAGCACACGTTGTCTCGCTGAGGCTTCACTCCAGCTCCGCGTAGCCATCATCACGTAAGCCGCCTTGCAACTGTTCTCAGTTTGTCCACGCTCGGCTTCTCTATACCTCTTGCGATCTTTGCAATTCCTCTCCGGAACCACCGGGTCTTCACCGCCGAGCCGAACACGGCTCTCTGGAGAGACTTCGGCAGCTGAAGATGAAGCTGGGCCACAGGACCACCCGGGAGGCGTTGCCGGGTTCTTCGGACGGAGAGGTTCAGCCGTTCATCGAACTTGCTCTGCCAGAAAATTCCCCAAGCCGTAGATCACACTTGCTCGCCCCTTGTCCTCACTGGCGCCGACGACGTGCGAGTGACTGGCTACGATCTGCGCCGCGCCTTCGTCCAGAAGTGTGCGTGCCCTGGTCCTCAACTCAGGAGCGGTACATGCCACATGTTCTTCTCCCCAATGAGCGAAGACGACTAGCTCCGAGCCTTCACTTCGGTGGTGTGCTACGAGTCCCTCGACCCCGACCGCCAGGTTCACGCCCCAGGGTTCCTCCAGAACGACTGGATTAGTTTCTGGGAAGCAGACACCAACCACTTGGAGGCCGGGAGCCAGAATTGCCGTCGGCTGATCCTGCCAACCGAAGACGCGGTCCCGACCAAACACGTTCTGGAGGACTTCTATCGTGTACTTCGCTGCAGCCGGTCCGTAGTCGCCGAAGTGGTTGTTTGCCACGGAGACGACGTCGACCCCGATGGCGCGGAGTTTCTCAAGCGATTGTTTGGGCACCGACAGACATATCTTGTCGGCAGCCTTGCCGACGTTGGGTCCGTCGATCACCGATTCGAAGTTGCCGATGATGAGATCGACTCCCAGCACGGCGTGTAGATCCGGAGTGCGTGCCGTAGCCCAGACACTCGGATCAGTCTCGAGGCAGATGTCACCCACGAACGCGATTCTCATCTGCTCTCCCGTTGTCATTGGCGACTGATCGCACGCCCGAATCTCTGCCAGACGCCGCCAACAACCTGCCGAAGCACGGCGCGGTCCTCGGCTCTGGGAAGCCACGTCTGCATCACCGTCATCCCGCTCATGGCCCGAAACGAAACCGCGAGGATAGCGCTACTTGTGAAGTAGCCCAGCGTCATCGCCCAGGCCGCGCCTGCGAGGCCGTACAAAGGCAACAGCACCAAGAGGGCCGCCACGTTCACACCCATACCGAGCCCGATGGCCCACGAGCACACGCCCGGCCTGTCGGTACCCATGAAGTAGGACATGAGAAGCTTTGTCGCCGCGCGGACGAAAACACCGGGGACCATGATCCAGATGAGTGGAACAACCCTCAAGAACGAAGGCGAAAGCAGCAACCCGATAATTGGCCGACCCAGCAGCGCCAGAGCAAGAAGACACGCGCCGGATAAGATGGCAGAGACACGCGCCGCCTGGCTCACCGTTTCTGGGCGCCCTTCCCCATCTGCCGCAACTCTCGAGAAGAGAGCGACCCCTATGGAGGTGGGAACCATCAGAATCCGCGTAACCAAACCCGACCCGGCAGCGAATATGCCAATCTCAGCAGTGGATGCAAAGAAGGCCAGGATCATTGTTCCCAGCCGGAAGTAGGTCGCCGCGCTGAGCTTTGCCACATACGATCTGAGACCGTAGGTCACCAGATCCTTGAAATGCGCGCGCTGTAGATGCGCTCTGTCGAGCGCTCCCGCACGCGCAAAACCAACCATTGCCATAACCGTGCTGGTGAGACCGGCGGCGAGAATCGCCATGAGCGCGCCGTTGACGCCGAGCCCGAAACCCATCATTAGAACTAACGCCACAACCAACTGTACGATGATGGTGGCCACAGACGTAATGGCCATCCATGTTATCCGCCCCATTCCGATCAATAGCATTACGGAACCCAGTCCAATGACTGAGAATGGAATGACGATAAGAGCAAGCATGAATGAGCTGCGGGGCGCCTTCGCAAAAAACGCCAGATCAAATTCCATCAGGGTTCTGCCGACGACCATAGCGACCGCTGAAGTAACAAGCAGCGCCGCAAGGGTGCTCCAGACGGCCTCCGGTTTCTTCATCTTTCCGGAGGCCACATAGTACTGCCCGGCGCTATCGATGCCGAAGCTCAATACTGTTCCCAGAAGCGTGGCGAAGAGAAGGCAGACCGCGTAGGATCCTCTGCCGTCGGTGCCGAGCAACCAAGCGAGGCTGCTCTGCACACCTAGGCTCACGAGCAGCACCACCGCCTTGCTGGCGAAGGCTATCTGAGTGTCTCTGGTACCGCTAGTCAAGGGGATTCATCCCACGTTGGTCGTGGTCGTTCGGATAGTGCCGCATTGTTCACTCCTGCCCGGAATCCGGCACAATGCTGCCGCGAAGGTAAAGCCCGGCGAGGACGCCCAGCTCCACCGCGGCAGTCATGAGCGCCGCGAGGATCATAAGGAACGCCCGCGGAGGCCAGGACTTGATATCCGGGAGCACCGGGGGGTCTATCACCCGGAAGGCGTACATCGCTCGCGCCCGGATCGAAGTGAGGGATGAGATCGCGGCCGTCATCTCCTCGGCGAGATAGACACCTACATCGTGGATAGCGGTCAGCGAGAGCTCACGCTCGAGCTCGTGGATGCGACGGTCGCCCTTCGCGATCGCAGCATCTCTCAGCATCTTGTCGGCCACGCTCAGATAGCCGTCTGCGACTCGCTTCGAACCGTCCGGAGTCGGCCAGTGAACACGCAGCGTGAGGAGTGAAGTGTACTCGTCGTACAGGATGTCGATGCGCCCCGACATCCCCCGCGCCCCGACATCCCCCGCCTGCTCTCCTGGCGCCCGGGCTCCCCTCCGAAGCGGGCAATCCACTTCCCCGCCGTGGCGTCCCAACGGTCAGGAAACAGCTCTTTCTTGAGCTCAAGCTCCTCAATTACGCGATCCGTCAGCTGCCTTGATCGGAGGAATGCCACGATCGTGTAGTCGTCACGCCCTCCCCCACCTGAGAAGAGCTTGCTTGCGGATGGCATCCTCAGACCGGACTGCGATGGCTCATCAACCTGCTCAAGTGACAGCGGAACGAGAAGGCACTCGCTCGTGTACATCACCTGCATCGTGAGAACCCGCATCAGAGCGATGACCATCACGACGAGCCAGATGCCGACGAGGCGCTTACGGAACCTCCACGCCAGCGAGAAGAACTCCATCATCTGAACACCCCCGTCTAGAACAGACCGAGCGTATGTGCACTGGCCGCGGCGAGACCAAGCTGGTAAAGAACCTGACTGATATCGAGCACGAACTGCATCCCTGCGAAGCGCTCCAGCTTCTCCGGAACTATGATAACGTCACCGGGGCTCACGACGGCTCCCTCCCGAATCCGCACTGATCCGTCCGCCTTGATCACATACGTGCCCCGGGAATCACCGAAGCGCGTCTTGCCACCGGCGAGCCGGATGTAGTGACTGGCCCGCTTGTTCTTCTCATACTTGAACGCGGTAGGGTTGTTCACCTGTCCCGTCACGATCACGAAATCGGGTCGCTTGGGAACGAAGAGCTCGTCACCGCCCGCCAGAACGACATCGTCCTGAGTTCCCCTGAGTCTCTCGGCCGTGTCAAGCCGTACCACCAAGCGGCCGCTTGCTGTTGCATTTCTCAGTTCCGTAAGAAGCTGGCTGCCCGCCTCGATCGCTGCCTGGTGCTTCGCCAGATCCGTCCCGCTCGTGCTTCGCGGGTTAGAGACGTTCAACCGTGCCAGATCCGCCTCGAGCACGTCAGCCATGCGCTCGAGCTGTTCGGCCTGCAGCGTCCGCACCTGCTCCCTCGTAAACACGGTAGCCGGGAGGTACGCATCCTCCAGGAACCCCCCAAACCGACCAATGACATGGCTCAGCCGCTCGCCCTCCTCGATTGGGTAGCTGCCCGGGAACGCCACTTCCCCGTGGATGTGGACGACAGCGTCCGCCTGCCAGTTGCCTATTTGCCTCACGAGCAGACGATCGTACGGATGGAGCAGGAGATCGGCCGACACATCACCGGCCAGAATCGCTTCCAGATCCAGGACGATGTGACGAAGGTCTCTGCGCTCGCCGTCGATTATCTCATACCGCGTGAGTTCCGCCTC
>JALGZD010000082.1 GCA_025782395.1 bacterium
CTGGAGAGACTTCGGCAGCTGAAGATGAAGCTGGGCCACAGGACCACCCGGGAGGCGTTGCCGGGTTCTTCGGACGGAGAGGTTCAGCCGTTCATCGAACTTGCTCTGCCAGCTTTCCTCGAATCTCAGGTGCGCGCCGTCCCAGCCATACACGGCGATCGCGCCCCGGCAATTGCGAGGCAGCATTCTTCTGTTACCTTCCGGCATGACCCGGAAGAGGAAGTTCCTCAAACCGTAGATGACGCTTCCTCGCCCAATGTCCTCACCGGCGCCGACGACCTGGGAGTGACTGGCCACAACGTGCGCCGCTCCTTCCTCCAGAAGCGTGCGCCCTCTGGCCCTCAACTCCGGAGCGGTGCATGCCACGTGCTCTTCTCCCCAATGAGCGAAGACGACGAGCTCCGAGCCTTAGCTTCGGTGGTCTGCTACGAGTCCCTCGACCCCGACCGCCAGGTTCGCGCCCCAGGGTTCCTCCAGAGCGACCGGATTAGTCTCGGGAAAGCAGACACCGACCACTTGAAGGCCAAGAGCCAGGATCGCGGTCGGCTGCTCCCGCCAACCAAAGACGCGGTCCCGACCAAACACGTTCTGGAGAGCTTGTATCGTGTGCTTCGCTGCAGCCGTTCCGTAGTCGGCGAAGTGGTTGTTTGCGACGGAGACGACGTCAATCCCTATGTCGCGAAGCTTCTCAAGCAACTGTTCGGGTACCGACAGACATATCTTGTCGGCAGCCTTGCCGACGTCAGCTCCGTCGATCACCGCCTCAAAGTTCCCGATGATGAGATCGACTCCCAGCACGGCGTGCAGATCCGGAGTGCCCGCCGTCGCCCAGACACTCGGATCTGTCTCGAGACAGATGTCCCCTACGAACGCGATTCTCATCTGTTCTCCCGTCGTCATTGAGGACTGCTCGCACGCCCGAGCTTCTGCCAGACGCCGCCAACAACCTGCCGAAGGACGGCGCGGTCCTCGGCTCTGGGAAACCACGTCTGCATCACTGTCATCCCGCTCACGATCCGAAACGAGACCACGAGAATGGCACTACTCGCGAAATAGCCCAGCGTCATCGCCCAGGCCGCGCCTGCGAGACCGTACACAGGCAGCAGCGCCAGGAGAGCAACCACGTTCACGGCCATACCGAGCCCGGTGGCCCACGAGCATGTCCCCGGCCTATCGGTGCCCATGAAGTAGGACATGAGAACCTTCGTCGCCGCGCGGACGAAAACACCCGGAACCATGATCCAGATGAGTGGAACAACCCTTAAGAACGAAGGCGAAAGCAGCAACGCGACGATTGGCCGACCAAGCAGCGCCAGAGTAAGAAGACACGCTCCGGAGACCATGGCAGAAACACGCGCCGCCTGGCTCACCGTTTCTGGACGCCCTTCCCCATCTGCAGCAACTCTGGCGAAGAGGGCGGTCTCTATGGAAGTGGGAATCATCAGAACCCGCGTAACCAGGCCCGAGCCGGCAGCGAATATGCCGATCTCAGCAGCGGGCACGAAGAAGGCTAGGATCATTGTTCCCAGCCGGAAGTAGGTCGCCGCGCTGAGTTTTGCTACATACGATCTAAAACCGTAGGTCACGAGATCCCTGAAATGCGCGAACCGGAGATGCGTTCTGCCGAGCGCTCCCACCCGCGCGAAATCGACCGTCGCCATGACCGTGCTGGTGAGGCCGGCGGCGAGAATCGCCATGAGAGCGCCGTTGACGCCGAGCCCAAAGCCTATCATCAGAGTGAGCGCGACAACCAATTGCACGATGATGGTGGCCACAGACGTAATGGCCATCCATGTTATCCGCCCCATTCCGATCAAGAGCAGAATGGAGCCCTGTCCGATGACTGAGAACGGAATGACGATGAGGGCAAGCATGAATGAGCTGCGGGACGCCTTCGCAAGGAACGCAAGATCGAATTCCATCAGGATCTTGCCGGTGACCATGGCGACCGCTGAGGCAACGAGTAGTGCCGCAAGGGTACTCCAGACGGCCTCCGCCCTCTTCATCCTTCCTGAGGCCACGTAGTACTGCCCGGCGGTGTCGATACCGAAGCTCAACACTGTGCCCAGAAGCGTGGCGAAGAGAAGGCAGACCGCGTAGGATCCTCTGCCGTCGGTGCCGAGTAGCCAAGCGAGGCTGCTCTGCACGGCCAGGCTCACGAGCAGCACCACCACCTTGCTGGCGAAGGCTATCTGAGTGTCTTTGGTGCCGCTAGTCAAGGGGATCCGCCCCACATGGATAGTGGTCAATCGGACAGGGCCGCATTGTTCACTCCTGCCCGGAATGCGGTGAGATGTTGCCCCGCAGATGGAGCCCGGCGAGGACGCCTAGCTCCACTGCGGCAGTCATGAGCGCCGCGAGGATCATAAGGAACGCCCGCGGAGGCCAAGACTTGATATCCGGGAGCGCCGGGGGGTCTATCACCCGGAAGGCGTACATCGCTCGCGCCCGGATCGAAGTGAGGGATGAGATCGCAGCCGTCATCTCCTCGGCGAGATAGACACCCACGTCGTGGATGGCCGCCAGTGAGAGCTCACGCTCGAGCTCGTGGATGCGACGGTCGCCCTCCGCGATCGCAGCATCTCTCAGCATCTTGTCGGCCACGCTGAGATAGCCGTCTGCGACTCGCTTCGAACCGTCCGGAGTCGGCCAGTGAACACGCAGCGTGAGGAGTGAAGTGTACTCGTCGTACAGGATGTCGATGCGCCCCGACATCCCCCGC
>JALGZD010000096.1 GCA_025782395.1 bacterium
CGCTCATCAGAAGGCTGTCCTGCGCCCAATCAAGCGCACCAAGCTCCTGAAGGTCTGCCAGTAGTTGTGCGGACAGTTCAACGTCCTCGCTGCCTCTGGCTCGGTTGTGCCGGAGTGTTGAGATACGCATCTGTTCCGCAGTCATATCCACGTAGACCACTGGAATCTCTGTCATCCCGATTGCCTGTGCTGCCCTCCATCGGTGTTCGCCGTCTACGATTGTACCGTCCTTCTGACAGACTATTGGTTGCGTGAACCCGTCTTCTTGCATCGATGATATGAGCAGTTCAAAGTCGTGCTCGCTCTGGCGATTCGGGTTGTATTCGTTCGGGTGGATGGTGCCAACCGGTACGTACTCGATCTTAAGCTGCTTCAGGGTCTGAAACCGCTTCTCGATGGTCTTCTTTCCCTTCTTTATGATCTTCGCTTCAACTGTCGCCTGCGTCTCTTCTGGCGAGGTGTTGAACTTCTCATCTATATCTGTTTTACTCATATTATAATACCTCTAAAATAATGTTCTCTGTTGCTTATCCGGTTTCGGGTCTTCTGTGTGCAGTGATAGGCTTTGGTCTGCTCTGGTGCGGTTCAGGATTATCTCATAATGCCAATATCGATAGTCACCAATATATAAGTATCGGTATGTATTCACGCTTTTGAATAACCTGAATTCCTGATCGACCCCGTACCGATCGATTGCTGCCGCCAGCGCATCCCACACCTTGGGATTCCACTTCTTTACGATGTACGCGTGTGGTGCGGTCTTCGCGTATGTCTTCGCGGTCTTCCATCGCTGCGCTTCAATTACCTTTATCAGTTCCGCTTCCATCTCTGCGTTTGGTATCGTGCCTTCTTTATGCATAGTTATCACCACGTCGGCTTACCATTCCATGTGCCTGCGCCTTCTCTGAAGAATTCGGGTTCAAGTGGAAGGATGGTTGGTACGTCTCCTGCCAGTTTAAGTGAGAACGGATCGCCTGTAAACAATGTTCTGGTCAACGCCTTCCATGATCCCAACTTCTGACACCGCGGGCAGTTGGTGGACTGGTGAAACGGCTGCGTACTGTGGCGTTCGTGTCTGCCAGTATAGTGATCTCGTGCTATGATTGCTCGTTCTGCTATCCAGTCCGGAGCCTCATCAATGCACACCCGCTGAAAACACTCTTCCCAGGTCTCGCCCAAGTTCCGGCGTGGTTGCAACAATGCCTTACCGTAATGTGCTGCAAGTCGTACTGATGGCAGCCGTTCACATACTTTCTCGAACCACTTTGGCCATGCTCGCGCTGATATCTGTACTGTGGATAGTCCAACCGCTGTAAGTGTTGGCGGTGCTATGCGCAACCTGCTTCGGCTGATTCCCATCCGCTGCATAACATTATATGCGCTGTTGTAATCCCATTGATTGTCTTGAATCGCTTTCCATACGTCGCCGTCCTTCCAATCATAGATCGGTCGGCAGCCCCGCACACCATACTCATTTGGTAATGTCAGATAGCCACGACTTGAATATAGCCCCATTGCCCGCCCTATGCTCTCTGATGTGCGCAGCCCGATCACTGAGAACAACGTCTTTCCTTTGGCTGGTGGAAATCGCTTTGGTATGATCATGCCTTGAATATGTTTTTCCTCGATCCATGTTGCCCATTCAGGAGGCTGCCGCACCCAATTATCAGGATCGAGCCTGTCATCAAACACCCAAAAATACGGTGACTTCCGATTGTAGACATTTACCACTGGTTGCCCTGCTACAATCCAGTTGAAGTCAATGTTAGGATCGTTTGCAATGCGCTCTGCGTACTCGAACGTGCCGGGGAACATTATCTCTTCATCCCTCATAGCAACCTCAACAGGCAACCGCCCTGTGGCTTCAGCCGCAATCCTGCATATCTCGAGACACACACCGCTGTCTTTCCCTGCCGAGAAGGATACCACAACCCGGTGACCGTTCGCATAGAGCTTTTGCATCCGATCCACCGCAGCATCAAAGACATTCATGTCGATCTCTCGTTTAGGCATGTCCGGTCACCACCAAAAAATACCGATCCCGCATTTCAACGGCATCAGTCGTTATGCTTTGTGTCATTATATCCTCACTTATGTCGGCGTTTCTATTTAAACCCACCGGACTGAAGCCAGATATCTCGATTTCTGCGAAGCCACGAAACATTTTTGATATTTCTGGTGGAGTGTACGTCTTGAAATACACCGCCTCGCCGTCACATTCATTCAGGATGTGTGTGGCTCTATGCTGGTACGGTTCACCACATAGCATGATGAAGAACCTGCCTCCGGGTTGCAGGAGCCGCTTTATCTCACTGATAATGGTATGTGGTTCAGCACAATACGACATCACGCCAAACGCTGCTAAAACGCCGTTGAAGCGATTGTCGTCTAATGGGACATTCCCTTGAATATCTGCATGGATGAATCGGTGATCCGGGAACTTGTGCTGTGCATGGTTAAGCATCCTGCGTGAAATATCCACCCCCACATATTGCTCTGTGGGTATCTTTAGATATTCCAACATGAGTCCCGTGCCACAACCGAGATCACAGACACACCCTGATAACGTCGTGTTGATCCAATAGAATACCGCTTCGTTCTCTGCCATGCTCACAGCATCTGTGAAATGGGCATCATAGTCATCAGCCAAATTGTCATATATCGTTTCTATATTATAATTCATTCTCAAAACCTCTCCTTAAACACCCATTCACCTAAC
>JALGZD010000120.1 GCA_025782395.1 bacterium
GACGAGGGCTGCACCTCAGACGTGGCGGCGAGTCCCGTCGAGCCCACATCGTGGGGCCAGATCAAGGCCATGTATCGCTGAGACCCACCCACACCACAGGCGTCCCGACGTAGCTGACGCGAGCGCGCTGTGCCTGTGCGTCCAGCGGGCATCGGGCATCGGGCTTCCCCCTACCCCGTACACCTTGCCACCCATGCGCCAGGGCGCTATCATACATAATTAGATAGGTGTAACCACGGGAGCCAGAGATGCCGGCGAATCTGCCACCTCCATACAAGAAGGCCGAACAGCGTTTCCGCGAAGCCGTGACGACCGCAGACAAGATCGCGGCCCTCCAGGAGATGATGGCCCTCTGCCCGAAGCACAAGGGCACAGACCACATCCGCGCGTACCAGAGGAAACAGCTGTCCAAGCTCCGCCAGGAGCTGCAGCAGGACCGAAAGAAAGGGCGGTCCGGTCCTTCCTATCACATCCCGAAGGAGGAGAGCCCTCAGGTCGTCCTCATCGGAAGCCCGAACGTGGGCAAGTCTCAGATAGTGGCGGCGACGACAAACGCCACACCGGAGGTCGCGAACTACCCATTCACGACGAGGATCCCGCTCCCGGCGATGATGCCGCACGAGGATGTCTTCATTCAGCTCGTGGACATCCCCCCTATCTCACCCGATCACACGGACACGTGGGTCCCGGAAATCGTCCGAAACGCCGACGCTGCCATCTTCGTTGTCGATCTTTCGAGGGATGACTGCATCGACATGTTCCAGTTCGTGCGAGCAGCACTTCTTGATAAGGAAATCCGGCTGTCTGCGATCCACGACCCCGCTCAGGATGAACCCCCGCGGAATGTCAAGCCGACGATCGTCGTCGCCAACAAGCTCGACAGCCCGAAGGCGAACGACAACCTCGAGTTCCTGAGGGAAGTGCTTGACGACGAGTTCGTGATCATCCCGGCGTGCGCGGAGATGGGCAAAGGCCTCCCTGAGATGAAGGAGGCGCTCTACAAGCTCCTCGACGTCGTGCGAATCTACAGCAAGGTCCCGGGCAAGAAGGCGGAGATGAAGAAGCCGTTTATCGTCCCTCGGGGAAGCACGGTTCTGGACGTGGCCATTAAGATCCACCGTGAGTTCGGCGACCACCTGAAGTCGGCGCGCGTATGGGGTTCCGGCAAGTTCGACGGCCAGATAGTCGACGCGGAGCACATTGTTGAAGATGGTGACATACTGGAGATACACGTAGACATCGCAGACATCTAGCCTCTACGGATGGGAACAGGGGCGGTGAGGAGAACTGTATGAGTGCAAAACAGCTTATCTACGGACCGACCTTCGAAGAGATGCTCTACCCCGACCGCATCGATCCGGAGATTCGCGCGAAGGCTCTGAAGGCCGCGAAAGACGACCCGCTCAGTCCGTGGAATCTGTACAACATCACATGGAGAAACCCGGAGGGGCGCATCTACTACATCGTCCTTCCGAAGGAGCTCACGCAGGTCGATGCGAACATCGTCGTTCTCTACAGCAAGGACTTCCCGACAAGAAGCCACAAGGTCGGTGCGACATACTCCGTCTGCCTGGAACACCAGCTCACGGGTGACATCGACCCCAGCGTGCATACGCTCGTGTGGCCATCGACCGGCAACTACGGGATCGGAGGCGCCTACGTCGCCCCGCGGATGGGATTCGACTCGCTCGTACTCCTGCCGGAACTCATGAGCAAGGAGCGCTTCGAGCAGATTGAGTGGTTCGGCGCACGCTACGAGAAGACGCCGGGGTGCGAAAGCAACGTCAAGGAGATCTACGACCGCGCCAACGAGCTTCGCAAGGACCCGAAGAACCGCATCATGAACCAGTTCGAGGAGTTCGGGAACTACCGCTTCCATTACCACTGCACCGGCAACTCGTGCATCGAGGTGGCACAGGAGCTTGGCTCGAAGAACATCGGCAACGGACAGATCGCGGCTTTCGTGTGCGCCATGGGCTCAGCCGGCACCATAGCCGCCGGCGAGCGCATCAAGCACGAGTTCCACGACGCCCTCACGGTAGGTGTTGAGCCCATCCAGTGCCCCACCATGTACTGGAACGGCTACGGTGGACATGACATCCAGGGCATAGGCGACAAACACGTCACGTGGATTCACAACGTCTTCAACATGGACGCCATCATGTGCATCGATGACATGGAGTCCAAGAAGGGTCTCCAGCTTCTCACGGAGGAGCCGGGCTGGAAGGTCCTGGCGAACCGCTACAATGTGCCCGAAGAGAGCATCCGCGAGATGAACGAGATCATGGGTATCTCGGGTGTCTGCAACGTGCTTGCGGCCATCAAGACGGCTAAGTACTACCGCATGCGGGATCACCAGTGCGTCTTCACCGTAGCGACCGACACGATGGACCGTTATCACTCCGTAATGAAGCAGCTTGACGACATCTACGGGACCATGGACGAGACGGAGGCCGCCGTCCGTATGGGGTCCATCTTCCACGGCGCGAAGCTCGATTGGATCAGCGAAGCAACGCAGCACGTGAAGCAGAACTGGTTCAACCTGAAGTACTACACATGGGTCGAGCAGCAAGGCAAGTCGGTCGAGGAACTCGACGCGCAGCGCTATCCCGAGTACTGGATAGCCCAGCAGGAGCGCGCACACGAGATAGACGGAATGCTCAGACAAGCGCGAGGGTTCTAGGCTG
Organism: bacterium; assembly: GCA_025782395.1. Classification (GTDB taxonomy): domain Bacteria; phylum Joyebacterota; class Joyebacteria; order Joyebacterales; family Joyebacteraceae; genus Joyebacterum. The sequence continues at coordinate 2,688 of JALGZD010000120.1, forward strand.
GTACACAGCGAGTGAGGCCGGCGCCGGTCCGCGGGAACTTCTGTGGCCTCACGGCCCCTCATGGTATAGGGTGACGAACAAGATCACATGGAGGTTCACTTCCGGGAGGCCGCTGATGAAGCTCGCACTTATTGTGATGATCACACTCGCCATCGCTGTGGTTGCCATTCCCGCCGGGGCGCAAGCCATCGTCGTCGATGCTTCGGGCAACGGCGACTATTTCACCATCCAGGAAGGCCTCGACGCAGCGGTTGAGGGTGGCGAGGTTGTCGTCGTCGCGGGCACATACACCGGCGACGGCAACCGCGACCTCGATTTCGGAACGAAGAACCTACTGCTCAGAAGCGAGTCGGGAAACCTGGTCACGATCATCGACAACCAGGCGGACGGAGGTCATCGTCTCTTCGACTTCCTCGGCACAGGCCAGGACACGACGTGTGTGATCGACGGGTTCACGATCGCAGGCGGCCGGTTCGTCCAGGCCGGTGACGTGGGCGCCGGCATCCGCATTGAGACCTCATGGGGCGAGCCCCCGTGCCCGAAGTTCATAGACTGCATCATCCGCAACAACAACAGCTACGGCAGCAGCGGTGGCGGCGCCTACGTCAACGGTGACTGTCTGCCCATCTTTGACAACTGCGTTTTCGAATCGAACACGGCTCTCACGAGCGGCGGCGGGCTCTACTGCGCGTGGCGTTCACACGCCATCGTCCGCAACTGCACATTCACGAACAACTCCGCATCCACGGGCTTCGGGGGTGGGATGGCCTGCAACAACTACTGCAACCCTCTCGTCCGGGCAGCGTGGTTCGAGGGAAACACGTCCGGCGACCAGGGCGGCGCGCTTGGCTTCTTCCAGTCGGATCCCACGGTCATCGATGCGGTCTTCCTCAACAACCTTGCGACGACGAACGGCGGCGCGTTCTACGCTCATGTCTCCAATGCCACCTTCACCAACTGCACGTTCGTGAAGAACCGCTCGCTCGGCGAGGGATCCGTCTACTACGCCTGGGTGACATCCAACCCGGCGTTCGACAAGTGCATCTTCGCGTTCTCCCACGAGGATGGTGCGTCAACGTTCTACTGCGACGGAACCAGCACGCCGACGATCCACTACTGCCTCTCCTTCGCCAACCCTGACGGGAACGACGTCTGTGGAAGCGTAGACGGCATTATCTTCGAGGACCCTCTCTTCTGCGACATCACGGAGGATGACATTACGCTCGCTGCCAATTCGCCCTGCATGCCGTCGCCACCACGCAACCCGTGGGGTGTCGCCATCGGTGCGCTCGGCCAGGGCTGCACGCTCTCGCCGGTTCAAACCGAGAGCTGGGGCACGATCAAGGCGATGTACAGGTAGGAGGCACGCAAATGCCAACACGACACATACTCACGAGGCTTTCGGCGACGGCTGCGGCCGCCCGCACTCCTGCGCTTGCCGCCACGCTCACGATCCTCGTGCTGGCAGCCCTCTCGGGGACAGCAATCGCCGACATCATCGTAGTCAACTGCGCCGGCCCCGGAGACTACGAAACGATCCAGGAAGCTCTCGACGTCGCGGAGAATGGAGATGTGATTTCCGTCGAGCCCGGGACCTACACGGGGAGCAACAACCGCGACCTCGATTTCGGGACGAAGAAACTCACACTCGTGAGCACCGGAGGGGCAAGCGAGACTATCATCGACTGTGAGGCCGAGGATAATCACCGCTGCATCGATTTCAACGGCGGAGGACAGGACACAACGTGTGTCGTCGATGGATTCACCTTCGCCAACGGAAGAATGGTCATTTCCGGAAGCGCTGGTGCGGGAATCAGATGTTATGGCGCCAGTCCCCTGTTCCTCAATTGCATCTTCAGCAATAACACATGCTCCGGGCAGGTCGGAGGCGCGGTGTTCTGTGACGACGCGGCTTCACCTGTCTTCCGGGACTGTACCTTCGATGAGAACGGGGCGCAGAAAGGAGGAGCCGTCTACTGCGACAACACGTCACGACCTAAGTTCTCTAACACAACATTCACCGGGAACTTCGGCGGTGACGAGGGTGGGGCCGCATACTTCGGATGGCAGTGCGATGCCGAATTCACGCGCTGCACGTTCTCAGAGAACATCACAGAACTGGCCGGCGGGGCGGTGACGTGCTCACAAGCCACACCTTGGTTCCTCAACTGCACGTTCATCAGAAATACCGGGGACGTACGGGGAGGCGCCGCGCATATCACCAGCGGCTCCTCGCCCGTCTTTATGAGTTGCACATTTGTCTCCAACAGTGGCTCGGAAGAGGGAGGGACTGTTCACGTCAATACAGGTTCATACCCGAGCATGTGGAACTGCATCTTCGCCTTCACAGCCGAGTCCGACGGTTCAGTCATCTACGTCGATGACAGTAGCAGCGCAGGCATCCAGCGCTGCTGTTCCTACGGCAACGCCCCCGGTGACGCCCTCCCGGCTACGCCGACGGACGACTATATCATCGCCGACCCGCTCTTCTGTGATGTCACGATAGACGATCTGACGCTGGCATCGGATTCCCCCTGTCTGCCCGGCCACAACCACTGGGAAGCTACTATTGGTGCGTACCTGAAGGGCTGTGAAGAATCCCCCGTCCGGAGGACATCCTGGGGCGCCATCAAGGCGATCTACAGGTAGAGACCACCGAAGAAGTGTAGGTTCGACGAACTTGTTATCACACGGACAGTTACAGGAGCCGGTCGGCCACACGGCGGCCGGTTCGCCACATTTTTCCCCGATGCGGTTTGACAATGGACACGCAAGTTGCTAAAGTATGAGCAGGCTTACTTTCTGTGAGGCAACATGCTTTCCGTGCGCGCAACAGACTACCTGGAGACCATCTACCTCCTGTCGCTGAGACACGACACAGTTGGGATCTCCCAGGTTGCCGCCCAGAGGGATGTCACGATCCCGACGGCCCGGTCCGGCGTAATCAGGTTGAAGAGAAACGGATTAGTCCGCCAGGAGCGCTACGGGAAGGTTGTTCTCACAGAAGAGGGACGCCTCCAGGCGGCGGAGATCTACAGAACCCATACCCTGCTCTTTCGGTTCCTTCACGACACACTGGGTGTGGAGAGAGAAAGGGCTGACACTGAGGCGTGCAGGCTGGAACACGATCTCAGCGCAGACACCGTCGCCAGACTCGTCGAATTCATGGAGAAGGACCGATAAGAGATGGTACAGACATTCATCCTTGGGGCCGTTCTCGTCGGAGCCGTGCTATGGCTCGCCAGACGCGTGTGGATATCGACCCGGCCAGTCGACGGAACTCGTGGTGGTCCTCCGTGCGCGAGTTGCCTTCATGCATCATCGTGCGCCGTCGCTACCGACGATCCAACCAGGAATAGAGAGGATTGCGATGCGTTCAAGTGAGGCGGTATCTCTCAGCAGCCTCTCCCCCGGTGACGGGGCGCTCGTTGTGGATGTCCGAGGCGAGGGTGCGTTCCGCCGCAGGCTGCTTGATATGGGATTTGTGAATGGGACTTTTGTCCGCGTTGTGAAACGTGCGCCACTTGACGATCCCATCGAGTACTGCATCGGCGGTACTCATGTCACGCTTCGCAGAACTGAGGCCCAGCAGGTTCTCGTCGATCCACATCAGACTTCCTACTGCCAGGGCAAGTCGCTCCCTCGACCGCGCGGGCGGCGTGGCGGCTCCGGGCCCTCATCCGGCCGAGACGGCTCCAAACCTCGCCGCCGAGACGGCTCCCGGCCTCACCGTGGCCGTGGTGGCATGGGACGAGGCTCCGCTCTATCAGAATCCGGGCGAAGTCCTTCGGGTCGCGGGTTCTGGAACCGTTTCCGTAGGCGCACCCAAGTGAAGCGCAATGACTGACAAGAAGATACTCAGAATAGCCCTGGCCGGCAATCCCAACTCGGGCAAGACAACCATCTTCAACGCCATGACCGGCGCTCGCCAGAAGGTCGGCAACTACCCCGGCGTCACGGTCGAGAAGAAGATGGGGCACTTCGAACGAAACGGGTATTCCATAGAAGTTGTGGATCTGCCCGGGACGTACAGCCTGACGGCGTACTCGATTGAGGAGCGTGCTGCCCGCTCATACATCATCGACGAAAGGCCCGACGTCGTCATCCACGTCATCGATTCCGGCAACCTCGCGCGCAACCTCTACCTCAGCGTGCAGCTGATAGAGCTCGGTGTCGATCTTGTTCTCGACCTCAACATGTGGGACGAGTTCGAAAGCACCGGCGTAGAACTGGACATCGAGAAGCTCCAGACGCTCACGGGCGCCCCGATCGTCACTACAGTCGGACACCGCGGCGACGGCGTAGCGAAGCTCGTGGATGCCGCAATCGCACTTGTTGAAAATCGAGAGGAACACCACCGGCACGTGCCGGTCTCATACGGGTCCCACGTTGATGATGTTCTCCTTGAACTGACCGACCTCCTGAAGGCGAACCCGGAGCTCACGGGTGACTACCCCCCGCGCTGGATGGCGATTAAACTCCTCGAAGACGATCCGCGAGTCCTTGAGAAGCTCAAGCGGGAGAGCGAAGCAGCGCGTCAAGTCAGAGAGCTTGTCTCCCGGGCCGAGACACATATACAAACGGCCACGGGATCCGATCCCGAGAAGGTCATCTCCGAAGGCCGTTACGGATACATCCAGGGCGCGCTCAGGGAAACGCTGACGGAACTCGATGATCCAATCGATCGCATGGAGTCCTCGAGGCGGATAGACAATGTTCTCACGAACAGATTTCTCGGCTACCCGATTTTCCTCATCTTGATGTGGTTCCTTTTCCAGGCAACGTTCACGCTGGGCGCGTACCCGATGGAGTGGATTGATTCGTTCGTCGGGTGGCTGTCGAACGGAGCTACGAGCGTTCTTCCCCCATCGCTTCTGACCGACCTTATCGTGGACGGCGTTATCGGAGGTGTCGGTTCGGTCATCATCTTCCTCCCGAACATCATGATCCTCTTCTTCGGAATCGCGGTTCTCGAGGACACGGGGTACATGGCGCGGGCTGCATTCCTGATGGACAGGCTGATGCACGCAGTCGGCCTCCATGGGAAGTCGTTCATCCCGCTCTTGGTGGGATTCGGTTGCTCCGTGCCGGCCATAATGGCGACACGCACGCTCGAATCCAGGAAAGACCGCATTCTCACCGTCCTCCTTGTGCCGCTCATGTCCTGCAGCGCCAAGCTTCCGGTTTACATTCTCATCGCCGGAGCGTTCTTCGCAGAACAGGCCGGAAGTATCGTCTTCCTCATGTATGTGGTCGGGGTCATACTCTCTCTTCTCATCGGTCGGCTCTTCTCACGCACGCTTTTCCGGAGCGCGGCGGCCCCGTTCGTGATGGAACTCCCGCCGTACCGTGTACCGACCACCAAGGGACTTTTCATCCACATGTGGGAGCGCGCGAAAATCTATCTCCAGAAGATGGGCGGTATCATCCTCATTGCTTCGATAATCCTCTGGTTCCTCGGTGTCTTCCCAAAGACCACCGAGTTCTCCCAGGACTACGATGCGGAGATGAAAACGCTCATGGCCATAGGCAGCGCAGAATCGATCGAGCAGGTTGAGGTGCTCGCAACGATGCGCGCGGCTGAGGAGATCGGGAATTCGTACATCGGCGCAGCCGGGAAGGCCATTGAACCCCTGATACGCCCGCTTGGATTCACGTGGGAGATGGGTGTGAGCCTCATCACAGGATTCGTGGCAAAGGAGGTCGTCGTCTCAACCATGGGAGTGCTCTACCAGGTCGGGACGGACTCGGAGGACTCTCTCGCAACCGCAATCAGCGCGCCCGAGAGCAGGATCACCCCCTTGGCGGCTTTCGGCTTCATGCTCTTCGTCCTCATTTACACCCCGTGTGTCGTCGCCGTAATGGCTACGCGGCGTGAGATCGGCACGCTATGGATGTGGTTCTCCATCCTCTACCAGTTCGCGCTGGCGTGGCTGGTGAGTTTCGGCGTCTATCGGATCGGCCTGCTCTTCATCACATAGCACCACCGGAAGGGCACATCACACAGAGAAGAACCACCGGCCGCGAGCCCCCGAAATCACACTCCTGCTTGCACTCATCTGCATGCAACAGTAGAATAGCGAATGAATCATAGCCTTCCGCTCTGCCGGCGAGGCCACGCGTTCGGGCCCGCCCTTGCCATTTCGGAGGGGAGTGCGCCTTTGAGATACGCACAGATCGTATTCGACAACATCGCCTTTGCTCGTGGCCTCAAGTCCGGATGGGGTTTCGCTGCCGTCATCCGCGGGTACGCGAAGACGATTCTCTTCGACACGGGCTCCGAGGGCGACAAGCTGCTCTCCAATATGCTGGCCCTGAAGGTATCTCCATCAGAGATCGACGCCGTGTTCATATCACACACACACGACGACCACATCGGTGGGCTCCCCACATTTCTTCGCGCCAATCACAGAGTTGAGGTTTTCCTGCCTGAAGACGTGTCGATAGAAACCGTCGTGGCTATCGATGAAGCCGGAGCTCTCCCGACCATTCTCAGTGTCGGAGAAGAGATCGCCCCCGGCATTGCCACGACGGGCGTCATGGGAAAGAAACCCTCAGAGCAGGGTCTGGTGCTTGCCGGCGATAGCGCCGCAACGCTCGTTACCGGCTGCGCCCACCCTGGCGTGGACAACCTCGTTGACGCCGCCGGACAGCAGTTCGGGCTCAGTGTGAAGCTCGTGATCGGTGGGATGCATCTCGGTCAAAGCAGCAGAAGGAAAATCCTCGCGCTCACGAAACGCCTGAAGGAGATGGGAGTCGAACAGCTGGCGCCGTCACACTGCACGGGAGAAGCCAGCATGCAGATTCTCTCGGAGCTCTTCGGCGATGCATTCATAGACAGCGGATTGGGAAACCGGATCGAGCTGGTGTAGGACCCGGCTCGGAAAGCGCATGTAGACACGGGGTCGGGGCTCTCCCCGACCCCGCATACGAGGGAGAATTGATTGCCTGGGGTCAGGTTGAAGCGAGAGCTGACGCTACTGGACACATTCTGCATAGCGACCGGTGCGATGATAAGTTCCGGGCTCTTTGTGCTGCCGGGAATTGCATACGCCGCAGCGGGTCCTGCGGTTGTTCTCGCATTTCTCCTCGCAGGCATTCTCGTCATCCCTGCGCTCCTGAGCAAGGCCGAGCTCTCGACGGCGATGCCGAAGGCCGGCGGAGCCTACTTCTTCATTGAGCGCAGCCTCGGTGGCGCGTTCGGCACAATCGGCGGGATGGCCTCGTGGCTGTCGCTGACTCTCAAGTCGGCATTCGCCCTCGTCGGTATGGGCTCCTTCGCAGTCCTGCTCTTTCCTGATATCAGCGCGTGGCAGGTCAAAGCTATCGCATCGGGCCTCTGTCTGGTCTTTGTGGTGATCAATTTTGTGGGCGCCCGCCACGCGGGGCGGTTCCAGTCGGTCCTTGTGATCGGACTGCTCGCCGCAACAGGGTATTTCATCGTCCGTGGCCTTCCGGCCGTGAGTGTTGAGAACTTCGCGCCGTTCATGCCGCACGGTACCACTTCGCTCTTTGCCACAGCCGGACTCGTCTTTGTATCATACGGTGGCCTCACCAAGATCACCGGCGTGGCCGAAGAGGTCAAGAACCCGGGGCGCAATGTTCCGCGCGCGATGTTCCTCTCTTTCACCGTTGTGACCATCGTCTACGTTCTGGCGGTCTTCACTACGGTCGGCACACTCCCCGCAAGTCTGCTCAGCGGTTCGCGTACTCCGCTCTCTCTGGCGGCGAGCGCTTTCTCCGGGCCTGTTGGACTCATCATCATGACCATCGCTGCCCTTATCGCGTTCACGACGACGGGCAATGCGGGTATTCTGTCCGCATCGAGGACTCCCATGGCCATGAGCCGAGACGGCCTTCTGCCGGGCGTATTCGCACGGGTGAACTCACGTCACGGCACGCCTCATGTGGCCATTCTCGCGACCGGCGCTTTCATGATAGCCCTCATAGTCCTTCTCGATCTGGAAACGCTCATCAAGACAGCCTCAACTATGAAGATCGTTCTCTTCCTGCTCGTAAACGTGGCGGTCATAATGATGCGGGAAAGCAAGATGCAGGGGTATCGACCCACCTTCCGGTCCCCTCTCTATCCCTGGATACAGATCTTCGCCATTGTCGTATACGGCTTCCTCGTGTTTGAGATGGGGACCCTGCCGCTCGTCATCACGGCTGTCTTCTTTGCTGGAAGCCTTCTCTGGTATGTCGCTTATGTCGGCCTCCACGGGAGGCGCGACTCCGCTCTCATCCAGGTCGTGCGGAGGATTACGTCTCGCGAACTCGCCACATCTTCTCTGGACGCGGAGCTCAGGGAGATCCTTAAGGAACGTGATGAGATCGAGGAGGATCGCTTTGACCGGCTCGTCAAGACCTGCACCGTCATGGACATGGATCACGGGGAACCTGTTGATGCGTTCTTCAAGCGGCTCTCAAAGGTGCTCGGCCACGAGCTGAAGATGGAGCCCGATGAAGTGCTGGATCTTCTTGTGAAGCGAGAAGCGGAGTCGACTACGGCGCTTCGCCCGGGGCTGGCCATTCCACACATCGTGGTTGAAGGCAAGGGACTGTTCAGCATACTCCTCGCCCGCTCCCGAGGGGGCATCGTGTTCTCTGACGACGTGCCGCCGGTACACGCCGTGTTCGTGCTCATCGGCTCCCGGGATGAAAGGAACTACCACCTGCGCGCGCTCATGCACGTCGCGCAGATCACGCAGCACTCCGATTTCGACCGGCGCTGGAAGGCCGCTCGCGGCCCTGAGGATCTCCGGAACATCGTCCTCCTGGGCGAGAGACGCCGCGACGCAGGCGCCGCCTAGACCTCTTCTCCCGCAACTGCGGAACCGTCAGCCAATGCTGCCGCTTCATCAACTGCACGCTTCAGACACCGCGCCGCAAGTTGCCGCTGGAATGCCCTTCGCTCAGGCGTTACTATCTGAGTCTGTCCTGCTGGAGAATCCGGAGGCCGCGAATGAAGATCGCGATGGCTCAGCTCAATCCCACCGTTGGGGATTTCGACGGAAATCTCTCAAAGGTCGACGATGCACTCGCCTCCGTGCGCGCTGCCTCGCCCGATCTGCTCGTTCTCCCAGAGATGTTTCTGACCGGCTATCCCCCGCAGGACCTTTTGGAGCGTGGTTGGTTCATCGATGCCGCGGCTGAGGCGCTGAAATCGCTGGCGCAGCTCTCGACACGCTACCCCGGCATCGGGATTCTCACCGGCACGGTCCTGAGGACCGGACACGTCATCGGGAAAGGGCTCTTCAACTCCGCCGTACTTCTTCTCGACGGACGGACCGTGGCCGTCAGAAGCAAGTCCCTCCTCCCGACCTATGACGTCTTCGACGAAGCCCGCTACTTCGATGTAGCGGAATCCGTCGCGAGCTTCACGTTCGCCGGCGAGAAGCTCGGTGTCACCATATGTGAGGACGCATGGAACGATTCATCGCTCTGGCGCTCGCGCATCTATGACATGGACCCGGTTGAGGAGCTTGCCCGCCAAGGCGTGAAACTTCTCATCAACCTTTCCGCCTCCCCGTTCTACGCCGGGAAGGATGAAACCCGGTACCACCTCATGTCGGGACACGCGACACGGCACAGTATGACTGTCCTAGTCGTGAACCAGGTGGGAGGAAACGACGAACTCATCTTCGATGGCCACAGTATGTGCGTTGCCCCCGATGGGTCCCTTCTGAAGTGTCTGCCGGGATTCGAGGAATCCGTCCAGATAGTGGACACCGAAAGCGCGGCCGGCTCAGCGTTCGTCCCCGACGAGCCGATTGCGTCCGTCCATGCCGCTCTTGTTCTCGGCCTCCGGGACTACGTGAGAAAATGTGGCTTCACCAGAGTCCTGGTGGGTCTCTCCGGCGGTATAGATTCGGCAGTAGTCTGTGTCCTCGCGGCAGAGGCCCTCGGGCCGGAGAACGTGCTTGGGGTCACGATGCCGTCCGAATATTCCTCCGAGGGCAGCGTCACCGACTCCCGCGCGCTCGCATCCAATCTCGGTATCGGATTCGAGAGGATTCCAGTCGCGGGGATCTATTCATCCTATCTGGACTCGCTTGCCGGTCACCTCAGTGGAGACGGAGTAGGCGTCACGGAGGAGAACATACAGGCGAGGATTCGCGGGAACATCCTGATGGCCCTGAGCAACGAGCATGGCCGCCTGCTTCTGTCCACCGGCAACAAGAGCGAGGTTGCTGTCGGCTATTGCACCCTCTACGGCGACATGAGCGGAGGGCTCTCCGTCATCTCGGACGTCCCGAAGACGATGGTCTACGCGCTGGCACAGCACATCAACCGGAATCAGGAGATAATCCCGCAGTCCACGATTTCAAAGCCGCCATCGGCCGAGCTCAGACCCGACCAAACAGATCAGGACACCCTCCCCTCCTACGATGTGCTGGACGTCATTCTCGACCAGTACGTCGACCGCGGCCGATCGCGGAGTGAGATCGTGGCCGGAGGGCTGGACGCTGAGACCGTTGACTGGGTTGTGGCTGCGGTAGACAGAAACGAACATAAACGCCGGCAGGCCGCCCCGGGTCTCAAGGTAACGAGCAAGGCCTTTGGAATGGGCCGGCGGATGCCGATTGCAGCCAAGTACCGGCCGTGAAAGACAAACCTTCGCGACTGCCTGCGCTTTGAACCTGCGCGAGCTCAGGCAGAACCCGACACACAGCAGACACGGAGGATGGGCAACGTGAAAGATCCACGCTATGAGAAGTTCGCTCAAGTACTCGTCCACTACTGCCTTGATATGCAGAAGGGGGACCTCTTCAGGATCAACGCGTCTGCCCTGGCTGAACCCCTCGTGAAGGAGGTCTACGCCGAAGCTCTCCGGGCGGGGGCGCACCCCTTCATCAGGATGAGTCTCCCGGAGCTCGACGCCATCTTCTACGGTATCGCCAGGAAGCACCAGCTTGCCTTCGTGAACCCCATCCACAAGTTCGATATGGAGACGATCGACAAGATGCTCTCCATCCGGGCATCAGCCAATACCAAGTCGCTGAGCAACGTCGACCCGAAGAAGCAGTCCGAGAGCCGCAAGGCTCAGACCGACATCTTCAGGACCTTCATGGAGCGCTCGAGCGCGAAGGAGCTGACGTGGAGCACAACGCAGTTCCCATGCCAGGCATCGGCACAGGATGCGGAGATGTCGCTCGCCGAATACGAGGACTTCGTGTTCACCGCATGCATGCTCCACAGGAAGGACCCCGTGGCAGCATGGAGGGGCGTTCACCGGAAGCAGGCGAAGCTGTGCCGGTTCCTGAACCAGCGGAAGACCATCCGGATCGTGCGCGCAGGCACGGATCTCTCAATGCGCGTCGAGGGAAGAACCTGGATCAACAGCGATGGCAGGACGAACATGCCGTCCGGTGAGATCTTCACCGGTCCGATAGAGGACTCGGTAGAGGGAACGATCGCCTATTCCTTCCCCGCCATCTGGGGCGGACACGAAGTCCACGGTGTGCGACTGACTTTCAAGAAGGGAAAGGTCGTGAAGGCAACGGCTGACAAGGGCGAGGACTTTCTCCTGGCGACGCTCGACACCGATGAGGGATCCCGCTTCGTAGGCGAAGTTGCCGTGGGAACCAACTACAACATCCAGCGTTTCACGAAGAACATCCTCTTCGATGAAAAGATCGGCGGGACCATTCACATCGCTGTCGGCGCCTCCTACCCGAAATCGGGCGGCCTCAACAAGTCATCCGTTCACTGGGACATGATCACCGACATGCGCGATGGCGGGAAGATCTACGCCGACGGAAAACTCTTTTACAAGGACGGCCAGTTCGTCATCGACTAGAGACGCACCGGAGGGACGGCCAGTTCGTCATCGACTAGAGACGCACCGGAGGAACAATGAGAGACGAGAGATACGCGAATCTGGCGAAAGTCCTGGTCAACTACTCGGTTGCTGTCAAGAAGAACGACCTTGTTGAGATCAGTGGTCCCCACCTGGCCGATCCGCTTATCAGAGAGGTCTACGCGGAGGTCCTGAAGGCAGGAGGCCACCCCCACCTCAGCATCTACTTCCCCTCGCTCACCGGGATCTACTTCAGGACGGCGAAGCGGCACCAACTCAAGTACGTGAGCCCGATAACGGAGTTTGCAACCGAAAGGATCGACAAAGTCATCTCCATCTGGGCCGACGAGAACACAAAGGCCCTTACCACCACCGACCCAAAGAAGACGGCGATCGTCAGCGGCGCACGTCGCAAGGTGTTCGCGCGTTTCCTCGAGCGAGAGGCGGCCGGCGAGCTGAAGTGGGTAGGCACGCAGTTTCCCTGCAACGCCTCGGCTCAGGATGCCGAGATGTCGCTCGAGGAGTACGAGAGCTTTGTGCTCAGGGCGTGTATGGTCCACGTCAAGAACCCTATTGCAGCCTGGAAGAGGGTCCACAACAAGCAGGAGAAGATCTGCAAGATCCTCAACACGAAGAGAAAGATTCGCGTCGTTGCCAAGGACACCGACCTGACGATGAGTGTTGCCGGGCGCAAGTGGATAAACTGTGACGGCGGCGCAAACATGCCCGACGGCGAGATCTTCACGGGCCCCATCGAGGACTCAGTGGAGGGCAGGATCTCCTTCTCCTTCCCCGCCTGCTATGCAGGCCGCGAGGTGCACGGCGCGACCCTGACGTTCAGGAAGGGCAAGGTCGTCAAGGCGACCGCCGACAAGGGTGAGGACTTCCTGCTGGCCACGCTCGACACGGACGAGGGCGCAAGACGCGTCGGCGAATTCGCCATCGGCACGAACTACTCAATTCAGACGTTTACCAAGAACACGCTCTTCGACGAGAAGATAGGCGGAACGATGCACCTAGCTGTCGGTGCGTCGCTCCCGGAATCCGGTGGGACGAACGAGTCGGGCGTGCACTGGGACATGGTGAACGACATGAGAGACGGCGGGGTCATCTATGCCGACGGCAAGGTTATCTATCGCGATGGCAATTTCGCACTCAAGTAGCCGCATGTCGCCGATCGTGCGCTTGTAGCAGCCCGTCGCGAACCGCACAGTGAATCCATGGAAGGAGAAGTCTGTGGACTGGTCGCAACTATTCGACATCGAAAGCGTAGTTACCTGGATGACGACGTCCGGCCTCCGGATACTTGGTATCGCGGTCGGCGCCTACATCGCGATCCGCCTCGCCGCGGTTGTGACTCGCAGGGCAGAGCGGGCGTTTGATGACGATGATCCAACGACGATGAATGAGCGCGAGAAACGTGCCGCGACCCTGGGGAAGGTCCTGAGAAATATGCTCAGGGTCGTGATATGGGCCATAGCGTTCCTGATGATCTTGAAGGAACTGGACATCGACATCGCACCTCTTCTTGCCGGCGTTGGAATAGTCGGACTCGCCGTCGGATTCGGCGCCCAGTCGCTCGTCCGTGACATAGTCGCAGGGATGTTCATCCTGGTCGAGAATCAGTACGACGTTGGAGATATCATCAAGGCGGCCGGCGCCTCGGGCAAGGTCGAAAAGATAACGCTGCGATCGACAAGACTCCGTGATGCAGAGGGAAAGGTCTACATCATTCCCAACGGCAGCATGGATGTCGTCACGAATATGACAAAGAGGTACTCCCGCTTTGTGCTGGATATGGGTGTCGCCTACAAGGAAGACGTGGACGAGGTCATGGCTCTCCTCAAGGAGATCGGCGACGAACTTGAGGCGGACCCGGAGTATGGCGGGAAGATCCTGGAACCTCTTCAGGTTCTCGGCGTACAGGACTTCGCTGATTCCGCAGTCATCATACGATCGCTCTTCACGACGAAGCCGATGGAGCAATGGGGCATCGGGCGTGAGTTCCGCCGCAGGATCAAGAACACGTTTGATGCAAAGGGCATCGAGATCCCGTTCCCACACCAGACCGTCTATCTTGGCGAGGCCAAGCCCGCCAACGGGCGATTGAAGGTGGAACTGGTTGGTGACGGAGAGATCATGAGAGGATCGGCTCCTGACTCGACGCCACATCGTGCGCCGGCCACGGACTCGCATCAGCCGGATTCTTCCGGTGGATTGATCGACGCGGAAGACTGATACACCATCAGGAGGTTCCAATGTTCAGAAGCATTCTTGTGGCGGTAGACGGTTCACCCAATGCCGATCGCGCCGTCTCCGCAGCAGCGGAGATAGCCAGGGTCCACGGCTCGAAGATGACCATCTGTCACGTCTTCTACATCCCTGAACACTATCGGTCGGACATGAGCGGATCGCTGCGCGACTCCGTTCGCCATGACGGCGCGGAGATCCTCGCTCATGCAGCGCGGGTTGCAGCGAAAGAAGGCGTGGAGGCGGAGACAAGGCTTCTGAGCGAAGGACATCCCGCCGAGGCGGTCATCCAGCTTGCGGAAGAGCTGGGCATCGGGCTTCTCGTCGCAGGCGCTCGCGGACGCGCACAGGATGACACGCGGCCGATGGGCTCGATCGCCACGGCGATTCTTCTTGGCGCCGGGTGTTCGGTTCTTCTTGTGAAGAAGGAGAAGGCTACCGCCTAGAGAACGCCGGCAGCTATTGCGGAGAGCGAAGACAGAAACTCGTGGACTTCGTGGATGTCTCTTACGAACAGTGACGCTAGTGAAGCTCGAGGCTTGTCGGTCACAAGGACGGTGATGGCGCCGGACACGTACTCGTCGTCGCCATCGCTGCCGACCATGAACCAGGGTTCTGTGTCAGCGTTCTCATTCGACCACAGCGCGACCGCGGCGAATGCGTCCTCGTCCGTCACATCATCTCCCACGTAGATGGTCAGCACGATATCCGGATCCGCATCCGCCAGCATATGAGAAAGAACATCTCCCTTGCTCCAACCCGCTATCCCCACCTCGACGGTACTGTCGCCGTAAAGCATCTCCAGAATGCGCGCCGTGTCGAGCCGCTTCACCAGTTCGGCCAAGCGCTGCACCGCTTTACGTCCAGCCTCCCCAGCCGAGCCGGGAGTATGAAGCACGACGCTGTAGCCGCGGTTTTCCAATCGCGCCTCTGAGGCCGAATCAAGCAATCCCGACATCTCGAGTTCAATGCGGTGAATCAGCTCTGAGGCAGCGCTTTTCTCCACCGGGTGGTGGACCGGAAGGCCCGGCATCGCTATCTCGAAGCCTCGCCGGCCTATGAACCCTAGTCCCGGCACATCAACCAGCAATCTGAGTTCCTCAACGGACCGGCTGCTTATGATGAACACCGAGAACTCTTCCGCTTCGCAGAGCCGCCTGAGCTTTTCGAGAACGCCTTCGGACGGCCGCAAGGGAGCATCTCTTGGCCCCGAGACAAGCGTGCCGTCGTAGTCAAGGAAGAGCCTGACGCCGACCGTGCTGCCCAATGCGCGCGACACCCGGTCCATCTCTTCGGAAAGATGTCTCGGATACTCCAGTTCCACTGCTTTCAACACAGCTCTGTTCCTCCGTGAACAGACAAAGAGAAACCGGGGCGGCAAGTCGCTGAATGCCAGCGCATGACCAACCGCCCCGGTATATTCAACATCTACTTGAGAAGAACCATCCTCCTGTCGACCACTCTGTCACCAGCGTGCACCCTGTAAAGATAGACGCCGCTCGCGACTTTGTGACCCCTCTCGTTGGTACCATCCCAGGTTGCCGACCTGTAACCCGGCTCCTGATGCTCGTCAACGAGTACTCTGACACGTTTGCCGGCGATATTGTAGACCTCAACGGTCACATGCGCCGACTCCGGCAGCTGGTAGCTGATGATCGTCATCGGATTGAACGGGTTCGGAACGTTCTGTAGAACCGCGAACGTGAGAGGAGTAACAGGATCCTCAACGCTCGTGCCGCCGCCCGAACTCGTTATGTTGATGTCATCGATGTACCAACCCTCTTCCGTCACAAGTCCATCCGACGCGAACCGGAACCGGATCTGAACCGTCTCGCCCATGTAGGCCGAGAGATCGAACGTTTCCTGGCGCCAGCTGAAGCTTCCTGACCAGCAGGGCGTTCCGGTCGGGAGCGGATTCGCAGGGTTGTCGTTCTTTGCGTGCGAGTACCCGCCGTTTGGTGTGAGTACATCCCACGTCGCACCCCCGTCATCGCTGATCTGAACGAGACCACAATCCCACGCGGAGGTTGAGCTCTCCTCCTCAGCGTCCATCCAGTGCCACATCGTCATCTGCCCATCGGACCCGATGCAGAGATTCTGCGTGTACAGGGCGCCGTCCGCCGAGTTCGTGTAGCTCGCCGAGCCGCTTCCACCGAACTTCCAGCTATGGCTCGTCGAGTGACTCCGGTACGTCTCGATGTGCCACTGATCTGCGAATCCACCGGTCACAACATCGTGCGTCCACTGACCCTCGCCTCCCTCGATGTCATCTGCGAACTCGCTGCCGGCCGTGGCGATGGTGAACGATGCGCTGCTCGTGTAGCCCCAGTCGCCCACGACATCCACATCGAAATCGATCGAGTAGTAGTCCGGTGTGCTGGGCAGCAGCGTGATGGAGAAATCGGTGAACTCCCCCACCGTCCCCGCATTGATGTACGGAAGACCGTCCGTCGGATCGTTCATCTGAACATACGGATCACTCGTCGAGATGGTTGCCGTAAGCCCGGAAGCCCGCGCGCTCCCGTTGTTCAGGAGCGACACTGAGATGTCGATGGTTTCACCCGCCTCGAGGCAGCCGTTCCCGTTACTCGGGGCATCGCTGGCCTCGTGATCGGCATAGATCAGCTCCGGAGCCGAAACCTGTATACTCAGGCTGGACAGCCAGCTCATCCGGTCGTCGGACTCAATAGCGAGGTCGAAAGTGATGACCTCACCATCCGGCGCGTCTGACGCGATCATGATACAATAGTCGTCGTACGACTGCGCCGTAGCCGTAGCTGGGATGTCACCGTACTCCTCGTAGTCATCAATGATCGCCGCGTAGCCGTTTGTTGTGCTGAGAGTCGCCCGCACGTTCGTCGCGGGATCGCTACCTACGTTCTCAAGCGTCGTAGGAAGCTCGATTGTTTCCCCCGCGTTCGCAATCGCGTTGTCGTTACCATTGCTCTCGCCGTTTGTGTCGTCGTCCACCACATAGCTGTTGTAGACAACGTACGGACCTGACGCCGGAACGACGTCAAGGTCGCCCGTCCATACAAGGTGATCGTGCGCGTGCACCTTGAGGTAGAGTCTGCCCGGAACCTGCGGATCGGGACTCAAGGTAACCTGTCCGGCCGTATTCGTGACTCCGGTGGCGTAGACGGAGTAGTCGTCATAGTAAGCCGTAACGACAGCACCCACGACAGCCGCTCTGCTATCATCGGAGACAGTGACCGTCACATCCGGCTGACCGACGACCATGCCGCTCGGGTGCGAGACGTTCATGGCGATCGGTGAAGCCGTCCAGAGATGCATTGCCGGATCACCGAAGAGGTTCAGCTCGTAGAAGCACCACCTGTTCCCGCCGTAGTTGATCTTCCAGATAACGTCTACCTTCGAGTCGCTGTTGACAAAACCGAGCGGGTAGATCTCTTCATCGAAGATCGCATCGAAGAACTCGCGGTCGAAGTACTGCGACGAGCCATCGGTTGCCCCCGGATCACCGAAACCGTAGCGCGAGTTCAGGACACAGGCGACCGCCCCGTCGTCGTCACAGTTGAACTCCTCGCCGAAGCAATCGCCGATGTAGTTGTATTCGTCCGTCCGGTTATCGAACGACCCGTTGTAGCAACCCTGCGAGTAGAAGAAATTGTACGTGTGAACGGTCCCATCGTTGTCGAAGGAAGGAATGTCCGAGTTGTACATCCTCGCGGAGTACTGGACACCGCAGTGTCCGAGATGATTGACGATGTTGATGCCGCTCTCCATCATGCTGATGAGCGTACTCTTGCTCCACGTACCGCCGTCCATGTCGTAGAGCGTGTCCACGTTCATCGTGCCCGGGAAGCCGACGGTTGTGTAGCCGTTGGCGCTCGAGCCGAGCCTGATCTGCTCTTTGTATGTCCCACCGTAGGTGAGCGGACTCGTCCAGAGAAGCTCGCCGACCATCAGCGCCTCATGACTCTCCGATACGATCGGCGAGTTGACGTAGCGCATCACCTTGGTGACGAAGTTCTGAACCTGGGTGGCGTTACTGGCGCAGGCGCGGCCGACGCCGATCTCAGGATAGAGATCGTCCTCACCGGGCTCTCCCCAGCGGCCGTCGCCGTCATCGTTCCAGTTCCCGTCGAGGCAGCTGTAGTAAAGATCGGCCGGTATGTCTTCATCCGTGTAGCCGTAGGTTGTCGTTGAGTAAAGACCCCTGTGAGGAATGCCGTTCGCGTCCCGGGCATCACCAACCAGGAGTACGTATTCAATGCCCCAGGTATTATACGCATCGATGATGAAGTTGCGAATCTGATCCTGCTCATCGACGCCGGTGTAGTTGCTCTGGATCCACGAACTCAGGAAGATCGCTGCCTTGTGACCCATCGTCGTCTCAAAGTCGACGAGCGTGCCGAGATAATCGTCCCACGCCTCGGTCGTGATGATCAGGTACGTGTAGGCATCGACTGGATCAAGCGCGCGGCTTCCGGCGTGGATCCGCTCCACGCTTCTGTAGGCGGCCAGATCGGGCACGTTGTCGATCATCCTCTCCACCCGGACCATGGTCGACTCGTCGTGTCTGATCATCTGCTCGACGGAGAGTCTCGCTTCCGTATCGGGAGCCGTCGTCACGATGACATCCATACTCGTGTAGTACGAGAGCGTGCCGGACTGCGGGATGTACTCGACCGGATGGAGCGCGATATCGGCAATGCCGTAACCGCGGAACGACCCGACTATCTCCTCGTCGTGCATCCGTCCCGGGCACGCCCCGCCGACGTCGTAGATGTCGGGATCGGGAGCGATGATGTCGATGGGACCTGTGAAGCTCAGCGGATACTGCATCTGACCCGGCTCGACAATGAAACCGTCGCCGAGGGCCAGCTTCTCACCCGGGACGATCGTCACACCAGTGACAACCTCGCCTGGCGGCAGCAGGATTCGTGCGCCCACCATGGGCAGAACCGGGGCACCCGGGTCACCGTAGTGCCAAGCACCGTCGATATGAACGTTGACGTAGTCGCCTATCGACTCCACCACTGGCTCGGTGAACTCGTAGTGCTGAGTAATGACACCGGCGAATGCGCTGCCGGCTACAAGGAACGCACTCATGATCGCGATAGCCGCGATCGGAGCCATACGGACTCGAGCCAGAACCATCTTGTCCTCCTCTGACGGTAGGTTTCCGCGCTGCCGCGGCGCAGCCCCCCGGCTTCATAAGTTCGGGCAGATACCTTGCGCCCTTGCCTACCAGACACCTTCAGTGCAAGCCCGCGACAGACCGGAGTACGTCCGTCCTCGTCGCGGACCAATATGACATCATCTTACGATGCGGCGATCCGGACAGAAACACCGTAATCCACAATAGATTATAGCACTTGGCAAGTCCGTATTCAAATGGAAACGCCCCGCGTGTTATACTTATTGGACACGCCCGCGTTGGACACCCTGAGGCAGCGCCTGATGATTCGGCCCACGCACCGGTGTGGCGTGGGGAATTAGCTTTATGCATCGGAGTACCGGGTGATGAGAGGAAATTGAGTGAGATTCGGCATTCACATACCAAAGCAGAGCAGTTTTTCAGCTACCGCCAAGTATGCCGAGGACATAGGGTGCGAGACGATACAGATCTTCTCCGGCAATCCGATGGCCTGGCAGATCGGGGCTCTGAACCCGGAGGACCGTGACGATTTCGTCCGCATCAAGAGGAGCGCCGGCATCGATCCGGTTCTCATCCACAGTCCATATCTCATCAACATCGCGTCGCCCGAGCAGCGCCTCCGCGAACTCTCGACAGGCACGCTCATAGACGCGATGCGCAGGGCATCCGACCTTGACTCGGGGCCCGTGATCGTCCACGCCGGCAATCACAAGGGTACGGGAGTCGCGGCAGGTATCGGTGCCGCGCGTTCAATGATCGAACGCGCGCTGGCCTTCTCTCCTCCCAACGCCACCCTCGCCATTGAGAACTCCGCCGGGATGGGAACAGCCATAGGCGTTTCTCTTGATGAACTGGCGGAGATGGTTGGACCGTTCCCCGCTGACCGCGTCGGCATCCTCTTGGACACGGCCCACCTGTGGGCCGTCGGGTATGATCTCAGACAACCCAACGAGGTGGACCGCCTTGTCGATGACGTCCGGCGTGGACCGGGCCTCGAACGACTCCGGGCCATTCACGCAAACGATTCACTGAAGGAGCTGGGATCCAGACGGGACGCCCACGCGATGTGGACGGATGGCAGGATGGGCATGCGAGCCATGAGAAATCTCATCCGCTGCACGGAGCTGCAGCAGCTTCCAATCATCTTCGAGGTGCCGGGAGAGACGGCTGAGCTCGACCGCACCCGCCTTGCCGCTATGAAGAAACGCGACCGGCGGTACGGGCGCCGCCCGGTGAGGGCCCCCTCAGCTTGAGTGGGACGCGATGGCGCGGCCATCCGTGGACGCGCACTTCCACTTGCAGAAACACGTCTCTGGGGGATATAATGGTCTTCGTCCCCAAAGAGCCAAACCGATTACTGCCCCGTCGGCTGGATCGTGACCAGACGCGACGCCGCTTTCCATCAGTATGCGTCCACGACCATCCGATGAATCCATCCCACCGCCGGCGTCGTCTCATTGATGGCGCCGGCGAGCGGTCGGTTGGGAGGCAACGGTAGCAGCGCAACACACCACCATATAGAGAGGGGGCGCTCCGTCAAACGGGACGCCCCCTTGTGTCATCTACTTCTATGCAGCTACTTCTTCTTGCGTGAACGCCGCACTGCCTTCCTCTTCGGCTTCGCCGCGCTCTTCTTCTTCGACGCCACCTTCTTCGCGGGCTTTGCCTTCGCCTTCTTCGCAACGATCCTTTTCTTCGGCTTCGCCGCGCTCTTTTTCCTGGGCGCCACCTTCTTCACAGGCCTCGCAGCGGTCTTCTTAGGTGCGGCAGCGCTCATTCTTTTCATCTTGAGATCGTAGAGTCTTTTGGCCTCGGCGGCGATGTGCTCCGCGGAGACCTCGAACTCCTTGACGAGCTCCCATGCCGATCCCGACTCACCAAAGCGATCCTTCACGCCGACCATGCCGAGGATAAACGGCTTGCCGTAGACTCTGCTGCTCCCGGAGACGGCAGCTGCCACCTTGTTCCCGAATCCGCCGACCTGATGTTCCTCAGCAGTCACGATGACGCCCGTCTCGACGGCGGCCTTCACGATAGCGGCCCCATCGAGCGGCTTGATGGTGTGAACGTTCACAACCCTGGTCTCAATACCGAAGTCGGCCTTAAGGATCCACGCGGCCCTCATGGCTTCAGGCACTGATGGCCCACAGGCGACGATCGAGATGTCCTCGTTCTCGTTCTTGTATTTCGAAGCGAGAGCGTGATCGAAAGCGTCTTTGAACTTGGCCTTGGCGCCCCGGAAACGAATAACGTTGGCCTTGCCGTACTTGTACGGTGTCTTCATGTCCGTGACGACCGGGGTCGCCTCACGGGCGAACCGCACGTACTTCGGACCCTTCACCTTGAAGAGCAGGTGCTCGGTCGCACGCTTCGTCTCAATAGCGTCGCACGGAGCGACAACGTGCATCCCTGGAATGCCGCACATCTGGAAGAACTCCTCGAGCGCCTGATGCGTCGCGCCGTCGGGACCGACCGAGACCCCTCCGTGCGCTCCTGCGATCATGACATTGAAGTCACCGTAGGCGACCGTCGTGCGGAGCTGATCGAGGTTCCGCCCGGAGGCAAACACCCCATACGTTCCGAAGACAGGAAGCTTACCTTCCTTGGCGAATCCCGCCGCCGCTGCAGTCCCGGACTGCTCAGCGATGCCCATCGAGAACCAGCGCTCCATGCGATCGGGATGACCATCATAGAACTGGCTGATCGTGATCGACCCGGAGATGTCCGCTCCCAGACAGACGACGCGCTTGTCGTCGCCGTGCTCGGCGAGAGCCCGGCCGAATCCCTTTCTTGTGGGATCCATGTCGACCTTCATGTTCCTGGTCTTGTTCCAGAAGTAGTTCTTCGAGAACTGCGGCTGCTTCGCCGCGAGCTTCTTCTCTGCTTTCTTCTGCCAGTCGGCAGCCTTCTGGAGCATCCGCTTCACCGGGATCTTCTCCTCGACCCCAAGCTGCCTGAGACCGTCCCGCATCTGCTCCCTGTTGGGCGCCTTGCCGTGCCAGCCGGCCACATCTTCCATGAAATCGACACCCTTACCCTTGACCGTGTGGGCGAGGATGAGTGTCGGCCTGCCCTTGACCTGCCGTGCCATGCCGAATGCGTCGATGATCTCCTGCATGTCGTGGCCATCGCACTCGACGACCTCCCAACCGAAGGCGCGGTACTTCTCCACGAGACAATCCACGGCCATTACATCCTCAACCCAACCATCGATCTGAAGTCGGTTCTTGTCGATGATGGCGCAGAGATTGTCGAGATTGTAGTGCGCGGCCTCCATCACGGCTTCCCAGATCTGGCCTTCCTGCTGCTCGCCGTCGCCCATAATGCAGTAGACGCGGTTGTCGCGCTTGTCGAGGCGCGCCGCAAGAGCGAGCCCGACTGAGATGGAGAGACCTTGCCCAAGAGAACCGCTTGAGACCTCAACGCCGTCGAGCTTCAACCAGTGCGGATGCCCCTGGAACGGCGAGTACAGTTTCCTGAGGGTGACGACGTCTTCGATGTTGAAGTACCCGGCCGTGCCGAGACCGATGTAGAGCGCCGGCGCCTTGTGCCCCGCCGACCAGATGATGCGATCGCGGTTCTTCCAGAGCGAATCCTTCGGATCATGGTTGGCCTCGTGCAGGTAGAGCGCGGCCGTGATGTCCATGATGGAAAGCGTTCCACCGGAGTGGCCTGACCCGGCGGCATTGAGCGTGACGAGGTTGTACCCCCGCATGAGGCTCGCGGCTTCCTCAAGCTGCTCAATCGTATACTGCTTGCGAATCTTGCCGGTTTTCGAGTTCATGATCGGCATGCTCGTCCTCCTTCTCCTCTTCCACTGGACACAGGATGTGATTCTGCGCGCGCTGCGCGCGTCTGTCCTCCGGCGTCGACCACCGCATCTCTGGGTTTCACACCAAGTGCATATCGTTGCCGAAAAGGCCCTTGATTTGGGCCCATTCCGACATATGAGCGTAGCACACGCGTGTGATGAGTGTAAAGAGAGATAGCCGATGGCGGTCAAAGCCGCTACATGAGACCACGGATTTCCACCCTTGACACAATGTAGTGAAGGCTGCTAGCATTCATTTGTGACCGGAACGCGCCCCCGCGACAGGTGGTTGTTCCGGTGTTGTTTTTGGTGCCCCGGAGATCAACTCTCGAGTCCACCCACCTCAGGACACCGCGAAAGGAGCACCCTCATGCCACTGGGAACGTTTGTCCTACTCGCCACTATGACAGCCGCCACTATCATCGCCCCCGCGACCTTTGCATCATCTCCATCAGCGCTGCTACCGACTCGAGACATCGACTGGTACGGCTGGTGGCACGATGACGGTGAGCTGGTACTTCACGTCTGCAACCTCGGCGCCCTCGGAGCGTTCGGTTCCGGCGATGGGCCGTCAGGCGAGTGGCCTCACGCAAGCGGCTATGAGCATCTCTATGTGGCCGGGCTGTGGGTAGGAGCAAAGGTTGACGGGGACTCACTCGTCACTACGGCTGTCTACGAGATGGAGTTTCGGCCGAAGCTCGAAGATCCGATCTTCCACATCTACACGGGCACCGGATACGCTTCTCCGGGCTTCCGGTTCCACGACGATGACGGCGACGGCCTGATTGATGAGGAACGCCTGGACGGCATCGACGATGACGACGACGGTCTGATCGATGAGGACTACGGCGGCATTTCCAGGGAGATGTACGCGCGGACCTATTTCGACACCGTGGATCTCGGGGAGCCGCCCCCGACAGACGCCCATACACCGATAGGCATTGAGGTACACGAGGAAACGTTCGCCTGGAGCGAGGATGACCGTGACGATTTCGTCGGCGTGAGATACCACATTGCGAATATCTCAGGAGCTCCGCTCGACGACGTCTTCGTCGGCCTCATGGCAGATCCCGATGTGGGCAGTGGTGCAGCCATGAACTGGGCCGATGACACGGTCGCGTACATCGACACAGTGGCCACACCGGGGCTGCAGGGACACTACCTCCCAGTCAGGGTCACGATGGTGTACGCACAGGACTCCCCAGGTGGTGATGACGGTGACTGGGACGGTCTCATCGGCTTCGTGCTCCTGGGCCACCCGACCGATCAGACCGGGGTGAACGCCCCGGTCTCTGTTGAGCCACGCGCTGTCAGGGCGTGGTGGCAGCCCGGTGGCGACCCAGCCAGCGACCCGGAACGGTACCTCTATCTCAGTGAGCCCGGCATTCATCTGGGAAACGTCGAATCGCAAGACTGGCGAACCATGCTCTCCGCCGGCCCGTTCAACAACGTTCAGGATGGTGAGACCTTGGTGGTTGATTTCGCTCTCGTGTGCGGAGCCGGGATGGACGAGCTCCTTGAGCACGCCGCCACGGCCGCTACCATCTACAACGGCTACTATCACAAGAGACTCGGTCGTCAGGTCCGCTGGGCATTGATCAACGACTACATCCCTACCTGGGGCCAGTCAGTGCCGGGCTCGCTGCTTGCGGCTGAGGGCCGGAGCGGAGTTGAGAGCTACGGGACCGTCTATCTGGCGCCGCCCGCTCCGAACCCGTTCCAGGGCACGTGTCATCTTGGATTCTCCATCCCGAGCCGAACACACGTCGAGCTCGCCGTGTACGATGCGGGAGGACGCAGAGTGGCAACGATCATTGATGCGGTCTTGCCTTCGGGAATGCACGAAGCTGCCTGGGACGGTCGTAGTGCCGGTGATAACAAGGTAGCCGCCGGCGTCTACTTTGTCAGACTCAATGCTGCAGGCGAGGAGGTCGCCTCGAAGGTAATAGTTCTCCGCTAGCGGGAAACCGCCGGCACATAGACAACCGGTCGGCACGTGACGGGCTTGCCCGCAGCGTGATCACAAGGAACATCGTTCGGACAAATGACCAGGGCCCGGCTGCAACTGCTCCGGGCCCTGGTTTCCTGCGTGGGCAGCTAACCGGCTCCATCAACCTGTTTGTCGCTGGACCACGCCCACCTTTCTCAGACGCTCGGCCTCCGGTTTCGATACGCGCACGCGCATCGCAATCGACTCATCCCCCACTTCCTTCGACAGCACCTCGCCCCGCTCATGAAGGAGAGCGATCGTCTTCCCGTCCTCGTTCGACAGTGTCACTTCGACGATCTCCTCCTGGTTCTCGATGAAGGCCTGCATCGCCTCCCGCACCTCATCGAGCCCCCGTCCTTCCGTGGCGCTCGTGAAGATCCCACCGGGGTATTTCCTCCCGAGGCAATCGAGCACTGCATCGTCGTGCACGCGGTCGATCTTGTTGAACACAATGCGAGTGGCTTTGTCGCCCGCCCCGATCTCCGAGATCACGCTTTCTGCCAACTCCAGGTACCGCTCGCAGTGAGGTCGCGATACGTCGACCACGTGGAGGAGAAGATCCGCGTCCGCAACCTCTTCAAGTGTCGCGCGGAAACTGACGACCAGATGATGTGGCAGCTTTTTGATGAGTCCGACGGTGTCGGTCAAGAGCGCCGCATGTCCGCTGCGAAGATCTATCCTGCGCGTCGTCGCATCGAGTGTCGCAAAGAGGAGATCCTCGGTAAACGTGTCCGCGCCCGACAGCGCATTCATAAGGGAAGACTTGCCGGCGTTTGTGTAGCCCACGAGCGCCACACGCGTCATCGAGCCTCTCCGCTTCCGCTGCTCTGCCCGATCCACATCCACATCCTTCAGCCTCTTCTTCAGGATCTTCACGCGCTCCCGGACGAGACGGCGGTCACTCTCCAGCTGGGTTTCTCCCGGACCTCTTGTTCCTATGCCGCCACCCAGACGTTCAAGGTGATCCCACAGCCGTCTCAGGCGCGGGAGCTCGTACTCGAGCTGCGCAAGTTCAACCTGCGCCCTGGCGACCTTCGTCTGCGCGCGCCTGGCGAAGATGTCGAGGATGAGCTCCGTTCGGTCGATGACCTTGATCTCAGAGACCTTCTCAATCTCCCTGCCCTGCGAGGGTCTGAGATCGTTGTCGAATATGATCAGGTTCGCCTCATGGACGTCCGCCGCGCGCTTGATCCGCTCGATCATGCCGCTTCCGACATACGTCTTGCCGTCTATTCTCGTCCGGTTCTGGACGAAGCGATCGGCGATCGTCGCGCCAGCTGTTCGCGCCAGCTGCGCAAGCTCGTCGAGCGACTCGTGTTCATCCTCGACGGATGTATCGGGTAGGCTGATCCCCACGAGGATCGCCCGCTCGTTCTTTGGGACATACTTCTTCTTGATGGTGAACCTCCAGACCGCGCCGCCGCGAGGCGCCTCTATAGATCTGTCAGCCAGGAAGGTGAGTCTATGATCCCACTCTCGGAGAACGGGAATATCTTCGTGATGACGCCCTTCCTCAGCTCCACACTGCCGTCGAGCCGCCATTCGTGCTTGCTGTCATCGAACAGGCTCTCGAGAATCGTCCGGCCGCCTTTCCACTTGAGGGTGAAGGGCACCCGGACTTCGACGGCGCCACGTGCAGAAACGGGCACGTCTTCGTCCCTCTCCCCTTTTGCCAGCTCGATTCCGTCACCGTGAATTCTGTACTCCACCCGCCCAATGCTCGCGCTGAAATCGTTTGGATTCTCCACAAGCACCGTCATCTCAAACCTGAGTCCGTCACCCGAAATCCCCACAAGGTCCACGTCGGTCAGAGTGATATCGGGTTCTCTGAAACCGGAGCAAGATGATACTGCCATAGCGACCGCCAGGATCGCGACAAGAAGGGCGATCCGCCTCCATATCCTCACGATGCTATCCTCCGTGCAGGCTGAGGATCTGCAGCAGCACATCTTCCACTGCTTCGACTGCGATCGCCACCTCCGCCGTCAGCTCTCCGCCCAGCGTAGTATCCGCTGCCTGGATTGCGACGAGATGAGTCCCGCACTCCATCTCTTCAGAGAGCGCCTTCATGAACAGCCGGAGCGGCGCCGAGTGTGTCCCGATCATGAGACCTCCGATATCGTCGGGCCCTACAAGCCTTACCTCTCCCGAGGCGCCACTGAAGTCAGCGGCGTCAACGAAGATCAGTGTCCCGGGCTCTGCCCGGCGAATCGGACCAACGTAGTTCTCCGGCGTCTGTCCGACATCGAAGGCTCGCTCCGGGTAGGTCTCGGCCAAGCGGCTTGCAACGAGACAACCGGCGCCGTCGTCGGCGCGCATCGTGTTACCGACGCCGAGAACGACCACGTTGCCATCTATTGCTGCCTGAAGCTCTTGGAAAAGCGGATGCATCGCTCCCTCGTGCAGACCGGGAATCTGCAGCACGGCGCGTGTGACCACCGATTGCGGTCGCTCGTCCTGTCTCATTCAACCACATAGGAGGCGACCGGCCAAGATGAGATGCTCCGGCGCCGAGGCTTGGAGGAACCTGCTTACTCGAGGACTTCCCGCATCGTTCCGAGGAGATCTGCAAGGGAGTAGGGTTTCTGAAGGAAACGAAGCCCCTTTTCACTGATTCTCGTCCTCTGAGATTTCTCATCGGTGTAACCGCTACTCAGGAGGATGCGAAGTTCGGGATCGAGGGAGAGGAGCTCATCCGCGAGCTGGACGCCGCTCTTCCCTGGAAGCACGACATCGCTGAACACGGCATCGAAATCCCCGCTCTCCCGCTTGTAGGCCTCGAGGCCCTCCTCCGCGCTTCCTACATCGAATACGTCGTATCCTGTGTCGCGCAGAGCCTTGCAGGCGAAATCCCTGACCACATCCTCGTCCTCCACAACAAGAATTCGCTCGCTGTGCCCGAAGAGATCCCGTGAGACCGATGCATCTTTTTCCTGTTTCTTACTCTCGCACTCCGCGACCGGCAGATAGACACTGAACACGGCTCCCTTTCCAGGCTCGCTGTCCACTTCGATCCAGCCACCGTGCCGTTGCACGTTCCCGTAGACCACCGAGAGACCAAGACCTGTGCCCCGACCTTTCTCTTTGGTTGTGAAGAACGGCTCAAATACGTGATCGAGCGTCGCCTTGTGCATGCCAACGCCTGTGTCCTGCACCGACAGACATACGAACTCACCTTCCCTCGCCTCCAGACTCATCCTGCTCGCTTCTCCATTAATGACCACGTTACGCGTCTTGACGGTGACGGTTCCGCCTCCCGGTATTGCATCGCGCGCGTTGACGACCAGGTTCAGCATCACCTGCTCGAGAAGCGACGGGTCGGCGTTGATGGTCTGCAGCTTCGGGTCGAGATCCGTGACGAGCTCGACGTCCTCGCCGATCAAGTGCTTCAGCAGGTCGTGCATGTTGGCAACGCGATCGTTGAGCTGAAGCGCCTGAAGCTGAACCGGCTGCTTCCGGCTGAAAGCCAGAAGTTGCTGGGTAAGTGAGGCCCCTCGCTCTGCTGCGTCCTCGATCTGCTTCAGATGAGCTCGGTTGGGGTCGTCCTGCTCAAGCCGACACAACATCAGCTGCGTGTATCCGGATACTGCTGTCAGCAGGTTGTTGAAGTCGTGCGCGATTCCTCCGGCCAGTCGCCCGACAGCCTCCATCTTCTGCGATTGCCGGAGCTCCTCTTCCTTGTTGAGGAGTTCCTGCTCCACGCGAATACGATCGGTGATGTCGATCGCGAGACTGATAACACCCGCGTGATTTCCATCTCCATCCAGGTAGGGGATTTTGTCGGTCATCAGCCAGCCATCACCGGTAGCTGTCTTGAACGGCTCCACAATCGCACGCTTGGGGCGCCCCGTGCGGATGACTTCCTCGTCGTCCTCATGATACCGTGCGGCAAGATCCGGTGAGACTTCAAACGCGGTCCTGCCAACCCACCGCTTCTGGGGGATGCCGGTCGCATCCGCGAGGGCGCGGTTGACGCGAAGATAGCGCCCACCGAGGTCCTTGTATGATATGAGCGCGGGCACGGAATCGAGGATGGTCTGCAACTCCTCGCGCTGTTTCTGCAGCTCTTCCATCGCGCGCTTCCGCTCGATGGCGAGACCGACTTGATCAGAAACAAATGTCAGAAGCTCGAGGTCACTCTCGCCGAACTCCTCACTGTCGGTGTAGCTCTGCACAACCAGAACCCCGGTAACCTCATCGTTGACCCGCAGTGGAACTCCGAGCCAGACCTGGGACGGCGTACCGATCATCTCGACCTCGCCGCTCGCGATCATCACATCTGCCTCTTCCCTGGTGATGAGAAGGGGCTCATTGCGCTTTATGACATACGCGGTCATGGTCTTGCCGGCAGGGAAAACGTGGAACTCATTCTGGTCCACGGAGTCCACGAAGTAAGGCAGGGAGATCGTGTCTGTTCCCCTGTCGTACAGTGCGATAAAGAAGTTCTCGGTAGCCAGGAATTCGCTCAGCTCCGCTTGGATTGTACGGTAGAGCTGACCGATATCCTCAGCCTCGTGCACTGCATTGGTTATGCGATATGCAAGATGTTGAATGATCTTCACTAATTGCGACTCCGCCCCATGCACCTATGCGACTACAAGCTCTGGCCTGTCTTCCTATTAGCGATATGATTAGCAAGAGACGTGCCCTCTGAATAGACAGACGGGATCCGACCGTGTGTGATCGAATCCCGTCTTCCCTGGACAGCCGCAGCCCGCGCGTCAAGTCCAACACTGCCATCGTCACCTGCCGTTCAGCAAGCCCCCAACTAAGGCTGATGCTGCTTCGTGGCCTCCCGGATCCACACTGAGCCGTCTTCCGTCTGGATCCTGATCGAGCCCTCGCCCTCTCCGATCCTACCCGCAACACGATGCCTTCCCTCCACGAGATCAGCGATCCCGGGAAGGTCGACCTCCGTGCTTCCATCGTCCATGGTGATCACGAGCGTGGCGGAGACATCATCTACCAGGTTCACCAAGACGTCCCCGTCATCCACCAAGATATTGATGTCGATCGCGCCTCCGTTAGTCAGCTCGACAAGGAGATTGCCGTCATCGCCCCTCATCGCAAGATGCTCGGCACTCACACGCCGCAGCGCGGCATCCCCGTCATCCAGCCGGATCTCGAAGCTCCCTGCGGACTTGGAGACCTCGATGTCTCCATCGTCCGTCGCTATCATGACGTCCGCCATCTGCCCATCGACGATGGTGATATCACCATCGTCGGTACGAACGTCGAGGCTTCCCTGAAAGTGCATTATCTCGACGTCACCATCGTCGAGCGCCAGCTGGACTCTATCACAGGACACTGCCGTAAGTGAGATGTCGCCGTCATCAAGACGACACTCAATGTCGGCGTTCCAGTCCTCGATCGAGATATCTCCATCGTCTCCGTTCAGGTGAAGTGTCACGTAGGGCGGAGCGGAGATCGTGTACGAGTACTCGTGCTTCCTTATGCGAGTGAATCCGACAACACGGAAGCCGCTTTCCTTGCCCGTGACGTAGACCGCGTCGTCCGTGCTTCTGAACTCAACGTCGAAACCCGGCTCGCTTCCCCAACCTACCATCTCGACATCCGCGCGGTATCGCACCCTGACGTTGATGACATCTTGCATCCAGGGAGTGATTGTGACA
Source organism: bacterium (assembly GCA_025782395.1). Classification (GTDB taxonomy): domain Bacteria; phylum Joyebacterota; class Joyebacteria; order Joyebacterales; family Joyebacteraceae; genus Joyebacterum. The sequence goes on from JALGZD010000120.1 coordinate 33,300, forward strand.
TCTCCATCGCCGTGTCTGACGTGGAGATGTACACCGTCGCCGACATCGAAGCTCTCCTCGAAGTTCTTCTCTATCAACCTGGCATCCGCCGAGCCGGCCAGAGCCAATAACACAAACGCTGCGAGCGCAAGAGTGGTAGCGGCCTTCATGGAGCACCTCCTCCTAGTGGTTTTCCTGGTCGACATCATTGTGGGCGACGTGCACCGCCATCTACTTGGTTCGACACCGAGTACCCACACGGTGTTTCACTCGGGGCACAGATCCCGCTCATGGGAAACCCTCTCGAAGCCGGCTCTTCTACACCCCCGCGGGGAATGGTAGTATATATTGACTGATGGCATCAAGAACCTGGGAGGGTCAGAATGCAGAATGCCCGCGAGAAACTTCCCCACTGGGACCTGTCCAACATCTACTCCGGCCTTGAAGCAGAGGATTTCGTGGCTGGGAAGAAAGGATATGAGGATCTTCTTGGAGAACTGGAGTCCTTGATTGAGAGCAGCGGGATCAAACGGCTTGAGACCGTGCCGGAGGATCTTGATGCTGCGGCCTCCGCTCTTGAGGACTTGATCAACCTCCTGAACGAGACCCTGATTCTCGGAAGAACACTCGGTGCATTCATCTATGGATTCACCACGACGGACACATACGACAAGGTCGCCGCCAAGAAGGACAGCGAGCTCAAACAGCTCGGCGTCAAACTCTCGAACTCCTTCGTTCTGTTTGAGGCATGGATCGGCTCGATCGCCCCGGTCCTGGATGCGCTCTGCGATCGATCGCCCGTCATCAAGGAGCACCGGCAGGCCCTCCTCGACATTGCGGAGCAGAGCAAGTACCGGATGACGCCCGAGATGGAGAACCTCGCATCCGAACTCCTTGTCTTCTCCGGCGGGGCAAGCCTCAGTATGCTTCAGGGCACCGTCACGAGTCAGCTCAAGATGCCGTTCGAACGGGACGGAAAGACGGAGCTGTTACCGATGACTGCGATTCGCAACCTCTCGAACAACCCGGATGAGGATATTCGCCGCCGCGCCTACGAAACGGAGCTTGAGGGTTGGGAATCGCTGCGAGAACCGGTGGCCTTCGCTCTGAACGGCGTCAAGGGCACTGCCGTAACGCTCGCAAAGCGCCGCGGCCGCGAGAGCGTGCTCGACAAGTCTCTCGATGACAACATGATAGACAGGGAGACGCTCGATGCGCTCCTAACATCGATAAGGGACTCCCTTCCCACCTTCAGGCGGTACTTCAAATCAAAGGCAAAGAAGCTGGGCAAGGAGAGCCTGCCATGGTGGGACCTCTTCGCGCCCGTCGGTTCGGTTGAGCTCTCGTACACCTGGTCGGAAGTGCAGGACTACATTGTCGAACAGTTCGGAACATTCTCGAGCGAGCTTGCCGATTTCGCGCGGAATGCGTTCGAAAAGAGCTGGATCGACGCGGAACCGCGCGACGGCAAGGTAGGCGGCGCCTTCTGCATGCGCGTTCCGGGAGTCAACGAGTCGCGCATCCTCGCCAACTTCGACGGCAGCTTCGATCAGATGAGTACGCTGGCCCACGAGTTGGGACACGGGTTCCACAACTACTGCCAGGTCGGCCTCCCGATGATGCGCCAGGGATCTCCGATGACGCTGGCTGAGACGGCTTCGATCTTCTGTCAGACGATAGTCATCAATGCCGCGTTGGAATCATCGCCGCCGGAGGCGCAGCTGGGCATACTCGAGAACCAGATCATGGACGCCGCCCAAGTCACCGTGGACATCTACTCGCGTTACATCTTCGAGACCGAGGTGGTCTCGCGGAGGGCTGAGTCCACTGTCTCAGCGGACGATTTCTGTGAGATCATGCTCGACGCGCAGCGCCAGGCCTACGGGGACGGGCTTGATAGCAACCACCTGCACAAATACATGTGGTTGTTGAAACCGCACTACTACAGCTATGACTTCAATTTCTACAATTTCCCCTACGCATTCGGCCTGCTGTTCGGGCTCGGCGTCTATGCGATCTACCTGAAGGAGGGCGAGTCATTCCTCCCGCGCTACAAGGAGCTCCTCAGGAGCACGGGCGAGGGAAAGGCCGCCGACCTGGCGGCCCGCTACGGGATCAATATTCGATCGCGTGACTTCTGGGATGCCAGCCTCGATGTGCTGGCGAAGCAGATCGACAGGTACTGCCGGCTCGACTAGCCCACGCTTCCTCCAACAAGCAGCTTCCTGCCGCCCGGCGTTCGCGTCGGGCGGCATCATGTTGCCGCTGCGCCGCCGATTGCGAGTCCCGAGCCGGTGCCCCCGCCCACTACGCTCGGTCCTTCTGCGCCACCACGACAATCACCATGCTGTCTTCGACGTACGGGTGTCGGTCGAAATCACCATACAGCGCCTTGCGCGAGAGCCCGGCGTAGTCGAGAGCATCATCGATAACCTCAGGAGTGATGATCGCCATTTCGGCCTCCTCCCGGTATGTGTCGTACTTCGTCCTCCCCGGGATGTGCTCCTTGTAGAGGATATTGAACGCCGCCGTCTCATCGCCCTCGAAATAGCTCTGCGCGATGAAGCGAATAATAACCCGTCCTCCCGGAAGCTCGCGCTCCTCAGGTGGAACGTTGATCGTGCGCCGGAGATTGTACGGAGACATCACATCGAAGGCGAATGTCCCGCCCTCTATCATCTGATCCGCTGTCGAGCGAAATATGCCTCTCAGATCGTCGACGCTGTCTCCCTGGATGCTTGAGGAAGCCGCATACACGAAGCCGAATTGGTGACCGAGGTCGAACGACAGCATGTCCGCCACGATCAGTCTGCTCCTGCCGGATACCTCCGGATAGTAGTTTCGCCGCCTTTTCTTCGCCTCCCTTACCATTTCCGGCGAGCTGTCTATCCCCCAGACATCGCGGCCCTGCTTGGCTATCTCGAAGAGCAAGTGCCCCGTGCCGAGGCCAAGTTCGAGCACGTCGCCGGCTGTTTCCCCAGCCAGGTCCAGATAGAACTGCAGACCAGCTTTGGTGTCGAAGTAGTCATCAAATTCGACGCTTCTCCCATAGCCCATTCTCCGCATCCTCCATGACGAACGGCCTTTCCAAGGTACAGTGTTCAGGATAGCATGACCTGGGCAAGAGGGATAGCTGACTGAGCAACAAGGGGGAAGGATAGATGACTGTCACCACCGACAGCATCAGCTGTCAAACAGAGGGAGATGGAGACACGGTCGATCTTACGAGCGATCTCGTACGTTCTATCGCGGCCTCGGGATTCAAGAACGGCGTTGCCACGCTCTTTATCGGGGGATCGACGGCAGGAATAACTACGATCGAGTTCGAGTCCGGGGTCGTCGAGGATGTCAAGGAGGTTCTCGAAACGCTCGCCCCCAGCGGCAGGGACTGGCGACACCACCGGCGATGGGGAGATCACAATGGGCACAGTCATATCCGCTCGGCCCTGGTGGGACCGAGCCTTTCAGTGCCGTTTGTGAATGGTGAGCCGGTTCTGGGAACGTGGCAACAGGTCGTTCTTCTCGATTTCGATGAACGTCCAAGGTCGCGCGAAGTGGTCGTCCAGCTCATCGGCGAATAGCATCATCTTGTTTCTCGATTTCTCCTTCCGGCTATTGCGCTGCCGGCACGCCGGCAGTAGGATGAACTCAGTGTGGACGGCGTCCTAAGGGGACACTCACAATGCGTGTCGTCGTCACAGGCGGAAGCGGACTCTTGGGCCGGCGGGTCATGAGCAGACTCGCAGACGAGCACGACGCCGTCAATCTCGACATCCGTTCCCCGCAGGATGATGCAGGTGAATACGTTCGCTGCAACATTCTGGATGGCCCGAGCGTAGCGCGAGCATTTGAAGGAGCAACTGCTGTCGTCCACGCTGCCGCACTCCCTGGTCCATCCTTCGGCACACCTGAAGAACTCAGCACCGTGAATGCCAACGGAACCGCCGAGGTCGCCCGCGCAGCGCTTGAGGCCGGCGTCCAGCGATTCATCTACATCTCAAGCGAGTCCGTCCTCGGTATCGTGTTCAGTAAGGGAGAGCAAAGGCCCCGTTACCTGCCCATCGACGAGGGCCACCCTACTTTCCCTTGTGAGCCGTATGGTGAGAGCAAGTTCGTCGCCGAGACCATTCTTGAGCATCAGATCGGAAGCACGCTGCCGCTTGTCATTCTGCGTCCTCCATGGATATGGGTACCGAGTGAATACGACCGCTACCGCACGCTGGTGGAGAATCCTGATGAATGGTCGAACGGACTCTGGGCATACGTGCACGGAGATGATGTGGCCGAGGCGATCGCCCGGGCGCTCGTAGCCAGGCTACCCACTGGAACTCATATCGCATATATCTGCGCACCAGACAACGGAACCGTTTATCCTACGGCCGGCCTGGTCGAGAAGCATTACCACGACCTCACGCTTCCAGACGGGTTTCCCGAATACGGCAGCCTGATATCCTCGGATACGCTCAAAGCCCTGACGGGTTTTCGCCCAGCGATGCGCTGGAGGGAGTTCCTTACCGCGTGAGAATCGTCCTTGATATGGATACCGGTGTCGACGATGCGATCGCGACGGTTCTCGCAATGAACTCTCCGGAGTTCGAGATCGAGGCCGTTACTACGGTTGCCGGGAATGCGCCCGTCGTTCAATGTACCCGAAATTCACTTCTCATTACCGAACTCATCGAGCCGTGGAATCCTCCCCCCGTTGCGCACGGTGCCTGTGAGCCACTCGTGCACCCTCTCATCATCGCGCCCGAGGTTCATGGTCACGACGGCCTCGGCGGGCTCCTCGACACGCTGCCGACTCCGCACCACGCCGCGGACACCAGGCCTGCCGTCGAACTCCTCGCGGCCATCCCTCACGACGGGCCGGACGATGTAACGCTGATTGCAACCGGACCTCTTACAAACCTGGCCGTAGCGCTCCGGATTGATCCGACTGCAATGGCGGCCTACAGGCGGATCGTCATCATGGGAGGTGCGTTCGATGTGCCCGGAAACACGGGGCCGGTGGCCGAGTTCAACTTCTACGTCGACCCTGAGGCGGCATCGGAAATCCTGGCTTCAGGGTTGGACATAACCATCATCCCCCTCGACGTGACGACAAGCATGGCCCTCACACGAACAGCGCTCGAATCACTTGTGCAGAGTGGAGGCCGGACCGACATCCCCGCTCCGGCCAGGCCGGGACGCAATCTGGCCGCGATTCTTTACCGCGCCCTCGACTACTACATGGACTTCCAGAAGGATCAGTCCGGGCTCGACGGCGGCTTCATGCACGATCCGCTCGCCGTCGCCGTCGCGCTCTTCCCCTCCATCATCACGACGAAGCCCGCATCTATTGAGATCCTGACGAACGGACCGGAACGCGGGCGCTCTCTCGTGCATTCACCCGTCGATGGGCGGACTGTGAACATCGCCGTCGGTCTCGACGAGAGCACATTTCACCAGATCCTTGAAGAGAGGGTTCTTTCGCCTGTCTGGGCATGAATTCTCCATTTCATCACCTCGTCGGAGACGACGTCCGGCGTGGGTGGGCAAGTCAGAATCGTGTCTATGGTTGGAGGACAGTATGACGCAGAAACCCCTTCGCAGAATTGGCCTTGCGCTCGGGAGCGGCGCGGCGCGTGGTTGGGCCCACGTCGGCGTGATCCACGCTCTCGAGGAAAGAGGCATACACGCCGACTGCGTTGCGGGAACCAGCATCGGTGCGCTCGTGGGCGCGGCCTACGCCGCACGGAAAATGGATGAGCTTGAGGGGGAGATACTGCGGCTCGACTGGAAGCGTGTGCTCTACTTCTTCTCCGACCCTTCGTTCCATCGGTCGGGACTCGTCGACGGGAAGAAGATCGCCGACTTCCTTCGCAACCACGCGGCAGGCCTGGACATGGAATCGCTCCCCACACCACTCCACGTGGTAGCAACGGACCTGCACACCGGGAAGGAAGTCTGCCTCACGAGCGGAGATATCATCAACGCTCTTAGGGCAAGCATCGCCATACCGGGGGTCTTCACACCTGTGGAGATGAATGGCATGGTCCTCGTCGACGGCGGCCTAGTCAATCCTCTGCCTGTCGGCGTCGCGAGGAAGATGGAGGCGGATTTCGTGATCGCGGTGGATGTGGGTCGTGCAGCCATGAGTCCGATAACTCCACCGGCTTTGCAGGCCGACGAGACGGGCAGCAACAGCGAGAAAGAGGTCTCCGGTTCCGCAGCAGGAGTACAGTTACTCAAGTCCCTCGCCGACCTCATCGACACGCTCGACATTGCCCCACTGGCCGCCCTCCGGCGGCGGACACAGAAGATGCCTCTTCCGCATATCTTTGAGGTGCTCATGGCCTCGATCACCATCATGGAGATGGAGATCACGGAGACGAGACTCAAGACCGAACCTGCTGATCTCCTGATCCGCCCCTCGCTCGGACACATCGGCTTCTTCGAGTTCAACAAGGCAGAGGAGGCTGTCGCTGAGGGCTACCGCGCTGCGACGGATGAACTCAATGCCCTCCCTGACGGCGGCCGCTTCCTCGTGCGCGACTAGACAGGAACCCTGCCGGCAACCGGACCTACTGGTTACCCTTGGCTCCTTCCTCTGGTGTGTCGGCATACTCCTTCTGCCAGATCGGGTCCGTCAGCCGCTTGATCTCCTCCCCGTACTTCACCATCCCTTCGCAGTACGCTGTGTCACTGAGAGCTATCCTAGCCTCTTCGTTCAACGGTGTGGCGCCGCTCTTCTCAATGGCTTCCCTCACGACGGGGAAATGATCCCGAATCACGCAGGGGCACAGCCAGTTGTCGACCTGCGCTGCTGCCTGAGCGTATCCGTACTCATCCTGCCACTTGCGGATGCGCTTGAAGAAGTCCATCTTGAGCACCGTGTTGAGATCTCCCCCCGACTCGAAGACATCATATATGTTGCCGCACACGTACGGTACAAAGGCGCAAGGGGTGATGTTCCCGTTCCAGTCGATATAGAAGTAGCCGTCCCCGCGCCCGGCGGCGATACATCCAGAGGACGCGGCCCCGCTGTTCCAGAAATCCGCAATAAAGTACTTCTTCTCCACCATCAGTCGGCGCATCCGCTCACGCATCTCAACTCGCTGCTCCGGCGTCGGCGCCAGCTCCAGCGTCTGTCCGCGGCCGACAGGCATATACTGGAACAGCCATGCGTAGAGAGCTCCCTGCTGCTCAAAGTAGAAATCGGCGAACGCATCACCTGTGATGAGTTCCCAGTTGTGGCGCGTCGGTGTCGCAGAGATGCCGAAGGGGACACCGTACTTCCGGAGGCTCTCCATCGCAGCAAGCACCTTCCGGTGAACGCCTTTCCCCCGCCTCGCGTCGGTCTCTTTCTCGAAGCCCTCGACGGATATCGCCGGCATGATGTTCCCAAGTTCACTCATGCGCTTCGCGGCAGCATCGTTTATCAGTGTGGCGTTGGTGTAGACCATGAACATGTCGGAGTCGTGCTTCTCGACCATGTCGAGAAAGTCCCGTTCTCCATCCCGCCACATGAACGGCTCCCCGCCCGAGATCACAGTGAAGTGAGAACCCCAGAGCTCTCGCTTCTCCGTCAGAATCCTGTCGAAGGTCTCGAAGTCCAGACTTCCCTGCGTCCCGGGTTCACTTTCCGCATAGCAGCCCTTGCAGCGCAGATTGCACCTGCCGGTTGGGCTCACAAGCACGAATTTGGGTGGGAAGAAGCCGAGTCTCTCGACGATCTCCTCCTTGTTCTCCTTGCTCAGCATGACATTGCCCCAGAAGGCATCCGTCATGCGACGGGCAACGTATTTACTGATCAGCGATCTCTCGACCGCTCTATCGAAAGCTGCGATCATCGCTATGAGATATGTGTAGGCTTCATCGTGGACGCCGTGAGGGCGCCTGGCGGGATTCCGCTCGATCATCAGCTTGAAGGCTCGGTGCCCGATGCTGCTGTAGATGGCCCTCCTCACATGTCGCTCCCTCGCCAAGTGCACGGCCAATCCCCGCACTGGGCGGGTTGCCAGGGTTGCGATCCTGCCCATTCTGCACCTCCTGCGCACGTTTCGCGCGGAGGGAAACGACGCCGCTATCCGGCCAGGCTTCCCTCAAGAAACAGTTTTGATATCGTACTGATGCTCTCTTCATATGGATGTCGTTCGGGATCCTTCAGCCAGGACAAGAGGAAGGCGTTCGTCAACCCCTCCAGCGCAACGGCCATGTCGTGCGGATCCAGATTTCTGAGGAGCTTCGCACGCACGCCTTTCTCCATCACCGATGCCAGTCGCGCGATGAGATCATCATGGAGCCGGCCTATCTCCTTGTGTAGCCCCGCTCCGAGGTTGAAACTCACGCCTCCCGTCTCTGCGAAATAGAGGTAGAAGACCTCGACGTTGGGCGCGAAGATTCTGGCCTTCACCGTGACGTAGGCGTTGAGCGCCGCCAGTATGTCCTGTTCCCCGGAAAGGACATCAGTCAGCGTGCGATGGTACTCACCCGCCTTCTCCAGCATCGCGGCCTTGTAGAGATCCTCCTTGTTGGCGAAAAAGCGGTAGATTGTTCCCAGAGCGAACTCCGCTCGCTTCGCGATCGCCTTCATGGAAACGTGATGATATCCCTTCTCCGAGAAGAGCTCGAGCGCCGCCGCAAGCATGTCTCCTCTCTGGCGACGCTTCTCCCTCTCTCTGCGTGAAAGCCCGACCTCCATCTCAACCCCCCATCATCGGCACACAGCAGATCGCCTCTCGAATATAGAACACAACGTCACAATATAGAATCTGCCGTCATCTCGTCAAGCCATTTCTTCGCTCTCGCAGCAAGAACCCCTACCCTTGGGGCCTTTCTCCATCTTGCCCGCCTGCATCATATCCTACAGCAAAGGCATACGAAGAGAGCGGGCCCCCAGGGACCCGCTCTCGTGTATTCCCACATGCGCAACTGAGGCTAGCCCTGCCAGTCCTCCGTGATGTACACCTCCCGCCTGCACGACGGACATAGAACCCTGTATGTGTCGCCCCTGCCGAGCGGCTTATCGCCACGCGCCGACGGATCAGTGGTCGCACCGAGCTCCCTGTTCAGGGCCGTTACAAGAACCGGGTTGGCCACAGCCAGTGAACCTGTCTTGCGCGCGATCCACATCAGGTGCTCACGTGTCGTGATCACTCCACCGCACGACTCGCAACGGACGAGTTCCTTCTCCACCTTCGTGACCGCCTGCTCTCTGTCGAAGACAGCGAGCTCGTATTTCTCATTTGAGAGGATGATGCCCTTCTTGGTCGTACAGTAGGCTTGGCACTGGCCGCAGAAAATGCAGTTGTCGAAGTGATGGATGAGAGTGCGAGTGTTCCCCTCGTCTATCACATCGATCGTCCTCGCCGGACACACCTCCGCACACGCCCCACATCCGACACAGTCCTCCTCCTGCCACTCCGGCTGGCCGCGGAAGGCGTCCGCAGGCTTCAAGGGGGTAAACGGGAACGAGGTTGTGTACGGCCCCTTGATCACGGCAGTGATCGCTTCCCTGACCTCCCGGATCTTTGGTGTCTTCATGGCTGCTCCTGTCTTCCTCGATCGACTCTACCGACCCGTGTCTTCCTTGTACCTGTCGACGACCGTGCCTTCCCACAGCCTGACGCCGGCAATGTGCGCGCCGCGAGCGAGGGCATGGCTTCCTGTCGGGGACGTCCACAACACAAAGATCGCAGCCAGGAGCGCCTTGATGCCCATCGCGTTCCATCCCGAGTGTACCAGCACACCGACAAGCACGAGGAACGTGCCGAGCGTGACGCACTTCGTCGCTGCCTGAAGCCTGTTGTAAACGTCGGGGAGTCGAATCAGTCCGAGCGCACCGACAAGGTCGAAGATGACGCCGGTGGAAATCAGGATGATGGGTGCCAATCCTACCTGACTATTCATCGAATCCCCTCCCCTCCAGATACTTCGCCAGAGCCAGCGTCCCGATGAACGCGAGCAGGGCCCAAGCGATGGCGATGTTGAGATAGAAATCACGACCGGTCACAACCCCGAAGACACCGCAGATCCCCACCACCATTACCCCGATCGTGTCTATCGCAACCGCCCTGTCGGGTGGCGTCGGTCCCATTGCCACCCTGTAGAGGCACATGAAGCACCCCATGATCAGCAGAAACAGGATTACGGTCATCAGTCGAACACCCTCCTCAAGGTAACCTCGAAGCGACCCGCGATGTCCCTGGTAATCGCTTCCGCATCCTCGAGATTCTCGTGGACGTTGATCCAATGGACATAGAGCCAGTCGTCGATGATATCGATGGTCAGTGTGCCCGGCGTCAGTGTGATCGAATTCGCAAGGAACGCCTTGGCTTCGTCACTCTTCAGTGTCGTCTTGATCTTGACGATTCCCGGCCGGATGGGCAGGTTCGGGTGAAGCACCCGGTAGAGAACATCAAAGTTGGCCACGATGATCCAGAACAGGAGCGAGAACAGATGTATGATCGCCCAGAACCAACGCACCGGACTGAAAAGCCTCTCCGCCTTTTCCGGCAGGAGACCCGACAGAGCGATCGCGAACAGGACCGCCAGAACCGCCCCCACCACCACTCCCTGCCAGTCGAGAGACCACGTCAGGAGCAACCACAGGCCAAAGTAGATGATGAGATCCAGGAGCCTTCGCTTCAGTGTGTCCATCAGTGCTCCTTGCCCTCTATCCGAGGACCAGCTGGATATACTCCGCACCATTCATGAGAGCGTCGCGGGCGGGCTCCAGGATATACACCCCCACCATAGGGTAGAGGAGTCCGAACCCGACGCAGGCTATCGCCAGGAGGATGAGAGGCACATACATGAGAGCGGGAACCTCTTTGGCCTTCTCAACCAGCTTCGATACGCTTCCAAACAGGATTTCCCGCTGGACCTTGATGTAGTAGACCAGCGTCACAAACGCGAAGACGATGGCCACGATCGCGATCGCCGTATGCCCGGCCTTGATCGTGGCGACCAGGATCACGAGCTTGCTCCAGAATCCGCTGAACGGAGGAACTCCCGCGATGGAGAGCGCTGCCATGTTCGTCGTAAAGGCCGTGACCGGCATCTTCTCTCTCAAGCCGCCCAGCTGCTTCATATCCCTGGTCCCGGTCGCGTACTGGATGGCGCCGGACGAGAGGAACAGCAGAGACTTGAACGCGACGTGGTTGAACATGTGGAAGAGGCCGCCCAGTATCGCGAGTCCCGCGATGGAGAGCTGTCCTCCGGTGGCAAGCACGCGCGCGCCGACTCCGATTCCCAGCATGACGTAGCCGACCTGGCCGATCGAACTGTACGCCAGAAGCCGCTTGTAATCCCACTGCCCGATCGCCAAGAGGCCTCCGACGATGATTGACAGAAGCGCGAACGCTATCATGCCGTTTGCGAATATGACCGCTTCTCCGGCACCCGTTCCTATGCCGTAGACGTTGAAGAAGACGCGGCAGATCGCGTAGATGCCGAGGCTTTTGATGACAACGCCTGAGAGCATCGCCGAGATCGGTGCCGGAGCCGAAGGATGTGCGTCGGGAAGCCACGCGTGGAACGGCACCAGTGCCGCCTTCAGACCGAAGCCCATAAGGAAGAACGCCCCGGCGAGAAGCAGTGCCGGATTCATCTCGCCGCCAAACCTCATCGCTATCTCTCTCGCGACGTCTGCCATGTTGAGAGAACCAGTTACCGCGTAGACCGTCCCGATGCCGAACAGCAGCATCACGGATGCCACGCTGCCGAGGATCAGGTATTTGAAACCCGCCTCCAGCTCCTCCGCGCCGACTCCGAACGCGACAAGAGCGTACGACGCGATCGATGCGACCTCGAGGAACACATAGAGATTGAAGAGGTCTCCCGACACAACCACCCCGTTCATCCCGGCCACCATCAGCATGAAGAGCGCGTAGTACTTGGTGAGACCGGTGTACGTCTGCATGTACTTGAGCGAGAAGAGAATGCAGAGAAACCCGATCACGTTGATCGCTATGAGCAACAACGTCGAAAGACCGTCGCTCACCAGTGCGATTCCCACCGGCGGTACCCAGCCCCCCATGTAATACACGGCCGCCGGCCTGCTCACTTGCAGCATCGACATGACCGCCAGTATCAGCATCGACAGCGGGGCAAGGGTCTCCCCGCTCTTCTTCCACCAGACGCCCAGAAGGGGAATGAGGAAGGCCGCTCCGAGCGGGATCGCAACATAGAGTGGTAAAGGGTTCATTGGCTATCCCCTCAGCTTGCTGATCACGGACATGTCAAAGGTCCCATGCTTCTCGTAGAGCCGAATGCACATAGCCACCATGAGCGACAGGACACCCAGGCCGATGACGATGGATGTGAGCACCATCGCTTGCGGAAGAGGATCCACGAAGCGCTCGAGAGTAGCCGCGGGCATGTCCGGTTCGATGATCGGCGCCACGCCGCCGCTCTTGTACCCGACGATGATGAGATACAGATTCACGGCGTAGTCCATGATGACTATGCCGAGAACTTTCTTCACGATGTTCTTCTTGGCCACGAGACAGTAGAGCCCCATTGTCAGAAGAACTATGCATAGGAAATATACGGTCATGCCAGCTCATCCTCGATCATGGCCCTGAAGGAACGTCTACGGAAAATCGCCAGCGCCGAGAAAACCAAGAAGAGCGAGCTGGCAACCTTGAACGCGATAGCGATATTCAGCGGCAGAATCATCCCTGAGCTCAAGAGCCGGAACACTTCCCCCCTGCCAAAGGTGTTCATGAAAAAGAAACCGACGGTTACGCCGAACCAACCGATGAGCAGGAACACGAGAGCTCCACCGCTGTCGGCAACGTGGGCTACCTTCTCGGGCAGCTTGGAAAAAGCCACGTCCTTCCCGTGCGCCAGCATCGTGAGAATGAAGGCGCATGCGATGATCACACCTCCGGCGAATCCCCCACCCGGCGTCAAGTGGCCATACAGCACAATGTACGCGCCGAATACTACGATGAAGCCGACAACGAAGTCCGTGATCGTCTTGACGATAACAGTCATGCCCTTCATGCGGCGACCACCTCCCCCTCCTTCTTCTTCCCGTCTCTTCTCAGCAGCGCCAGCGCTCCGAGAATCGAGGTGAAGAGCACCGTGGCCTCACCCATCGTATCGTATGCCCGGAAGTCCAGGATCACCGACGTTACGATATTGGCGCAGTGTGTTGCAGGTAGTCCCGTGTGCACATACACCCTGGACACGCGCATGACCGGCTCGCCGAATTCGGGAAAGCCTCTGCCCCCGAATATCATCGCCCCAAACCCGAGGACCAGCCCGAAGAAAATCAGCGATGTCACGACCGCCAGCGTATCTCGGTGCGACTCGACCGCCGTGTTGTCGAGAAGAATCGTTCCCCTGATCAGGATGATCAGCACGAGAACTTCGACAACCAGCTGTGTGATCGCGATGTCCGGCGCTCCGAGGAAGAGGAACGCAACAGACAGCGCGAAACCGACCGCCGCCACCGAGATCACAGCGGACAGGAGGTTCCTGGTCTCAATGGCCACGATCGATCCCACGATCATGAACACCAGGAGTGCATAGAGCTGAGGAGTGATGTTTTCCATTAACTCGCTCCTTGAGCAGCGCCGTCAGTACTGCGAACACTATCGCGCCGAGGCCGATAACGCACCACGCGAGGTACGTCGACAGGACGCCGCTGTGCATGGATCTCAATGCCTGAACAAAGACATCGCCGACCCGGCCACCGACCACGTGTACGTCGAACACCTTCTGCTCGGCGTTCATGTAGAAACCCTTGAACGGAATCATCTCCTTTATCGTGTTGTAGAAGCCGGTTCCGGTCACGTGCATTGCATCCATCCGCTCCGGCGGTCTGATGCCACCCACGAAAATACGCCCGACCCGCCGCGTCGTGAACTTCCCGATGAACACCACGAGCAGACCGATAATGATGCCCACAATGATAAGGCCCGTCGCGCTCGCGGGATCCCAGAAGCCCACGCCGAGAGCGATTGCACCCGTCGACGTCGAACCGACAGCCCCGTGAACGATCGGGTTGATAAACCTGTCGATCGGGAACTTCGCCCAGACGCCGAAGAGAATGCAGAGACCGGCAAGGACGAGCATCGGAACCCGCATAAACCAGGACGATTCCCTGACATGACTGAGCGCGCTCGGCTGCTGCCCGAGGAAGGCCGAGTAGAGAACCTTCACGAACGATGCGAGCGTCAGCGCGCTACCGAAGACCGCCACGAGAACAAAGATCCAGTACGCGCTGAAGCCCCGGCTCCCGAGTTCAACGATGCCTGCGTATATCATCCACTTCGAAACAAAGCCGTTGAATGGTGGCACACCCGAAATCGCGAAGGCCGCGACCGCCATCGTGATGAATGTGACCGGCATCGCCCTGGCAAGACCTCCGAGTTTCGAGATCTCGGTCGTCCCGGTCTGTTTCTCGATAGACCCGGCCCCCAGGAACAGGCCCGTCTTGTAGATCGCGTTGTTGAGCATATGAAAGAGGCCGCCGGCAATGGCTACGGGAATCCCCGTGCCGATGCCCAGTATCATGTACCCGACCTGACTGACTGCGTGATACGCGAGGAGCACTTTCAGATCGTGCTGGATGAGCGCCATCATCACGGCCGCGAATATGGTCACCGCACCGATGATCATGAGCGTTAGAGAGAGACCCGGCCCGATGCTGAAGATATCAAGGCTGATCCTCGCAAGAAGATAGATACCCAGGAGCTTGTCGATTGATGCCGGCAGGAGCGCCATGACCGGTGTCGGCGCGCCCTTGGCCGCCGCCGGAACCCAGGTGTGGAACGGCATTGCGCCGGCCTTTGTGATGGCGCCCATCATCAGCAACAGATAGATGAAAGCGGACGTCCCGTCCCCGACGAAGATCCTGAGGTGGCTCATCGAAAGGGTGCCATACTTGACCCAGATGAGAGCAACAGCAAGAAACATCGCAGCATCGGAGAACCCGAGCATAAGGAAGCTCTTCGACGCCCCCGCCGATGCCTCGTCCTTCTTCCGACCGAGGTTGACATACAGGAAGAAAAGCGCAGTCAGCACTTCCCAGAAAATGAGGAGGATGAGCAAGCTGTTCGAGAGCACTGCTCCACAGCTGGCCGCCACGGTCCAGAGCAGATAAGCATAGTAACGTCTGCCGTCGTGCTCCTTCTCGAGCCACCCGACCGAGTAGATCCCTACGCCCAGACCAAACAGCGCCACAAATATAATAATGAAGGCGCTGAACTGGTTGAGCAGGAGATCAAACTGGACATCAAGGCCGCCAAACACCACCCAGTCCTTCGTGAACGAGAGCGGCCACTGTCCGAATAGCCGGAGCGCCGCTACGAACGCCCACGCAGTGCCCGCGAGTGCGATCACCTCCCTGACGCCCCTGACCCGTCTCGGGACGAAGAGACAGAGCAGACCGGCTATGGCAGGGATGACTATGGGAACCAGAATCTGTGGCATCTACTTTCCCCCGAGCCTCTAGAGGTTCTTCCTGAGCCATTCGGTCTTCTGGTGACTCAGTTTCATGAGATCGCGCCCGTTCGCGATCTTGCTCCCGCCCGGATCTATCGCGGCGATGCGCTCCGTGCAGCTGTAGCAGGGATCGATGACGGCGAAGATGAGCGTCGCGTCCGAGATAGTCTCGCCTTTCACGCGCGGCCGATAAGACGGAATATTCAGGAAGGTCGGCGCTCTCATCTTGTGCCGCTCAGGCATGTTCGTGCCGTTGGATCGGATGAAGTGGAAACACTCCCCTCGCGGCGCCTCGATACGGCCGATACCCTCTCCCCGGGGAATCTCGCGCACCTCGTTCCTGATCTCTCCCTTGGGCAGCTTCTTGATGCATTGCTTGATGATCTTGGTTGCTTCGATCATCTCGAGAAGCCTGACGACTCCTACCGCAAGACAATCGCCGTCGGGCTGAACTATCACGTCCCAGTCGACCTCGTCGTACGCGCCGTATGGCTCGTCGCGCCGGACGTCGATATCGACACCCGAGCCCCTCGCCGTCGGACCAAGGACCCCGTACGCAATCGCGTCCTCTTTGGTCAGAATACCGACTCCCTTGAGACGACCGAGTATGACTGGATCATTGAGGATGACGTTGATAAGCATACTGGTCTTCTCCGCAAACTCGTCCATCGATTTCAGGACGGGCGGCCAGACCTCATCGGGGACATCGCGCCTGACACCGCCGGGGCAGTACCACGCGTAGTTGTTCCGGTTGCCCGTGATAGCCTCGAGCGCATCGAGAACCGGCTCACGGTACTTCCAGCCCCACATGAAGATGGTCCAGTATCCGATGATGTGTCCGGCGAGACCCACCCAGAGCATGTGACTGTGGAGCCGCTCCAGCTCGTGGACAATGGTCCTAAGATACCGCGCCCTGTCCGGCACGGTGATCCCCACGATGTCTTCCATCGCCAGTGTGGCGGCCCAACTGTGCGAAGCCGAGCAGATACCGCAGATCCGCTCAACCAGGAACACATCCTGATCGAACGTCTTCTCCTGCGCCAGGAGCTCCATCCCCCTGTGGATGCGCCCAAGCTCTATGTCGGCGCTGACTACGGTTTCTCCCTCAACCTGCAGGGTGATGTACTCAGGCTCCTCGAGGACGGGATGGAATGGTCCGATGGGAATAGTAGTACTCATCTACTCATCTCTCCTCATTGGATGGAAATCCGCCGGCCTGTCGTGAGAAGAGAGGATCTTGCGCGGATCCGGGTGGCCGACGAACTCGACACCCAGGAAGTCAAAGATCTCTCGCTCGATAAAGTCCGCGGCAGGGTAATACTGTGTAAGCGCTTCTATCTTCGGGAACGGCTTATCGAGAGTGGTCCTGATATTCACCACCGTGCCCTCACGATCGAACGCGAAATGGTACAGAAGTTCCACCCCTGTCGACCGGTCACTCCCCGTTGCCGTCGTAAGCCTCCCACCCTCCACCTCGTACATGTGCCGCAGCACAGTCATCCAGTCGTCGTTCGAGACCGCCACGTATGCCCGTTTCGGGCTGTGCTCGTGGATATCCACGCGGTCTCCGAACTTCGTCTTCAAGTTCTCGAGAACCTGCTTGCTCATCGTCTCGTCACTCCCCGAGCCCGGGCTTCGAGCGGCGATCCTGCGCCGCGATTCCGACCGCGCTCTCCTGTCTCACTAGAGCTTCCCCATGAGCTTCACTACCGCGCCGATGATCGCCTCAGGACGCGGTGGACACCCTGGGACGTACGCGTCAACCGGGATATGTTTGTCGACCGGTCCCGCGAAGTTGTACCCATCCTTGAAGATCCCGCCCGTGCACGCACATGCCCCGATAGCTACCACCGCAACAGGTTTAGGTGCCTGCTCGTATGCTTCGATGAGATCGGGCATGACCTTTCGTGGTACGCTGCCCGAGACGAGAAGCACGTCGGCGTGCTTCACGCTACCAACCAGCTTCATACCGAAGCGCTCTATGTCGAACTTAGGGCACAGACAATCGAGAACCTCAATGTCGCAGTTGTTGCACGCACCCGCGTTCAGGTGAAACACCCACAGCGATTTCTTGAATCCCCATTTGATTGCGTCCATTTGCTCCCCGTCCGCTCTCGACCTAGAACCCAAGGATCGCCAGGACCATGCCCACGACCGCGATCAGCGTGACCGGCCCCCAGAAGAACCTCATGGCCTGATCGATTCTGACTCTCGGGTTCACGTTCTTGATGAGGACAATGATCACGATGATTATCAGGTACTTCACGATCGTGTAGAGGATATTCCAGCCCGAGAAGACCAGCCCTCCCCAGAAGACCGTAATGAAAAGAATGGGCAGTGTGAAAAGCAGCATGGCCTGCTGGAGTTTGATGATGGCAAGCGCCGCGCCCGAGTACTCTATGTGCGTCCCATCCATGATCTCGGTATCTGCCTCGGGAATGTCGAACGGCGGATACGTGAGCTTGGCCTGTGCGACCAGGATGCAGACGATGAACGCGAGAATGCAGGAGACGTTGCCGAGAAGCACGCCGTTGGCCGCTTGATACTCAAGGATGCCGTCGAGCCTCAGCGTCATTGGAGACACCTTCGTGACGGCCGTGAAGATCGCGATGATGAACGGAAGCTCGTAGGCCAGAACCAGTTTCATCTCGCGGCTCGCGCCTACGCTCGCAAGCGGATTGCTGGAAGCTGAGGCGCCGAGAATGATTCCCAGTGATGGGATAGTCAGCAGATAGATGACGCCGATCAGATCCCCCACAAAGCCTGCCCCGTTCAGATTCGTGAGCCAGAGCATTGTGGAGACCACACCTACGGCCGCGAACCCCGCCATCGGCGCGAAGAGGAATCCCGCCCGCCTCGCACCGGCCGGGATGACTATTTCCTTGCCCAGGAGCTTGAGGATGTCGGCGAACGGCTGGTACCACGGCGGGCCAACCCTCCACTGAACCAGCGCACTCACCTTTCGGTCGACCCACTGCGTGGCCAGTCCCATTGCGGCCGTGAAGAGCAGGCCAGGGAAGATGAGAAAGCTCAGAAGCAACCCGAGTGTTGAAGCCATCCTGTTACCTCTCTCGTTGACTTGAATGCAAAGGCGTCTCGTCCGACTGGCCCGCTACCTCGTCCTCCGCACCGTTTTCATCACGCTACGGGATCCGCGCATCGGAACGCCTTTCTGAGCCTCCATGTCGCTGATATCCTCGAACGTGCGCGCCCCGGAGACGCACGTCCCGGCACACATCGAATCCTTCCCCTCGAGAGTCCGCCAGTTGCAGAGATCGCACTTGTCGAGCGTGTGCCGCGTCTTCAGGAGATCGATAGCTCCGAAGGGGCACGCCTGCGCACATGATGTGCAACCACTGCACTTGATGTTGCTTCGAACAACCAGACCATCATCGCGCCGCTTGATCGCCTCCTGTGGGCACGCCGCTTCACAGAGCGGCTGCTCGCAGTGCCGGCAGTTCATCTGCAGCACAATGTTCGTCATGATCCGCGAAGCTTCGAGCTGGTTCTGCATGTTGTGCGAATAGAAGCATGCCGCGAGGCAGCTCTTGCAACTGATGCAGCGCCCGTAGTCGAGGACGTTTCTCTTGTTCATCCAGCTCTCCTGCGAATCACGCTTCTGCAGGCCGCCTGCGGCGGCCTCGCGCCAGCCGTTAGCCCTCCGGCGCAACCTTCACGTTGGAGGAGGTCACGTCGAACCATTTGGTCTTTGGGTTCACGGTCCAGACCATGAGCCCGCGCGCATCCGGTACATACGTGGGGATAGCCACGAGTCCCGGCGGCATCCTGTCGGTCACCGTCGTAATCATGCGCGTTTCGCCTCTCGCCGTTGAGATCACCATCGTCGAGCCCTGCTCGATGCCGGCCTCGCCCGCGGCCTCTTCAGAAAGCCACACTTCGCAGTACGGCTTCTGCATCTGCGGAAAACTCATTCGCCCTGTCAGTGTTCCGTCCCATCGGTGAAGTGGGCTGATACTCTCGACGAGCTCAAGCCCATCCGGCGGCTTGCTCGCCATCTTCGCGAGTGCCGCATCAACGTCCACACCCAACTCCGGGTGTGTGGCTGTCAGGCCGCCCACAGGGATCGTCGTTCCCATCTCTGATGCGATATCCACGAGCATCGCCCCCACAGACCTCGCGTCACCCTGGGCCTTCACACACGCCTCCACCGACGTGGCGAAGTTGAACGACGGCGAGTAGCTCCCGTCGAACTCCGTCCAGACCACCTGGGGTAGTCCCACCTCGCTATGTTTCGTGGTGTCATTCTCGAAGATCGCGGATGCCGCGAGGAAATCGAGGCTCTCCAGGTCATCCAGACTGACTGCTCCCGGATAGAGCTGTACCGGGTCCGGCCCGAACACCAGAAGCCCCTTGATCCGCTTGTCCGCAACGCCCGCGAGGATCTCAGCTGTCGTGCAGTCCGAACTCACGCACTGAAAAGCGCCGATGGCGTTTCCGCCCCGAAAGAGCGGTGCGTACTTGCCGCCCGCGGCCGACGCGAGCTTGGCCGCAAGAAGACCCGTCATGTAGCCGGACGTTGAGTCGCCAAGCCGCGACGAGACGATGACAACGACTTTCCGGAAGTCGCGGAGTCTCGTGGCAAGTCTCTCAAGCCCGACCTTCGACATCCCGCCTGCGGCTGCGGCCCTGTCGATGTCCACAGACGGCGAGCCTTGAACGTTCATCGCCTTGAGCAGACCGGCCAAGATCAGCGGCTCACTCCCGGCCGGCGGCTCGATGTGCAGGTCGGCGAACCAGTCCGTGTTCGAACGGTACGGATTAATGGTGATGATCTGATTCGACCTGCTCTTGTGTCTTGCGTCGATGATGCGTTTCGATACGGTCGGGTGGCCCCAGAACACGTCCCCGATCAGGACAAAGCAGTCCGCTTCGTCGAGATCCTCCGGCGTTGCATCGCCGGTCCCGCCCCCCGTAAGGACCCCGTAATCGTTCCCATCGTAGGCGACGCCGATGTTCGTGGTGCCAAGAACGTGTGTAGCAAAGCCGACGGCTGCCTCGTAGTCCTCGTTCGAGAGCTCTGTCCCGACGATGATGCCGAGCGCATCAGCTCCGTGGTTCTTCTTTATCTCATCTATTCTCCCGGCCACCTTCGTCACCGCTGCAGACCAAGGAACCCTGCGCCGGTTAACCGTCGCCGCAAGGAATCGCTTAGGGTGAAGAAGGATCTCGAGGTTGTAATGCCCCCTGGCGCAGAGTGACCCTCGGGCCAGAGGCGACTCCTTCTCGAAGTCCACCCTCACGGGCACCCCCCGGTCGACCTCCACGTTGAACCCACACTGGAGGGAGCACATGAGACAAGACGCCTTTCTGATCTCTGGCATGTCGACTTCCCCTGAGAGTGATCGCTTAGAATGGATCCTCGAACTTGGCAACTTCCGCCGCTGTCATGACGGGTCCATCCTTACAGATGTAGAGTTCGCCCATCATGCAGTGCCCACACTTGCCAAGTCCACAGCTCATGTTGCGCTCCATCGAGTGGTAGATGCTCTCGGGCTTGAAACCTTTCTCAAGGAGTGCAATGTTGACGAACTTCAGCATGATCGGCGGGCCACAGACGCACGCGACGGCCGTTTCCGCGCTGAATGGTGATTTGCCAATGTCCGCGGTGGTAAGAAGAGGTAGATCGTCGAGAAGCACCGTGACGACACCTACTTTGCCGGTCCAGTTGTCGGCCGGTTCGTCGATCGTGAGCAGCACCTCGGTGTTCTTCATCTTCTCCCATTCGCCGAGAAGATCCTTGAAGATGATGTCTTCGGGTGTTCTTGCTCCGTAGCGGATGGATATCTTCTTGTAGCGATCGATGTCATCGAAGAGCGCCAGAATAAGTGACCGAAGCGGCGCCAGTCCAACGCCACCGCCCATTATCAGGATCTCCTTGCCGTCGAAGTCGGCCATGTTGTAACCGTTGCCGTACGGTCCCCTGATCCCGACGGTGTCTCCCACCTTCATTTTGGTGAGAGCGTGCGTCACCGTGCCGACATCCATGATCGTGATCTCCATCGTCTCCGTGATGTTGGGGTTCGACGACGGCGTGAACGGGGCCTCTCCAACTCCGGGCACCGTCAGCTCAACGAACTGGCCGGCCCCGAAGGTGAGCGGCTCCTTCGGGCGGAACCTGTAAGTTGTGATGTTCGGGGACTCCTGCTTGATGTCCTCGATCACACTCTCGATTGGCCTGTAGAGGTTCTTCATGCCTTTGACATCTCCGTGACGACGTGCTTGATAGCTTCTCTCATATCGATCCGACCCATGCAGACGTCAATGCACCTGCCGCAGCCGGTGCACGAGACCGCGCCGTACCTGTCGCGTGAATACTCCAGCTTGCAGCGGAGGCGATTCTCAAAACGTTGCGCCAGATTCGGCCTTGAGTTGCCACCACCACCCGTCCTCGCATAGCCGATGGACAGGCACGTGTCCCAGTTCCGCGTCCGCTCGTAGCCGCCCTCCGCCCTCTGGTCCACAAGGAGGAAACACGTGCACGATGGACAGACACGATTGCAGGCTCCACAACCGACGCAGTTCTGCGTGACATATGCCCACGCATCCCGGTCGCTCCCCAGCTCGTGCTTGTCATACGGTACGTCAACCGCATACTGAGCGTTCTGACGCTCTACTGCCGCGGTCACCGATGCCCGGCTTCTGGTCCGTTCATCCTCGTGGCCTGAATCGACCGGAGTGAAGAGATCGTCGCTCCCATCGAGGAGTTTCTCCCCCTTTTCGGAACCCGTCGTGAGGATGTATCCGGACTCAAGCGGAGAAATGTTGAGATCGAACCCGTCCTCGGCGTAGGGCTGTCCGCCCATCATCGTGCAGAAACAGGTCTCCTTCGGCGCGGTGCAGTCGACCGAGACGAGGATTGTGTTTCGGCGCTTCTCGACGTAGAATGGGTCGTCATACTCCTCCGAGAAGTGCTTGGTGCTCCAATAGACCTTGTCGAACTTCTCGAGGCCGTTAAGATCGCACGCCCGCGGACCCACGACGATCGTCGCGGGCGCCTCCACGTTCGCCTCAGGATCGCTGCTCGGGTATTTCGCGACCACCTCACGCGCATAGAAGAGGAATGTCTTCGGGGACTGCGCCGGGCACGCCCCGTGGAGTTCAAGTTTCTCGGGAACCTCTTCCTTCACAAGCTCGTAGTCGGGTGTCTCCGGATTGTTCATGATGTCGAATGTGACCGGGACGTAGACCCTCTGGTTCCTGGCCCAGCGCCCGATCAGCTTGAGGAGGTTCTCTCGTCCGATGAAGACTTCTTTCATCCTGGCAAGCCCTCTCGCTTGGAGTTCTCTCGCTGAATCCGGCAGGCTCCCACGCACCGCCTTCCGGAGTGATGGATCTCGGTCTATCTCTGGTCCGTGTAGTGCCGCGGCGCGTGCTGCGCTCGCAACAGCTCCAACCGTGCGGGCTTCCTGAGCGTAAAGAAACCCCGCATCGCTCTATATACTAGATACTAGAAAAGCGATCTCGGGGTCCTTGTGTGCCACAGATATGGCTGGAACGCCCTGGTCGTCACCAGCAAGTAACAGTCAGTCCTTTCAACTGATTGTTGCTCCCGGGGCCAAGCCTGTGCACTCTCCGCCCGCGCCACGCAACAAAAACGGGCTCATCTGGAGCCCTATAGCCCAAATGAGTCTAGCCTGTTTGTGTGCGAAATGTCAAGCCCAAAAGGAAGTGACCAGACCTCTCCACCTACTGCTTCGTCTCCATGAATCTGAGATCCAGCTGGCTCTCCCCGGCATCGTCGTCGAGGACATACTTCTTCACACTCGAGAGCACCGTCTCCATCGTCTCTAGCCAGAGCCTGGTGCGGATGGTGCCCTGCCCCTTCCGGTACTCCGCAACGAGCGCACGGAAACGCTCCCCCTCGCCTCTCGCGGCGTTGATGAACTGAGTGCTGTCACCGCGTGCGGCAATGACCAGCGCCGCTCCCTCACCACGCGCCATCGGCACAACGCGGTTGGCGTAGCCGTTGGCTTCCTGGATGATGCGGTTCCTGTCCTCGCGGGCGCTGGCAACATCCCGGAAGGCGTCGGCAACCTCGCGTGGAGGATTGACCTCCTGGATGTGGGCCGCTACGAGTTCGATCCCTGTGCCGTATGAGTCCAGGATCTCCTGGGCTCCCGTCTTGACGTAGCGCTCGATCTCGAGCTTGCCAGTGGTCAGAATATCGTCAACGCTCATGACCGTCACTTTCTCGGTCAGAACCGCCTCGCAGGACTTCCTCACAAGCCAGTGCGGCTCCTCGGCTCCGAACAGGAATGCTGCCGGATCCTTCACAACATATTGGACAAGGAGCTGCGCCTCAATGATGTTCTCATCACCCGTAACGAACTGCGTCTCTCGTGATGTCGGAGCCAGCCCGCGGACTCTGTCCATGATCTTGTAGCCGATGCTCATCCGCTTGATGGATGTCGTCTGGGGGGTTGCGACCTTCTCCACAGGCCACGGGAGGCGATAGTGGATGCCCGGCTGGACGTTGGCGGAGATAAGGCTGCCGAAACGTGTAACCACGCCGCGCTCATCGGGCTGCACAACGTAGATGCCCGAGAACACATACATCATGAGGAGCCCGAGCACGAAAAACCACGCAAGCCGCTTGACCTGCGGGAGACCGGCTTTCATGTCGGTCCGTACGCTCGCCTCGTTGGCCCAGATGCCTGTGTTCTCGCTCGCTGTGTCCTGCTCGTAGCTCACCGGCTAATTTCCCTTCCCGTCGAGGAGCTTCAAGAGTTCGGAATCTGAGGAGAGAACGATCGTCGTCTTGTCGTCCATGAACTTCCTGTACGACTCGAGGGTCCTGAGAAACCTGTAGAACTCCGGATCCGCGTTGTGCGCCGAACTGTAGATGCGCATCGCCGCGGCTTCACCCTGTCCGCGGATACTCTCCGCTTCGCGATAGGCCTCCGCAAGAACCTCCTGTCGCTCCCTGTCGGCCGCCGCCCGTATCTTGATGGCCTCTTCCTCGCCCTCGGAGCGATAGCGCTTCGCCGTCCGCTCGCGCTCAGCACGCATACGGTCGAAGACACTCTGCTTGTTCTGCTCCGGGAAGGCGATTCGCTTCATGCGCACCTCGGCCACCTCGATCCCGAAGTTCGCGTCCGCCGTCGTGCGGCAGCCTTCGGTCACGACGGCCATGATCTCGTTGATCTTCATCTCGTTGGCGTTCGTGGATACGAGCGCGTGGAGCGGGTACTGCCCAAGCGCCGCGCCCATCTCCGACGCGACGATATCGGCCATTCGAACCTCGGCCCCGGCTCTGTCGGCCACTGTCTCGAGGAAGCGTTTTGGATCCGCGATCCGCCACGCGACGAAAGCGTCCGCGACTATGTTCTTCTTGTCGTTTGTCAGAAACTCGGTCGGCTTTGGATCGTAGACCTGGAGTCGCTTGTCGAAAAAGCGTACCGCCTGCACCGGCTGTGGCAGTTTCCAGCAAAGCCCGGCGCTCTCGATGACGGCAACAGGTTTGCCGAACTGCGTAACGATGGCCGTCTTTGTCTCATCCACAACAAAGACACTCGTTCGCGCTATCAAGATGAGTACGATGATGACGGCCAGTGTGTAGTATCGTCGTTTCATTGTCTAGTCCTCCAACGGAACTCTCGCGCTCAGCTTCTCGTCGTAGACCCTGATATCGTACCCTTTGAGCTTGAGATCCGAACTCACAATGTACTTCTCTTTCCCCTGAAGCACGCTTTCCATGGTCTCGATGTAGAGCCTGGTCTCCGCAACCCTTCGCGCCTTTCTGTACTGTGCCGCTATCGCCGTGAACCTGTCGGCGTCGCCCGTAGCTCTGCTCTGAAGCGCGTGGCTGTATCCTCCGGCCTCGAGCATCGATGCCTCCGCCTCTCCGCGAGCCTGGGGGATGGTCTGGTTCGCGTAGCCGTATGCCTCATTCATGATACGGTTCTTGTCCTCGCGGGCGCTGGCGACATCCCGAAACGCCGGGACGACCTCGAGCGGCGGGTGCATGTCCTGCAGGCGGATACTCATCACTTCTACACCGATTTCAGAGCCGTCCAGATGCTCCTGAACGGCTTCGTGCAACGCTTCCTCGAACTCGGCGCGCTGCACGGTCAGGATGTCGTCTATGGCAAGCGCCCCACACTTCTTTGATATCACCGATTCCGCGATGAAGCGAATGTACCGCTCTTGCTCCGCGACATTGAAAACGTAGTCCCCGACCTCCGAGACCCGGTAGAAAACGACGACGTTCATGTCGACAATGTTCTCGTCGCCCGTGAGTCTCAGCGCTTCCTCCGGCATCTTTTCATAGGTCCCTGCCGCGTGGCGGCTCTCCCACAGTGTCGCGTAGAAATCTTCCGCAACGCGTGTCACCGCTCGCGGTACCTCACGGGTGCGGAAGCCTATCTCTATCCGGCGGATCTTCGGAACCTCCACGCGAACGACCCGGTCGACGGGCCACGGCGCCTTGATGTGCGCACCCGGACCCAATGTACTATCAAAGGCGCTGCCGAAGCGCATCACGACGCCCTGCCGTCCCGGCCCAACGAACACGAGCGAGGTCGACAGCCACGCCAGAACCACGATGCATATCGCCAGGCGGAGCATGCGCCGGCGGTTGCGCGGCTTTGTCACAGTACCCCAGCAGTGCCGGCGGCGGTCGGCCCACCCCGTCCGCTCCAGGAAGCCGGTGAGGACACGTACATGCAGCGTCTCGGCCAGTTTCGCGAAACCCGTCGTGTCTGCCGTAGTACCCGACTTGAGCCCCGCAATCGAAGCGGAGAGTATCTCAACACCTGATCCAATAATGAAGACGCCCACAACCACAGCCGCGATGTGGTCAAGTCTGATCCCGATGGCGTGACCCATGAGACCCATGACGACCGCGACGCTCGTGAGCATGTCCATGCGGGAGTGGTACCCGTCGGCAATGAGACTCACACTACCGGTCTCTTTGCCGACGTAGAGCTTGTACTGTGCTGCATAGTAGGAGATGAGGGCAGCAACCAGGCTGCCCACGATGGCTATCGGGAGGTTGCGTATCTGAGAGGACGCCACCGCCGAGACCTTCTGGAAGATCCCGACCGCCGCCCAGAAGATGAGTGCGGCTATGGCTATGCCAATGGCGTTCTCAACGACGACCAGGTTTCCCCGTCCACCGCGACGCGAGATCCTGGCCCCGGCCCAGACCAGACCGGAGGCGGCCATATCGGACCCCGAATGCCACGCATCCGCCACGAGCGCGAGACTCCCGGAGAGCAACGCCAGTGTCAGTTTGAGTATAACCAGACCGATGTTGATCCCTATGGATATCAACGCGGTCCGTTCGACCCTATCCAAGCCTCGCCTCCTCGCCCGGCAAACTACCCGCCGGCACGGACACAGGTCAGAGAGTGCTGCGTGCTAATCCTCGATGACTACGCGCGCTACACCCACCACCCTGTCCCCGGAGCTCAAGTTTATAACTCTCACTCCCTGCGTGTTGCGTCCAATCAGCGAAATCCCGCCGACGGGAAGGCGAATCATGATTCCGTTGGCTGTCATTATCATGACGTGGTCGGTCTCATTAACAATGTGGACCGCCACCACAGAACCATTTCTCTTGTTGGCCTTGATCGATATGACCCCCTTGCCACCGCGCTTGATGATGCGGTAGTCGGAGATCTTCGTTCTCTTTCCGTAGCCGTTCTCGGTGATCGAGAGAACGGTTCCCTCCTCACCGACGACGACCGCCATATCGACGACCTCGTCGCCCTTCGCGAGCAGTGTACCACGCACACCGCGTGCCGCGCGACCCATCTCGCGCACATCGTTCTCGTGGAAGCGAATGGCTTTCCCGAACTTCTTCGTCAACAGGATGTCGTGGTTGCCGTCCGTCACCGCGGTATCGATAAGCTTGTCACCGGCATCGATGTTCATCGCCCGGATGCCGCCTCGTCTCGGGTGTGAGAAAGCCGACAGACGTGTTTTCTTCACTACCCCGTTCCGGGACGCCATAATGATGAAATGGTCATCGTCGAACTCCCGGATCGGCACAAAGGCACGAATATGCTCGCCCTTCCCAAGCTCCAAGATGTTCACAATCGCCTTGCCCTTCGCCGCCCGGCCCGCCTGTGGGATCTCGTGCACCCTCAGCCAGTGGCAATGACCGGACTGCGTAAAGAACAGAATGTAGTCGTGCGTCGAGGCGATGAACATGTGCTCGACGAAATCATCCTTCTTCGTCCCCATGCCCGCAATGCCCTTCCCGCCACGCCGCTGTCTGCGGTACGTACCGACAGGAAGGCGCTTGATGTAGCCGGAGTGCGATATCGAGATGGCCATATCCTCTTCGGCGATCAAGTCCTGTATCGTGAAGTCCGTCGTCGCATCGACTATCTCTGTGCGGCGCTCGTCGCCGTATGCCTCGACTGCAGTCTCCAGATCGTCCTGGATTATCCCGTGTACCTTCATCCGGCTCTCGAGAATGCTCTGCAGCGTGGCGATGAGCTTGATGGTCTCCTTATATTCGTCCTCGATTTTCTTCCTCTGAAGCCCCGTGAGCCGCTGAAGCCGCATGTCGAGAATGGCCTGTGCCTGGATCTCCGAGAGCTTGAATTTCTTCATGAGACCCGAGCGCGCGGTGTCCACGTCCTTCGCCGCTTTGATGAGCTTGATGATCTCATCGATGTGGTCGAGCGCCTTCCTCAGCCCCTCGAGGATGTGCGCCCGCGCTTCGGCCTTCGCGAGCTCGAACTTCGTGCGGCGGATGATGACCTCCTCACGATGCTCGATAAACGCGTCGATCATCTGCCGGAGCGTCATGACTTTCGGCTCGCCGTTCTTGAGCGCAAGGAGGATTGCGCCGAACGTCGTCTGCATCTGCGTGTGCTTGTAGAGCTGGTTCAGGACCACGGCCGCCATTGCCTCGCGCTTGAGGTCTATGACGATGCGCATGCCGTCACGATCCGACTCGTCCCTGATGTCCCGGATGCCGTCGATCTTCCCGCCCCTGACAAGGTTCGCCATCGCCTCGATCAGGTTCGACTTGTTTACCTGGAACGGGATTTCGGTGACGACGATGCACTCCGCACCGTTCTGGTGCGTCTCCACATTCGCCAGCGCGCGCATGACTATCCTGCCGCGCCCGGTCGTGTAGGCGTCTCGTATCCCGGCACGGCCAAAGATGATCCCGCCCGTCGGGAAGTCCGGCCCTTTGATGATCTTGAAGAGCTCGGTGTCGGGAACGGAAGCATCTTCCATCACGAGCTTGACCGCGTCGGCCAGTTCTGTGAGATTGTGCGGCGGTATGTTCGTCGCCATCCCCACGGCGATGCCGGATGCTCCGTTCATCAGAAGGTTCGGTAGGCGCGCGGGAAGCACGACCGGTTCCTGCCGCGTCTCGTCGTAGTTCGGCACGAAATCTACGGTGTCCTTCTTGAGGTCAGCCAGGAGGTCTTCGGCCGTCCGCCGAAGGCGCGCCTCCGTGTACCGCTCTGCTGCCGCCCTGTCTCCATCGATCGAACCGAAGTTGCCCTGGCCTTCGACGAGCATGTAGCGGAGTGAGAAGTCCTGAGCCATCCGGACCATTGCGTCGTAGACGGCCGTCGTCCCGTGTGGGTGGTAGTTGCCGGTGACGTCGCCCGAGATCTTGGCGGACTTTCTGTAGGGCTTGTTGTGCGCAAGTCCTAACTCGTCCATCGCCACGAGGATGCGCCTCTGAACCGGCTTAAGCCCGTCCCTGACGTCGGGGAGAGCGCGCGACACTATCACGCTCATCGCGTAGGCGATGTACGACTTTTTCATCTCGTCTTCTATGATGACGGGGAGTATGCGTTCGGTCTGTTGTGCCATCCGTCCCTCGTGAAGTCTATACGTCCAGGTTCTGCACCAGTTTCGCGTGCGTCTCTATGAACTTCCGTCTCGGCTCTACAGCTTCTCCCATCAGAATATCGAAGACCCGATCCGCCTCTGCGGCGTTTTCAATTCCGACGCGATACATCACGCGCCGCTCCGGGTCCATCGTCGTCTCCCAGAGCTGGTCCGGGTTCATCTCGCCGAGCCCCTTGAAGCGCTGGATGTGAGCGCCCTCGCGTCCGACGCGCTTCAGAACCTTCGCGAGGTCTTTCTCATTGTAGATGTAGTGCTCCTCCTTGCCCTTCTTGACCCTGTAGAGCGGAGGCTGCGCGACGTAGACGTGACCGTTCTCAATAAGTTCCGGCATGAAGCGGTAGAAGAAAGTCAGAAGCAGTGTCCGGATGTGCGAGCCGTCAACATCAGCATCGGTCATTATTATGGTCCTGCCGTACCGGAGCTTTGTCAGATCGAACCCGTCCGTCGCTCCGTCCTCGCTCGACGCCCCGACGCCGGTTCCGAGAGCCATGACGATGGTCCCGATTGCCTCGTTGCTGAAGACCTTGTCGATTCGCGCCTTCAGCACATTGAGGATCTTCCCTCTCAATGGGAGGATCGCCTGGAAACGCCGGTCGCGACCCATCTTCGCGGAACCACCCGCGGAGTCTCCCTCAACAAGGTAGATCTCGCAGTGCTCCGGGTCGGTGATCGAGCAGTCGGCGAGCTTGCCTGGAAGCGATCCGCTCTCGAGAGCCGTTTTTCTGCGAGCGAGGTCGCGCGCCTTCCGCGCGGCCGTCCGCGCCTGGAAAGCCGATACGGCCTTGTTGACTATCTTCTTCGCAACCGTAGGGGTCTCCTCGAAGAACTCCGAAAGTCCCTCCCCCACGACTGAGGCGACGAGGCCCTTGATCTCGCTGTTTCCGAGCTTAGTCTTCGTCTGTCCCTCGAACTGCGGCTCCTTGACCTTGACGCTTATCACAGCTGCAAGGCCCTCGAGACAGTCATCACCTTGCACGGCTTTCCCGTTTTTCCCGAAGAGGTTGTTCTTTTCTCCGTACGTATTGATGGTCCTCGTCAGTGCTTGCTTGAACCCCGTCAGGTGCGTTCCACCCTCGACCGTGTTAATGTTGTTCGCGTATGAGAAGATGCTCGACCCATAGGAATCGTTGTACTGGAACGCCACCTCTACCACGGTGTCGTCCCGTGTTCTCTCGAAGTGAACGACCTTCGAATGGATCGTCGCGTGGTTCTCGTTGATGTGTTTGACGAAATCTCTCAAGCCATCCTTGTACCGGAACTCAGTCTTCTCGTCCGACCTCGCGTCGCTCACGATCATGATGAGTCCTGCGTTCAGGAACGCGAGCTCCCGGCAGCGATTGGCTACTATCTCGAAATCGAACTCGATCTCTTCAAATACCTCACCGTCCGGGTAGAACGTTGTCTTGTTGCCACTCTTCTTTCTCTTCCCGATCGGTTTGACCTTGCTGTCCGGCACTCCGCGCGTGTAGCTCTGCCTGTAAACAATTCCGTCGCGACAGACCTCAACAATACATCGCTCGGAGAGCGCGTTGACAACCGACACGCCGACGCCATGAAGGCCGCCGGACACCTTGTAGGATGACTTGTCGAACTTGCCACCTGCGTGGAGAACGGTCATGACGACCTCGAGGGCCGACTTGTTCTGGGTCGGGTGCTTGTCGACCGGGATGCCTCGGCCGTTGTCCTCGACCGTAACGCTGCCGTCCTTGTTTATCCAAACGTTTATCTTGCTGCAGAAACCCGCCATCGCCTCGTCGATGGAGTTGTCGATGACCTCATAGACAAGGTGATGAAGGCCGCGCCGCCCGGTATCGCCGATGTACATAGCCGGTCGCTTGCGGACTGCCTCGAGGCCCTTCAAGACCTGAATGTGTTTTGCGTCGTATTCCCCACCGGCATTCGTTCCTTGGTCGAGCGGGAATTCTTTGGTCACTTTGTCATCGATCGCCTTCGTCCCGGCGGTTCTTGCCTTCGGCTTGACAGTCGGCTTTTTCTTCCCGGCAGGCTTCTTGACGGCGGCCCTTTTGATCGCAGCCTTCGCCTTGGGCTTGGCTTTGGCTTTGGGCTTGGCCTTCGCCTCGGGCTTCACCCCTGCCGTGGAGCGTGCTGCCGGTTTTCTCTTCGCCGTGCCTGCCCCTGCCGATTTCTTCTTGGCGGTTTCTGCCGTAGCCGGCTTTTTCCTTTTAGCCGCGCTCCGTGCGGCCGCCTTTTTCGTCTTGGCCGCGCCTCGCGCGGCCGTTGCCTTCTTCTTACTCTTCGCCATCTTCCTCGTCTTTTCCGCAGTGGCTGATGGTGGAGTCATGTGAGGTGGAACCTCCAAGCACAAAATGCACGTGTTCGATGGCCTGCCTGCCGACCCGTCTATTGACCTCCCGCAGGATCCGTCGCTTCATGAGCGAGAGCTCCTGCGACCAGACAGAACTGTCCACTTCTACGAACAGCCGGCCCCCGGAGACCCTCAGGGCTCTCGCGTGTTCGGCGACTCTCGGCCCGACGATCTCCGGCCACTCAGTCACCGCCCTCTGCTCCGACATCTTCTTCGCCAGGCCGAGGTCGTTGATCACATCCCGCAGAACCTTGCCGATTGGCTCCGCCCGCCTCACTCTCCGACAACCTCCCCCGCCTCAACGCTGAAGCAAGCACTTCTCTTGAGGACTTCTTCCGGCAGGCGCCTAGTCGACGTCATCAGGGCCTGGCCGAACTCTTCTGCAAACTCCACAAGCGCTCCGGCTCTCGCCTCGTCCAGCTCGGAGAGAATGTCGTCGAGAAGAACGATCACACCCCGACCGTTCTGGTCGAGCGCCGCGGCTTCGCCCAGCTTGAGCGCGATCGCCGCCGTGCGATGTTGACCCTGAGAACCGAAAGATCTCAGCGCGCGCCCATTGAGTCTGACCTCCAGGTCGTCCCGATGCGGACCCAGAAGGGTGAATCCGCGTCTCTTCTCGTCCTCGGAGATCCGGCTCAGCGCCTCCCGAAAGGCTTGTTCGATATCGCCCACCGGAGGCGTTGCCTTCTCGGCGCTCTTTGCCGAAAGAACTGTCCCCCGGTAGCTGAGCTCCACAGCATCCACCCCCGCTATGCGGGAGTGTGCCCGCGACACGCTGCTTGTGAAAAGCGGAAGGAAGGCGAGTCGTGCTGCTATCACCCTGCTTCCGTACTTCACCACCCTGTCCGTCCAGACATCAACGATCCGGTCGGACTCCTCATCCGGCGACCACGCCAGAAGCGCTTCGTTTCTCTGCTTCACCGCCCGGCGATAGTCCGCCAGCGCTGTCAGGTATCCGGCGTCGAGCTGGCAGAGCGTCATGTCGAGAAGTCGTCTTCGCTCCGCCGGTCCACCCTTTGTGATCCACGTGTCCTCTGGACTGAACCAGGCAACGCGGAGCACACCAACCAGGTCCGACAGCTTCGTCAGACATTCACCTGCGACCCTGACCTCTTTCCCTTCCGAGCGCGTGAACCGGAGCACGATTCTGGTGGACGTCTCGCCGGACTTCGCCTCTCCCCCCACACCGAATCCGCGCTCTCCCCACTTGACGACCTCGGTATCGCTGCTTCCCCTGAGCGACCGCGCGACCGCGAGGTACGACACAGCTTCGAGAATGCTCGTTTTGCCTGAGCCGTTCGAACCGTGGAAAAAGTTCAGCCCGCTCTCGAGTTCAACTTCCAGGCGGCGATAGTTTCGGAAGTTCTCGAGCCTCAACGTCCGGAGCCACATCCGCTTGCCCTCGGCCGGCGTGTTCACGCGCGCCGCTACGTCGACAGCCTGAGAGGCATCAGGAGACACAGATGCTCCTCTCCCTCGACAGGCTCCGCCGTGCTCACAACTGCCGCTCCGACAGGGCTTCCGAGAACGAAACGTACATTGTCTCCGTCCAGGTGCTTGAGCACGTCGAGAAGGTAGTTCGCGTTGTAGCCCACCTCCATCTTCTCAGCATCGTACGTCGCGGCGATCTCTTCCTTGGCCTCCCCCACGTCGGGAGTCGAAACAACGAGTTCGACCTTTGTCTTCATGAGCCCGAGTTTCACCTGGTGAGTGAGGACATCCGACAGAACGGCTACCCGCCTGACGGCGCTCGCAAGTTCCTCGCGTCCAACCAGAAGGTTCTTCTCGTTGTCCTTTGGAATCACCTGGCTGTAGTTGGGAAACGGTCCTTCGAGAAGGCGTGAGTTGATGATCGTGTCGCCGACGAAGAACACGACATGGTTCTCCTGCACTGCGACCTTCACCGTCTCTCCAGCCTCGGCACCGATGATCCTCGTCGCGTGGGCGAGTGCCTTCGGAGGAACGATGATGTCCTTCCCCTCGAGCTTCGCGAAGTCGCCGGTGACTTTGAAAGTAGAGAGCCTGTGGCCGTCGGTCGCCGTCATACCCATCGCCTTTGCCGTGAACTCCCAGTATGCGCCATTCAGCGACGGCCGCGTCTCGTCCTTGCAGATGCAGAAGCTCACCTTGTCGACCATGCGAACGAAAAGCTCCGCGTCCACATCAAAGGCCGCGGTGAGGTCGCTCTCGGGCAACTTCGGGAATTCTTCCGTCGGGATACCGACGATCTTGAACCTGCCCTTGCCCGACTTGATGGAGACTTCCTCGCCGTCGACGCTGATGGTGACACTCGCCTCACCAAGCGCTCTCACAATCTCCGAGAAGCGCTTCGCCGGCAGCGTTATCCCCCCACCTTTCTCGACGTCCGCCTCCATCTTTGTGGTCACGGTCATGTCAAGATCCGTCGCCGTAATCGAGATAGTCCTAGATTTCTCGTCCGCCTCAAGGAGGAAGTTCGCGAGGATCGGAAGGGTCGTCTTCGGCGAGACGACGGCCAATACTCTCTGGATCGCCTTCTCCAGATTCTGCCGGGCGATGGAGAACCTCATGAGCTACCTCCAAAGAAAAGAACGGCAAGCAGTTGCGGAAGGGGCCTGATTCACACGTTCAGAAGACATACCACACCGCTCCAAAGACGGGTCCGCCTTCGACGTCATTATAGGAACGGAAACGCCGACCCGCAAGGCAAATCGCTCGCTCGCACACGTCTCTGACTTGCGTCCTCATCAACGACAACGCGGATGCTACCGCGCTGCCGGAACGAAGCAAACGGCCTGTCCCCCGCCCGCAGCGAGACCGATCTCAAGTGTGTCGGTGGCGTCAACTGTCAGCGTGCGTATCTCGTGGCTGAGCGGGTTGGTGAGCCAATCGGCGTCATGCCCGTCAGAGTACACGGTCGCTTCGTAGGCAACTCCATGGTCCAGGAAATCCAGAGCGAACGTCAACGTCCGCGGCTCCTCGTCTGTTATGCTCCCAAGGAACCACTCCCGGCCGCGCCTTCTGACTATGGTCACGTGGTCTCCGATCGCGGCATCGAGCACACGGGTCTCGTCCCAGTCGCAGGGCACTGCCCGTATGAACGCGAAGGCAGAATGGTTCTCATAGTTCTCAATGAGGTCGGCGGCCATCTGAAGCGGACTTTCAAGTACGACGTAGAGCGCAAGCTGTTTCGCCAGCGTAGTGTGAACTCTGTTGTTCGGCTTGTACCCGTCGAACGTGAGGTCGAATATCCCGGGGGTGTAGTCCAGGGGTCCGGCGAGCATCCGGGTGAACGGGAGAATCGTAGTATGCTCCGGTGGATTGCCGTCGCTCCACGCGTTGTACTCCATTCCCCTTACGCCCTCACGCGTCATCATATTCGGCCACGTGCGGCTGATTCCGGTCGGTTTGATCGGCTCATGAACGTCCAGCATGATGTGGTGCTCCGCAGCCTTTCGGACGATGCTCCTGTAGTGGCGCACCATCCACTGCCCATGATGGTGCTGTCCTCGCGGGAATATGCCGCCCGCGTAGCCGGTCTTGACCGCCCGTATCCCCAACCGCTCGTACAGGGCGAACGCCTCTTCGACGCGCTCTTCGTACGTAGGAATATCCCCTCCGGTCTCGTGGTGTCCGATGAGCGCCACTCCTTTCTCCTCCGCATACGCGGCCAAGCCTTCGAGATCGAAGTCGGGATACGGCGTCGTATAGTCGAACGCGCCGGCACTCCCCCACCTCGACCACCCGGTGTTCCACCCCTCGACCAGGACGCCTCCGATACCATGCTCGGCCGCGAAATCTATCATCTCCCTCGTGTTCGCAGACGTCGCCCCATGGTTATCCCCTTGATGCCATGTGTCCTTGCCGATGTGCATACCCCACCAGATCCCAACGTACTTCATCGGCTGAATCCACGAGTGATCCCTCATCGCACACGGCTCATTCAGATTCTCTATGATGTGGGACTCGATCAGACCACCGGGGGTGTCTGAGATCTGGATGGTTCTCCAGGGTGTAACGAGCGGCGCATCTCCCCTGACCTTGATGCCGTCCGGCCACGGCACGAGGTCGCACTCGAAAGCGAGCGCCGTAGACGCCTTCCGGAGCGTCATCCCCGCGTAGTCCGTGAGGTTCGCTTCGTGGATGCTCATGTAGAGACCGTCCTCTGTGCGCATCGTAACCGGAGTCGCTACGGCCTCCAGCTCCGCCAAACGGGTCTCTCTGTAGATGTGCTCGTAGCTGTCAAAATCAGCAGGAATCCACCATGTGGTGTGGTCACCAGTGAGGCGAAACTCCGTCTCCTCGGAGACCATCTCAAACGACCGGAACCCTTCCTGATCGGGGACGAAACATCGGAGCGCAACACCGTCGTCGTACGCACGGATCGTCACGTCCACAGTGAGACCGCTTCTCTTCACAAGTGTGGCGGTCACCTCGTGGCAGCGGTTCTCGATCAACGCATCTGTTCCCCATACCGGTTCCCACGACTCATCTACTTGTCGCTCCGTTACCCTGAGAACAGTGAACCCCCTGTTCATCGGCTCACGCTCGTTGAACAGGAAACCGAGTTTCGAGTCGTCGATTATAGTTCGGCCCTCTCGCGTCACGGAGTAGTACGCTCGCCCGTTGAGTACTTCGAGTTGTATCGCAGTTCTTCCGTCCGGCGATAAAGCGATCATGGTCTCATTCCCCACCGCGGGGCCCGCAATGAAGCACACAGCAAGCGCTACGCAAAGCGTTGAGGCAACACATATACGCATCGGGATCTCTCCTCGCGGTCACTCCTGCTTTGTAGATGACACCGATTCCGGTGACGTGACGAGTTTTCCACACAGGTACTTCTCTACTCCTTCGTAATATAGAAGAACAGCATTAGTAGTAGGAGCTGTGGATATGTTGACAGCTCATCGGGTTCACGCTGGTGACACGATATGATGGCCGTGGCTCAAGGGTCTCACGTTGAAACGGACTCCTCCCCTGTGGTGGATGGCCCTCTGGACAACAACTCGATCTTTCAACAGCTGTTACCATGAGCCTTCCCTTGTGGATGCCCGTCCACAGTTCACCACGGCTTCTCCACAGTCTGACGGAGACATAATGTGGAAACCCGCCCCCGCAGGAAATGGGGCTGGCCGGCTCGGCGTACGTCGGTGTTCATGGGGGTTCGAAGGGATCACGCCTTGAGCATGCGCTTGAGATTCTCGACGTCTCGCTGAATCTGCCCACTGTTCTCGGTCGCAGCGCTGATCTTTCGGTGTGCGTGAAGCACGGTCGTATGATCCCGGCCACCGAACTGCTCACCGACCTGCGCGAGCGACATGTGAGTGAGTTCACGTGCAAGAAACATCGCGACCTGACGGGCCAGCGCGATCTGGCTCGCTCTCCCACGAGCCTTCATCTTCTCGACGGGAACCCCGTACGTCTCGGCGACGGCTTGCTGGATGCGCGCGACCGAGACTGGCCCGCGCGGTTTCCCAAGAAACTCCGAGAGCACCTCCTTGGCGAGGTCGACCGTTATCTCACTTCCAGTGAGACTCGAGAAAGCCAGGAGCCGGACCAGCGAACCCTCAAGCTCACGGATGTTGCTCGTGACGCTGTCTGCAATGAGGTGAATCACGTCATTGGGAATCGAGATGCCGTCGAGTTCCGCCTTCCTGTTGAGGATGGCGATTCGGGTCTCGAGATCGGGCGGCTGGATGTCCGTCAGGAGTCCGGACTCGAACCGGGAAACCAACCGTTCTTCCAGGGTGGCAATCTGCTTCGGTGGCCGATCGCTCGTAAGGACGATCTGCTTATGAGCGAGGTAGAGGGCGTTGAATGTGTGAAAGAATTCTTCCTGAGTGCTCTCCTTGCCGGCCAGGAACTGGATGTCGTCGATCAGTAGAAGATCCTTGCTGCGGTACTTGTCGCGGAACGCCAGTGTCGTGTTTCGCTGTATCGATACAATGAGTTCATTCATAAACGTCTCGGACGACACGTAGTGGAGAGACATGTGGGGCCGGTGTTCGTGGACATAGTCCCCGATCGCGTGCATCAGATGGGTCTTGCCGAGTCCGACGCCGCCATATATAAAGAGTGGGTTATATGTGTTTCCAGGGGCTTCTGCGACCGCCATAGACGCAGCCTGGGCAAAGCGATTCCCACCGCCCACAACAAAGGTTGAGAATGTATAGCGCGGGTTGAGCTGGCAGTGGTCGGGCGTGGCTGTGGCCAGCGGCGGAGAGTCCGCTCTGCGTCTGGAGACCGGCTCGTACTCGTCAGGTCGTCGGTGCGCCACGTGGAATTCCGCCCTAAGTGGCGAGGGAGCGTGCTCTTCCAGAGCCCTGAGAATCAGGGACATGTAGTGCTCCTCGAGCCAGTCCGCAAAGAACCGGTTGGGGACCTCGATCCTGATGAGATCGTCGGTGAGTTCGACACCGCGCGTCGGCTCGAACCAGGTGCGGAAGCTCTGATTCTCTGTCGCCGCACGAATTGTCTCGAGGCAGTGGGCCCAGAGGTCAGAGGCCGAGAGAGTTGTTCGCATGTTGTCCACGTGGTGTTGACAAGTTATGCACAGATGCCGAAAAACGGAGTATGTCGACATCGAGAAGCGTCTACCGGCGAAATACGCCGGAAATGGCGTGCGATCTTGTCGACAAAACAACACCCAACTGTGGATAACCGTCTAACCGCGCGGGTGTTGTGCGGTTAGAGCAGGAAGACCTCAGCCGGTGGCCAGGATGCCTCTGGGGAAGTCGGCTGAGATCGCACGGATGCGTGTCTGTCGGGTACCATGCCACACGGGAGGTGGAGACTTATCAACCAAGTGTGTGGCGACGCGGATGCTAGCACGGAGGCAAAAGCGGCGCAAGCACTTTCTTGGTGGACGACGAAGTTTTTCCACACGGGGATGCAAAATGTTGTGGGGCTTGGTGTTGACAGGGGGGGAGTGCGGATGGTGATAGATCGTGGAGGCCTGAAGGCGAGAGGAGAGGGGGTAGCGTGGGGAGATCTTAGTGAATGGGAGAAGAGGGGGATCGGGAACGCATGGGTGAGCAGGAGGGGTCATGCGTGGGAGGTCCAGGGTGAGGGCGAGAGTGGGATGGGGGCTACGAGAAGATGCGGAGAATCGGCTTGACAAGGACCCGGGAGAACCGTAGACTTCGTGGATTAGACGCAGTCAGGTAAGAGATGAGGACGAACACACAGAGGTTATCATGAAGCGGACCTACCAACCGAAGAAGCGCAGAGGGAAGAGAAAGCACGGGTTTCTGTCTCGGAGTTCCACTCCGGAAGGACGGCGTGTTCTGGCGCGTCGTCGTACAAAGGGCAGGAAGAGGTTGACAACCCGGTAGGTGTGCTGTGTCATGCAACAGGCTGCCCAGAAGTCGGATCATCAGGGAGCGCCGGCTTCTGGCGCATACGATGCGCACGGGAAACGTAGTGCGGACACCGTACTTCAGAATGCACTACGAGAGAGGTGTGGGGCCGCTGGGAGTGGCGTTCCTGGCGGGAAAACGAGTGGGAGGAGCGGTGAAGAGAAACCGCGCCAGGAGGGTTCTTCGGGAAGCATTCAGAACCAGCGACGCAGATCTCGCTGGAGTGAAGACCCTCGTTTTTGTGGCTACTGAGAAGACAGGCGGAGCGCCGCATACGGACATCACCGACGCGCTCAATGCCGCACTTCGACGCGCCTCCAACGAGACAGGCTGAAGCGGGAAATTGAAGGCCGCGAGTGCGGCCATGGGTTGTCCGTTCGATGCGGATCATCAGACCTTCAAGTGGGAGACCCCTGGTTCTCACCAGAGCGCTGGTGATAGTCGTACGTGTGTACCAGCGCCTCGTATCTCCCCTGTTCCCCGCGAGCTGTCGCTACACCCCCACATGTTCGGAATACGCGGCGAAGGCACTCGTGTCGCACGGAATGGTACGTGGCACGTGGCTTGCCGTTCGGCGTGTACTGCGGTGCCACCCATGGGCGGACGGGGGTTTTGATCCCGTGCCGGGTGGACGGAATCGGTCCGCGCAGAGCTGACGTTCATGACGGAACCTGATGCGGGAGGTATCAATGGATCAGAAGCGCGCCCTTGTGGCGGTCGTCCTTATTTTTCTGGTGCTTTTCGGATACAACTTCTGGATCAGCCGGAAAGCCGAGGAGCAGGCACTGGAAACAGGGGTGATCCCGGCCGTTGAGAGCGTGGCCGGTGAGGTCGCAGAGAAGGCGGGGTCCGACGACACAAGCCTGGCGGAGAGTTTGCCGCCGGGGGCCAACGTCGCCTCAGGCGAGGCGGGGGCCGCAGCGGATCTGGTCGCGGGTGCGGACGCGCAGGAGACCCTGATCTCGGTCAAGTCGGAGCTCTGGGGAGCGACCTTGTCAAC
The DNA here is from genome assembly GCA_025782395.1 of bacterium. Lineage (GTDB taxonomy): Bacteria > Joyebacterota > Joyebacteria > Joyebacterales > Joyebacteraceae > Joyebacterum. The sequence continues at coordinate 73,234 of JALGZD010000120.1, forward strand.
GAGGGGTGGAGCGCTTCTCTCGTGGGGACTCGCGGAACACAGGGGAACGGACGGGGAGGCTATTAATCTGGTTCCGGGGGGTTCCCTGGGGCTGGACGTTACCATCACTCACGGCGCGACGAGTGTGGACGTGAGCGAGTGGACGTTCGAATACAGTGGACCAATCGACATTGTTCTGTCGGATGGTCGTAGTACGACACTCGTATTCGAGGCGACGAACCCGGCGGGATTGCGCGTCACGAGGGAGTACGTGTTTCACTCAGACAGTTATCTGTTCACGGCGGGCGTCTCGGTGGAAGGACCGAGCGGGCCGGCTGCACAGCGAGACATGAGAATTGGGTGGCCCGGGATCGTGCCGACGGAGCGGAAGGAGGAGGATAGGTCTCTCTCGTCGGTTGCGATGATCGATGGGGAGGTGGATCGGGAGAACCTCGGGAAGCTCAAGAAGGAGAGCAAGAAGAAGACAGGCGAGATAGCGTGGGCGACGGCGACGTCTCGCTACTTCATGGTTGCCATTGCGCCCATCGGCGCGACATTCCGCGAGATCGAGATGTTCGGGGACGGCGACGCGAGGACGGCCGGCTTTGAGGCGGTCATGGATCTGGGTTCCGGAGCGACGACGCGAACATTCACGGTCTACGCGGGACCTCAGGACTACCTGGGGATCTCCGAGCTGGGATTGGAGCTCGAGACGGCCGTCGATCTTGGATGGAAGCTGACACGGCCGCTGTCGGTCCTCACGCTCCGCGCACTCGTGTGGGCGCATGGCCTGATCCCCAACTACGGGCTTGTCATCATTCTCTTCTCGGTTCTGACGAAGCTCATCTTCTACCGGCTCACACACAAGAGCTTCTCCGAGATGAAGCGGATGCAGGATCTCCAGCCGAAGCTCAAGGCGCTCCAGGAACAATACAAGAACGATAAGGAGGCGCTGGCGAAGGTCCAGATGGAGCTCTACAAGAAAGAGCATGTGAACCCGCTCGGGAGCTGTCTTCCGATGCTCCTTCAGATGCCGGTATTCATCGCGCTCTTCCAGGTGCTTCGTACCACGATCGAGCTAAGAGGTGCGCCGTTCGCCCTGTGGATTACGGACCTGTCGCAGCCCGACACGATCGCTGAGATTGCCGGATTCCCCATCCACGTTCTTCCGATTCTAATGGGACTGGGAATGCTCGTGCAGCAGCGCTTCACGTCCAAGGACCCACAGCAGGCGATGATGGGCAAGATGATGCCCATCATTTTCACAGCGCTTTTCTACAACTTCGCGTCGGGATTGGTGATCTACTGGTTCATCAATACCGTTCTGAGCATCGTACAGCAGTACTACATCCACCGCGACCCCGATATGGCAACCGAGCAGCCGATCGCGGGCGAACACACATCGCAGCCGACATCCTCATCGACGTCAGTGCCCGATTTCTCCGGAAGCGACAAGACGGTGAACACGCCCACCACCCGAGGGGAAAACGGGGGGTTCAAGGGCAAGGGCCGAAAGAAGAGGTAGGTCGAGCGGAGGCGAGGCATCAGGGGAGGACTGCTAGGAATGACTCGCGCAGTCGAGACTATGGGAAAGACCGTCGCTGAAGCGACGATGACAGCACTGAAAGAACTCGGCATCTCGAGAGACGCCGCGGATATTGAGATCATTGCAGAACCACGACGCGGCTTTCTGGGCTTTCTGCCAGGCACGCCGGCGAAGGTTCGGGTCACACGGCAGATCTCGTCCCGCGACCGTGCGGAAGAGATCGTCCAAGACCTTCTGAGGTATATGCACTTCAGTTGCCAGCTTCACGTTGTCGAGGAGAAGAGCGTGCTCGTCTTCAACATAGAGACGGCGGGTGCCGACGGGCTTCTGATCGGGAAGTCCGGGAACACGCTGAGTGCGCTCGAGTATATGGTGAACAGAATGCTCCAGCGAGAGAACTCCAGATCGAGAAAGGTCGTGCTCGACGTCAGCGGATACAAGAGCCGCCGCGATGACTTCCTCAGGTCGAAAGCGCTTTCACTCGCCGAGCAGGTCAAGTCGGCGGGGCAGCAGGTGACGATGGAACCGCTTGGGGCGGAAGATCGCAAGATAGTCCACGCCGCACTCCGAGATGACCCGCGCGTTGTGACGCGGAGCATCGGACACGGTGGCGTCAAGAGCATCATTGTGGCTCCCGCGACTGACAAGCCGGAAGGCCGTTCGCGCAGGAGGAGAAAGAGGTAGCCTGGACGATGTGTCGGGTCTGCGCTCTCGGGAGGAGCGTGTTGTGAGAGCTGCGCCCGGGGATACAATTGCTGCCATCGCCACTGCGCTTGGGCCAGGCGGGATCGCCGTCGTCCGGATAACGGGTGCCGGCGCCGTCGGGACCGCGGACAGAATCTTCAAGGGCACTCGCCGTCTTGCCGACGTGCCCTCTCACTCGGTGCACCATGGTCACATCGTTGATTCAACGGGTCGCGAGGTCGATGACATCCTCGCGACCGTCATGTTGGCACCCAAGACGTATACGACCGAGGATGTTGTCGAGTTCGGTTGTCACGGCGGAGCGATGCCGGCGAAGCGAGTCCTGGAGGTTTGCCTTGAGGCCGGTGCGCGCATCGCTCGCAGAGGCGAGTTCACTGAGCGGGCGCTTCTGGGCGGCCGCATAGATCTTGTTCAGGCGGAAGCCGTCGCCGACATCGTCGCTGCAAAGACGCGGCGCGGACTCGAGTTGGCCCTGGGTCAACTCGAAGGAGCGTTGTCTCACCGTCTGAGGCAGTTGCGTGAAGAGCTGCTTGCTTTCCGGGCGGAAATCGAGTCGCTGATTGACTTCTCTGATGATGACATTGAGGGTTCGACCGTCTCGGCGATAATAGAGCTCGGACGCACGTGCTCTCGTTCAGTCGATCTCCTTCTTTCAGACTGCGCCGTGGGCGCGGTGGTTCGGGACGGAGTGTCGGTTGCCATAGTCGGCCGCCCGAATGTCGGGAAGTCAAGTCTCCTCAACGCGTTCCTCAGGCGTGAGAGAGCGATCGTCACGGCGCTTCCAGGCACGACGCGAGACGCGATCGAGGAGACGGTTGATGTGGACGGGGTCCCTGTTTGCCTCATCGACACGGCCGGTTGGCGCAGCACGGCTGACCCGGCAGAAGCAGAGGGTGTTGCGCGGGCGAAGGCCGCCGCGGCGGGGGCCGATTTGGTGCTCCTGGTCCTGGACATCACATCGGGGGTTACGGAAGAGGATAGAGCGATAGCAGGAGAGCTTGATCACCGGAGAACGGTCGTTGTTCTCAACAAGTGCGATCTGGTTCCTCGTGTTTCGCTGAATCGCGGATTGGAGACGACGCTGGTCTTTGGTAGCGCCGGATCGGGTGAGGCGACGGATGTCAGTGGGTCGCAACGGAAGAGTGGAGTGGAGTCAGTGGCGGTATCGGCACTGACAGCTGAAGGGATCGGTGAGCTCCAGAGGGCCATATCGATGGCGATCCTTGAGGGAGCGGGGACGAGTGCGGCTCCCGTTGTGACGAACGTTCGCCATGTCGATGCGCTGAAGCGAGTCGCACTGGGGGTGGGTCGCGGGATTGCGCTTCTGGAAGAGGATCAGCCACCGGAACTGGCGGCGATGGAAGTGTCTGAGGCGACAGCTGCGCTTGGGGAGATCACGGGCGAGACAACGCCGGAGGATGTGCTGCGACACATATTTGAGCGATTCTGCGTTGGAAAGTAGGAGCGGTGAGTGAAGCAACGTGACTTCGACATAATCGTTGTGGGGGCGGGCCACGCGGCTTGCGAGGCGGCGCTGGCGTCGGCGCGTCTTGGCAGGCGTGTGCTCGTAGTTACGATCTCCCTCAGACACGTTGGTGAAATGCCATGCAACCCGGCGATTGGGGGCCTCGCTAAAGGGCAGCTGGTGCGTGAAATAGATGCACTTGGGGGCGAGATGGGGTTGGCGGCAGACGCGGCGGGCCTGCAGTTCCGGATGCTGAATACGGGCAAAGGTCCTGCGGTAAGGTCACCGCGAGCTCAGTGCGACAAGGAGAACTACCGGCAGTATATGCTGTCGGCGCTCAGGCAGGAGCCTCTGATCACTCTGATTGAGGACCGGGTTGAGCGGATCCTGGTTGTGGGGCGCACTGTTAAGGGTGTGGAGTTGACACACAGGCGAACGGCTGGAGCCCCTGCGGTTATCCTGACAGCAGGGACATTCCTGTGTGGGCGCTTGTTTGTGGGCGACCGGACGTGGCGGGGCGGCAGAACGGGCGAACCTGCAGCGAGGAGTCTGAGTAAGAGTCTGTTGCAGCTCGGTCTGCGGATGGGCCGGCTGAAGACAGGAACTCCTGCGCGGATTGCGGCTGCGAGCATAGACTGGGGAGAGATTGAGCGACAGGACGGAGATCGGGAGCCGGAGGCGTTCTCATTCAGAACGGGATGTCTCGAGGTGAAGCAGCTGCCCTGTCATGTGACGCATACGAACAGGCACAGTCATGAGATTCTGCGGGGGGCGTTGAAGAGATCGCCGCTGTTCAGCGGGGAGATCAGCGGCATTGGGCCGCGGTACTGCCCGTCGATCGAAGACAAGGTCGTGCGGTTCCCTGAGCGGGAGAGCCACCGGATACTGCTGGAGCCGGAGACGCGGCGAGCAGATGTGATCTATCTGAACGGGCTGTCATCAAGCATGCCCGTCGACGTCCAGGTCGATGTGATCCAGAGCATGAAGGGAATGTCGCGCGCTGAGATGCTGAGGCCAGGGTACGCGGTGGAGTATGATTACGTCGACCCGCGAGAGCTCAAGGCGACGCTGGAGACGAAGGAGATCCGAGGGCTTTATCTTGCCGGGCAGGTGAACGGTACCTCTGGGTACGAAGAGGCGGCCGCGCAGGGTCTCATGGCGGGGATCAACGCGGCGCGCCAGGAACTTGATCTGGAACCCGTGGTGCTTAGGCGCTCGGAAGCGTACATAGGAGTGCTGGTGGACGATCTCGTGACCAAGGGAGCTGATGAACCATACAGAATGTTCACGAGCAGGGCGGAACATCGGCTTCTCCTTCGGCACGACAACGCGGACATACGTCTGATGCCGATAGGGAAACGCGTGGGTCTCGTGAGCGAGGCGGTGGCGGCGCGGGCGGAAGCGAAACGTGAGGGGTCGGGAGCGGAAGTCGCGCGGTTGCGGAGGATGGCACTGTCGCCGGAGAGGGCGAACCCGGTGCTGCGTGCTCGTGGAAGCAGTGAGATCGCTGAGTCGCAGAGCGCGGCGCAACTGCTGGCGCGTCCGGAGCTATCATTGGACGACATCTATCTCATGTCTGGGACTCAAGAGGATGTAGGACGGGACGTGGCGCGCGAGGTTGAGATCCAGGTGAAATACAGAGGGTACGTTGAGCGAGCACAGCAGCAGATAGAGAGGCAGCGGTCGGTGGAGAGCAGGAAGCTGCCTGACGATCTCGACTATGGGGCGGTGCGGGGGCTGTCGACGGAGGCGAGCCAGAAGCTGGCGCACGTGATGCCGGCGACGATGGGACAGGCAGCGCGTGTACCGGGAGTGAGTCCTGCAGATATTGGAGTTCTGATGATACACCTGAAGGTGCGCGGAGGTCGAAACGGCAAGCGGGACGGGCGCGAAGATGGGTGTTGGGCTTCCCAGGGCAGGGATTGAGCAGGTCGCGGGGCCGCTGACAGCCGACCAGGTGAAGCGGCTGTCGCTGTATGCGGACAAGCTGGCAGCGGATGCAGAGCGCATGAGCCTGATCTCGCGTCATGAGCTGCCTAACCTTGGTCGACATATCCTGGATTCGGCAGCGCTTCTGGCGTTTCGGGATCTGTCGAGTGAGGAAGTTGCGGATCTGGGTACCGGAGGGGGTCTGCCGGGAGTGGTGCTGTCGATCCTGAGACCAAAGGTGAAGGTGGCGCTGATCGACTCGCGGAGAAGCAGGGTCGTTTTTCTGAAGAGCGTGCAGCGGCTGTTGGGACTCGAGAACATAGAGGTCGTACACGCGCGACTGGAGGAACTGGCGGGTGTGAGGAGTTTCCCGCTGGCTGTGGCAAGAGCACTCGGAAGGCTGGACCGGGTTCTTGAAATGAGCCTGGGTGTGGTGGAGGCCGGAGGGAGTCTCGTTCTCTACAAGGGGCCGAGGTGGTCTGAGGAAGCCGAGGAAGCAGGTGCGATAGCGGAGCGTGGGGGGGCTTGGATAGAGCGGGTGGAGGGAGTGGAGCTGCCTGGGGCTGATCGCACCACGACGTTTGTAGAGTTTCGCGTGGGTGGTGTTTCACGTGAAACAGATTCATAGATGGTAGGCGAGCCGCACGGCAACCAATGTTTCACGTGAAACATTGGTTCAGCGTTTCCCCTCCGCGCCCTCACCCGACGATGTCTCCCGCTCAGAAACCTGTGGATAACTCGAGTTATTCCCACCTTTTCTCTTGACAGTCCCCAGTCCGTCTGGTTGATTCAGGCATCTTACCAGCCTGCGCCAGACAGCGCGGGTGGATGCCATACAGCTATCCACATTCGGGAGGCACATGGCCCGCGTAATCGCCATCGCGAACCAGAAGGGCGGCGTCGGCAAGACCACCACCGCCGTGAATGTGTCCGCCTGCCTGGCTGTGGCAGAGCGAAAGACCCTCCTCATTGACATTGATCCGCAGGCGAATGCCACGAGTGGGCTTGGGATCGAGAAGAACGGCATCACGTCGAGCATCTACGAAGTACTCATCAGCGACGCGAGTATCAGGGACGCTGTCATTCCAGCGCCCGACCTCCCATTCCTTCATGTTGTCCCGTCGAATCAGCGCCTTATCGGAGCTGAAGTAGAGCTTGTCAATGTGATGGCGAGAGAGACGCGGCTCCAGCGAGCCATCGCGGATGTGGTTGCCGACTATGAGTACATATTCATAGATTGCCCCCCCTCACTCGGCCTTCTTACGGTCAACACATTAACCGCGGCTGATACGGTTATTGTGCCTATCCAGTGCGAGTACTACGCCCTGGAGGGGCTCGGGCAGCTTCTCAACACGATCCGGCTTGTTCAGCGCAATCTGAACACGAGCCTCCGGATTGAAGGCATTCTCCTGACGATGTATGATGGACGACTGAACCTCGCGCGGCAAGTTGCGGACGAGGCGCGTCGATATTTCGGCGATCGCGTCTACGAAGCGATGATTCCGCGGAACGTAAGACTGGGAGAGGCGCCCAGCTTTGGTCAACCGATAGTACTTTACGACATACTCTCAGCGGGTGCGCAGGCGTATATCGCCCTGACCAAGGAAATCATGGATTTAAGCAAGTCCGTTGAGCCGGTGCCGGTGACCGGCGAGGGGTAGCTGGCCGCGATTAGGAATGCGACAGGATGGAGGAGGCGCTGAGAATGACAAACAGGACGGCGCTGGGGAGGGGACTGGAAGCACTGATCCCCGAAGCCCCAATGACCTCTGGTGAGCGTGGAGAGGTGGCGGTGGAGCTGATTGACGCGAATCCGGAGCAGCCACGAAGCCACTTTGACGAGAGGGGGCTCGCGGAGCTCTCATCGTCTCTGAAGCGGCACGGCGTACTGCAGCCGATTCTGGTGACAGCGCTGCCGGATGGACGCTACCGTCTGGTGGCCGGCGAGCGGCGTCTGAGAGCGGCACGGATGGCGGGTCTCGAGATGATGCCTGCGGTGGTGCGCGATGTGGATGAGAACACGGGCCTCGAGCTCGCCCTTGTCGAGAATCTGCAGCGCGAAGATCTTGACCCGATGGATGAAGCCAGGGCGTTTGAGGCGCTGATGGAGGTGGGCAACCTCGCGCAGGGCGATGTGGCGGAGCGTGTCGGGAAGGACAGAAGCACTGTGGCGAACGCGCTACGGTTGCTCGATCTGCCGCTGGAGATCCAGGAAATGATCTCCGAGGGAACACTGAGTGCCGGACACGGCCGCGCGATCCTGACGCTGTCGACGGGAGAAGAGCGACGGGGCCTGGCGGAGCGTGTTGTCCAACGCGGGCTGTCGGTGCGGGAGACGGAGGTGCTGGCGCGGGGGCCGCGACCGCGGCGGAGGACCGTACGCGCGCGGAGGACTGCCGATCCAGTGCTGAAAGACTATGAAGAGCGTTTGCAGAGGGCACTTGGAACGAACGTACGCGTGGAACGGATCGGGCACGAGGGGAGTATCAGAATTGAGTACTACTCGGGCGAGGAGCTCGAGAGGCTGATAGAGCTGCTTCTCTCGATCGAGCGGAGAGGAGAAACGTAGCGGGAATGTGACGGGGACAGAGACGCTGGCGGGTTATCTGTTGACTGGCAAATATGTGTTTGGTAGCGTCTTAGCTTCGCGTACCAGCGGATGCAAATGGGGGTCCGACGCGGCCGGCCTCGGACCGATGCGCGGGAGGTTGTGATGTTCACCAAGGAAGGTGAGAAGAACGTGGACACCGTGAACACGACCATCGGAGCGGGAACAGTCCTGACAGGTGATGTGAGAGTTGAAGGCAGCATTCGGGTGGACGGAGAGTTCGAAGGAAAGGTCGAGGCGACAGACACGCTGATCGTTGGCGAGAGCGGTAGGGTCGAGGGCAACGCGACCGTCGCCAATGCCATGATCGGCGGGCGCATGTTCGGCAACGTCTTCGCTTCGGGCAAGATCGAACTGCAGCGGGGGTCACAACTTCTCGGCGATATCGAGACGCGAGGTCTTGTGATAGAAGACGGCGTCGTGTTCCAGGGCAATTGCCACATGGGCGAGGTGGCTGATGGTCCGGTACGTCGTCGGGACGAGATCAGGAGCGGGTTCGACATCGGGGACGAGCTTGAGGAAGACGACTCCGACGTCTAGAGGAAGACAACTCCGACGTCTAGTAGTGAAAACGTGCGAGTAGTAGAGAAACCGTGCGAGGCGACGGGGACGGGCAACACCCCGGCGTCGGGACCGCTGGGAGGGGCGGTAGTGGGTTCTGGGCAGGAACTCTTGTGGATAAGTGTGAACAACCGGCCCCCACAGACGTATCTCCTTATAAGACAGTGAGTTAGGAAGAAAGGCCGGTGACGCTGGCAATCGGTTATCCACCGGAACTGAAGCTTGTCAATTGAGGATGGGTCGTGCAAGTGCGCATGGCTGACGAGGTTCCGGTGACACTGGTGTGCACGGAGTCCACGGCGACGAGGGTGTGCCCCCAAGGAGGGCGAGTTGGTCTCGGACGCAATCCGAAGGATCAAAGACAAAGAGACGGAAGCCGACGAGCTTGTGCGCCGCGCTAGCGGTGACAGCAAGAGACGAGTCGCTGAGGCGCACGAAAAGGCCGTAGGCGTGGTCGACGAAATGCGCGCGGAGGCGAGAAGAGGTGAACAGCTATTGCTGGCGACCGCGCGCAGCGAGGCGGAGGCAGTTGCAGAGGGAATTGCAGCCGAGAGCACGACGAGTGTCCGGGGCACGCGTGAAAACGCGGAGTCGAAGATCAGTGACGGAGTAGCGAAGGTTCTTGAGTCCCTGGTTTCAGGCTGACCTTCCATCGCAAGGAAGAGCACCGGATGGCCGTAAGCCGCATGAGAAAGATCCAGATCCTGGCGCACGACAGTGTCAGGAGCGATGTTGTCGCCGCCCTTCGTGATGAGGGCGTGCTTCACGTCACGTCGCCGTCAATCGAGCTTGGAACAGTTGGTGACAGCGAGACGCGGAGGATGCGGGAACGGGAGATAGCGGGTGAGCTCGGCAAGCTCGAGTACATCCGCAATTTTCTGAAGCCGCACTACGTGCCGTCGAAGAAGGGTCTCGACAAGATGTTCAATCCGAAGCTCTTCGTTGCTGAGAAAGAGCTGCGGGCGACGGTCGACTCGTTCACCACGGAGGAATGGTACCAGCGCTGCGTCGACCTTGAGGGACGGATGCGAAGCGCAGAAGCGGAGATCGTGCGAAAGACGGCACTCGCAGCGGAACTCGGACACTGGTCGGACGCGGGAATAGACGTCGAAGAGCTGGTTGACACACGATTGACGCGTGTCGCGCCGATCACAGTGGAGGCGGGAGAGTCGGCGGAACTCCGGGCGTCTCTTGAGAGCGCGGTGGCGGAATCGGAGATCATTGAGATATCCGGAAGCGGCGCGACGGCCTACCTGGTGATCGTCTATCTGAAGGAAAGAGAGGCAGAAGCAGCGCTGATTCTGAAGCAACACAGCGCGAGATGGGCCGACCTCTCTGGTGCGACGGGTACGCCCGGGGATGCGGCGGGCCGGCTTCTCGATGACGCGACTGGTCTGTCCGACGAGATAGAGAAGATGAAGGAAGAAGCCGCAGAACTGGCGAGGAATTACGAAGACGTCCTTGTGGTTCTTGACGAGGTGTCGGAGAGGCTCGGAAAGGAATCAGTCCAGGAGAACTTCGGTTCGACGGAAGCGACGTTCCTCGTGGAGGGCTGGATGCGCACGCGGGACGAGGAGCGCGTCCGCGAGCGACTCGCAACCATCAAGAGCGTCACGGGTTTCGCCGACGCTCCGCATGTGCCACCCCTACATATAGAGACGCGTGACCCTGAGCCGGGGGAGGACATCCCCGTCGATTTCAACAACTCCGGGTTGATCGCCCCGTTCGAGTTCGTCACGACTCTCTACTCGCGCCCCGCCTACTGGGAGAATGACCCAACCCCGCTCCTCGCGCCCTTCTTCATCATCTTCTTCGGTCTGTGTGTGAGTGACGGCGGATATGGTATCACGCTCGCCCTCCTGGCCTTGTGGCTCATGAGAAAAATGCCGGAGGGTGGCGGGCGACAGCTCATGAAACTGCTGATGATGGGCGGAGTATCGACGGCGGTGGTGGGGCTCATCACAGGGGGGTGGTTCGGGATAGACCCGGACGTGATGCCGGCGTTCATCCGGAACGCGATCGTTCTCAACCCGCTTGCCGAACCAATGAAGATGCTGAACGTGGTCTTCATCATCGGGATAGTGCAGATATTTACGGGCCTCGCGATCAAGATGGTCGTCGACTTCAAGGCGAAGCGCTGGCTGGACGGCATCCTGGATCAGTTCCTCTGGATCGTTTTCCTCACGTTCCTCGTGCCGCTCGGTTATGATTTCATTCTTGGCGGAGATGTCTCGCCGGGGATAACGGCGATCGCGGGACGGGGAGCGCAGATATGCGGCGTGCTCGTCATTCTCACCGGGGCGCGGAAGAACGCCAACCCTGTGCTGAAGCTCTTGGGCGGGATACTCAAGCTTTACGACATTGTCGGCTACTTCGGCGACGTTCTCTCATACGCGCGACTCCTGGCGCTCGGCCTTGCGACGGGCGCCATTGCGATGGCAATAAACGGTGTCGCCGAGATGGCGATGGGGATACCGGTGGCGGGTCCCGTTGCCGCCGTCTTGATTCTCATCGCCGGCCACCTCTTCAATCTTGCAGTGAACTGCCTCGGGGGCTTTGTCCACTCAGCGAGACTTCAGTACCTCGAATACTTCGGGAAGTTCTTCACAGGTGGCGGGCATGCGTTCCAACCGTTCGCGTCGGCGAGGAGATACTCCGAGGTCAGGAGACAAGAGAGTTAGTCCAAAGAGGAGCACTCGAAACCTCGAGGGAAGGAGTCTGGGATGGATGGACTGATGTTGGGAATGGCAGGCGCTGCGCTTGCGGCGGCGCTTGCGGGCACCGGCTCTGCGATTGGGACGGGCATTGCTGGGCAGGCGGGATCGGGAGTTGTGGCGGAGGATCCCGAGAAATTCGGAAGATTACTCCTCCTCCAGGCGCTGCCGGGAACACAGGGCATCTACGGCATCGTCGGTTTGTTCCTTGCCATCAACAAGCTGACAGCTCTTGGTATGGGCGCGATGACGGTGGGGCAAGGCTGGCAGATTCTCTTCGCGTGCATTCCGCTCGCAATCACCGGACTCACATCCGGCATAGCGCAGGGCAAAGTAGCTGGTGCGGCCTGCGGGCTCGTTGCCAAGCGGCCGGACGAGATGGGCAAGGGAATGATCTTCGCCATCGTTGTCGAGACCTACGCTGTTCTTGGTCTCCTCGGTACGATTCTCCTGCTCGGTAACGTCACATAGCATCTGATGATCGGTCGTCGGGTTCGGCGGCTGGCGCATCGCGAGTGCCCGGGTCCTTGCCGGGCGAGGAATCGGTGAACGGACGATAAGGCTGGGTGAGAGATGGCAGTAGACGACATCCTGAAGAAGATCACATCCGACGCGGAGATGGCTGCTCAGGAGATCCTCGCCGAAGGGACACGTGATAGCGAGGAGATCCTCGAAAGAGCGCGGGCGGACGCAGAGGCGCTCAGGAAGCGACTGAGAGCGAAGGCGGAGCAGCGTGCAGAGGAAGAGAGAAACCGCGTCGTGACGCTGGCGCGTCTGTCGGCACGGCGCGATCTGCTGAGTGAGAAACAGCTCCTTATCGGCAAGGTCTTCGAGGAGACGAGAAAGCGCATACTCACCATGGGGCGTGATGATTACCGCCGTCTCATCAAGAGTTTCCTCCTTGCCGCGATCGAATCAGGCAGTGAAGAAGTTATCATCGGCGAGCACGAGAACCGGATCGATCAGGCATTTCTGGACGAGGTCGCGGGGGAGTTCGGGAAGAGTGGCGGACTCAGGCTCTCCCCGGAGAGGGGCGCAATGGACGGCGGCTTCATCCTGCGCGAAGGCAAGACGGCGACGAATTGTACCCTCGATACGATCCTGCGCGATGCGCAGGAGAACCTCGAGACGGAGGTTGCGACGATCCTGTTCGGAGCCGGGAGCTAGCGGGCCCACCCGCCAACTCACCGATTGGGCGGGCCCACCCGCCAACTGACCGATTGGGCGGGCCCATGGGGATTGGATTTGACTGCCAGGAAGAACCATCGGGATGAGCATGGCTGACGACACAAGATACGCATACGCGGTAGCGCGAGTCCGCGGGATGGAGACGCGCCTCCTGGACCGCCAGTGGATCGAGAGGCTCCTGTCGGAGTCGGCGGATGGCGCGCTCAAGGCGCTGGCCGATTCCGCATATCAGGACGCGCTCGCTGACGTGGACAGCCCGGAGGCGATCGAGATCGGGCTCGAGAAAGCCGTGGCCGAGCTGCTGACGACGATTGCAGAGATGGCGCCGGATCCCGAGTTGATCGATCTCTTCCGCATCCGCTGGGACTACCGCAACCTGAAGTCGCTCCTGAAGGCTTCGCTGCTCAAGATCGAGGGCGGTGAGACCGGAGTTGTCGACGGGATCGGAACGGTGCCGGCCGCCGCACTTGAGACGGCGGTGCGGGACAAGGACTACACAATGCTCCCCGGATTTCTGGCCAACGCCGCGCGCGACGCTGGGGAAGCATACCGCGACCAAGGGGAGCTCTCTATCATCGACCAGATAATCGACGCGTCGCTCTGGGATCACTCGCTGGCAACGGCAACGGCAGCGGGCAACGGCTTCCTGAGCAGCTACTTCCAGGCAGAGATAGATCTCATCAACATCAAGACCTTCGTGCGCATAAAGGCAATGAACAGAGACCAGAACGATCTTGCACGTGCACTCATTCCCGGCGGGACTCTCGATCTCTCATTCTTCCGCGCAGCGCTGGGGGAGCCGATCGGCACCTTCGCCGGGAGCATCGAGTACGGAAGGTATGGAGTGCTGGCCGAGGTGCTGCGCGAGTCGTCACCGGAGAACAGATATGCGCTCGAGCTCGCGTGCGACAACGTCCTGATCCGATTCGTCGAGAGAGCGAAGACGGCGGCGTACGGTATCGAACCGCTCGTTGCCTTCATCTTGTATAGAACAATGGAGATCAAGCTTGTGAGAACCGCGATCGTCGCGAAACTGGACGGCGTTGAACGTGGAGAGGTCGAGGAACGACTGAGGACAATCCATGTCTAAGATTGCGTTCATCGGAGACCGGGATTCTGTCTGGGGCTTCAAGGCCTTCGGGATCACGGCGCTGCCGGCAACGGGGACGGAGGAGGCGCGCGACGCCTTCACGGCTGCCGTCAAACAGGGTCACGCAATCATCTTTGTGACCGAGGACGTCTATGAGGCCTGTTCCGAACAGATTGCGGAGTACAGGGATCAAGCGCTCCCGACAGTCACCGTACTTCCGAGCGTGAAAGGTTCGCGCGGAATCGCCACGGCCGAGATCCACAAGGCTGTCTCGGCGGCCGTCGGCGCCGACATCCTGTCGGTATCCGGGGACAACTAAGCCCCGAAGAGTCCGGCAGAAACAGACGTTCCATGGCGGTGCGAACAGGCACGCCGGTGCTGATGCAGGCTGACAGGAGAAGGAGAATGGGAGAAACCAGAGTTCAGGGGACCATCAGAAAGGTGTCGGGACCGCTCGTGGTGGCGGACGGCATGCGCGCGGCCAGGATGTTCGACGTGGTGCTCGTCAGTGAGAAGAACCTCATCGGCGAGATCATCGAGATCAAGGGCGACCTCGCATCCATCCAGGTCTACGAGGATACGAGTGGACTCGGCCCGGGTGAGCCCGTCGTCTCGACTGGTGAGCCTCTCTCCGTTGAGCTGGGGCCGGGCATCATCGAGTCCATCTACGACGGCATCCAGCGACCGCTCGACAAGATCGAGAAAATAGCCGGTGCGCTCATCACGCGGGGTATCAGCGTTCCGGGTCTCGACCGCGAGAAGAAATGGGAGTTTGTGGCGACGGCGAAGGTTGGGGATGAAGTTGTGGGCGGTAGCATCCTGGGTACGGTGCAGGAGTCGACCCTCGTTGAGCATAGGATCATGGTGCCCCCGAGAACCAAGGGTAAGATAACGAAGATCGTGAGCGGGAGCTTCACGGTAGCAGAGACCGTGGCCGTCCTTGAAGATGGCGGCAAGACACACAACCTGACGCTCATGCAGCGTTGGCCCGTCCGGCTCCCGCGTCCGTACCAGGACAGGTTGACCCCGGTTGAGCCGCTCGTCACCGGGCAACGCGTCATCGATGCATTCTTTCCGATCGCGAAGGGTGGAACCGCGTGTGTGCCGGGTCCGTTCGGAGCCGGGAAGACGGTCATCCAGCACCAGCTCGCGAAGTGGGCCGATGCTGAGATCGTCATCTTCGTCGGCTGCGGCGAGCGCGGCAACGAGATGACCGACGTCCTCCTTGAGTTCCCGGAACTCAAAGATCCAAGGTCGGGCGAGCCTCTCATGAAACGCACAGTGCTTGTGGCGAACACCTCCAACATGCCGGTGGCGGCGCGCGAGGCATCCATCTACACAGGGATGACGATCGCGGAGTACTTCCGGGACATGGGTTACTCAGTGGCGCTCATGGCGGACTCAACGTCGCGATGGGCCGAGGCTCTTCGTGAGATGTCAGGCCGACTCGAGGAGATGCCTGGAGAGGAAGGCTACCCCGCCTACCTCCCTGCGCGTGCGGCACAGTTCTACGAGCGCGCCGGGCGCGTCCGCTGCATCGGAGGAGACGATCGGATCGGTGCCCTTTCTGCGATCGGTGCGGTCTCGCCTCCCGGAGGCGACCTCTCTGATCCGGTCGTCCAGGCGAGCCT
Organism: bacterium; assembly: GCA_025782395.1. Taxonomy (GTDB): domain Bacteria; phylum Joyebacterota; class Joyebacteria; order Joyebacterales; family Joyebacteraceae; genus Joyebacterum. The sequence goes on from JALGZD010000120.1 coordinate 88,650, forward strand.
CAAGGTCGTCAAGGTCTTCTGGTCGCTGGAGGACTGGCTGGCATACGAGCGCCATTTCCCGGCGATCAACTGGCTGACGAGCTATTCTCTCTATCACGAGATGCTCTCGGAGTACTTCAGAACAGAGGTCTCTGAAGAGTGGGAGGATTTGCGGCAGGAGTCGATGAGGATTCTCCAGAAGGAAGCTGAGCTCAAGGAGATAGCGCGGCTGGTCGGGACGGACGCCCTGTCGGATCGAGACCGGCTGATCCTTGCGACGGCGAAGTCTCTACGAGAGGACTTCCTGCACCAGAACGCGTTCGACGATGTGGACACATACACATCGTTCCCGAAGCAGTTCAAGATGCTCACAAACATCATTGGATTTGACCGGCTTTCCCGGGACGCCGTAGAGCAGGGCGTGACTGCGGAGGAGCTTTTTGCGCTACCCGCGCAGGAAGACATCGTCAGGTCGCGGTATATCCCGGAATCACAGATGGAGGAGTTCGATGCCGTCTGGGGCCGGATCGAGCAGCAGATCGGCGAGCTTGTGGAGAAGAAAGTCGGTTCCGAGGAGGTCGTAGCCTAATGGTCAAGGAATACATGACCGTCCAGGATGTTGCCGGACCGCTGCTCCTGGTGGGCGGCGTCTCCGGCGTGAAGTACGAGGAGCTGGTTGAGGTTGAACTGCCGGGTGGTGATGTGAGGCGGGGCAAGGTGTTGGAGGTGAACGAGGACACAGCACTCGTGCAGTTGTTCGAGGGCGCGACGGGCGTCAGCGTCGACAGCGCGCGGGTGCGTTTCCTCGGCAAGGGTCTCGAACTCGGGCTCTCGCGCGACATGCTGGGCCGCGTCTTCGACGGGCTGGGAGGCCCGAAGGATGGCGGACCCGCGATCATTCCCGAGGTGAAGCGCGACGTGGCCGGTGCACCGATCAATCCATGGGCACGCAACTACCCGAACGAGTTCATCCAGACCGGCATATCGGCGATCGACGGCCTGAACACTCTCGTCAGAGGTCAGAAGCTTCCCATCTTCTCAGGTTTCGGTCTCCCGCACGCGGAGCTCGTGGCGCAGATCGCGCGCCAGGCGAAGGTTCAAGGGACGGAAGAGGAGTTCGCGGTCGTATTCGCCGCGATGGGTATTACGTTTGAGGAGGCTGAGTACTTCATCGCCGATTTCCGGAGAACGGGCGCCATTGATCGCGCCGTGCTCTTCGTGAACTTGGCGAGCGATCCGGCGATCGAGCGCATCGCGACACCGCGAATGGCGCTGACGGCGGCCGAGTATCTCGCGTTCGATCTTGAGATGCACGTTCTGGTCATTCTTACGGATCTTACGAATTACTGCGAAGCGCTACGCGAGATCTCTGCGGCGCGGAAGGAAGTCCCAGGAAGGCGTGGTTATCCGGGCTACCTCTATACGGATCTCTCGACAATCTACGAGCGGGCCGGTCGCATCAAGGGCAAGAAGGGTTCGATCACGCAGATCCCGGTGGTCTCCATGCCCGATGATGACAAGACACACCCGATTCCCGATCTGACCGGGTACATCACCGAGGGTCAGATAATCCTCGACCGTGCTCTGCACAGGAAGGGCATCTACCCGCCCATCAATGTTCTCCCGTCGCTCTCTCGTCTGAGGGACAAGGGAATCGGCGAGGGCAAGACGCGCGAGGATCACGCGAACCTGGCCAACCAGCTCTTTGCCGCGTACGCGCGCGGGAAGGAGGCTCAGGAGCTGGCCGTTATCCTTGGCGAGGGGGCGCTCTCACCCGAGGACAAGGCTTTCTTCAAGTTTGCCGAGGTCTTCGAGAACCGCTACGTCCGCCAGGCGCAGGATGAGAACCGAACCATCGATGAGACGCTGGCACTCGGCTGGGAGCTCCTCGAGATCCTCCCGAAGTCCGAGCTTAAGCGTGTGAAGCCGGAGCAGATCGATCGGTACATGAAGAAGACGGTGGCCGCCGGCGAGTAAGTCCGGACGGCAAACGCGGCGACTCCGGGCCGGCTGAAGCAGGCACGGATCCGGACGCGAGGAAGACAGATGCGGCTACGCGCGAATCCCAATCGAATGCAGCTCCTGAGACTGAAGCGGCGCCTTCTCCTGGCGAAGCGCGGCCACAAGCTTCTCAAGGACAAACAGGAGGAGTTGATGCGCCGGTTCCTCGGAGTCGTGCATCGGGTCCGGGATCTCAGGCAGGAAGTGGAGGGAGAGCTGGCGTACGCCTACCGGGCGTTCGTCTCGGCTCGGTTCGAGATGAGCGGAAGCGCGATGGAAGCCGCGCTCGCGTTCTCACAGAGGATCGTGAAACTTCACCCCTCCCGCGAGCAGGTCATGAACATCAAGGTTCCTAACTTCGCAGTCGAGTTCCCGGAGGACGCTGAGTTCGGCTACGGTTTCGCCGACACGACCGCTGAACTCGACAACGCGCTCGAACTCTACGCCGCGGTGATGCCGAAGCTCATGCGACTCGCGGAGATGGAAAAGTCAGTCCAGCTGATCGCCGCTGAGCTTGAGAAGACACGCCGCCGGGTCAACGCGCTCGAGCATATCCTCGTGCCGAATCTGGAGGAGACGATCCGCTTCATCGGCGACCGCTTGGCCGAGATGGAGCGGGAGACCGCAACGCGACTCATGAAGGTGAAGGAGATGGTGCGGGAGCACTAGTTGGCTTGGATTTCACCCCGCTGCCAACTCCTGGTCTTCACGCCACGCGGGGTCGACAATGCAGAGGAAGGCCAGCGTTGAGGCCCCCGTGTTCTCTATCCACTGCACCGAGTTCGGTGGAACATAGATAGCGTGCCCTGCCTGGACACTCCGAGACTCGTCGCCAACGTGCATCTCACCCAAGCCGGACAACACATAGTAGACCTCTGATGACGTAAGCCGATGGGGTACGGAGGCCTCGCCCGCCGCGACGACGGCGTGAGCGATGCTGTACCGGATCTCAGAGCTGTCTCTGTCCGGATGCAGGATCTCCCGAAGTTCCGTATGATCCGCAGCGTGGATTCTCTCGATATGCCTGATGTCTTTGACTAACACAGAAATCTCCTCGCGCGATCCGTTTGACAGAAGAGCACGGGTAATGTACAGATCAGGGGCCAACGGGCCATTGGCTCGCTCCAGCGGAGAATAGCACATTCGTGAGCGGAGAGGAAAAGAACTGCTACGATCGCAGCAGTCACGGCGCGGCCAGACAGGGGAGGAATCCATGTTGAGAGTACTCGTGTCCGTGTTCGCCGTGCTCACGATTCTGAGCGTGGGCGCCTCGGCGGATGTAGCGAGCGACGACCTCGCTGTCGGCATCAACTTCGGTATGCTTCAGCCGACCGGCGGGGAGGAGTCGTACGAGGAGAGTGGCATGGTCCTGGGACTTATGGCCAGGAAGCCGCTCACAGACCGTATCTGGATGTCCTTCGAATACGCGCACGGTGTCAGCGCGAACAGCGAGGCCATACCTGCAGGCAGACTTCAGGGATTCGGCGATGCAGACGAATTCCGGACTGTCTGGAACAAGGCGCAGGCCTCGGCAGTCTACAATCTGATTCCCGAGGGGCGGGTCATCCCATTCCTGAGCGCCGGACTCGGCATGACGTTCTGGGAGGTTCAGGACTGGCGGGAGGACGCGGCTGAAGAAGGAGAGATTGCCGAGGGCTACAACGATGACGGCAAGAAGAAGATGCTACGCGCCACCGACTTCACGGCCGTAGTGGGAGCCGGAGCCGACATCTTCGTGACGGAGGCCATCGCTCTTACCGTGGGCGCCCGCTACAGCTTCCTCTTGGGCAACAACATAGACAACGTGGGTTTGAGTTCCGTCGCCGGAGCGGACTGGGTCGACGCGAACAACGCGATCGTCGAGGCGTACGCCGGCCTCTCCTTCTACTTCGGTCCCGGGGACTGCGACGGGGACGGCATCATCGGCCGCCGGGACAAGTGTTGGGATGTTCCTGAGGACTTCGACGGATTCGAGGACGAGGATGGATGTCCCGAGCCCGACAACGACATGGACGGCATCCTCGACAAGGATGATGCGTGCCCGGACGATCCCGAGGATTTCGATGGCGACGCGGACGAGGACGGGTGCCCGGACATCGACATGGATGGCGACGGGATTCTCGATGGCGATGATGCGTGTCCGGAGGATCCTGAGGACTTCGACGGCTTCGAAGATGGGGACGGGTGCCCCGACTTCGACAATGACAGCGACGGCGTACTCGATTCCATCGACACATGCCCGGACACGCCGCCAGGCGTCACGGTCGACGACCGAGGCTGTGAGATCGTCCTGCCGGCTACTGCCGCAGCGGACATCTACCCGGTCGGTGTGAGATTCTCGCTCAATAGCGCCGTCATCCCATCAGAGGGGCAGGCGGACCTTGATAGGATTGTGCTTATTCTTACGAATCATCCGGAGCTCGTGGCGCAGATCGATGGCTTCACTTGTGACCTCGGAGAAGCCGACTACAACATGACGCTTTCCGGGAAGCGTGCCACTGCCGTCATTGAATACTTCACAGAACACGGAATTGCAATCGAGCGCTTCAGCAAGAAGGCCTTTGGTGAGGGCCGGCCTGCGTTCGCGAACGTCGATGAGGAGAGCCGCAGCAGAAACAGGCGGGTCGTGATTACGCCAAAGCGCGTCGACGAGTAGTCAAACAACCAAGTATACGGTATCTGGTGGGGCAAGGCAAGTTCACCAGTGCCGGAGAGAAACATCAGAACAGGGGGGCGGTCGCAAGGCCGCTCCCCCCATTTGCGTGGCACATACCTTGCTATTCTTAAGCGACGCGGAAGCGGCCTGATGCGCACCTCTGATCCCCGGGGTCACAGATGCCCACCAGGGCGGGCGATCCACGAGTGAGCCGGTTGAGCAGATGCAAAACGCGGGGGCTGGGGTGCATTCTGCTTCGTGGACGCAACTTGGACCGGTTCATGTTCGGCCACGGGAACTCTCATGGAGGGATCGGCATGAGACGCAGCACCCAAGAGACACACCGAAAACTGTTCGTCGCCGCCTTCAGAGAGACAGATCGGAAGACGGTTCTCGATCGTCTTCGGAGCGCCGGTTACGAAGTGACCGAAGCGTCGGACCAGAGCAACATCGTCTCTGAGGCCGCCGCGGCCGCGACGGACCTGATTATCGTGGATCACGCGGTGGAAGAGTCCCGCACGGCTGCCTGCGAGGAGAAGCTGGCGTCCGACCAGCGCACCCGGAACAGACCGCTTCTTATCATCTGCGGTCGGGACGAGGAGAAGCACAGTGAGAATGAGCGGACCAATGTCGACTACTTGTACCGGCCGTTCAGCGTTGGCGAATTGGTCACCCGTGTTAAGGCCGTTATGCGCGTTGTATACGATGAGGTCGAGGGAGGAAGGAAACCGAAGCGCGATGGAGTAACAAGACTCTACAATCGTTTCTACTTTGACGAGAGAATAGAGAAGGAGATAGAGCGCGCAAGGCGCTACAACCGCGAGCTCTCCCTCGTGTTGCTGGACATCGATGGCCTGGAGCATATCAATACTTCCTTCGGCCACGAGACGGGTGACACAGCTCTCAGATCTCTCGCCGACATCCTGCTGGCGGGAACTCGGCTCTCAGACATCGTCTGCAGATTCGGTGGTGACGAGTTCGCCTTGATTCTTCCCGAGACAACAAGCTCTGATGCCGGAGTCCTCGCTGAGAGACTGAGGGCGTCTTTTTCCAACCGCGTGCTGTGGTCCGCAACGGGAGATGTGGTGGCAACGGCGTCGTGCGGTGTGGCGGAGTATCCGGATCACGCGCGAGACGCCGCAACAATCTTGCGCATGGCGGATTCGGCCATGTGCAAGGCGCGCAAGGATGGAAGAAACCGGACAGCCATGGCTTTCTCAGACGCGGGCGAAGCATCCTGGGGTGGAGCGGCCGCGGGACCGACCATTCTTCTTGTAGAAGGGAATGCCTACAACAGAAGCGTGGCATCCGTTGTTCTGAGGGCGAGCGGCTACGAGGTGATAGAGGCGGGGGATGGAATGACGGCCCTGGCCCTGGCGAAGTCCTCGCATCCAGATCTCGTCATCATGGATTTCAACATGAACGGACTGAGTGGTCTGGATGCGACGCGACAGCTCTACGCAATGGACGAAACAAAGGATATTCCGGTAGTGGCACTGACAAGAAGTGACACGCCCATGAGCGTCGAGGAGCTTGCAAAGGCAGGTTGCCGAGGCTACATCACAAAGCCGATCGATACGAACAGTCTCGCCGCACAGATAGAGCCGTACATAAGAAGCTGACATACAAAGCGTCCCAGAAGTACTGACACGCGGCCGGCGATTACCCGTCGGCCGCGAGCTGCGTCTGCTTTCCCGGTGCCGCCATTCCTGCTATGCTGAATGCCTGACCAGCCTCTGACCGACGGTCCGCACAGGAACAGATGTTCATGCTGCACCGCTCCAAACACTACACACCGAACGGCGCGTCTCGAGGACCCGCGCAGCGCGCCGTCCGCGACACGGCCGTGACCGGGTTGCTGATGATAATTATCGTGGGTGGCGCAGCCGGCGGCGCCATCACTCTTCATCACATCCCACAGCAGACCGTCGCGGCCTGGACGCCCATCTACGTCGAGTGGACTGTCTCGGGCGGACTGTCTCTTGATGAGATCGCGACAGCCGACATGGTCATTGTGTCGCTGCCGGCAGGCGGAAGCGAGGGCTCCCGGCGTGGAGCGTGGGCCGAGAGGCCCATACCGCTGGTCCCGGTGCGGGGCCGGTTGCAGGGGGAGATCCCCGGCGGGCTTGTACGAAGTCCGGCGGTCGAGTACTACCTGAGGATACTCGACGTAGAGGGCGCGGAGAGCGTCTTCCCGCCCGGCGCTCCCGAGGCGGGCCTCTACAGGACCACCGTCTTCGATCTCTCCGCCGGAAGCGACCAACTGTCCCCCGACAGCAGCGTAGACTCAACGATGGAAATCCTCTCGCCGGTTCCCGGAGAGGTTGTGCATACAGCGAGACCGGAGATCGCTGGACTCATCGACCCCCCGCTCGAAGCCCCATGGGAAGCCCTCTTCGTCCTTGACGGTGAGGATCTGACCCCGTCTCTTGAGACAGCGAGACATCTGTTTGTGGTGACCCTTCCCGACAGCCTGGAGCGAGGCGGCCACACGGTCACTTTTGCAGCACTCACCCCGAGCCGGACAGTTGAGGCCACGTGGGTCTTCTTCGTGCACGAGAGAAGCGACATTGCGGCGGCCGAGAACGGATGGGCCCGGTCGGAGAAGGCAAGCGTCGAGCTCGGGGACTGGCTGCACGAAGGCCCTTTTGATCTTCATGGAAGGGTGGAGGTTGGATGGGCCGTTGTTGCAGCGGAGACAACTGCAGTCGAGTCACTCGATGTCTATCTGCCCTACGAAGAGACAAGCAAGCCCGGTTTCGATCTCTACGCTGCCGGCGGCGGCGGTGGGGTCTCCATCCTTGCGACGGCGCAGTTCGATCCCGTGTACGATGAGAACGTTCACTGGCTCGTCTCGGCTGAGGGGCGGCAGTATCGACTTGAGGTCGGAGAGGTATTCCCGGAGTTCACAAGCACGACACTGGAGTGGGCCTCGGGCGTGGGAATCCTGGGAGAGCTCACGCACGGATCGGGGCTCACACGCGCGGTCGCGATGAGAATGAGCGAGGCCGACACAATCGGGGGACTCGGTATCTACTCCCGATTCGCGCTTGGGGTGCTGGAGAAGGTGGAGTGGAGTGAGCGCGCCTCTCTTATGCTGAGCTATCTCCATGCCTACGATCGTGAGGGATCGGTCGAGGAAGAACAGCGTCTTGTGGAACCGCTCAGAAACCACGTGCTTGGGTCGGTGGCGCGTGTGGAATTCGGGCACGGAGGCGCAGTGGAAATCGAGTTCGGGCGCTCCAGAACGAGCGGGGATATCTCGAACGGAGAGAACTCCATCGACGGGAGCGCCGTTCGCGCCGAACTCGGATGGATGCGCGAGCACAGCAATCGCGCCCTGCTTCGGTATCTCCAGTCCGGCAGTGACTTCTACTCGGCCGGCAGTCTGGGGTATGATCCCGGTGAACGCGGCCTGGAGTTGGAGTGCGCCTGGAGCATTGGTGATGGCACGAAGCTGTCCGGAAGCGGTGGGATTTTCCGTACCGATGATCCCGAGAGAGGAATGGCGCTCGACCGGAGCGGGATGAGGTTCTACGGCAGGGCAGACGTGAGCGGGGAGATGGGAGAAGGTTCCATCAGAGGCTACGGCGTTGCCAGATACGATCTCATCCCGTACGATGCGTATGATTACAGGTACTCCTACGCGGCCGGGGGAGCAACGTACAGGATCAGCCGCGTGAGTACGACACTAAGCCTCTCATGGTCGCAAACCGATTCCGATGGACGCTCACATACTGTGAGCGCAGGAAGTGACGTTCGCCTGACCGTGATTCCCAGAAGGCTGTCTGTGCGCGGCAGCGTGAGGTGGACGGCCGGAGAAAGCGATGACGGCGATATCGACTATGAACGAGTGAGCTACACGCTCATCACGAGATGGACGCGCGCGGGGCGGGACGTGCGAGTGGAGTACCGCTATCTGGAGAAGGAGGATACTGCCACTCCCGACCAGTCCTATGGTGAACATGTCCTGAAAATGGGCGTAGGGGCGTCGTTCTGATCCCATCATGACGTGTGGCTCAGTTCGCGGCTAAGTGGGAACATCCCGGCAGCGTAGTGGCTCTAATATGTGAGAGGCTAACGGAGGTCCTGGATGGCGAACCCGGAGTTCGAGGAACTCGTCATGCTATATGACAAACGACTCTTCAACGCCATGTACGCCTACATTGGAGACTACCACCTCGCGCTCGACGTCACGGAGGAGGCTTTCATCCGGGCCTACCGGGCGTACGGCCGCTTCCGCGGTGATTCCGATCCGTTCACCTGGCTCTACAGGATAGCCGTCAATGTCTTCAAGAAGGGCTATCGAAAGGAACGGCGCCGGACAGAGCTTCTCATGCAGCACCACGAGACGGAGCCGCCCGAGACCGTTGAGCACAGCACTCCCGAAACACAGGCTCTGGCTACGGAACGCGCGGGGCTGGTCAGGAAGGCGATAGGCTCGCTGCCCGAGGCCAACAGGAACGTGATAACGCTTCGCTACATTGACGGCATGGCATATGAGGAGATTGCGGCGGCGACATCCGTCTCCGTCGGCACAGTGAAGTCGAGGATATCGCGGGCGAAAAGGATGCTCGCCGAGATGCTCGAGCGCGACATCTGACAGGGTGGCAAGCCCGCACACGGGCGGAGTTCAGCCACGGAGTTTGCTGGAGCCACGAACCCGGAGGATGATTCCCGGGGAGGTCTGTAGGATGAAGACAAAGAACACGAGAACCCGAAACAATGAGGACGGCGACAGGAACGATGAACACGTCGAGCGACTCCTCAAAGAGCTTGAGCCTGTCGAACTTCCGCCGTTCTTCAGAAGCCGGCTGCTGGCGCGGATCCGGATGGAAGAGCAGCGCCCGTCCTGGATCTCCGCTTTTACCGGCCGCGGGGTTGGCTGGGGCGTTGCCGCGGCTTGCGCGGTAGCGCTTCTTGTCGTTATCGTTCACTTCAACACGACGCCTGCGCCTGTGGGAGCCGACCCACTCATCGTTGACGCGAGCGGTACCACAATCAGTCCGCTCATGCCGGTGGACAGCTCCTACGTCGGAGCTGGGGACGTACAGATTCTGGCTTCGATCGATCCCCCTGTCAGGGGCGGGCTCATCAGGCTGTTCGTTGACGGCAGGGACGTAACGGGCTTGGCGGAGGTAGCCGAGAGCTACGTCATGTACTCGCCCGGCGAGAATCTGGGCGAGGGTGAGCACATTGTGAGCATTCAGATACGGGACACGTCAGGTGCTGTCCTGAGAGATGTCTCGTGGCTCTTCAATACGATGAACGGGAGCCGAAAGAGACCCGACGAGCGCGTGTAGCGTGTGTGATGCGGGCCGGCGGACGCCGCCCGCCGCGAAGCCGGCCCCGGGTCGGATCGACGCCTTCGCAAGGAGAGGACACTGTGAAACGAAGACACAACACACCCGGAACACGGAGAGGACACGCGCCGCCAGGCGTCATTCTGACAGTCGCGATCGCGATACTCTGCCTGTCGTCCACGTCGGTGTCGGCGGACGAGGGGCTGAGCGTTCTCGTTTCACCCAACAGGGCGTACGCCTTGCCCGACGGCCGGGTACAGTTCACAGCGACCGTGCTCGATGCCGCAGGCCGCGAGGTTGCAGCTGATCTCACCTGGAGCGTCATCCCATCGCGGGCAGGTCTGATCTCGCCCGACGGCCTGTTTACGTCGCTGGGAGTGGAGGGGAAGGGTGTGGTGAGAGTTGTGGCAACGTATGCACAGGAGATGGGCGCCGGACATGCGGTTATTGAGGTGGGAAGCGAGCCTCCGCTTCGTCTGTCTGTCGTAGTGCGGCCGCCCAGGGCGGCGTTCGGGCAGGGAGAGACGGGCGGGTTTGATGCCATCGTCACCGATTCAGCGACGGGCGTGGTCGTACCGGCCGATCTCACATGGATGGTCGTTCCCGATTACATTGGCACGATCGACGAATCCGGCTCCTTCGCAGCAGCGGGGGAGGCAGGCGCTGGTCGGATTGTTGTCCGCGCTCTCCATGAGGGCCGGGAAGGTCTGGGGGATGCAGGCATCGTGGTCGGCGAGACCAGCGGGCCTGGCGTCAAGATCCGGGTGATTCCTCGCCACGCCCTGTTGCGTCCCGGAGAGGAGAGCCGGTTCCAGGCTCGCGTGACGGATTCCGCGGGCGACCCGCTTGAGGTGGAGGTTGACTGGTCGGTCATTCCGGCGAGACTTGGTCTCATCAACGACGAGGGACTCTTCACAGCCGGCCGCGACGACGGCGTAGGACGCGTCATCGCAAGCGTCGTGACGGAGGAAGGTCCCATTCGGGACATGGTGCTCGTGGAGGTGAGGCGACCCGGTCCCGGAGGAGTCAGGATCGCTCTGACGCCGGGGCAGGTAGCGCTGGCCCCCGATGGCGATGTTCAGTTTGAAGCAACGGTCATCGGTCCCGAAGGAGATGAGCTTGAGATTCCCGTCGATTGGAGGGTCCGCCCCGACTGGCTCGGGAGCATCACGGCCGACGGGTTCTTCACTGCGTCCGCCGAGTTCCCGGAGCCGTCCGCGAACGGTGGGTGGATGGGAGGCGTTGTCACCTCAATTGAGACCGGTGACGGCGTGGTGGCGGAAGTGGCACGCGTGTTCGTCCGGGAGGGCGGGCCGCCGCTCAGACTCGACATCAGACCTCGCCAACCGCGCGTCGCGCCGGGCGAGGACATTCAATTCGAAACCGAGGTGGTGGGCGCCGGGGATTCAACTGACTGGACCACTGAGTGGGCCGTTTTCCCTGCGAATCTCGGCACCATCACCCCGGATGGTCTCTTTACTGCTAACCCGACTTTCGGCGATCCCGGCTCCAGCGAGTTCGGACCGCACGAAGGTGTTGTCGCCGCACGAGCGACTCTTTCTGACGGGTCGGTGCTGACCGATCTGGCTCATGTCCGGGTGAGACTGCCGGGTCAGACGGTCAGGATCCGCGTGAGCCCGCGGTACGCCGTGGTTCCGCTCAGCGAATCCCGGCAGTTTGAAGCAACGGTCATTGGAACGGGCGGCGAACCGCTGGAGGCGCCGGTCAGGTGGACGGTCGTGCCCAAGAGACTCGGGATCATATCACCTGATGGTGTTTTCACGGCGGCGGACGTGCCGATAGATCCCGGAGAGTGGCAGAGGCCGCACGGCTACATCATCGCGGAGGTGAGTGTCCCCGGCGGGCACGTTTTCCGCGGCGTTGCCGTGGTCGTGCTGGACCTGCCCGACCCGCAGATTCGCGTTCATGTGACACCACGCTCGGTAACCGTAGAGCCTGGCGCATCCGTCGGCTTCCACGCGGAAGTGCTCGACATGGAGGGCAACCCTGTCGATCTGCCCATTCTCTGGCATGTTGCAGATGCGGCCATGGGGACCATCGGGCCGGACGGAGTCTTCACCGCCTCAGGCTCGGTTCCTGCGGGGGGCTCGCACTCGACGCGGGTCGTGGCTGGTGTGACCTTCAATGGGCGCACCTATTGGGATTTCGCGACAGTCCACATTGCGGTCTATCCGTAGGAGAGCCCGCGGCCGACAGAGATCAGAGGAACAGGGTCTTTTGGACGAGAGAGGGCCGGGTATTGGCGAGACGCGCGATTGCAATGCTCACGGTGGTGACGGCGACGGCGGTCGCCGTGACAGGGTGCAGCGTGAGCCGGCCAAACGGCCAGCATGTTGAGCAGCTTCCGCCCGAGCTCGTTTGCACCATCGTGGAGGGGGAGGCTGCCGGATTCTGGTCCGAGGCGCGGGACGGCTGGTGGCAGGAGGGCGGCAGCATGCTTCTTGTGGCGCGATCGGACGGAGAGCCCGACTCTGCCCGAGCGCTCTCGGCAGCGTGCGGCGAAGCGGCCGAGTCTGTCTTCGAGCTTCTCGATCAACGAGGCATCAGGTACGGTGACACGCGAAGAAACGAGATTGAAGATGAGCTTGCCCGGTCTCTTGCATCGGGAGGCGAAGCGACATTCCCGCGTGCACGGATCAACAGAGACATCATCGAGCACTGCGTTCGGGAGCCCGGCGCCACGGAGCACTGGCGGAGCAGGGTTCTCGTCGAGTACCCGATAGCCTATCTCCGCGGCGACGTGAGGAACGTGGAGTGGGAGAGAGACAAACTTGCCCGGGAGGCCGCCACACTGGTCGAATCGGCGGAGGGGTTTCTGGACGATGGTCTCTGGCTCGCAGGACTCAGTGAACTGTCGCGCGCCGGCCTTGCGCATGATGGGATGGGGCTTCCCGAGACCGACGCTCTTCGCGGTGCCGTGATGCTCGAGACGCTCAATAGTGCTGCAGAGGGCGCTGCCCGCAGCCTCATGGTCGAACCCGACACTGTGACCACACCGCTCGTGATCCGTGCGGGTGAAACGACCCAGATCCGCTTCCGGCTGAGCTTTGAGCGGGGAGGGCAGCGGATGCCCGCGGTCGGCGTTCCGGTGGCGTTTGAAAGCCCGGAGTGGGGTGTGATCGTACGGGCGGAGCGAGTAAGCGGGGTGAACGGCTCCGTCTCTGTTGCCGTGCGGGCGGCAGAGAACGCCCGCTGTGGGAGGATGCGTGCCCACATCGACCGGACAGCGCTGGCGGCCACACCCGCTCGCCGGTTCGCAGGCTTCATCGCGGACGATTCGTCCAGCACGGCGGTCGAGATTCAGGTTATCTCGGAGCGTGGAGTGACCGTCTGTCTCGATCTGAATGACGGAGAGATCGCCGCCGCGCGTCGGCTGACGGATGCATTTGGCCCGGCGCTGGCGCGGTACGGTTGCACTCTCGAGCCGTGCGGGCCGGGGACCGACATCATTGTGAGAGGAGAACTCTCGCCGGATGTGGTGAGGCCGAGCGTGGAAGGGGAGCAGATTCTGGCCGTGCTCAGTGTGGAGGCGTTCGATCAGAGGAGCGCCCTGCAGATCGCCAGGACCATCGTAAGCGTTGCGTGGCCGTCGCGAGACGACAGAGAGGAAGCAGAGGCGCTTGCGCTGCGAGAGGTGGGCAGACTTCTGGCGGTCTATCTGGAATCCAGGATAGTGCCTGACTGAGCTGCCACGGTGAGTGTCGGGAGTGCTGATGGCCTGGTGTCAGGGTGCGACGCGGGCAGTGTCGGCCACGGTAAGTCCAAACAGGCTGAGCGTATCGTAGTACGAGACAGTGAAGTACCCCCACCCTGCGCCTACGACGTTCCCGTTGGTCCCAGTGCCGGGGTATGGTCCCGCCACAGCGAGCACCTTGCCATCGAGTTCACCAGCGAGAGTAATCTCAGCAGGTTCAAATACTGCGTTCGTGCCGGTCGTTGTTTGCGACAGGATGATGGAATCGCCACGCGCTCCCCTGATCACACACTCTACTTTATAGTAGTCAGCGTCCTCCGCCGTCGCCCACTCGACGAACAGCGTGTCTCCGAGAGCCACATCGTTCGCCTGGACAACGCTGAACGCCCCCGGGACCGGCTCACCCGCCGTCGCAAAGCCCCACTCGGTCGTTACCTTAAGAGAACAAACCTGGCCATTCTGCCAGAGGATGGCATCTTCTTCGAGGGTCGCAACCAGTCCGAGAGGATCGCCGACACTGATCTCTGAGATGGAGCGGTCACTCACGGACACGACGAAGATACCCGGGAGTGGATCCGAGGTGCAGAAGACTCTGACCGAGACGCGGTCTCCGCCGGCGAGTCGGGTTTCAAGAACGCTGGCGCCGATGAACGGATCACCTTCGTTCTCATCGAGGGGGCAGACGATGTCGTCGCTGCACCCAGGGAGAAGGGTTGCTGCAAGAAGCACTGCACCCGCGAATGCTGCGGAGGCGACTGCAGGACGTGAAGCGGCCTGACGGGAGCCTACCGCAAGCCACATGGGTATCATCCTTATCGAGAGGCGCATCGCAGGCTACTCCAGTCCTGAGAACGGCTTCTGGCCAAACATAATGTCGGCGTGCTCTCCGCGTTCCCTGATGAGCGTCGCCTTTCCATTCAACACGAGGATTTCGGCTGCGGACGGATGCGAGAGGAACCTCAAGGGACTCATCGAGTAACCGTAGGCACCGGCATTGAAGATGCCGATGAGGTCGTCTATCGCAATACTGTCGGGGGCCTTGATCTCCTGACTCATCACGTCGATGGGCGTGCAGAGCGGCCCGGTGACCTTTGCGCTCACCGCCCCGGGCTGCCCGAGCTTGTTCACAACGGCGGCTTCGTGATGGACCTTCATGAGCATAGGGCGGACAAACTGGTTGATGCCGCCGTTGGTGATAACGAAGCGCTCTCCCCTCGACTCTTTGAGCTCGATCACGCGTGACAGATACACGCCGCATTCCGACACGAGGATTCTGCCCAATTCCAGGAGAAGACGGAAGCCCTCACGTTCGGAGTAAGGAGCGAATACTTCCTCAACGACCGCGCCGAGAGCAGGCAGGTCGAGCTGCTCCTCCTTTTCGTAGTGCGGTACGCCGAGGCCGGCGCCGAAATCTATCGACTCGAGCTTGCCGCCGATTATCTCCTCGACGCGACGCGCGGTTGCGACCGTACGTTCGGCGCTCGCGACTATCTCGTCCGGGTGTAGGATCTGACTTGCCGTGTAGACGTGCACGCCCACGATGTCGATCATCTTCCGGTCCCAGTGATCAGGAAGATCACCGAGCTTCTCCTCATCGATTCCGAACTTGCTCGGGCCGCCGGCCATCTGCTCGTGCAGTGGGCCGGTCGATCCGCCGCCGACTTTGGTCAAACCGTCAGCCGTGTTGATTCTCAGCGCCACACGCGCCGGGACGCGGAGCAGTCTCGATATGTGCGATATCCGCTCGAGCTCTCTCAGCGACTCGACATTGATCGCGAAGATCCTTGCCAGGATGGCATCTTCCAGTTCGCGGTCGGTCTTGCCGGGTCCGGCGAACACGATATCGAGAGGATCGAACCCGATCTCCCTTGCAACGAACAACTCCCCGCCGGATGCGAGCTCGACGCCTGCCCCGAGTTCCATGAGGAGCCCAACGAGAGCAACGGATGGATTCGCCTTCATCGAATAGAGGATCTCAAACGATGGGAAGGCGGTCCTGAGGGCGCGGAAGCGCTCGCGGATCCTGTCGCCGTCGTAGACATAGGTCGGGGTCCCGAACTCCCCTGCGAGCTGTGTCACGGGGATTCCGCTGATCTCAAGTACGCCGTCGTTCTGCGTGAAATTCCTGAGCAGTTGTTCCTCCTTGCCGCTATCTCTGGACGGATCTTCGTAGAGAATATAGCACGCGATCAACGGAGGGTCAATTCAGGCGGACGGTTCCGGGTCGTTGTAAGATCTCCTATTCGACCGCCCCGCATCACCTAAGCACGACGATCTTCCGTTCGAGTTCGCAGGCCCCGATGCGCACCCTCACGAAGTAAACGGCGCTCGCGACCGCGCTGCCCCGGTCGTCGCGGCCGTCCCACGCGAGCGACGCCGCGCCCGCCGGGAAGGGCCGGTCCGCAAGCACGCGCACGAGCCTTCCCGTCACGTCGTACACGGCCGCGCGCACTCGACCTGCTCCCGGAAGCTGGAAGGCCAGAGCGCAGTCTCCACTCGAGGGGTTCGGATGTGCCGAGAGACAGAGAGACGCTGCGTCGTCGGCCGGCTCAACGGCGGTGACATCGTCTCCCACCACGAGGAGATCGTGCGGAGGCAGTGACGCGCCGATGGGTCCTGTTGTGAGCTGGCCCCCGTCGCTCAGATCGAAGACGCGGATGCCGGGCGACACGTACGTCCTGTCCGCGAGAAACAGCTGCCCGCTTCCCTCATGCACCTCCACGTCCATCACGTTGTAGCCACCCGGTTTCCACACGTTGCTGATCTTCTCGCCGGTCGACCAGTCGAACGCGACGCAGAACTGCTCCCAGGATGGAGACAATGTCGAGATAACCGCGTGCGCGCGACCGGACACGGGCAGGGTGAAGTCGTAAAGATCGCCGCCGAGCTGTGCCTCGGTCGACACGACTCGGACGGCCTCGAGCGCGACGGGATCGACCTCGACGATGCCCCCGTCGAGCGGACCCCAACGCGCGCTGCACGCTACGTAGAGAAAACCAGTGTCTTCGTCGACCAGGATGTCCCTGTAGGGATTGGTGGCAGGGAGTTCGATGCCCTGAACGCCGGGCGATACGGTGTCGACGTCTACCAACTCGTTCGTCGCCGTGTCGATGACGGCGAGATAGGATGGCGGGACGGGGATCCAGTAGTAATCCCGGTCCAGGCGCTGCACCGCCACGAAGAGAAGCCCGCCGCGAAGAGCCATGCCCGACATCTCAGGCAGACCGTCCGCATCGGCCAAAGGCGACAGGTCGACGGAATCGGTCACGGCGCCGGTGGTCGGGTCGACCTCGTAGAGAATCGCGCTCTCGTTCCTGGAGACGTACGCGCGGCTCTCGGACACGAACGCCATGTCGTGCGGGTTGCTCCCGGGACCGACCGAGAATTGCAAGATTGTGGCGAAGTCCTGCGACGGATCGAGGACCTGGATGTTGTCCCCGTAGAGATGGTTGATCACATAGACGAGCCCGTCGTGGTACCGGGCGTCCGCGTCACTGTGAATGGTCGCCACGGGGTCGTCCACGCTCCACGGCGGGACGACGTCTGCAACCGACACGCGTCCACTGACGTAGTAGTCCGAGTTTACGGAGACAACGTAGTCCCAGGGAGGTCCCGCGCCCTCTCCCGACAGCGGCACGAGCGCAACTGTGGTGAGGATGGCAATGAACATGAAGCGGTGTCGTCTCGTGCGGTCCATGCTGCTTTCTCCTTGATTACGGTGCTTCCACAAGTAGCGTCACAGAAAGCGTTCTCCCCGGAAGCGGGTAGCCCTCGACATCGACGATGCGCTCGTCGGTCAGATTCCGAACCTCGAGCGACAGCGACAGCGTGCCGGGGACCAGGTAAATGCTCCCTCCCACGTTGTGAACGTGTGACGAGGGACTCAAGTTTTCCACGAGGTTCGCCTGGTCGCGGTAGGCCTCTCCCTGGTGGTGATACTCGTGCCAGACTGACTCCCCCGTGCCCCCTTTCCACTGGGTTCGTACGAAGAGGTCATGCCGGGGCTCGTATGGGAGCCTCTTCCCGCTGTACGTCGGGGAAGGACCTTTGTTCCTCGCGTCCTGGAACGTGTAGGAGGCCGACAGGCTCAGGCCCGCCTCCCACGAACAGCGCGCAGTGAGCTCGATCCCCTCGACGCTCGCGGACTCCAGGTTGAACGCCTTGACCGTCCGCTGCGAGTTCTGAAGGAAGACGATCAGGTCGTCCCGCTCGGCCCGGAAGAGGACCGCCTCGAGGAAGGCGCCTCCGGAGGAAGACGGATCAGACCTGAGCACGATCCCGACGTCCGTCGTAGTTCCCTCCTCCGGTGACAGCTCGGTGTTTCCCTCGATGAACCCGCTTGCCCCGAAGAGCTCGATCATCGACGGGAACCGGGCGAAGCGCGTCCGGTTGGCTTTCAGCGTTACCCTTGGATGCAGGCGTATCCGCGCGCCGAAGTAAGGGCCGTGGAAGTCCGCGCGATGAGCTTCCGTGAGCGGCTCGGGAGGTCCCCCGAAGGGGACGGGCCCCGTGTAGTTGTCGGCCGATTCCTGATACCTGTACCCGGCCACGAATTTGAGTCTACCGCCCAGGAGAAAGAGCTTGTCCTCCGCAGACAACGAATACGCAGTGCGCTTCCTCGTGAAGCCCACGCCGATGGCCGGATTCGAGCTCTCAGGTATGAAACGCTCGCGCCTGAACTCGGCGAACAGGTTCAGCGACTGGTGCGCGGCGTGCCAGTCGAAGCCCGAGAGCAGATTCGCACCGTAGTTCCAGCTCCTGTCGTCCCAATCGGACCTGTCGAAGCCGACCTCGTCGTCCGGGTTGTAGAAGCGCTCCCGCCTGGTGACGTGGAAGCCCGAGATCCTGCACGAGAGCCTGCCTCCCGCGGCGGGCGGGGGTTCAACGGAGATGCGCGCGGTGTTCCGGAAGATCCTGTAGTGCACGCTCTTGATGTGTACGTTCTCGATCCCGGGAACACCGCTCCGCTTCCAGAAAGCATCGTTCGATCCTTCGATCTTCCACCCGGCCCGGGGACCGGTGTCGAACCTCACGAGGAGATCGCTCTGTCTGAAGTTATTGTTCTCCCTCGCAACTACCTCGTCGTCGTCCGCGTTCTCGGGCGTGCCGTGGCGGTCGAGGTATTCGAAGTCGCCCTCGCTCTGGAGGTGGTGGAAGACGACGGTGTAGTCGAGCGCGGCTTCGCGGTCGCGAGCGGCACCGTCTGTAGCGGCACCACTGGTAGCGGCGCAGCCTCCCGTCGGGAGCCCGAAACTCCCTGAGCGGAGGAGGTCGATTCTGAACGTCTCGTAGCTACCGGCAGACAATACCGCCGCAGCCCGGCCCGCGCCGGGCGAGCGCGTGACGAGATTCACGACGCCGCCTATCCCGGGGCTTCCGAACTCCACGGGCGCTCCTCCCCTGTAAACCTCGATGCGCTCCAGGCTGTCGAGCGGGAGATCGGCAAGGTTGGTCGCTCCGTAGCTGACGGAGTTCATCGGGACGCCGTCCACATAGATCTCGACCTGTCCGGGCGAACTCGCTCGAATAGAAGCGGTGCTGTATGCCCCGAGCCCGCCGTATCGCCTCACGTGGACACCGGCGCCCCTCTCGATAACGTCTGTCACGGTCGAGACGCGGCCGAGTTCGTCCGCGATCTCGTGGACGGTCGCGAACGTCGCCACGATCTCGAGCTGCTCCGGGCGGTCGGAGACGACCTCGAGCGTATCGACGATACCGGTGAGCGGGGCGGGCTGGATGTGATCATCCGCGACGGCGGGAGAAACCAGAAGGAGGACGGTGAGAATGCATGTGAAACGACGCCCCATGGGTTCCTCCCCAATGACCGACCGGTGGGAGGAGTTCCCGCGGGGCGCCGTCATGCATGCCGGGTGGAGCAAGCGCTCGCGCAGTCGACTCGCACGCTCGTCTCTCGGTCTATCCACGGACCGACGAGCACTCCCACCGGCAGGTACTCTGGCTCTCGGATCGTTCTACTACCCAAGAGACCGCGCTATCCGAGCGCGGCCTCCAAGGGTTCGTCCCCGACTACAGTTGCGGGACAGCACCGGTTTTCGACCGGTTTTCCCTGAACGGCCTTTCGGCGCCCGGTGAGATCAGTGTCTGTGTGAATCTACGGCTTCCGGAGCCCGCGGTCAACAAGGAAGAGCCCGCGCGGGCACGGTCCGCCTCGCTCAAGCAACGATTGTGATGATACTATCTACTCTTAGGGCATATGTCCGGTGAGTGATCTTGCACCGGTTGTGCGCCTCTGTCAGGAGGTTCCTGGAGCCTCACTCCACGGGTCCTTCGAGAGCGTCCAGG
>JALGZD010000152.1 GCA_025782395.1 bacterium
CCTGAAGAACGGGAACATCCTCGATCCTGAAAACCTGAGAATCCTGAACGACTATGCCGTAGAGAAAGATTTCCAGATTGTGATGGAGTACGTAGTTGCCGGTCCCGAAAACGCCGTCGGCTTCTACATCGAAGAGGGAACGATTGTCGAGACTAAACCAAGCAAGGCGTCTTAACTGACGCACAACCGCGAGCGGCGGTATTTGATGTGAAAACAAGAGAGGAGGTGATAATGAATGAACAATAAAAAGCGACAGTTCTTGTGATAACATCATATTTGGAGGTCTATCGTGAAGAAGAAAATGAATTTGTTTCAAGATTTCGCAGCGGCGATTTTATCGTGTTGTTTCTGGGCAATAATGCTTTCGGCGGTCGCGTTAATCAACGGATGTGGCGATTCGGCGACGTTGCCAGTCGCGGAGGTATCTAATACTGAACCACTATCAAACGCCCCACGTAGTGATGGCGCCTTTCCGTTCGAAACCCAGGACCCGGTGACTGGGGAGACCTATATCGGTATCGGGGTATTGTACACTATGGACCATGAAATAGGTTACGAGAAGGCAATGGGATTTCTCGAACATAATGAACAAATCATTGATCGCGCATCAATATTGACTGATGCTGGTTTCGAATTCGCATTGCCTCGGACTAAATATATCGTAACAACAGTATCCTGTGACGGCACGCCTCTGGGACTTCAGATAACTACGCTGATTTTTGAAGAACCAACAACTGATCCGAATGAGAAATCCTATGCAATGATTCGATGTCTCAAATTACATGACATAAAAATGACCGTGCAATTGGAGAAAGTATTTTACGGTGATGATCCATGGGAATACTGGACGGAAGACGGGGATTATACCGTTGAATTTCTTGGATTGACTACGGCTGGGCAGTTTCTCTGGGCACAATCATTTGGGATTGATTTGGAAATTTATCCTCAACAGGGAATAGCATTATCGCCGCCTCCTGACCCTGGCTCTTTTGATTTTTCAGCATGGGCATCATGTGTTGTCGGCAACACTGCATCCGGATGTAAAAATTCCGTCGCAAGATGTGTATTTTCAGATGGAGCTTATTTCGATTGTGTCGAAGGTGGTTGTGCACAAGCGGCAACAGGAGCAATAGTTGGATGCTGTCCCTTAGAATGAGACCGGCGACCGATGAGGGTGGACAGACGGGAGTGGTGGTTTTGTTTCCCCTTTGCCACCGCTCCCAGATCTGTTTGAGATAACAAGATGAGCAAATACAAATCCAAAGTCGATCCGAGGCCGGTAGGCGATACGAATGGTCCTAAAGAATTCATCAAGAATCTTAAAAGTGGTTCTTTCCTATGGCTTGATCACACGACATCACCGCCTTCATTCTACATTTCGCGTGGTGTCGTCGGCTACTATATATCGGACCAACAGGCGAAAACGCTGATGGATAAAGAGAAGGTCTCACCATGAGCGACCGCCTTCCAGGAATGACAAATAACCTACACCCCGGCGAGGTGTGTGATGGGTAACGATTTGATTACTGTCTGTGATAAATGTTTCCGTGCCTCTTGTTGGCAAGGTAAGTCTATGTGCCAAGAATCTCAGACAGCCGGAACAGTCCAAAAAACACGGACTGAACTAAACTCGTGCTACTGGAAAACTGACGATGAGTTGGCAAATGAATAACCAGCACAAACCCAAGTTCAAGGTCGGTGATAAGATCGTTCACATATCGGCTGATCGTACTGATATGTACCATCTCGTCACTGAGATTTGTTCATTCGATGATGGTGATTTATCTCTGAAAATTCCAGGCACTGACAACTATGTTTTGAAATTCTATGTAGATGGTGAATTCCGGGATAAAGACTTTCCTCTCTGCGAAGATGCAGATTAAGAAGATAGAAGATGAATAACATGACCGCCATATAGGAAGGGGAAAGGAAATGTCAGCAGAAGAATGGTCCGCAAATGCAATGATTGAAGATGTCCAGAGTTTTTTGAATAAACTCATGGCAGATATAAATGAACTCATATCTGACTTTGAAGATGCTGAAGCTGAGATCAGAAAACTCGAAGAAACGATCACCAGTAAGAACATGAGAATCCAAGAACTGAAATCTCAGCTATCGGCGGTCTGAAGATATGAGGATATTGATATGAGAGCGGGGATCGGCGGTGTGCACGCGGCACAGCAGAAAGTGACCCACAGAACTCTTCTTGGTTCGCTACACTGTAGCTACACCGGTCGGTTGGAATCCGGCCTGATTCCTGCTCTCAAAGATTTGCAGGGATAGTGTTGTGACGAAAAGGAA
>JALGZD010000013.1 GCA_025782395.1 bacterium
TCAGGCGTGGCGGCGGCTACGATCGAATAGCGTTCTGTGAGGGACCGGATCGCAGGGATGGCCTTCCCCTCAGGATCGGTAAGCAACCCTCCTGCTTCCCCGACGATGAGAGACGGAGCTAGGAAATTCTCCGGGGTGAGGCGGCCGCGCACGTCCAGATGGGCGTCGAGGCTGCCGTCTGCAACCATGGAAAGTGCCCGGGTGGCGCAGCCCAGCGTGCGGACGGCCTGCGCCCGCGAGAGCATCCCAGCGAGCCGGGCCTCCACTGCGAAGTGGTTGAGCTCGCAGCTGACTGTGGCTCCTTCGAGCTTCGTCACCGGACTGGGATGAATCCGTACGCCGTCCCTGAACGCTCCCTGCCCGCGCTCCGCAACCCATCTGCTGCCCGTGAACAGATCACCCACAAGGGCGTACCGGACTGTTCCGGTGGCGATCGGTTCGCCTGAGGGGATGAGGGCCACTGCCGTCGCGGCTAGCGGGATTCCACGAGCGAGGTTGTCCGAGCCGTCGACCGGATCGAGCACCATGACGAATTCGGGCTCTCCATCCCCGAACCTCCGGGGTTCTCCCTCCTCGGAGAGGAGCAGCACCGGGTGGGGGAAGCGGCGAGAAAGATGAGCGCAGGCCGCCCGGTCGGCCGCAAGGTCGAACTCCCTGACGCGGTCCCCTTTGGGGTTCCTCGTGGTTTCTCCCACGAAATGGCCGTCCTGGCGTCTGACTGCCCGCGAAATCGCCAGGAAAAGGGCTTCCAGGTCGGTGAGGATCGGTCTGCGATGTTGCACACTTCGTCTCCCACATGCGAATGCAGTTGCCCGGTGAGGGATGGCCTCATCG
This sequence comes from bacterium, assembly GCA_025782395.1. Classification (GTDB taxonomy): domain Bacteria; phylum Joyebacterota; class Joyebacteria; order Joyebacterales; family Joyebacteraceae; genus Joyebacterum. Next base: position 835 of record JALGZD010000013.1, read on the forward strand.
GCTTGGTGTCGATTGGGAGTGATGGTGTTACACACGACACAGGTAGGCGGGTCGTCGTCTCGCTGCTCGTCGCCACTCTGGTCTGAGGAGCCGTCTGAGGAGCCTGGGAGATACCCAGGAAGTGGCCGCATCGAGGTGAATCTGGGGCGCGCCTACACAAGAGAAATAGCACGATTCTGCGATCCTGTCCACACCCGCGTTTCAATACCGCGGCCTAGGGCAGCACAGCATCCGTGTTCTATCCAGTATGGAGTAAGGTGCTCAGGCTAGCACGTACTCCACCGGGCGGATGTGACCACGGCAGAGCGGCGGTTCGTTCCACAATGGGCATTGTACTCGAGGCTGAACCGTGACGAGTATCGCGGCGTGTCGATTCCGCGCGAGGGGACTCGCGTGTTGGGCAGGCGAAACCGTGGTTCCGGGAGCATGGCGCTGAGCACGAGTATCACCCGTACGAGCATCCGTTCTACTGGTCTGCGTTCATCCTCATCGGGGACCGGGGTTGCGCTCCCCGCGCCACGGAACTCACGCCCAGACTCAGGTCTTCCGCGAAGCCAAGAGTTCGAAACTCGTCTACTACGCCCCGCCATTATCGAAGAGCCCGGTCCATTCGGACCGGGCTCTTCACTCAAGGGACGGACTGCCCGTTGGTGGCCAAATCTGGGCTGCCACGTGTCTTCTCGTCGCTGCTACCTGTACATGCTCTTGATACCGGTCCAGCTCGCCGACTCGACTGGTGAGTAGTGCGTGTCCGGGACGAGGATGTGGTTCTCGATGGAGCCGTCCTGAACTGGCAGTTCCGGGTCCGAGTCGGGCGCGGTGAAGCCCGCGTTCCACGCGGAATTGAGCCCATAGCCTCCTGCTTGACCATCCTTCGCGTAGAAATCCCCCCACATGGGTAGACGGGTGCTGTCGAACTCTATGTGAGTCGACAGGCCCGCGGCTCCGAACTTGATCCCGTAGACGTCCTCGGGCATGGTCGGGTTGCCCCCTTCGCCAGCAGTGTGCATCCCGATGTCGATCTCGCCGATGTTTCCGCTCGCGCCGGAAATATCACCTGCCGTGAAGTTGTCACTCGTCTCGATGATGAAGTGGCTTGTCGTTCCCTCCGGATGAGTGAACGTGTAGGAGTAGTGCCACGTGTGATCAGGGTTCTCGGTCACATCCCACTTGAGTGTGGTCGGACCGACTTCGATCCAGTTCCCGGTTCCTAGAATTCCCAAGTCATTACTCGATAGCGCTCCTGAGTACGCAGTTGCCCGGGGCGGCAGCACGACGACCGCAACCACCAGCAGCGCCGCTGATACCATAAGCCTGTGCCGGACCACACCATGTTCACGCTGTCTCATGATTCCCTCCTCCTAAGATGGCGTGACTTCGCGAGGGCCGCGCGGGACCTCGCAGCATCATTCAACAGCCAGCAGAACGCGCCAGGGTTACCCCCTCCCGCTATACCGGGGAGCGAATCGCGTGTGACGCAGATAGCCGCCAGATCCGGCCGTCTCCGCACAAATGACTACACGTCCTTTGAGAGTCGTCGTCAAGAGAAAAAGCGTGCGCGGCGTGATGTCTGAGTGCGTTCTGATGCACATCGAGACCTGCCGCGATGGAATCTGTGGTATAGTGATTCATGATCGGATTCCATTCTGAGAGCTTGGCTCTCATGTGTTTCCGATCATCTCTGTTGCGCTGTGGTGTCGGTCGGCTCATGCGGGGGATGGGATGTCTGTTCCTTGCTTGGATGAGGCTCGGGGCGATGCGATCGAATCAGATGCAGATCCATGCACGCGCCAAGGCGGATCTCGTTCTCGCGCTCCGGCTGTTCCTAGGGGTGCTGGTCTGTCTGTGGGTCTTGGACATCCTTCTGAATCTGGGGCTTCTCGAGGCGTTGGTCCTCCATCGCGAGGCACTGGGACGTGTTCGGGACTTCGCGGGCCTCCTTGTTGGGGAACTGCAGATCGCGATTGGTGCGGCAGTCGCTGCTTGGCTTGTCGGGGCCGCAATCGGGCTCGTCCTCGCAGGAAGCAGGCGGGATCGTGAGGCCGTTGCGTTTCTTTCCGGGCTGATGGTGGTTCTCGTGATATTGGCCAAGACGCCCGAGTGGCATTTCACAAGCGTGAGCTTGGTCAGGAAGCTGCTCGTCTCGGCCGTGGCAGGAGGTGTGTTTCTCCTTGTGGCCATTCTATCACTGGGAGGGCGTCCGACGCGGCGCCGTTCCTGGATTCGGTGGCTTCCCGTCCTTGTCGCGGTCCTGCTCGCGGCCCATTCGTGCATCAGCTTCCGGATGTGCGGCAGTTACGATCACGGCATCAGCGGCGCGCGCCGCTCCGAAGATCGCCCTCACATCATCCTGATCATCCTGGATACTGTGCGAGCCGACCATATGAGATACTACGGCTACTCGCGTGACACCATGCCGGCGCTCGAGCGGTGGGCGAGGGGCGGACTGATCGCCAAGCGCGCTGTCTCGCCTGCAGGCTGGACCTCGCCCGCCCACGCCTCTATCTTTTCGGGACGGACCGTATCGGAGCACGGGATCCACCATGTCTCCTCACACGGGACGGGTGTCGACGCTCCCTTTGTGACCCCAGCCTTCGAGGGCATTCCGTGGCTTCCCGATGTGTTGCGCGATGAGGGATACCACTGTCTGGCCGTCTCCGCGAACGATCTGGCACTGCGGCCAGAGATCACCGGATTCGACCGGGTGATCGTCCCTAGGCGCGCCGGTTGGCACTCGTCAAGTCTTGCCGCCCGAGCTGACGGAGTGTCGCGTCTGACGCGCAGGATCAGCGAGCGGATGGGTTGGCGCATGCCCTACGTTGATGCTCGAGGTATTGTGGACATCGCTATGCGCGCCGTGCCACGTGATGACAGACCACTCTTCCTGTTTGTCAACTTCCTGGATGCCCACGGTCCGTACAACCCTCCGGCTCCGGCGCTCAAGGAACTTGGCGTTCAACCTGGTCACATATTCTCCCGCTATATGTTGCACAGGAAGATCACGTGGCTCTGGGACTCGCTGCCCGAAGGAAAGGCACAATACGTTGCTGACCTGTATGATGGCGAGCTGCGCTGGGTCGACATGAACTTGGAGCTCCTTCTTCGCTGGATCGATGAGCGCTACGGTGAGGACGCCGTCGTCATCGTCACTTCGGACCATGGCGAGGAACTGGGGGAGGAAGGCAGGGTAGGACACGAGTACGGTCTCTCGCAGGGAATGATCCACGTGCCGCTTTTCGCGCGTGGCCCGGGTCTGGGCGGCGGAGAGCTGGGGGACGTGGTTAGTTTTCGGAGCCTCTTCGGCTTCATTTGCTCGTGGGCGAAGGGTGGTTCTCCTGGAGTCGAGGAACTCGTCGAGGTTGATGAGCGCGGCCTGGTCTCGGAGCGGTATCCGTCAACCGACAGCGAGAGAGTTCTTGGCTCGGGCTACGAGCATCCCTGGGTCTCGGTGATCGAGGGGAAATACAAGGCCGTCGGCCCGTCCGAGCGCGAATTCGAGCTCTATGACATCGAGGCGATGGGTTTCGATTGCGAGGTCGTGGCCTCGGACTCTCTTCTGGAGAGCGCGCTACGAGCTTGGATCGATGAGTACTGGGAGGAGTTCCAGGACCAGCGGGTGGATGGAGGCGAGGCTCTTCTCGCGAGGGATGTGGAGGTACTCCGTTCCCTTGGGTACCTACAATGAGCGGGACGTTGCTGGCACTATCGATCCGCTGTGATATAGTTGCTGAAGACACCGGCGAAACACGAGATGACCGTTCGTCTTTCAGGTAGATCGCGGCTGCACGTTCGCGCAGGAGAGGTTCTACTGAGCATGACACCGAGAACTGTCATACGCAGGATCACAATCGCCTTCGTGTATGTGGCGGTTATCTCAGTTGTCCTGACACTGTTCCTGATGTGGCGGATACACGTCGGAGAGATGAATCTACTCGACATGGTCGACGGAACCGCGGCGAGACCTTTCGTCTACCGAGTTCTTCTCCCCGGCACCGTCCGCTGTGCGGTGGTCGGCAGCGAGACCATCCTTGACGCGGCTGGAATAGACAAGGGCGGGACACCAATCAGCTCGGTCGGTGCTTTCATGCTGCGGCGCACGAAGGCACCAGAGTGGACCTTCGAGCACTCGTACACGTACGGGATGTACGCAATCGCGGCGTTCTTCTGCTTCCTTGGCTATGCTCTTCTGCTTCGCAAGTTGATCAAGTCCTTCTACCCGCGCTACCCCTCGTTCATCCCGGACTTCGCACCTGCCATCGGTGTGGTGATCATTCCCCTTGTCTTTTTCCGCTATGTGAGTATGGTGTACGATCCCATGACACTGCTGATGTCCGCTCTGTGTCTGTACTTGATCGCCGAGCGGTATCGTGTCGCATACTTCCTCGTACTCCCTCTCGCTATGCTCAGCAAGGAGACGGCGATTCTGTTGCCGTTCGTGTTTGTTGCTCGCGAGATTCGAGTTACCCCCCGCGCGAAGCTGGTGTTCCTCACCGCGTGTCAGGTCGTGATCTGCCTTGCTGTGAGGCTGCTTGTAATGCACTTGTTTCGCGCGAACCCTGGGCAATCCGTGGTGAACCAGCTTCACGCCAACCTCATGATTGTGAGAATGCCTGGGTTCTACATAAAAACTCTGACTCCACTTCTGCCACTGGCAGTGCTTGTCGCATATGCGTGGAAGGCCAAGCCTGCATTCCTCCGGAGAGGGTTCGTCGTCTCGGCCGCTCCGCTTGTGGGACTGAGCCTGGTGTTCGGCGCCTTGGGCGAGATGAGAGGCTACTACGAGTTATATCCGTTCGTCTTCCTGCTGGCGGTTCCCGCAGTGGTCGATGTGTTCGGACTGATACATAGCAGAGAGTAACCACGGATCTGCGGCCGCGCCGGGCGACTTTCTCCGACATCGTATCCGGCTTGCAGAGGCAGTCCGAAGCGGATCTGGGAAGGAGGTCGGCGTTGCGCATGTCACCTGGGCGATGGGCGGCGCTCGCGGCACTCGTCGCCGTGGTTCTCCATCTCCCCACCATAACGGTTCCTCCCCGCGGCGACGAACTGAACTCGCTGTACTGGGCGGCCCTGAGCATCAAACATCCAGTGCACGTCTTTGACCCATGGATGGGTGGTGTCCTTCGGCTTCCGCCCAAGCTGGCTATCATGGCTGGTCTTGAGCTGTGGGGAGTCAGAATCTGGCCGTATCATCTGCTCAACATTGTCATCCATGCGTTCTCAACGATACTCGTCGTGCGCCTCGGTACAAGGTGGAGTGGATCTGCCCGTGTCGGCGGGTGGGCTGCGGTTCTATTCGCGGCGGGACTCGGGGTCTACGCGAAGGCGGTTGTTGTCATCAGCAATGTGACGATGCTGATGGGGTTGGCGTTTCTGCTGATCGCACTTGATCTGCTCTGGTCGGGTAGATGGAAGGTGGCCCTGTTGTTCTTCGCCTTGGGGATCGCGTCTCACGAGGTCATCGTGGTTGCCCCTCTGCTCATCTTCCTCATCCCTCCCTCGAGAGGAGGTGAGAACGGTGTTCCGTGGGGCTCCCAGGTTCGCCGCTTCGTGCGCAGCAAGACCCTGCGAAGGGCCGTGTCCGGTCTGCTGCTCCTACTCGTGCCGCTCTTGTTCTGTCCCGGGGGCCTCGGACGATTCTGCTCGTACGAGGTACAGATGATCTCATTCACGCTGTTCCCTTTCACTGACCGGGGGACTGCTATCGTTGGGGATCATGCTGGAGATCTGGTGGCCCAGTTCGCGTCTCTTGTCATCGCCTGGCGGTTGTGGATCGGCATCGCCATCGTGGTGTTGGTGGCCTACCTGGTGTGGCGAGGACGGGCACTCTACTCCTTCGCAGCAGCGTGGGTGCTCCTCTTCTTCATTCCCTTCTGGGTCATCGTGCGGTGTTGGGGGGGGACGTGGTTGGACGTGCGCTACGTCTACGTCTCTGCGGTCGGGGTGTGCCTTCTGGCTTCGAGTCTGGTGCTCCGCCTCGCTGGCCGGCGCAGGGCTGTTGCGTCAGCGCTGTTCTCACTGCTGATCCTGTGGAGCGTGATCGTGGGTGGCTTCTGGTTCCGAGGGCACGTCCGGTTGAGTGAGAGGCCGGAGGAGGTGGCTATTCGGAACGAGTGCCTCACTCAGATCGCGGATATGGACCCCCGCTGGGAGCTGCCCTAGACGCATGGATCCCTCGGCGGCCATGCGTCCTCGTACGATGGCCGCTTCCAGGAACCTGCTTTTCTCTTGACTCCGTAGAGAAGCACGGTTATGATGTGAATATGGATTCACATGGAGGGGTTGGCCAGAATGACACAGAAGATGAACACAGAGGCGCGGCGGGAGCAGATAGCAGGTGCTGCGCTCAAGCTCCTGGCCGAGAGAGGCAGTGAGGGATTCAACATCGCCGATCTCGCGCAGAGCGTCGGGCTGGTTCCGTCGGCCATCTACCGTCACTTCGAGGGCAGGGAGGACGTGCTCGACGCCGCTCTCAGTGTCTTCCGGGACAAGGTCTACGGTCTCGTCGAGGCGGCGCGGCGTGAGGCTGGGAATCCACTCATCGCGCTCGAGCTGCTGCTGACCCGGCACGCGAGGCTGATAGAGAGCGGGGGAGCGGTCCCGCACATCATGGCGTCTATGAGTGCGCCGGAGGGACACGCTGCTCGCCGAGCAAAGACCGAGAGGATTTTCCGGGGCTATGTCGCCAGGGTCGAGGCACTCGTGCGGGAGGGGCAGGAACGGGGTCAGATTCGTTCGGACATCGACCCGACCGCTGCGGCCCTCCTATTCGCGGGCATGATCCAGCCGGCGGCTCTGCTCCGGCACGCTGAAGGCGAGCGCTTCGATATCACTGCACATGCCGCACAGGTCTGGGACCTCTTTCGCAGGGCCGTGGCCCGCGATTGAGCGCACACGCGGCGGCGGCAGTTTTTTTGTCGATGATGTGAATAATGATTCACAAAGGAGTAACGATGTACAGACTCCTGAGTTCCCTGACGAACCGACCGTGGCTCGTGTTTGTGGCTGTCCTCGGTGTTTCGGTGGCGTTTCTGATCGCGGCTGCCGGCAACACCCGGATGGAGACCGATCTGGATGAGTACATGCCGAAGGACCATCCGGCATTCATCTACAGCGATGAGGCGGAGGAGTGGTTCGATATTGACGACGGCATCATTATTGCCCTCGAGCACCCGGACGGAATCTACAACCACGGCACTCTGTCGAAGATCAAGGATCTCACGAAGGAACTTGAGAGACACGACCTGATAGACAGAGGTGATGTTACATCGCTCTATACCGTCGACAACATCACCGGTTCCGAAGATGGGCTGGATGTGCGCTCGTTCTACTCGAAGGTTCCAGAGACCGAACTCGAACTCGACGCGCTTCGCAGAGGTGTGAGGGCGAATGACATGGTCCGGGGGAGGCTCGTGTCGGAGGATGAGACGGTTACGCTGATCGTCGCCGAGCTTGGTGACGACGCGTTCTCCCAGGAGTTCTATCACGAGATACTGGATCTCACGGCCGCCTACGAGGGGCCGGAAAAGCTCTACGTTGCGGGCAGACCCATCGTCGAGGGTACGATGGCCTACCTGGCCCCCAAGGACATGAAGCGCATGGTCCCTATTGTGCTTCTTATCATCACGGCTGTCCTGGCGCTGGTCTTGCGGAGCCCCAAGAGCACGTTCTTCACACTGCTCGTCGTAGTCCTGAGTACGCTCTGGACGTTCGGCCTGATGGCGTGGCTGGGCATCCCCATCTACGCGGTCTCAACCATGATTCCGGTGATGCTCATTGCCATAGGAGTAGCCGACGGAATTCACATATACGGGCATCTCGGGCTCTACCAACGCGTGACCCCCGGCGTCAGCGCTCGAGACGGCGCTTCTGAGATGATACGCGGTATGTGGAAGCCCGTCGTTATGACATCCGTTACGACCGCGGTGGGATTCATCTCGCTTCTGACGTCGGACGTCTACCCGATCAAGTACTTCGGCATGTTCACGGCATTCGGCGTGATGTCGGCGATGGTTCTGTCTCTCGTCCTGATCCCGGCGGGCGTTGTGGCCTTCGGTCTTCCCGGAGCCGGAAAGGCCACGGCGAAGGCAAAGGCAAAGCCGGAAGGGTCGGACGGCATCGCGGTGGCGTTTGGTAGGGACGTCATGAGACACAGAAAGCTGACCATCGCGGTGACCGTCGTCGTGGTGGTCATTTCCGCCATGGGTGCCACGAAGATCTGGATCAACTCCAGTTTCCTCGAGAAGTTCGAGCGCGACAGTGACATCGTTCTCACCGACGCGTTCATCAACGAGCGATTCGGAGGCACATCAACACTGAACGTCATTCTCGACAGCTCCGACGACGGGGCGATGAAGAGGCCGGATGTGCTCCGCCTGATGGACGAGATGCAGACGGAGAGTGAGATGCTCGAGGAGGTCGGCGATTCGTTTGGCCTTGCGGACTACCTCAGGCGCATCAACAAGGTGATGCACGCAGACGACCCAGCGTTCGATACGATTCCGGAGTCCGCAGAACTCGTGGCGCAGTACCTCCTTCTCTACGAGATGTCGGGAGATCCCGAGACGCTCTGGAGGACCGTCGACTACGACTTCGCCAAGTCGAACATCACGCTGCAGCTTAAGGGCGACGACTCGAAGACCATCAACCGCGCCATCGGTGTGGTCGAGGAATTCAGGCCTCTCTTCGAGGATCTCGGCGTCAGCGTCAACTACGCGGGCTCCGGCTACAAGGGTCTGATTTTCACCGATCTGATTCTGAAGGGCCAGGTGAAGAGCCTCATCCTCTCGCTCGGCATCATTGTCGTTCTACTGTCCCTGATGTTCAGGCGGATCTCGGCGGGGCTCATCGGCGTCATCCCGATCACGATCACGGCCATAGTGAGCTTCGGCGTCATGGGGCTTCTGGGCATACCGCTCAGTACGACCACGGCACTCATATCGAGCATCGCGATTGGTGTGGGGATCGACTACGCCGTTCACTTCATGGAGCGCTTCAGGGTTGCTGCGAAGAGAACGGGTGACGTGGTTGCCACCATCGCGGATGCCATGCACCATTCGGGCAGGGCCATCATGTTCAACGCAGTTGTCGTGATAGCCGGTTTCCTGGTGCTGCTGTTCTCGGCGTTCCCGCCAAACAGGGTCCTCGGCGCGCTCGTGTCCGGAAACATGTTCATCAGCCTCTTGGGTACGGTTACGATCATGGTCGTCGTTATGGTGCAGACGAAGTTCTACTTCAAGAAATAGAAACGCACGCATGCGCCCTCGCGCCTGGTCAAGGCGGGAGCGGTGGCAAGGGAGGGAGACCGGAATGAAGACGATAGGTGCACTTGCGGTGTTGATCCTGGTAGTCGCCGCCGGCTTCGTTTCAGCGGAGGAGCCGCATGGGCTCGACGTGACCGCGGAGGAGCCAAGCGGACTCGAGCTGGTCGAGAACGTCTACAACAGACCCGATGGTGAGGACATGCAGTCCAGGCTTACAATGACGCTCATGAACTCGCGCGGAGACACGCGTGTGCGCGAGATCCTCCAGTTCATGAAGGACTTCGGCGATGTTGAAAAGAAGATGATGTTCTTCGAGTCGCCTGCGGATGTCAGGAATACATCGTTCATGAACTGGAGCTACACAGCGGTCGACACGGACGACAATCAGTGGATCTTTCTGCCCGCGCTCAAGAAGGTCAAGAGGATCTCCAGTGACAGCAAGGGCGACTACTTCATGGGATCCGATTTCACCTACGACGACCTCGGCGACCGCCATCCGAGTAGCGACACGCACACAATACTCGGTCGCGAGGACGTGAATGACGAGCCGTGCTATGTGGTTGAGAGCGTTCCGATCGAGGAGGAGTACATCTACGGGAGGACCGTCAGCTGGATCGTCGAGGACAAGTGGGTCGTTGTGAAGAAGGATTTCTATGATGAGGACGATGAGCTCCTCAAGACGCTGACCGTGGATGAATACAGAGACATCAGTGGCTACTGGGTGGTGACGCACTCGACGACGCATCATGTTCAGAGGGACCACACGACGATCATGGCTCTGGACGACATCCAACTCGACACGGGCATCGCGGAGAACAAGTTCACCGAACGAATGATGACGAGGGGGCTCTAGGATGAGAAGCGCTCTGGTCCATCTGACGGTGGTCGTCGCGATCCTCGGCGCAGCCCTCTCGGCGGCCCACGCGGTCGCTCTGGAGTCAATCCATGTCGGTGGCTATGTCCGACACCACACATCAGTTCTGGTCGACGGCGGGGACTACTCGATCATCGAGAACACGCTCGCTCTGACGTTGGATCAATCCCGCGGCAACGTTGCCTTTCGCGTAGACCCATACATCTACGAGCGCCCGGGTGAAGAACTCGAGATGGGTCTGCGCCAGGCGTACGTCGACATCTACTGGGACAGCGTCGATCTCCGCGTCGGCAGGCAGCAGGTCATCTGGGGTAAGGGCGACGGCGTGTTCATCACCGATATCGTGTCGCCGAAGGACCTCCGCCGCTTTCTCCTGCCGGACTTTGAAGAGATACGAATCGGAGTCGACGCGGTGAAGCTCGACTACTACAGGGGCAACGGGACGTTAGAAGTCGTCTGGATCCCTGTGTTAGCTCCGACGCTTCCCCCGGACGAGGGATCTGTCTGGGCAAGACCTATGCAGTTTCCGGTGCAGCCGAGTTTCGACATGTCATCGGAGGGCGTAGACGCATCCCTCGAGAACAGCGAGGTGTTCGCGAAGTACTCGCTCCTGTCGTCCGCGTTCGATCTTGAGATGATGGCAGGATACGCTTGGGATGACGAACCCGCGCTGCACCTGTCTGTGGAGCAGGATCCGGATACTCATGAGGTAGTCTCACTGCTCGTCACTCCTGAGCATCACCGCCTGACGCTCGCCGGCGGAAGCTTCAGTACGGCCGTCGGGGGGGCCGTTGTGCGCGGAGAGGGCGCCTACTACTGGGGGAAGCGCTTCGCTACCGAGAGTCCATTGACGGGAGATGGGGTGCTCGAGCGCGACTACGTCCACTACCTGCTCGGTGTCGATTGGACGCTTCTCGGCGTCAGCATGAGCGCCCAGTTCGTCCAGGAGGTGATACTGGATTATGATGACGCGCTGGCTTCCAACGAGCGCTCGAATGTGGTGACCTTCCTTGCGAGGGAGAGCTTCCTGAACGAGACGCTGCATCTGGAGTTCTTCTCGTATGTTGGCTTGAGCGACAGTGATGCGCTTCTGAGACCAAAGATCAGCTACGACATGGCCGACGGATTCGAGATCCTGGTGGGAGCAGATCTGTTCGTAGGTGAAGAGGGGATGTTTGGAGCGTACGACGCGAACGATTCGGCGTACGTGAAGCTGAAGTACAGCTTCTGAGATCGAAAGGGGAAACAATAGTGAATCTCATCAACGTGAAGGATGCTGAGTCCCGCGAGAACCCGCACGGTGTCGACGCAAGGGCTCTCCACGACAGTGAGCACGCGCTTGTCTCCCACATCACGCTCTACTCAGGTGAGGCGCTCAAACGGCATATAACGCCTGTTGACGTGGTGTTCTACGTTCTCGAGGGCACGGGGGTCGTCGAGGTTGGGGAGGAGAAGGTGGAGGTAGGTCCCGACACGCTGGTAGAGAGCCCGGCGAAAATCCCGCACTGCTGGTACAACGAGAGCAGTGAGATACTCAGGTTTCTGGTGGTGAAGGTGCCTCGTCCAACCGGGCCGACGGAAGTGCTGTAGTTGGAGATGCGCCTCTCCGTTCAAAGAAGGGCCCGCTCGCAGGAGCGGGCCCTTCCCCTTTTGTTCTATCAGGTCAGCGGTTGCGTGGACTACCGGTACATCGCTTTCAGAGAACCCCAGCTGATCGCTTCTACAGGGCTGTCGCACCCGACATCCCAGGCGCCGACGAGTCCGCACGCCGGATTGTTGCCGGGAGCGCACGGGGAACTCGCATCGATCGTGAAGTCGCCTGTGGGTGCGTCACAGAAGAGCGGATCTTGGTTGAAGTTGTCGTTGATCACATCCTGGCCCGCGATGCAGCCGACCTAGTCGCCGCCGGTATTGCCGTAGACGTCGCAGCAGCTGAGTGTGGCAGTAGCGGCATCGCAGTACACTGCTTCTCCCGCCGAGCTGAACGCGATGATACAGCCGGTAAGCGTGCCCGATGAGTCGCTGCAGTACAGCCCTCCACCTTGAGCAGCCGAGTTGCCGGAGAGCGTGCAGCCGGTGAGATCGACTCCGGAATTGTTGTAGAGGTGCGCCGCACCTCCGGTGTCGACTGCGGAATTGTCGGAGAGCGTGCAATCCGTGAGCGTGATGGATGCCCCGTCTTCCATATGCACGGCGCCGCCCTCAAGGGCAGCAGTGTTGCCGGCGAACACACAGTCGATGAGCACCACATCCGAGTAGTAGTAGCTGGTCAGACCTCCAGCATATTTGGAGGAGTTCCCCGAGAACATGCAGTTCCTGATGGTCGGGTCGGACTGGTTGAAGCGCATCCCGCCTCCGATGCTTGTTGTTGCCATCCCGTTCGTGATCGTGAACCCGTCGACGACGCATGCGGCACTCTCGGAGCTGTGGAAGTAGAAGCCTCTGCTCGTTTCCTCGCAGTCGATGATCGTGGATGCGGCGCCTCCGTCGCTCCTGAGGACGATGTCGATCCCTCCAGGGTCGATCGCAGTGTTGCCCGTGCCCGTGTAGGTTCCCGGCATGACTAGAACCGTGTCGCCCGGGCTTACGACAGCGTCGATTCCACCCTGAATTGTCGTGTGATCGCCCCCGCCTGCCCAGTCGACGACGATGGTGTTGGCGGATGCGGTGACAGCAGTGATCACGCACAGCGCCAGAAGAACCAGGAGTTTCCCAGTCACGATATGCTCCCTTCCCCGCACAGGGAGGGTAAACAGTCTCAACCAGACTGACATGGATGACGGTACTCGTCGAGAGCGTAGACCCAACGCCGGCCGGGATGCTGGCGCTGCCGGTCGAGGCGGCCACAAGGCTGTTCTTGACCTGGGAACGATCTTGTTCTTTGATACTGTAGTCGTGAGCAGCTTCTAATGTGCGTGTCTGAGCGAAACGGAGGCGTCAACATGGGTAAGCGTCTGAGAGTGTCGAAGAGAGTATCGGGGATAGGCAAGTCGGCGATCCATGAGATGACGAGGCTGTCGAAGGAAGTTGAGGATGTTGCATTCCTGTCGTGGGCGAAGCCGACCTCCGGCACACCGGAGCACATCAACGCCGGGGCGATAGAAGCCATCTGCGGGGGGCTCTGTAGTGGATACTCGGGCAACGCCGGGCTTTTCGAACTCAGGCAGGAGATCTGCAGGAAACTCAAGAGGGACAACGCGATCGATGCCGAGCCCTCTCAGATACTTGTCACCGTAGGCGCCATCGAGGGACTGGCGGCCGCAGTGATGGCTTTGATCGACCCCGGCGACGAGGTCATCCTGCCCTCTCCGACGTATTCCACGCATGCCCGTCAGGTCGTCATAGCGTCAGGGAAGCCTGTTTTCGCCCCTATGATAGAAGAGGGCGGGTTTGTTCTGGATATCGATGCCATCCGAGCGGCGATCACCCCGAAGACCCGTGCGATTCTCTACTGCTCACCGAGCAACCCGACCGGGACCGTGTTTTCCGAGGAGCAGCTTCGAGAACTGGCGGGAGTGGCCCTTGAGCACAATCTTGCGGTCATCACAGACGAGGCGTACGAGTATTTCACGTTCGATGGACATGAGCACTTCAGCATCGGGTCGATTCCGGAGATGCGGGGGCGCGTCATCAGCTGCTACACATTCACCAAGACCTACGCGATGACCGGGTGGAGGATCGGCTACCTTCACGCGGATGAGGAATTGATCCCGCAGATCACGAAGGCGCACATCCCCTTCGCGATCTGTGCGCCCGTGGTGTCCCAGTACGCCGCCCTCGCTGCCCTCAAGGGTTCGCAGGACTGCGTTGCTGATTTCCGGGAGCACTATCAGTCGACTCGGGACCTGATGTGTGAGCGGCTGGATCAGCTTCCCCGTGTCTTCCAGTACGCGAAACCCGGTGGTTCCTACCTCATGTTTCCCCGAATCCTCTTGGATGGAGGACAGAATTCGGAGGCGTTCTGCAAGAAGCTCCTGCGCGAGGCTCGGGTTTCCACGACACCTGGAGCCGCCTTCGGGCCGACTGGAGAGGGCCACCTCCGGCTCTCCTTCTGTGTGACCGAGGAGGAGATCAACAAGGCCTTCGACAGGATGAAGCAGTACTTCGGTTGACCTCGGACCCCGGCGGCGGGCGGTCCGCTGATGCCGCAGCCGCTCTACCGGTAACGCGCGGTGATATAGACTGACATAGACGGCCGGTGTTAGACCGTCTCTTCTGGGTCCGGGGGCAGGGCCACCGGACCCAGATTGTTGTTCTGGGGCAGTGGTACTGTCGAAATGACGCGTCGGAACTTGCCGAGGGGGGAGAGAGGAATCTCATCGACCCGCTCGAGCGTGATCTTCACAGCATTGCCGAGCCGCTTCGTGAGATAGTCCCTCAGGATCGCGACTTCTGCGGCGATCAAGGGGTGGTCCGTCTCGAGCTTGATATGGATGGCAGAGGGTTTGTTCTGCAGAACCTGCGCCTTTCGGATTCCTGTGATGCAGCCGTATCCACTCAACAGGAAAAGCGGAGGCAGCAGCCGTCCGTCGGGAAGGACAAGAATGTCCTCTTCCCTCGTGGTGAGGTCTTCGAACAGGGGATGGCTACGCCCGCACGAGCACGGCGTCTTTGAGATAGTGCCGATGTCGCCACACGCGTACCTGATGAGAGGCGTTGCCCGATTGTGGAGACTCGTGGCCAGGATTCTCCCGGAGTCTCCGTTCGGAAGCCGCCGGCCATCTCCGTCAACGATCTCTGTAACCCCGTACTCCTCGAAGATGTGAAGTCCCTCGTGTCGCTCGCACTCTGCCGCGAAGAGAGTCCGTTCGGCTGCTCCGTACGCGTCGAAGATCTCGCACTGGAAGCGCTCCTCGATGAAACCCCGAGCAGGTGGATGCAGCGGCTCCCCGGTCAGCGTTACGACCCTGAAGTGCAGCTCTTCACCTGCACCCTCCAGCAGTTTCGCAAGAATGTAGGCAGACGATGGGTAGGCTTCGAGCACGGCAATACGTCTTCGCTTGAGTTCCCGTGCGTAGGAACTGATGTTGTCCGGGCGCAGATGAAGGGTTGACAGAAGGAGCTGCCTTCGTGCTCTGTTGTATCGCCAGAACGGCGGCTTCGTTTGCGCAAGCGGTACGGTCGGACGGCCCATTAGTGTGGCGAAGGGCTCCCGGGGATCTATGCCCGCCCACCGGTGGAAGCGGTGCATGCACGCATTGTTGAAGGTCTCAATACTGCGATCCCAGAAGATCGTGATGGGGGCGCCGGTCGTTCCCGATGTAGCGACTTGTCGAAGGGATCTACGCTTGACGGCCGTCGAGAGCAGGCGTTCGCCCTGTTCCCGTATGTTCTCCCTCGTAAGCACGGGGAGCTTCGCGAGGTCGTCCACCGTCTCCACATCGGAAGGCTTGAGGTGCAGCGAGTCCATCAGCTCCCGGTAGTACGGCACCGTCTCGTACGCGTAGAGAATGAGTCCCTTGAGCTTCTCGTCCTGCCATTCGCGGAGGCGCGTCGAATCGTAGCGCTCGCTCTCTTCCAACAGACGGTTCGCGGCCTCGAGATCGGGTCCACTTCTACGCCTGAGCACCTGCCAGCCGTACAAGGAGATGAGCGCGTTCTGGAGCGGGAGAGGGATGCGAGCGTAGAGGCGTTCGTTGTGGAGCTTCATGGACTGTTCGATCCTCGCCGATAGAGCGTCTTGATGAGCCCCCAGCTGGTCGCTTCAACCGGCGAGTCGCAGTTGCCGCAGCCACCAGCGCCGAGTGCTCCGATCTGCTCGTCCCAGGTGTTCCCACCGGGAAGGCAGGGCGAATTGTCGCAGAGCGTGAGGTCGCCCGATGCCATACCGCAGAAGCGCGGATCCACGAAGAGATTGTCGAAGTAGTTCCCGCAGAGACTGTCCCCGCCGGCGTTTCCGAAGACTATGCAGTGTGTGATAGAGGAGCCGTCTTCCGGGAATAGGCACTCGAATCCAGGGCCGGAGCGGTCGAATGCGAAGACGCACCGCGTGAACTGGGGATTTCCCATGAGATTGTAGACGCCTCCGCCCGTGTTTCTGGCGAACGTGCATCCGGAGATGGAGGGCAGGCAGTAGCAGTTCTGGAAGTACACGCCACCACCGGTGGAGGCGGCGTTGTCGTAGAAAACGCAGTCACTGATGTTGGACTCGCCGCTCAGGTAGTAGATCCCACCCCCGCGCACAGCGGTGTTCGCCGAGAAAAGGCAACCTTCGATCTCCGGTTCTCCCATATTGCCGATCAGTATGGCCCCGCCGGATTCGGCCGTGTTCTCCTGGAATGTGCAATCTCTGATCACTCCCCCGTAGCTCACGGTGTGGGTCGCCCCTCCGTTGCTCGCGGTGTTGCGAAGAAACGAGCAATCCTCGATCGTCGGCTCGGCGCTTGTGCTTGAAGAGATAGCGCCGCCTTCGTCGTTGGCCACGCAGTCCGCGAACACGCAGTTTCTGATGATGGGGGAGGCGTTGGAGCAGCGGACCCCTCCGCCGAGCGAGATGCCGCCCGACGGCGGCGTGGCATTCCGGATCGTGAACCCGTCCACGATCGCAGTCGTGTCCTCGCCGCTATGAAAACTGAAGCCCCTTCCCAGAAGCTCGCAGTCGATGATCGTGACATCCCGACCGCCTGAAGAGACGAGCGTGATGCCCTTCCCGCCAAAGTCGATATCCCGGTTGAGAGGCCCGGTGTATGTGTCGGGGGCTACCAGTACGATGTCGCCTAGCTGAGCGGCGTCCACCCCCTCCTGTATGGTCGGGTAGTCGTCGGGGACATCGATCACATTCGCTTTGACGAATGAACCTGAGGCGAGGATGGCGGCGACGGCGCAGGCGAAGAGTGTGATTTTCACAAGGCGTTCTCCGGATGGCAACCGGGCGGCGCGCTACTTGATGAGGACAATGCGGCTCTCTGCTCTCTCAGTCCCGAGCGATGCCCTCACGAAGTAGACTCCGGAGGAGACACGCTCTCCGGCGTCATCAGCGCCATCCCAGACGAACACGTGCGCGCCTGGGTTGGCGACGTTGCTCATGACCGTTCTGACGACTCGGCCGCCCACATTGTAGATGGCTATCTCAAGCTTACCCATCGCTGCCGGCACATGATAGCCGATAGTTGTGGTCGCTGTGAAGGGGTTAGGTGATGGCGCGAAGAGAGCCAGGCTTTCCGGGACTACCGGCAGGTCCACGCCGGTGGACGGCCCGCACCCGCCCGCACCCAGGGCTCCAACCAGCTCAGTCCAGACATTGTTCTCAGGCAGGCACGGCGAGTCGTCGTGCAGATCCAAGTTGCCGCCTGCCGCGTCGCAAAAGAGCGGATCCTGAAAAGCGTTGTCGTGGTAGTTGCCGCAGAGGCTGTCTCCAGAGACATTTCCGAAAGAGCAGGAGTGTGTGATCGACGGGAGAGCTCCACTCCCGCATGCGATGGCGCCTCCGTTTTCGGTGAAGGCGATGATCGTGTTCACGATACTCGGATTGGACTCCGCGTATATGGCGGCGTCCCCGGGTTCGGCGATATTGCCCGAGAGCGTAGAGTTCGTGATGCTGGGGCCGGCGATGCCGTACGTGGCTATCGCAGCGCCCTCAATAGCTGTGTTTCCGGTGAAGATGCACTCGTCGATGCTTGCCATCGATTCCTCGCAATTGATGGCCCCTCCCATGACACAGGCTTCGTTCTCGATGAACAAGACCCCGGCTATCTCGGGCGTCCCGCCGAAGCAGTAGATGCCTGCTCCTATGAAGGCGGTGTTTTGCTCGAACTGCCCGCCGGTAACCTGGAGCAGAGCGTCATAGCTGTGTATCGCTCCACCCATGCCCCAGGTTCCGTTCATGGAGAACGTGCAGTCCACGATGTTGACCGATGCGGCCGTACACCAGAGTCCTCCACCCTCATCGTGAGCAAAGTTGTCCTGGAAAAGACAGTCGATGAGGGTAGCGCCGCAGGTCATGCACATGCCCCCACCCTTTGACAGGGTGTCGGCCATGTTCCCGATGAACTCGACCCTCTCCAGATACGGTGGGGCATCCCGGCAGTAGAGGCCGCCACCATCGCCCTTGGAGAAGCAGTTCGTGATGCTGACGTCTCTGAGAATCGCAGAACCCCCGTTGTCGAGGAGTATCCCGCCGGCGATGAAGCCGGCGGTGCAGCTGTCGATCACGCAGTCGGTGACGGTCGGGCTGGCATTGTCACAGAAGAACGCACCGCCCGAAACGAACACGTTGTTGTTCTCAAACCGGCAGTTCCGCACGATCGCGTTCGAGTTGTTGAAGTACATGCCACCGCCGTATCCCACGCCGCAGTGTGTGAAAACGCAGTTCCTGACAAGAGGGGAGGCTCCGGTGCAGTTTATGCCGCCGCCGGATGGGGCGACACCCCAGGTGATTGTGAGGCCATCGACGATCGATGTCGTGTCCTCTCCGGAGTGGAAGAAGAACCCTCGCCGCGACGGTCCGGCATACTCGCAATCGATGATGGTGACCTCGGGTCCCGATTCGGAGATGACGAGGAGGCTCTTTCCTTCGAAATCGAGGTCTGTGTTGAGCGTGCCGGTGTAGGTTCCGGCCGCAATGAGCACGGTGTCGCCCTCTGAAGCGGCAACGATGCCCTCACTTATTGTGGTATAGTCGCCGCCACCTCCCTGGTCGATGTAGAGAGTCGTCGACCACGCGGCGAAAGGGACAGCGAGGATGCAAACTGAGACGAGAACCATGGTCAGGCGGAACATGCGAACCTCCGTCGGCATGGGTGTCTGGCGTGAGCTGGATTGCGGGTTTTCGAGCAGCACGATTCTGCTCCGTGAAGCATATCAACCATCTCGGGGTTTGTCAAGTGATGCGATGCCCGGATCGTGTACAAGAGCGCGGTGATTCTGACAAGAGGCGCAGCGAAGTGATGTGGGGACGGAGCTGATTGAAGCGCTCCTTCGTCTGTCCCGCGCCTTCTGTCTTGAAGGCTGGGGCTTTCTCCGGTATCCTGCAGGCCACACGGTGGTTTCCTGAGTCCTACGCTCACCCTGTTGCCACCTGCCGGCAATGCCTGCGTCGGTGCATACATGTCCACATGAACTCGGGAGTTTCGATGCTGGATCTCAAAGCGATTCACAGCGCCCGGAATGCGGAGAACGCGGTGAGGCTTCTCTCTGAGGCCGACGGGAGAGGCCTCTACATCGCAGGAGGGACGGTGGTCGTTTCGGTCGGCTCGCCGAATATCGATTTCCTCATCGATCTCAGCAAGGCTGGTCTGGATTACATCAGGCGATGGGAGTTGCAGGGGGAAGCGCGTTCGGACGGGGTTGCCGTTGGAGCCATGGTAACAGTTGCGGATCTGGCACGCTCCGACGAGGTCGCGACGGTCGACGGTGGGCTTCTGCGTGAGGCCGTCAGCCGTCTCGGCAGCCACACCATCCGCAACAGGGCGACGGTAGGCGGCAATATCGCTTCCTGGGCGTACCCGGCGGATCTGCCGCCTGCTTTCCTGGCGCTCGATGCTGTGCTCGTTCTGCGTGGCGTCAACGGCGAACGCAGTGTGACCGTTGGGGACTTCTACTCGCGGCGGAGCGAGATCCACAGTAAGGGCGATCTGATCATTGAGGTCCGGATCCCGCCCATTGCAGCGGGAGCGCGAGCCGCATTCGAGAAGATGGGACGCCTCAATCAGGATGTCGCCATCGCAAGCGCTGCGGTGGTCGTCGCATGCGACGGCCGGACGATCCGTGAGGCAAGAATCGCGCTGGGTGCAGTGGCGACGGTACCATTCCGCGCGCTCGATGCAGAGGCATTCCTCGCCGGCCGGGAGTGTACGGGGGAGTCATTGGCGGAGGCCGCACGGATCGCGGTTTCGGGCGTCAAGCCGAGAGGGGATCGCAGGGCTTCGAGCGAGTACCGGGGCAGGATGGCCGGAGTGGCGGTCGAAAGAGCACTGCTTCGTGCTGTCGACCCCGCCACGCATTCCAACCAATAAGGCAACCGGGGGCATGATGACTGTGCGATTCACCATCAATGGCAAGGAAGTGACCACCGTCGTGGACGCGGGTGAGGTCCTGCTCGACACCCTCAGGCGCCTCGGGTACAAGGGAG
This sequence comes from bacterium, assembly GCA_025782395.1. Classification (GTDB taxonomy): domain Bacteria; phylum Joyebacterota; class Joyebacteria; order Joyebacterales; family Joyebacteraceae; genus Joyebacterum. The sequence continues at coordinate 21,041 of JALGZD010000013.1, forward strand.
TGAAATCGGGCTGTCGCACGGGCAATTGTGGGAGCTGCACGGTGCTTCTGGACGGAAAGCCCGTGCCGTCGTGCACTGTGCTGGCGGCGCAGGCGGACGGCCACGCCGTCACGACGATTGAGGGGCTCGGGGACGATCACAAGCCGGATCCGATTCAGGAGGCCTTCCTCAAGCACGGTGCCGGGCAGTGCGCCTACTGCATGCAGGGGATGATTCTCTCAACGCGTGCGCTTCTGGATGAGAACCCGCATCCTACCGATATCGAGATCCGCGAGGGGATATCAGGCAACCTCTGCCGTTGCACGGCGTACATCAAGGCGATCGAGGCCATTCGTGAGCTGGCCGGGCGCGGCAATGAGAATCCGCGTCCCTGGGGAAGAAAGAAGCGCGACGAGGAACGATACGACACCGTCGGCGCCCGCGTCGAGAAGACCGAGGGAATAGGACTCCTGTCGGGCCGCGCCAAGTACGTGGACGATTTTCACTTCGACAACCTCCTCTACGGGCGAATTCTTCGCAGTCCGCACGCTCACGCGCGCATTGTGCGGATCGACGCCTCTAAGGCCTTGGCACTGCCCGGTGTTCACTGCGTTCTCACCCACGACGATGTTCCTCAGGTTCCTTTCACAACGGCCGGCCAGAACTACCCCGAGCCGTCGCCGTACGACAAGGTGATACTGGACGAGAAGGTCCGCTTCGTCGGCGACCGTGTGGCGGCTGTGGCGGCGGAGACGCCTCTTCTGGCGAAGCGAGCGTGCGACCTCATCGATGTTGAATATGAGGTCCTGCCGGCCGTGCTCGACATGGAACAGGCCATGAGCGAGGGGGCACCCAGGATTCACGAGAAGGAAGATCCCAGGGGAATAGCGGACACATCGAGGAATCTCGCCGCACACCTGGATATGGACATCGGCGATGTCGCGAAGGGTTTCGAGGAGGCGGACCGTGTCTTTGAAGCCGAGTACTACTCGCAGTATGTGCATTGCGCTCCGACCGAACCGCACGTCACGGCTACCTCTCTGGATGAGAAAGGGCGGCTTGTTATCGTGACGAGCACGCAGGTTCCCTTTCACGTGCGTCGCATCGTCGCTCACGCGAACGAGATCCCCGTTTCCCAGGTGCGGGTTGTCAAGCCTAGGATAGGCGGTGCGTTCGGCGTCAAGCAGGAGATGATGCTCGAGGATATCTGTTCCGCGCTCACGCTCAGGACACGGCTCCCCGTAAAGATGATGCTCGATCGCGATGAGGAGCTCTCTGCGACCCGCACGCGGCATCCTCAGAAGCTGCGTGTCAAGACGGGGGTGCGAAACGACGGGAGTATCGTGGCGAGGGAGCTCGATGTACTCACAAACACTGGTGCCTACGGCGGACACGCACTCACCGTTCCGTCGAACACCGGCAGCAAGACACTTCCACTGTATAGAACTGAGCACATCCGCTTCGTCAACCACTCTGTCTACACGAATCTCCCGGTGGGGGGCGCGTACCGCGGTTATGGTGCGGTCCAGGGCTACTTCGCCATCGATTCGCAGATGGACGAGATCGCTCACGAGATGGGCTTCGATCCGGTGGACTTCCGGCTCAGAAACGTGATCCGACAGGGCGAAGAGGATCCCGTGGCGCGGCAGCTTGGCGAGGGCAAGGAGGGGTTCGAAAGGATCATCCGTACGAACGGACTCGCCGAGTGCTGGGAGAAGGTGAAGGCCGTCTGTGACTGGGACGCATGGCAGGCGTCGCTCAAGCCCGGCGAAACGGGCCGGCCGGGTTCGAAACCGTGGACGCGGCGTGGCAAGGGTATGTCTTTCGCCATGCATGGGACCGGTATCCCGGGCGATGACATGGGGGCCGCGACCATCAAGTCGAACGAAGACGGATCGTTCAATCTTCTGATCGGCGCAACGGATCTCGGAACCGGCAGCGACACCATTCTCGCGCAGATGGCTGCCGAGGTGCTGGGCGTGTCGCCCGACAGAGTACTCGTCTACTCTTCCGATACCGACAGGACCCCGTTTGATGTCGGGGCCTACGCGTCGAGTACCACCTATGTGAGCGGCGGGGCCGTCGTGAAGGCGGCGGAGAATGTGCGGGATCGGCTTTTCTACCACGCGTCGAAGCTCCTCGGAGAGGACGCGTCGGGACTGACTTGTTCCGATGATCGCATCATGGCTCCATCCGGCAAGAGCGTCTCGATGGGGGACGTTGCGGTGGAGGCGATGTACGGTGAAGAGAAGGAGCAGGTGGCGTACACATCATCCAACGTTACATTCGCCTGCCCGCCGCCCTTTGCGGCGGCCTGTGTTGATCTGGAGGTCGACGTCGGCACGGGCAGGGTTGAAGTTCTGGAGTTCGTCTGCGCGGTAGATCTCGGATACGCCATCAACCCGACGTTCGCGGAAGGACAGATTCACGGAGGGATTCTGCAGGGGTTGGGGCAGGCACTGAGCGAAGAGATGATCTTTGACAGGAAGGGCAGGATGGTCAATGCCAACCTGACCGATTACAAGATCTACTCCGCTGTTGATGCTCCTGAG
>JALGZD010000021.1 GCA_025782395.1 bacterium
CCAGGACGCGCGCAGATTCGGGGGTCTCCCGCAGCGCGTGTCGGGGACCTAGGAGCAGAGTGGAAGGCTCACCCAGACTAGGCTTGCTCCAGGCATCCCGAAGGCGACCCTTTGGGCATACGATCCGAATGGAATGAATCAGATCGGGTGCATCTACACCGCGCAGGGGTTCGAGTTCGACTACGTGGGCGTGATCTTCGGGACCGACCTGACCTATGACCTTGACGCCGGACGCTGGGAAGGTCACAAGGACGTGTCTTGCGACACGGTGGTGAAGCGCTCGAAGGACCAGTTCATGGACCTCGTGAAGAACACCTACCACTTGCTCCTAACACGCGGCATGAAGGGCTGCTATGTCCACTTCGTAGACAAGGACACGGAACGGTTCGTCAGGAGCAGGATGGAGTGACCTGACCCCCTGGAACTGGTCCAGTTCAAGAGGCAGACTCTCGTCTGGACATCGAGAGGGGATCCTTCATGGGACGGAAGCGGTACACACCCGACTGGAGCGAGAGAACGCTCTCTGAAACGGCCTGCAGGTGAACAGGCGCGGGACATCACGATCCTGAAGGAGAACGGAAACTGAGGGGGGCACAATGCGTGGGCAGCCTCAATCGGTTGGTGATCTGGCACGATCTGGGGCCTAGGGAAGCGCGGTGGGCTCGGTTGCCCACTGCGGATACACAGGCTGAACTGGACCGAGGATTCGTCTCTTGACCGCCTCGTTCCGGCGGTCGGCGGCCTCTCCGCTCCCCTGCACACTGCCTGTGTAGAATGTGAGAGTCACGAAACCGAGAAGCGCGGCAGTTCCGTGGTTGTCATTATCGACAGCCTCTGCTGTGCCCCATGCGCCGAGAGCAACCAATGCAACGGTGACTAAGGCAGTCTGCCAGTGCTCAGCATAAGCGTGCCCGAGTCCGGGCACGATCCCCAGAATCCTCGCCGCACGCCTGCTCTTACGGGGCGACCTGAGAGCTTCCCGGATGAAACCTGTGTAGCTGTCTCGCCTGGACGTGCGGGCACTCGGACACAGCGCATCGTCTTCGAGCAGGGAGATAGCTCGCTCGTAGCTCTCGTCCCAGGCAAGCGCGACAGCTCGGTTCAGTGTCGCCGCACAGCGGAGAGAGTCGTCGTCTGTCTTCTTGAGTGCACTGCGGAAATCATCTGCCGCAAACGTATGGTGCCCACTCCGTTGCCTCCCGATCCCAGCGAGGAAGAGCATCCGGGCCGCTACCTCTCCCTCCAAAACGCGAGCCTCGTTCTCACCCCACGCTGCCAGGTCCTCGTAGGCACCAGAGAGTAGCAGACACCTCGCTGTGCCCAGCTCGGCGGAACCCTGTCGTACGCCAGGACACGAGTACCCATAGCGCAGGTACTCAGTCACTGCCCTGTAGAACTCCCCCTTTCGCTCGAGTTCCTCGGCGAATCCCAGCTGCATCGAGCAAGGATCGGCTGCAACTGCCAGAGCCACAGCTGAGTGCACATCATGCAGAGATACAGGCTGACTACTCGGCGAAGCCACGGTCACAGTGGCAACAGCCAGTAGCACAGCACAGAGACTAAGGCTTCTGCCCATCATATTTCACGGAATCCACAAAGCGGAACTCGCCGGAACCCAAGTCCACGATTTCGTAGAGCCATCTGTCCAGACCGCATCTCAAGAGCCGGTCCGCGGCGAGCATCAGGCCAGGCACGGTCCCTCGCTGTCTGACTGCTTGCAGTGCGAAGTGCGAACATGAAGGGTGCATGGGGCATCGCGTGCCGTACACCTCGCTGACCAGTTCTTGATAGGTTCGTATTGCACCAATCACGAGATCCCGATTCCAGTTGGCAGCGGCATTCGACGCAGCAGGGTAGGCATCACAAGATCGTGCCTCCGTCGCGAGCAGATGCTGCGGAGGTTGCCGGAGAATCCGCGCTTGGTCGGGAGAGAGCAGACCCGCATGAGAAGCTCGGCTCGGGTCAGCTCCCAGACCCAAGCCACCTACGGAAGCAGTGGCAGGCGCAGCAGGCGCCGTGACAGTACCTGCGACAACGAGCAGAACGCCAAAGAGCCTGGTGGAGGGGCGACGGAACACAGGCGGCCTCTCTGCCGAACCTACTTCCCAGCCGTCTGGAGTATGATTGAGAAGGACTCCGCATCTGGACTGGGCGCAAGCTCCTTGAAGTAGTACAACTCACCATCGGGCAGCGTGATGGGTTGCCATCCGGAGATGTCTTTGATCTCGAACCCGTCTCCATCAAGCCACTTCACGCGAATCTCACACTTCACATCCCAGTTCACCATGTTCTTGAACTTGACGCGCGCCTCGAGAATCCCGTTGATGCGTGTCTGGCTCGTCTCGTAGATACCGACCTGGGGCTTGAGAGCAAGCTCCTTGTACACAATCTCATGCTTCAGCTCCAGGGGCGTTCTCTGAACATCAGTGCTTGTGAACATGCAGCCGGCAACAAGACACGCAACCACGCATACGAGCAAGAGCACGGCGAGAAAACTCATCCTGTGTCTTGACATCTCACTCCTCCCACACACCTGAGACAACTTCCTCGAAGTTCCTGGTTCCTGGGGTTGGTGTCACCATGGACTTGCCGCCCTTGACGACATGAGGCCCGTATTCGTCGAGGTTGCTCGTCCCCCTCATGTCAAGATCGGTCACGATTCCCGCGTCCCTGTACATCGCGATCAGATCATCCAGACTCATGTCCAGGCAGAACCCATCTTCCCTATACTGCTGCATCAACGACTCACGCGGGGTACAACAGCATGTGCCGCCGAGGATCCAGGGTTGGCCTCCCGGGATGTGGCCCGTAGCATCGTTGCAGTACTTCACTGGCAGCGGCTCAACAGACTTGTGTACGTACGGGATCTGCGCTCCGCAACCAGATAGCAGGATGACAAGCAAACCCAGCATCATGGCTGCACAGACTAGTTTCTTCCGAGACATCATCTGCTGCTCCTCCAGAAAAGAGAGTCTGACAGCTAGCTCGCGGGGCTAGACTGATTGTGGATGTCATGCATGGAACGAACAACTATCGTGCGCGGAGTCAGGCTCGAAGCCGCTATGTAATACCAGACCTGCTCATAGCGCTCGAGAGTAACACCCTCGCTATCGGTGAACTCTATTCTAAGGCTGTGCAGGCCCGGTCCCACGGGAATCTCGCAGATCTGAACATCGCCGGGAGCGGTAGCCCAGAAACGAACATCAGCATCATCGTCGCCGACAGCCATTCGCGTCAGACACCCCAAGCCTGGGACGATGGCATCAGCCACGTTGACCGCTACATCGCGCGCCACCTTGCCAGCTACCTTCGACGCAATCTCGGAACCCATTCCTCCAGCTGTCTTCGCCTGGTGCAGCATCTCCGTGAGAACATACGAACACCCGACGAGCTCTCCGTCGACGTAGAAACGCGCTTGTCGCTCGGGATAGGATCGCTCCTTCGGAGTCGCGAACGCTCCCGTAACCACATCAGGCTTCCGCCCTGGAGCAAGACCGTTGAGCAGGACCACCGTAACATATCCCGCTTCATCCGAGGCCAGTCCCGAGGCACATGTCTCACTGCCAAGGAACTGAGTGCGTAGCTGCTCCGCATCGGATACACGACCTTCGGCGATGGCCACCTCATGTTGGCCGAGAATCGCATATGGGATGCCATCGGAGTGGCGACTGGTGTTGCGCATGGCGACAGCTGCATCATCCCACATCCCGAGCCGCATGAACGTCTTCCCGAGCATGTAGTGTACGTAGGCTACGTCCCCTTCGTATTCCTCTTTGCTTCCGGTGTCAGCTTCAAGCGCCTCAAGAAAACCGATTCGAGCGCTCTCGTAGTCTCCCTGCATGTACTGGGACAGTCCCAAGAAGAAATCCACCAGTACTTTCTCGTATGTATGGCCGATGTACGTCTTCCGCTTATCGGCCAAGAGGACCTGACCCGCAACCTCACCCTCCGAGAGCTCTTTCTCAATAGTGAGCTTGCAGGCATGTAGAATCCCCTCAGCGTGAGCGAAGTCGCCTGCCGAGATCGCCGCCATCGCGCCGTTCATCAGGTAGAGAACGTAGTTCTTGTCCTGCTGGGACTCCACTGTACGAAGCAACTCCGTGGCTTTCACGAAGTCGCCATCCCAGTAGGCAGCCGCTCCATCCTTGAAGGCATCAGCAGCATTGCCTGGACTCGAGACGGCAAGACAACTGGCAACGAGCATGACACAGAGTAGGTAGTTGACGTGCCTGTAGTGCCGGTGCATTCTGGACATGGACCCCTCCAGAGCGATACGATGTGCCGAACCTGGGGTCTCCATCACATTCCGAAGATCCCTCGGACGCTCTCCTTCTTGATTTCCTTCTCCTCCATACAGACGACCGTCGTCGTCTCCACGTCAACGAGACGAACGGAGAGTCTGTACCACATGAGAGTTTTCCGCCCCTCGCGCTTTTCTATGGAGGTCAACTCCCCGGTCATCAGGAGATCAGCGCTCGCAGCCATACCGAAGCTCTTGTAGAACTGCGGATCCACGAACCCGGACTCGCTGAGCTTCAGTTCTCGTGTCACGTCCCCGAGTATCGCCCGATCGACCATTTGCACCTTGCCAGTCCGCATGAGAGCGAGCATGATCTTGTCAGCGATGTTGTCCGTGTTGATGTACTCGCTCGTGGAGTTCTTGATGCCCAACATGGCGACTCTAGGCGGTGTCTCTTGCCCACCAACGGCAGGACACCGTACGAACGAATCCGCGATTTCGTTTGCCATGAGTCTGAAGTCCGTGTCAGAGAACTCCGCGTTGAGTTCGTCGGTCACCTCATCTGCTGTCACATAGCGTGATTCCCCAGCACATCCTGCCACTACCACAACGACAGTCAGGAGCGACACTGCCAACAAGGCACGAACGCACATAGACACCTCCGTTCCGCTGCGCCTCTTGAATGCCACGATCACTTCACCAGACTACGTCGGAACTTGACCGCAGCTACTCCGCTCAAGTATGAAAAGCATCGGTCTGCCCCAAGAAGGCAGCCAGATGAAACCTGTGTGACTTGGTCGCGGTAGACAGCGACCATCAGCTCATCATCCACTCGTACCAGCTTGACACCCAGGTTCCCCAGCACGCTGGACGTGCCAGCCAGACCCACATCAGTCAGGTCTGATCTAACCAGCTTTGCCTCAGCCTGCCCCACGAGCATGTGCGTCGCGCCACTACGTGCCGCTGCATCACGGCATGCATCCTCATCCAATCGCCACGGCCACTGACGAACGTCGAAGTCCTCCCAGGATTCAACCCGGCTCTTGGAGCTGATCTGAAAATGGCCGTTCGACGTGACCGTCGCTGAGAGTTCAGCTTCGACAGCGGGTGAGTCGCCGAAGATCCTGTCATAGAGCTCTGCTGGCACCGTCGTCACAACAGGAACCTCGGAGGCGAGAAACACACCGAAACCGCCGGAAATCAGCGAATCCACGATCGTGACCGCACATTGCGAGTAGGGCACATGTGTGCCGCAGGCCTTCTCGTAAACGGCCACGTAGACAACGGCTTTCTCATTCTCATCTGTGGCGACCGACGAGCAAACGGTCAGCATCATCACAGATACGACCGCGGTCAACAACGCCATCAGCTTCTTCATCGTGCGCGTCCCCTCCTGTTAATCAACTGACGATCTCAGAAGTTGAAAGTGACTCCTGCAGAAACGGTCAGGAAGGAGCAGTTGTGCCCTTGCTCCAGAAAGGCAACCGCATCTCTTCCTTCCTCGTTGGCGAAGACGTAGCGATACCGGAGAGCCAAGTCAAGCGAACCTCTGAAGAACTCAGGGTACGCTGCAATACCCACGCCGCCACCGATGCCGAAGGCCCCGTATCTGTCCGTGAGGCCCTCAGAGTCCTCGATCCCGAAGCTGTAGTAGCCGCCCAGGATCTCCAGGTAGGGTGTGGCGTCAGAGCTGGCCGTGAACTCGTACCCAGCTCGACCTTCCCCCGCCAGCACAATCAGATCGCCCGGCGCGGAACTCTCGTCGCTCGGATCGATCGTCAGGGAATAGAGGAAGTCGCCCTCCACTCGAAAGCTCGGACTGACGAAGAACCCAACGCCCAGGCTGCCCGAGAAGTCGGAATCATAGTCATTTGAGAAGTCCTGCGTGGGCATCAGGCCGCCGGCTTCGAACCTCAAGAACGCCCCGGGAGCATAGGCCTCGTGTGCTGCCGCAGGCATTGTCTGGATCATCACGGCGAACACCCCCAGCACGAGCGAGCACAGGATCCGTGACATCACGTCCTCCGTTCAAACGGTTGTCCGATCGCAGCAACACGATTCCGGACACCAGGCCAGTTGACTTCGCATCACCGATCATGCACCTTCGTTACGACATGCACGCTACAGCGTTGCGCATCCTACTCCCTATAGGTTCATCCGTCAAGTAGAAGCACGGGTTCGGCGCCAACGCCCTCCTACGGCAACGCCGAGGTTGTGTTGTCGCCAGCGTATGGACCAGTGACGCCTGTTGAGAGAAGCACGCTGGCCGGAACATGAGAACCCCCGGCTGCGCTCGCTACCAGAGGTGCGCGGCGAACGTCTGCATCAGCATGGTCTGGAAGCCCGCAGAGAGGGCAAGGGCCCGAACCACAGGCCCCGGGAGCTTCCTCAGGACGAGCAGCAGGAAGGCGGCGCCAGATCAGTAATCTCGTCCCCCCCTGCGGGGAGGAGTCGTCAAGGGCTCGACCCCAAGTGCCGGGATGAGCACGGCGGAGCCCGGAACGCAGAGAGCACCGACGGCAAGGATCACCGAGGCGCGGTTCTCGTGGCGTGCGGCACGTACCACGACTGCACGCACATGGACCCAGGGGGCCAGATCGCCTGCATCATCATGAAGGACGGCGTGGTCCTGACGAGCGAGGGCGCCGACCCGGACTGCGTGACGGTTGACGCGCAGACGCTCGCTCGTTGCGTCTACTGCGGCGCCGTCGACCCAGGCACGCTGATTCAGGGCTTCACGTTTATCAACGGCCGTGCGCCTGAATGGCAGTACCCGGCGAGCCCCACTGGTGGCGGGATGATCTGCAAAGGCGGGGCGGAGCTACGCGTGCGCGACTGTGTCTTCTCCGGCAGCTACGCAAGCGGAGGTGGTGGCATCGCGTGTCATTCGTCCTCCCCCATCTTCGAGGAGCTGGAGGTGACGGGCAACAGTGCCGATGGCTTCGGAGGCGGCATCGTCTGCTGGTACTCAGACGTCACAGTTACTGGCGGCCGAATCACGTACAACACCGCGGAGTCAGGAAGAGGGCTCTGTTCCAACTGGGGTGGGTTGGCCATGACCGGTGTGCTCGTCGCACACAACGAGGCGGAGATAGGTGGCGGAGGGCTCGATGTGGCGGGAGGATCACCGGTCCTCACTGACTGCGAGATGAACTCGAACGTGGCACTGGCAGCCTGGGGTGGAGGCGCCTACCTGGGATTCTGCTCGCCGACGCTCAGCGGGTGTTCCTTCGCTCTCAATGAGGCAGTGAGAGGCGAGGGTCTGGGCCTGTTCTCATGCGAGAACTACGGGCCGGCTCATTTGACGGAGTGCGACTTCTACAGCAACGCGGCCACCGAGGCCGGCGGCGACCTGATGGCCAGCTTCGCCACCACGGTGACGTTCGCGGACTGCAGCTTCAGACAGAACGTCTCAGAAATCGGCGGCGGCGTGGCGCTCGACCAGGAGTCCATCGGCTCAATGGTGGGCTGCTCCTTCACGGAGAACACCTGCAGCCTCGGTGGCGGGGCCGTGACCCTCCAGACAGCGTCTCTTGCCGCGGACGCGTGTACTATGGTCGGCAACACATCAGCCGTCTACGGCGGCGGCATCCAGGCCGAGAGCGGAGCGACGGTTTCGCTGACGAGCTGCCTGTTGGTGGCCAATCAGTCCACGTACAGCGGTGGGGCGATCCGCGTGAACCGCTCCACGGCGTTGTCAGTGGCAGGATGCACGCTCGCGGAGAACGCGAGCCTGACAGGTGGGAGCCTTGCCCTTGACGATTCGGCCCCGGTGGTCATCGAGAACACGATCGTCGCCTTCGGAGGCGGAGGTGAAGCGGTCACCTGCACGGGGGTGCCGCCCGTGGTGCAGTGCACGGACATCTACGGCAACGTCGGCGGGGACTGGACCGGATGCATCTCCGGACTGATCGGGACCGGCGGCAACATGTCAGAGGACCCGTTGTTCTGCGGAGCATCGAACCCGGATGATCCGTACGCTCTTCACAGCAACTCGCCATGCTCGGCGGAGGCCAACGTGTCCTGCGGGCTCATCGGAGCGCGCGACGTCAACTGCGGCTCAACTCCTGTTGCCTGCTCAAGCTGGGGGGTGCTGAAGGCCATGTTCAGGTAGCCCATCCCCTGGCTCCGTTCGAAGCGGGCGTGACTGGGGCATAGCCGCCTTGACCACTCCACGGTCCGTCGAACGATCCGTCGCGTGTGCCGGTCTCTCGGTGCCGCCCGAGGATTCGTGATGGGACTTGTGCAGACGCCTCACCTGGAGAGGTCAGAATCCGCGAGTCCTGGCTATCCGGAACCCGTTAGCATCGTCGGAGTGTTCAGGATCGCACATGTTGCGACGGTCACAGCGGATGAACTCCCACCCGTAGTCCCATGAACCACCTCGGCGTATTCGGTTCCTCCCG
>JALGZD010000028.1 GCA_025782395.1 bacterium
GTGTGCCGGTTGAGGTTCTCGGTCTGCTTCTAGCACATCACTGTTACCGGCTTGCCGGTCTTGAGCCACTGTCTCTGTCTGTCACCCTTTCTAGGTCAGACGAGCACAGTGCGAGCACAGAGGCCGGCCGCCGGTACCGCTCACGCGGTTCTTCTTCTCGATATTGTTCCCTTCAGTACACTTGCTGTTGTTGTGATACACAGCTCCGTCAGAAGGAAGCTTCGAATGGAACGGTGAGACCTTCGCCATAGGTATTACCTCCTTTCACTTCGTACGGCACACCCCGTGCCAATGAGAACTGTTCGAAGCGCGCCGGGCATGCACCCGGATGCTTCAAGGGGTCGGACTCTGTGCAGGTATGTCATCAGTCCAAACACACGGGGGACATTGGCAAAGCCAATGAAGGGGACATCCTCCGCCGCCACATCACCACACGCGAGCCTACCCCAGCATAGTAAGCTCGGCGTGGTGGTAGCGCAACTCAAATCTCTTTTGAGTGCCCAGTCAAGAAACCTGCGCAAGCATGTCCTCCACGGTCCACAGCCTGCCAGTGATTCCGGCCTCCATCGCCGGGGTGACGCGTAGCGTCTGATGTATGCGAGCGAAGTTGTAGTGCCAGAAGTGAAGCGCGACAGCGGCTATGAGGTTATCGCGCTTCTTGGAGAACGCATTAGTCAATCTAGTTAGGCGGCGTATCTGCATACGCATGGTTAGGTTTTGACGCTCGACGTAGGACGTACTAACCCGCTTGGGGTCAGGGTTGCCAACGATGATAGTCGGCTCGGTCTTGGCAATCTTGGGCGGTGAGTAGCGACCGGGTCCGGGGTGCGACGAAGCGTAGACCTTGAGCAATTGCGCGTAGTCTACGTCGGAGGCAAAGGCCCACTCGATAGCGGCGGGGTAGACTGAGAACGCGTCGGTTGTGATTTGTACGCGGTTTGCTAGGCGCTTCTCAAGGTCGCATAGGAACAGGCTAGCGGTGACGAGGTTTCGCTTGCCGATCAGATAGACGGGTACGAGCTTTGTATCGGCATCGAGCGCGACGAAGATGTACTGGTCACCCCAATCATCACGAGTCGAACGCTCGTGGGGAGTGAGGTGCCTTTGCTTCTTCTTCACAAAGGTCCAAATTTCGTCAACTTGGATGTCAGTGCATTGCAGGTCGTGCATGGTCTCATCCATGATGCACTGGCAAACGTCACCCGCACGGCACATGAGGCGCATAATTGTGTCACGGTGGACACCAGTCATGCGCTCAATGGATCGGATGGAGTTGCCTTCTACGAGGGCGTTCAGGACCAATGCTTGCTTCTCTTTGGCTAAGACATTCATTCCCGGTTCTCCTCTTGACCGGGAATCAGACAGGAGTAGAATGAAGATAGAGGGTCAAGTGCCTGATTCCAGTCGGGGCTTGACTTGGGAGACTCAGAGAGTGTTAGCGCGCTTCTGGGTCTCCCGCTCTCGAACGGTTACAGCGGAGGGGGCGGGGTTCGAACCCGCAAGTTGGGGGGACCAACGACGGTTTTTGAGACCGTTGCCTTACCGTTAGGCTACCCCTCCGCTGTTTCCCCCACACCATTACTTGTCTACCGTTGGTTCTATCCTCCCTTCATCCATCATGGTCACCATGCGATCACGAGCCGCGCCGCTCATTGGCTTATCAAGGGCCTCTGGGTCTAGTGAGCCTTCCATGTCTGCCAGATACCAGAACCCGGTCGGAGTCTTGCGGAAGCGGTCGGGCTTCTGACGGCCAAGCGTTACGGCAAGGCTCTTGAGGGTTGTGGTTCTGCCTTCCCGTTCAAGTATGATGAGAAGTTGCTCGGTGGTGAGGACGTGCTGGTTGCGGAGGATGCCTTCAACCAGATCGGCGAGTGTGGCCTTGCGTCTCTTGGGCTTGGGCACGGGGGGTGTGTCTGTTGGGTTGGTCTTGGTGAGCCGATAAAGGACAGTGCGGATACTGGCTAGTTCATGCTCGGCAACTTCAAAGTCTCGCTCCGCGCTCTTGAGGGCATCGAGCTTCTGGGTGTAGTCGGTCATCGCTACATCGAGTTCCCTTTTCAGGCGCTTCGTAAGCGCATCCATAGCCTCAGCCTCCGTAATTGGTGGTCTCTGAATATCCAACTCCGATTATGGGGGCTGAGGGCGACGATGTCAATAGTAAAGTGTTACCTCTTGTTGCTCGTTTCCTTTCTGTTTCGAGGGCACAGAAAAGCCCCCGCGCACTAATCGAGCCAGTTACGCAGGGGCTTATATCAGATTAGGACAGTACCGGCCAGAGGGTACTGTATTGGTTTTTGTGTAGAAAGGGATTGTGAGTAGCAGGTCCCTAGTATAGAAAGCGGGCATATCCGTAGTCCTACCCACTCGCGATGGAAAGGAGAATATGCCCGTGAGAGACCGAGGCCTCCCAAAAGGTATGGTAGCCAAGCTGTGGTCGGAAGTAAAGGATTACGCGCAGGATGAGATCAATGCCGGTGCGAGGGCGAAGGTCAAAGAGATCCTCCAGAAGGGCATCCTGGACGAGTTCGAGGAGCTCATCCAGTGCACGTGGTATGAGCGGTCCGAGGACCGTAAGGACCAGCGGAACGGGTTCTACGCCCGCGGACTGCTGACCACCATAGGACACATCACCGGGCTGAGGATCCCGAGAGCGAGACATCTGAAGTTCAGGAGTAGCTTCTTCGGGTGGTACCAGAGGAGACGGGAAGAGTTCGATCTGGCGGTCTTGAAGTGCTTCGTATCCGGGGCATCGACCCGGCAGGATGCCTCGAATCCGGATTGATAAAGATGCCTATGGTTATCGATATCTATAGGCAATTCTATCATGCGAAGCCTCTCTGTCAAGGTGCAAAGGCGGACTGACAAGGAGCGCATGCCTCCGCGAGAGACCACCCGGCGTCCCGGCGGGACGACCCCTGCGGGCACGAGAGTCAGGTGCCCACAGGCACAAGAGCGCCACCTCTGGCCTTGAACCACACCTCGATCGCTTCGGGACTCAGACCCGTGATCTCTGTTGGACCTCTGGGTTTACACCCGCTTGCAGATCAGAGAAGCCCGGGCCAGAGGGCCCGGACTTCCTTCATCTCCGCTGGTCAACCTAACGCACTAAGAGGCTCACTCAAGATCCGAGCAGTTCGGGGTGCTTCTCCTGCAACCACGCGAGCACCCTGCTCTTCAATTCCAGCGCGAAGGTGACAAGATCCGTTGCGTCTCTGTCAGTCACGGTCCCGACGGCGTCGTACTCGATGACGTTCCGCTTCTTGCGGCAGACTTCCAGATAGTCCACATCCTCCCTGCGGTCGTTCCCGAGGATCACCGCGAGCGCCTGGATTGTCCTGTAGTGCTGCAGAGCGCGCTCGGGCCGGTAGCCTTCGGCGAACAGCAGGATCGTGCATAGCCTCAGGACCGCGTTGTAGGCGATGCCGAAGCGCCAGTCGGCAGAGACGTCGGAGCGGGCATCCATGAGATCGCGATCGACGATCCCGAGCAGGCTCCCAATCTCTTGTCTGCTGGTCTTGTGAGGGCGGAGCCAGCCGCTCTCAGCCCAGTCGCGCAAGCTCATCTTCATCCCCCACAACAAAAAGCTTCGGTGAGCCCATGACCCGGCTGAGGAAGTGGTCGCCTGACTGGAGCCGCCGCTTGAACTCGTCCCTGCCCATCACGTGCGGGTTGACCTCTCGTCCGAGCTTCTCCGACACGCCGCTAAGCAGCGCGGAGAGTGCAGCGAGACCCACGTCCGCGATGACGATCATGTCGACGTCTCCCTCAGCACCCTCCTCACCACGCGCGACGGAGCCGAAGACAAAAGCCAGGTCAATGCCCTCGCTTGACAGAGCCTCCCTCAACACCTCCACCAGTCCTGAGGTCTTCAGTACCAGGTTTCGGATGTCCCGGTAGAGCGGGTGCGTGGTGTTCGCGCTGTAGTAAACGCGGTTGCCATCTCTGCGCGCAGCGAGGAGCTCCATCCCCTCCAGCTTCTTCAGCTCCTGCTGGATGGTCCCAAGCGCCAGGCCAGATTGCCGCTCGAGCTCGCGCATGTGTAGCTCCTGAGCAGACACCCCGAACAGGAGTCGGAAGATCTCGGCGCGAGCGCGCGACGACAGTATGTCAGGTAGGATGCTCATAGTGTATGGTCAAACCATACGATTGACCGGTCATGCCAGTCAAGAGGGAATCGGCCCCGCCGCGTGACAACGGTCAAGCGCCCACAGGCACCAGCGCCCCACACCTGACCTTGAACCTCACCCGGACCACTTCCGTATTCCGCCCCAACGTCCTCTGTTGGACTTAGTACCGGGCCCCCGCTACCAGATCAGACAACCTGGGCCGCAAGGCGAGGGCTGTCGCTCTGATAGAGGGCCGCTGCTACTGACCAGTAGTCATTGACAGACCGGACTCTCGGTGGTATTCTATGGTGCTACCTCCGACCGTCGCATCCTCCCTCCGGGCGGTCATCCGAAAAGGCAAGTCTCACGCACACCCGTTCCACGCGGAGGTCGCCATGAAGGCCACGACCGTTGTGTTAGCGCTGGTGTTTCTGCTCCCCTCTCTCGCCGCCGCGCTCTCGACCGTCCCCGAGGCTGAGATCCTCGACACCGCGAATTCGCTCATCGTGAAGGTAGGCGCGTACAGCTCCCGTCACCCAGACGTCCCGGGCGCATTCGCTCCGTGGGCCAACGGTGATGTGGCCGCAGGGAAACCACTTCTCATCCACTCCTACCCGGCGCTTGAGCCGTCGTACTACTACATCCGGATCTCACCCGGATCGACCGGGCGGGCCAGCTACGTGACCGTTGGTGCTCTTGACGGACACTGGCAGGCGTACGGTGAGTGCGCCGCAAGCGACGCGTTTCCGACTGTCTCACGTGCGGCCGCCGCGAACACCGCGGGACGGACGCTCGGAACCGAGCTGTCGCCATCCGAGCTCCGGGTGGTCAGCATGCCGAATAAGCAGCTCTACTGGCACGCGCGGAGCGCCGACTCCGAGGTGTTCATCAACATCCTGGACCTGACTGATATCCGCGCAGGACTCGACGAGGAGATCTCGCCACCACAGCTTGAGTTCGAGCTCCCGCCCTCGCCTCACACACAGTTGTCTATCGATGGGCACACGGGCACTGAGGGCGGCCGCTTCCCGGGAAGCTACGACATCAGTGGCGTTCCTCATCACTACCAGGGAACATCGTACAACTGTGGCCCGGCGGCGTCCGAGATGGTCATGGACTACTACGGACCGGACATCGACCAGGAGGACATCGCCGACGTCGCCAACTGCACGTCCTCAAGAGGAAGCCGCGCCAGCGACGTCAGACGGTCGGGGCATTTCAGTGGCATCAGCACCGCGATCCAGAACCCCTCCCTGAGCGGATACGACGAGCGTCAACTCGGCTACGCTGCGCTCGACTGCCAATGGTCATATCCGGACACGAGTGACCTCGACTATCCCGACCGTTACAACGATCTCAAGAACCTCATCAGCTCCGACTACCCGATACTCGTACTGACCTGGTATGACACTTCGCACAACTCCGGCCATTTCCGCGTCGTCAAGGGCTACAACGACACTACAAACGTCTTCATAGCCCACGATCCCGAGTACTCAGGCGTGTACCAGGGACCGGACGTCAATTTCAACCAAACCACCTTCGTGGACAACCTCTGGAAAAAGTACTACCGATGGGGAACTCTCATCATGCCGTGGCAGGTAGAAGTCCTGGCACCTGACGAGGTGAACAAAGGCGAGCAGTTCACGGTCTCGGCCATCATCACCTACCACGGACCGCACCCCTTCGAGGGACAGGACCCAGCCGGCTCTCGCGAGGCCACGATCTACCCATCTCCGCTCTTCACGCTCGCCCCCGGAGAGACGGCGACACAGACGATGCCGGGGTCCACGACCTCCGGAATGGCGAACCTCCTCACGTGGGATGTCGTTGCGGACACGGTACTTCTCGGCAACGTTATTCAGGTCATGGCCCGCGGCCTCATCACCGACTCGTCGTTCTCGTACGCGAGCTACTCCGACTCGATCGGCGGCTGGGGCTGGGCGTGCGTGACGATCATCGACGGGACCGGTGTAGATGAGCCGACGATTCCGAGCCGGCTCGTGTTCTACGCGCCGTCGCCGTCTCCCTTTTCCGGAACGACGGCTCTTGCGCTCGATGTCCCGGCCGGAACCGGCAGGCTCACGCTCGCCATATACAACGCGCGGGGGCGGCTCATCCGAACACTCGTCGATGGCATCGTGACGCCCGGCCGCCGCGAGATCATATGGAACGGGAATAACGCCCGTGGCCTTCCGGTCGCCGGCGGAGTCTACTTCGCGAAGTGTGAGGCAGACGGTCAGTCGAGTACGCGCAAGCTTGTGGTTGTAAGATAGGTCCGCCAAGGACGCGGGCGTCCTCCTAGTCACATCGCACCGGATGCGGCCCGCCGAACACGCGCGCCGCGCGGAATGCCTTGCCTCCCGGTGGAACCGTGACCCTGCCCAGCGCCACGCGGCCAGCGCCACCCTCCGGCGTGATGCTCACCTCATACTCCCCAGGCTCGACGGGAATCCTGGCAATCCACATCCCTGCCGGGAGCGTGATCCAGCTTCTCGTATCAGCCTGCTCGGTCTCGGCAACTACGCGTGTGACGACGTCCTCCACGACCCATTGCAGAAACCACGCCCCGAAGCTGTCGTTCTGCCTCGGGCGTGCAAACCGGTCCTTGTCGCTGCCCTTGTTCCGCTTCTCCTCGCGGTCGTGCTTCGCCTTCGCCAGCGCGATCTGCTTGGCCGTGGCGCGCAACGTCGATCTCAGCTTGATCGCGCCGATCCTGCGCTCGAGCGTCCACCGCGCGAGGGCGTCGATGTCCTGCGCGCGTTCGGCCCACGCATACGCGGTGTGGCCTGCGGCTGGAGCAGCAATGCGCGTCGCCCCCACCCGGAACCCGTCCGGTGCTGGCGACGCACTCTGGAAGACCGGGTAGGCGATCTTGACGTAGGCGGCAAGGTTTGTGCTCCCGCGAAGGCCCTCCGGAACGAGGGCTCTATGTATGGGAACCTCGATCGACTCCTCGAGCTTGTACGGCGCCCAGCCGGAATCGATGATGACCACGATCTCACCGCTTCCCTCCGGCAGAAATCTGCGCACGCCGACAGTATCGACCAGCGCGCTGGTCTCATCCTCACGGCCGAGCCGGCGCCCGAGCCACGCAAACGACTCCGCCAGCCTCTGCGGTACTCCCATCGATGCACCAGAACCGGACTCACCCTCGTAGGCTTTCACCGCCAGCAGGTAGTCGATGAACGCGTCCTCAGGCTTTCCGGTCGCCTCGTAGATAAGCCCCGAAAGATACCGGACGAACCCGTCATCCTGATAGCGATCGGTTCCCTCTTCGTAGCGAGCATCGAGTGTGCGGAAGACCTGATCGAGACGGCGGCACTCGACGAGCGCGCCTTCGTGATCGTCCAGCATGAGGTAGTTCAGGATCATGTAGTAGTGGAGGTAGGCACGTTCGAAATCCTCACCGGGGTACGCCTTCACAGTCTCGTTGAAGGTGTAGTCGGTGACAGTTCCCGTGATGCTGACAGGCTCGAGCTCCTCGGCCGCGGCGACCGCCAACTCGAACTCGTGGTTGCTCTTCTCAAACTCCTCCGCCAGATGGAGCAGGTGACCGCGCTGGGCACGGTAGAGAAGCCGGTCGTTCTCAGTATCCGCGATAGCGGTCTTGTCGATAGCCTCGACGGCGGCCGCAGGATCGCCCGCATAGGCCTTCTCAAGAGGCTCGCAGATGACGCGCGCAGCAGGCGTGCAACCGGACAGAAACCCGGCGCACACGCACACGGCGAGCAGACGCTTCACCACAGATCAACTCCTCGGGCTCAGTCGGTTCTAGAATCTGGTCTTCGCGCCCGAGACGAGGTGCTTCCGCTTGGCGCTTCCGATCCAGACCTTCTCCCAGCTCCTGAGGTCGATGAGCGAGAGATCCACCTGGTAGAATACGATGGCCTTGCTTCCGGCCTGATCGACTACCGAGCTGATCGTGCCCAGCATCATGAAATCGGCGCCGGATACCCCGCTCGACACATCACCGGCAACGCCTCCGCCCTTGGCCATCTCCGACTGCCACTCGACCTCCCTCATGAGATCGGCACGGATGCCCTCGTCCGCCACGAAGCGCACGAGACCTGAGTTGATGAGAACGCGCTGGAGTTCGTTCATGAACACATCCTTGCTGATGTGCTCACTCGTGTTGTTCTCGATGTCACCGATCACGATCCTCGGCCGCGCCTGATCGTGCGCCCCGCGGAACTCGGGAAGCCATGGCTTCTCAAGACAGTCCGGGATCAGTATCTCGGCGGTAGCCTGCGCGTCGGAATCGTTCCAACGGCCGCTGACGTACCCCTCGGTCGTCGGGTCGACGTTCTCGACCTTCGTCCCACAGCCCGCGGTCAAGAGCGCCGCAAGCGTCAGAGCAACGATTGCCGCAACCGTTGATCGGTTCCTTCTCGTATCCATCCAACCCCTCCTCTCGCTGAGACCACTACGTCCAGCTACTCCGCAGAGACAAGCTCCAAGCCGCGAAGGTACAGCAGATCCACCTCGCACACAACAAGAGAACCCCCCTCGCTGGAGGGGGGTTCTCAGAGTCGAGTTCGGCGTCGAAACCGTGGCGGAACCCTATTCATCTCGTGAATAGCATTTGGGTTCCTGGTTTCGCGGGAGTGACACCTTGCTCGCCCCGCAATCTGTTATGATGTGCAACGCCGCGCGGAGGTTCGCGGAAATCCTGAAATGGTTCCGGCAGGATACACGTCGCGCGAAGCATTGTACCATTCACAACGAACCAAATCAACACATAACTGCACAATCCGTGCGAGCGCGTCTAGAAATCGATCTGCAGTCGCGTCATGAACGCATTGCTCTTCCCCACATCTTCGAGATCGGACATCACGTAGTTGAGCATCACCCGGCTGTTCGCGCTCATGTACCAGTTCAACCCGACCGTCGTATCCACGAGCTGCCGGGCACTATCGTGCCCGTGTTCCGGATCAATGCATGCTTCAGAATCGGAGAGGTCCAGCACTGAGTACCGCACCGCCAACTCCAGCGCGCCCCATCCATCGTCCATGAACGTCGTCGCAGGCTTCACGCGAGCGACACACCCTGCCTTGAACGGCCGGTGCTCGCCCGTGAGCATCCAGCTAGCCTGAACGTAGTAACCTGTGAATGTCGCCTCTTCTGCGATCTCGCGTGCTACACGGAACCCCGCGGAGTCCGGCTCCGCCGAGAGATCGACGCCGGCGCTCATGTACTCGCCCTGCAGATAGATCGGTCCTACAACGCCCGCTGCCTCGATCCCGAACTGCACGACCGAGTCAACATTCATCTCCCCCGTGCCGATGAGAACCGGAGCCGTGTGGTTCTCGGGAGCGACCTTGTACTGGATGTCGCCGCCATCCGGGTTCCTCAGGCTGACCGAGCCGCCCACATGGACCATCGTCGTGCCGCCGTCTTGCCACACGGGCGTTCCCGTCACGCGAGCCGTGTAGTTCATCTCGTCGCTGCCACTGCCCTGACCATGACCATCGACATCTCTGAAGGCACCGACAGTCCACGTCATCCGACCGTCGAGAGCTGTGTTATGAATCATGAGACCGCTGTTGCGCCATGGGTTGAATGCTGTAGGAAGTGCAAACTCCATGAAGGTCATGTACTTGCTGCTGGTCAGGCCCTCGAGTGTGAACGGTTCACGGATATGGCCGACGCGGGCGTTTCCCACGGCAGGAATGCCGTGCACTTCCACGTACGCGTCTTTGAGGCTCGCATCACCTCCTGCAAGATCGTAGCCGATGAAGAAGCGCATATGGCCATGAACGTCACCTTTCATGTGAATGCGCGCCGCGCGGAACTCCGTGCCGCCCACGAAGGCGTCCTCGCCGAATGCGTCTTCCATCTCCGCCTCGACGCTCGCCCATTCCATCCAGTCATTGAAAAGCCTGCCGCCGAAAGTGACATCGTGAATGCCCAGAATTCTCTTCACGATGATCTCGTCGGATGCTTTCTCAGCCGCCACGGGAGCCGCAGTGCTCAGGCAAAGCGCGGTGGCCAGGACGCCCACCGGTATCAGTCTTCCGAACATTATCCAACCTCCACTGAAGCAGGTCGCTACCGTGCCACCGGGAAACCCCGACAGCATAGCCGAGAAGATTGCCCCCGACAACCAAAGAAGAAGGGCGTCGCCGGGTGTTTCCGACTGACGCCCTCTGAATAGTCAAGATATGTGCGCTGGTGCTGCACCGACTCGCCGGCAGGGATGCGTGCGCTGGTGCTCTACTGACTCGCCGGCAGCGATGCGTGCGCTGGTGCTGCACCGACTCGCCGGCAGAGATACCTGCGCTTTGACGGCTCTACTTGCCGCGGATGCTCACCAGGTTCTTCCCCGCGTCCTTGCTGCGGTAGAGCATCTGGTCGGCACGTTCGAGAATGGACTCCGGTGAATCGCCGGGACGGGAGATGACACCGCCGGACGAGATGGTGACCCGCAGGGTCTCTCCCTTTCTGGTGATGCCGGAGTTCTCGATGAGCATACGGAACCTCTCCGCAATGATGCGCAGCGTCCCTCGGTCGGCATCGCGGATGACGGAGATGAACTCATCCCCTCCCCAGCGCCCGACCACATCAAGGGGTCTGCAGTTGTGAAGAAGTGTCCGTGCGACGGTTCGCAGCACCTCATCTCCGGCCTCGTGACCATACGTGTCGTTGACCTCCTTGAGACCGTCAATGTCCGCGAACAGAACTCCAAAACTCTCTCCGAGACGCGACATCTCCGTGAGCCTACCGGTCAGCTCCCTTATGACGTAACGTCTGTTTGGAAGCCTGGTGAGATCGTCGAGAAGCGCCAGACCCTCGAGGTGCTGGATCCGCTGGCGTGCCGCGAGTGTCGGGGAATTGTCACTGAACACCTGGACAACCCCAGTGATCTCTCCTTCCTTCCCGTTCTCATGCACCGGCGTGACTCTGAGAAGCACAGGAACAAGATGTCCGTCCTTGTGATGGAGGTAGGCCTCAATCTTCTGTGTCTCTCCATCGTTGACTGCCGCCGTGATGGGACAGTGCTTGTTGCAGAGCAGGACGCCTTTCTCGTTGACATGAACGAGCAGACCCTCTCCGCACCGTTTCCCCAAGACATCCTCACGGCAGTGCCCAGTCAGCTTCTCAGCGGTATCATTCCAATACGTGATGACCCGGTCCCGGTCAGTGAAGTAGACCCCTTCCGCGAGATTGTCGAGCACAACTCGAAAAACGTCGCGTTCAGACATCAGATGCCCCCATAAAGCCTCGATGTGCAGGCGACTTACCTGCCTCTCCGGCACATATGTATCTCCACACTTTTGCTGCAGGAATCATGCCACGCCTTGGCAACTATGTGTCCGGACCACAAGATAGCCCTTGCCCCACCTCCAGGTGGGTAGTAACCTCCGGGCCACAAGGTCAAGGAGGTAGTAGTCTCCGGGCCATGAGGTCCAGGAGGTAGTAACCTCCGGGCCACGAGGTCGGGGAGATTGCAGAAGCAGACATGGGCGCCGACTCGATCAGCGGGCCGGCATAAGTGGATAGGAGGAAAGCCATGAGGAAATGGACACCCGTCGTAGTCCTTCTCGTGCTGGCCGCTGCGCTGACTATCGGATGCTCGCAGGAGCAGCAGGCTGAGACAGAGGCCCCGCCCGCCGTGGAAGAGGCGGTGGATGCGCCAGTCGAAGATACAGCCGAAGTCGTCGAGGAAGCCGTCGAGGAAGTCGGCGAGGCAGGCGAGGTTGTCGAGGAGGCTGTCCCGGGCACGGAGTAGCTGCTCGAACGGCGAGGGCAGGGTAGTGGAAACGACCGGGGCTTGACCCGCGGTCGTTTCCATTTGGTCCCTGCGCCGACGCTCAGTCGACCGGCCGTTCCTTGAGCCCAGCCTGCCATTCGGACTCGAGGATACTCAGCATTACGAAATCGTGAAACACACCATCCAGAAAGTAGCCGTCGCGCAGGACTCCTTCCCTTCGGAATCCAAGTCCCTCCCAGTACTTGAGCCCCTCGTCGTGGAAGCCGACGACACCGACTGCTACACGGTGAAGACCCATGTAGTTGAACGCGAAGTCGAGGAGAATCCGCCCGACCTCGCGGCCGTAACCTTTCCCTCTCGCGTCCTCCTCGGCGATGATGACCGTCATATCCGTCGTACGCCACGGCTCGAAGATCCTGAGCAGTCCAGCCTCTCCGATCACACGGTCGCCGTCGACAGTGACGACCGCGTACCACGCCCTGTTCTCGTCGGTCTCCACACCTCTGAACCATTCCTCGCATTCCAAGTCGGACAGGGCTGCAACCTGGCCGATCGCTACTCTCAGACCGGGATCCTCACTCCAGCGTCTGACGTGAGACAGATCGCTCTTCTCCATCCACCTCAGATAGACGCTGTCACCCATGAGAAGCTTTGGACCACGCCTGCTTCCACCCCTCTTGCTCACGCCTGCTCCCCGCGTGGCTCTATCACATAGACTCCGCCACAGATCGATACCTGGTGATAGTAGGCTTCCAGCCCGGCGTGATGCAGAGCCTCTCTCGCCTCGTCGGCGGCCCAATAGGACTCATCGTCGTCCCAGATCCCGGCCCACTTCCTGGAAGCCTCGTCACGCACATATTCGCTTGGGAATGAAACGTCTCCGATGATCATGCGCCCGTGCTCGGCCAGATGGTGACCGGCCAGTGTGGAGATGAATCTTGTCTTCGACTCAAGGTCGAACTCGTGGAAGACATACGCGGACACGATCCGATCGAATCTGCGATCCGACGGAAGCGGCCAGTGCCCCAGGAGATCTGCTTTGATGAGCTCAACCTCCGGAAGCTTCTCGCGAGCCTTGGCGAGCATCCGCGCGGAGAAGTCCATTCCCCAGACCTCACACCCTGCACTCACGAACCGCTCGGCCAGTTGCCCAGTGCCTATCCCGACATCAAGCACTGAGAGACCCGCCTTCGGGTGAGCCAGACGAGCGACCTCATCGAGCACGGCCTCGTAGCCCTCGAACGGGAAGCCCTGAGACCACTCGTTCACCGACTCGTCGTAGTGCTCGGCCCACTTGTCGAAGAGGAGTTCGCGTTCGCTGTCGTGCAATGGGCACCTCCTCACCAGGCTCTGGACTGTTTCGTCTCACAGTCGACCACATCCGCGTGCGGGATACAAGCAGGGAATCCCATTGCACGCTCGCCGACCCATGTGTATTCTGACGCGACTCGGGCACCGTAGTGCTTCTATGTTCGAGCCGCTCGCGCGAGCCGATGACCTACGTGCCACCCGGACCCGACCGAGAGGAGGCCGACGATCGACCGCATCGTTCTCTCTTTCTGTTCTCTGAGCCTGCTTCTCCTCATCGGGCAGGCCGTTCGCATCAGGTTTCGCTGGAGCCAGAAGCTGCTCCTCCCCGCCTCCGTCATAGGTGGCCTGATTGGTCT
Organism: bacterium; assembly: GCA_025782395.1. GTDB lineage: Bacteria > Joyebacterota > Joyebacteria > Joyebacterales > Joyebacteraceae > Joyebacterum. Next base: position 13,485 of record JALGZD010000028.1, read on the forward strand.
ACTCGTCATTCAGGTTCTGCAGCGAGTGCTTTCCGACGCCACATTCCTCGCAACTACGACCGCGGGCTGGGGGAAGCTCCCCGGCTTTCTCATCAATATCGTATTCGCCACACTCTTTCTGGGTGCGGCCATCCCATCACTCAAGAAGGTGTGGCGCATGTCCGGACCGCAGCTGGCATACGGTCAGGTCGTTGCGTGGGGACAGTACGCGGTCGGGTTGGGTGTAACCTTCCTGGTCCTCACGCGATTCTTCGACATACCTCCGATGTTCGGTGCGCTCATCCCGGTCGGCTTCGAGGGCGGCCACGGGACGGCGGCCGGTCTCGCACCGATCTTCGCGGAGAAGGGCTGGGCCGAGGGCGCCGACCTTGCCCTGGGCTCAGCGACGATAGGCGTGGTTGGCGGCGTCGTGATCGGCATGGCGCTCATCAACTGGGCCGCTCGGCGTCGATACTGTCGTACCAGAAAGAGCGGCCAGGGCGCTGCGGCCGCATTCGGAACCGGCATCGTCCCGAAGGAAGAGCGCACGACCGCCGGCCTTCTGACTTTCCGGACCGAGTCAGTTGAGACACTGGCCATGCACGTCGCGGTTGTCGCTGTCGCCATCCTGATCGGATTCGGGTTCCAGAAGGGACTCGCAGGACTGGAGACGCTCTGGTTGACCGATCCGAAGAACGCGATCCTCGGGAGCTTCCCCCTGTTTCCTCTCGCGATGCTCGGGGGCGTCATCGTCCAGAAGCTCTTTGACCGAGCGGACAGACACGACGTCCTTGACCGCGGTATGATGCAGAGGCTGCAGGGACTCTCGCTCGACTACCTGGTTGTCGCGGCTCTCGCGACTCTGCGTATTGAAGCGATCATAGCGAACATCGCACCGTTCGTCATTCTGATGGTCGTGGGACTCGCGTGGAACATCTGGTGCGTGATGTGGTTGGCGAAGCGGATGCTTCCCGACTACTGGTTCGAGCGGAGCATCGCGGAGTTCGGGCAGTCGACGGGTGTTACGGCGACGGGCCTTCTTCTTCTCAGGGTCGCGGATCCGAAGCTCGAGACGACGGCGCCCGACGCGTTCGGCTACAAGCAGCTTCTGCATGAGCCGTTCATGGGCGGGGGCTTGTGGACAAGCACAGTGATCCCGCTTCTGTACATATTCCGCGCGAACCCGTGGCCCATCTGGTTCATCACGATCGGGGCGATTGCTCTCTGGCTCTTCGTACGGTTCGTGCTGTTCAGGAAGAGCTGGGCGTAAGAGCGTGCGGGTCAGCTTTTCTCTTCGCCCTTCTGGTGCCGGACGATCTCGCCGTTGACCATGTAGATGACGTCCTCGGCGATGTTCGTGGCGTGGTCCGCGATGCGCTCGAGATAGTGCGAAACCCTGAGCATCATGATGAGCCGTTTCATCTCCTGCGGCTGCTCGCGGATGGCCGCCCGGATGACTCCGTAGTTCTCGCGGTTCACCTCGTCTACCTCGTCGTCCGCCGACATCACCCCCTCCGCCAGCTCATCATTCCGCTCCATGAGCGCGTCGAGGCTGTCGGCCAGCATCTTACGGACCTTCCCCGCGAGCGCACAGAGATCGTACGGGATCTCAAGGCTCCCGCGGTCGGCAAGCCAGACCGCGACCTGAGCCATGTTGACAGCGAGGTCGCCGATGCGCTCGAGGTCGTTGTTGACCTTGAGCACCGTCACGATGTAGCGGAGGTCGTTCGCGACCGGCTGGTGGAGCGCCAGGATCTTCAGACACTCCTCCTCCACCTCGATCTCCCGGTCATCCACCTCCACGTCCCGCTTGAGCACTTTCTTGGCCAACTCGATGTCTCGATCTGCGATGGCGGTCGCCGCCATCTGCAGATTCTCTTCAACGTATGCCGAGAGCGAGCAGATCATCTTCTTGAGACCGTCGATCTCGCGTCTGAGTATGATCGTCATGACTGCCTTCCTCACGGTGTCCCGGCGTCCGCCCGGTGTCCGTGCCGACTCGATACCAAACCCTCGGGTTCTGAGCACGGCAGCCGCGGCGGCCACCCATCGCTAACCGAACCGGCCGGTGATATAGTCCTCGGTCTGCTCATTGTCCGGGTTGGTGAAGATCTTCGTCGTCGGCCCGAACTCGACGATGTGGCCCTTGTAGAAAAACGCCGTAAAGTCTGAAACGCGCGCCGCCTGCTGCATGTTGTGCGTGACCAACACAACTGTGTAGCTGTCGCGGAGCGTCTCGATGAGGTCCTCGATTTTGGAGGTTGCAACCGGATCGATGGCCGAGCACGGTTCGTCCATGAGGATGAGCTTCGGCTCTACCGCGATGGCGCGCGCGATGCAGAGCCGCTGCTGCTGACCGCCCGACAGAGCCGTCGCCGGCTCGCAGAGTTTCTCCTTCACCTCGTCCCAGAGCGCGCCCCGCTTGAGCGCATCCTCCACGCGGTCGGTGATTTCACTCCGGCTCCCGCGGTAGTGGAGTCTTACACCGTATGCAATGTTGTCGAAGATGCTCATTGGGAAAGGCGTCGGCCGCTGGAAGATCATGCCAACTTTCTTGCGAAGCTTCAGAAGGTCCGTCGTCGGTGAGAGGATGTTCTCTCCGTCGATCTCCACAATCCCCTCTGCCCTGTGCGACCGGTAGAGTTCGAAGATGCGGTTGTATACACGAATATGCGTCGACTTCCCGCATCCCGACGGACCGATGATGGCCGTCACGCGGAGCGCCGGGATGTCGATGCTGTTGTCGAAGAGCGCCTGCTGTCCGCCGTAGTAGAAGTTGAGGTTCCGGACCGTCACCTTTGCCGGCAGTCTGAAGACGTCCTCGATCTCGCGCGCGTGCTGCTTCGCCACCTCTGATGGCGCTTGGACGAACACTCTCTCCTCTGTTGCCATCATCATGCTCTCTCTCTCCCGTCCTTGATCACGAACCTCGCGAGCACCGCGACAACGAGCACACTCACGGTAATGAGAAGCGAGGCGCCCCATGCTTTCTCCTGCCAGTCACTGTAGGGGGACATCGCGTAGTTGAAGATTGTCACGGTCAGGTTCGCTGTCGGCCGACTGAGGGACCCGGGCCAGTAGAAGCTGTTAAGCGCAGTGAAAAGAAGCGGCGCCGTCTCCCCGCTTACGCGGGCAACCGCCAGGAGAACGCCTGTCACAAGACCCGACCTTGCTGCTCTGAAGATTATCCCGAGCGTCACTTTCCAGCGAGGAGCTCCCAGAGCAAGGCCCGACTCTCTCAGTTCGTCCGGGACCAAGTTGAGCATGTCCTCGGTCGTTCTCATCACGACCGGCAGGATAAGGATGGCGAGCGCCACGGCTCCCGCCCAGCCCGAGAAGTGTCCGAGCGGTAGAACGAGAACCGAGTAGACGAAGATGCCGATGATAATGGACGGAGTGCCCATCAGGAGATTCGTGGTGAAGCGTACGGTGGTCGCGATCCGGCTCGACGGCCCGAACTCCGCGAGGAAGACGCCCGCCAGAAGCCCGACCGGCGTCCCCATAAGAGCGGCGAGGAGCGTCATGAGCAGGGTGCCCACGATCGCGTTGCCAAGGCCGCCGCCTTCCATACCCGGAGGCGTCGGGAGTTCGGTAAAGAACGTCGGCGTGAGCGCACCGACACCCCGCGCGATGACCTCCCCGAGGATCCACGCGAGCACCGCGATGCCGATGAGCGCCGCTGGAACCATCGCCACGCGGATCGCCGCATCGGCCGCTCGTCTCTGCGCTCTCGAGCGCGGTCTCATCAGCGGTCCCCCCCCTCAAGCCGCTGCATCCGCGCCACCCAGTGGTGCGCCATCGTCTGAAACGCCAGCGTGATGCCAAACAGCACGAGCGCCAGAGCGAAGAGCGAACTGAGATAGATGGGTTCGGAGGCCTCATTGAATTCGTTAGCGAGGCTTGAGGCGATGGTATTGCCTGCCGAGAAGAGGGAAGCTGAGATCCTGTGGCTGTTACCGATCACGAAGGTCACGGCCATCGTCTCCCCCAGAGCTCTCCCGAACCCAAGAAAGACCGCGCCCACGATGCCGCGCCGGCCGTACTTGAGACTGACGAAGCGGACGGTCTCCCACATCGTCGAACCGACGCCGTAGGCTGACTCCTTGAGAACCGGCGGAACCATCATGAGTACGTCTCGCGTCACAGCGGTGATGAACGGCAGCACCATGAGCGCAAGGATGAGGCCGGCTGTGAGCATTCCGATGCCCATCGGCGGCCCCTGAAAAAGCGGGAGCGCGCCCAGGTGCGTGCCGAGAAACGGCTGCACGTGCGTCTGCATGAGGGCCGCGAACACGAAGAGGCCCCACATGCCGTAGATGATCGATGGAATCGCCGCCAGGAGTTCGACGGCTCCGCCGATGAGCCTGCTCACCTTCGGGTGCGCCACCTCCACGAAATAGATGGCGATGATGATCGACAGCGGGACCGCGATGATCATCGCGATCCCGGTCGATACGAGCGTGCCGTACACGCTGCTCGCGGCTCCGAAGTCACTGAGGATCGGGTTCCAGCTGTCCGTCGTGAGGAAGCTGAACCCGAATTCGCGGAACGCCATGCCGGAGTTCCGCACGAGCTCGAAGAGAATGCCGGCCATGATGACGATGACCACCAGCGAACACGCGGCCGTCAACCACTTGAAAAGGGCGTCCGGCCGGCTTTGGTCACGCGGAGCACCTGGAGGGACGCTCAGCTTCTCTGCCGTGCTGTCTGTCATCTGTCCTTACCCAGCTCCGGAACCCACACTACTCCCAGACGACCGCTCCACCCGCGCGGACATCGTCGGCCCACGTCTGCCGGACCATGTCGGCCACGCTCTTCGGGATCGGCACGTAATCCTTCTCGATCGCCATCTCGCCACCGTGCTCGTAGCACCAATCGAAGAACTTGAGCATCTCTTCGGCCTTCCCCGCGTCGTCCTGATCCGCGTAGATGAGGATGAACGTCGCGCCGACGATAGGCCAGCTGTCATCGCCCGGCTGGTCGGTGAGAACGAGGTAGTAGCCATCTGCGTTCGCCCAGTCGGCGCCCCCCGCCGCCGCCTGGAACGAGGCCGGACCCGGCTGCACATACATGCCCGCCCGGTTCTTGAGCGAAACGTGCGGCAGGTTGTTCTGAACCGCGTAAGCATACTCGACATACCCGATCGAGCCGTTCACGCGCTGGACGTAGTTGGCGACACCTGGATTGCCCTTGGCGCCGACTCCGACCGGCCACGACACGATCTTGCCTGTCCCGATCTTCTCGTGCCACGAGGACGAAACCTTGTCGAGGTAGTTGGTGAACATCCACGTCGTGCCCGAGCCCTCGGCGCGATGAACGACCGTGATCGGCTCGTTCGGAAGCGCGAATCCGGGGTTGAGCGACGTGATGGCCTCATCGTCCCAGTAGTTGATCTCGCCGGAGAAGACACCGGCAAGCACCTCGGGTGTGAGCTTCAGCTGACCGGCCTCGATTCCCTGGACGTTGTAGATCGGAACGACGCCGCCGATGACCATCGGGAACTGGATGAGACCGGCCTCGCGGAGCTCGGGACCTTTCATCGGGGCGTCCGAACCGCCGAAGTCAACCGTTCTGGCTTTGATCTGACGGATGCCGCCGCTTGAACCGATACCCTGGTAGTCGACGCGCACACCGGTGAGCTGGTTGTACTTGTACATCCACACGGCGTAGATCGGCTCCGGGAATGTAGCGCCCGCGCCGTTGAGCGACGCCGCCGCGAAGACCGGGATCGAGATCGCAAGAACCAAGGCCATGACGGTGAGTGCGACCGCCATTCCGACGAAGGTCCGCATCATGCATCCTCCTGATTGGTTGAACTGACCACCACGATGCGCCGCCGGGGGGGGGTAAACCCGGCGACGCTCTGCAGGTCAGTGGCTGGAAATCGAACTGGATTGGTCACTGCCACCGACAGCACACACTCCTCCATGCCCAGTAGTATGCAAGACGGGAGTTCATTAGCCGTCAGCGGCAAGTAAGGATTGTGTTAGGAAGGGCACCTCTGCCTCCGGCACGTTGTGGCCGGCAGGGCGCGGGAGGCAGAGTAGGAGTACACCTGTGACAGGCTACGCTCGTGGCAGGATGATCGTGAAGACGCTGCCCTTTCCGGGCGTACTCTCCACGTCGATGCTTCCACCGTGGGCCTGGACGATGTGCTTTGTAATGGCGAGGCCGAGGCCGGTCCCGCCCAGTTCGCGGCTCCGCGCCTTGTCGACGCGGTAGAAGCGCTCGAACAACCTGGGGAGATGCTCGGGAGCGATCCCGATGCCGTGGTCGCGCACGCGGATGAGGACATCCATCTGCTGCTCCTCTACATTAACCTCGATGGAGGAACCGCGCTCGCTGTACTTGACCGCGTTGTCGAGAAGGTTGACGACAGCGTGCTCCAGAAGCTGGGCGTTCACCCGTGTCAGCAAGTCGCCCGTCGCGGCGAGATCGATGCGCACGTCCTTTTCCCTGGCCCGCTGCAGACAAACCTCGATCGCATTCCCGACAACGCCCGCAACCGGTACCCTGTCGAAGGCGATGCGAGAGTCCCCAGCATCCTGCTCAATGCGCGACAGATACAGGAGATCCTCGATGATCGCACTCAGTCGCTCGGAGTGACGATGGACGATGTGCAGGAACCTGCGCGACTCATCCGCGTCATCGATCGCGCCATCGAGCAGTGTCTCGACAAATCCCTGGATCAGCGTGACCGGAGTCCTGAGCTCGTGCGACACATTGGCGACAAAGTCGCTCCGGACGTTCTCGAGCTGACGCACACGCGTGATGTCGTTGAGAACGATGACGGCGCCGAGTTCACGCCCCTTCTTGTCCCGGAGTGCTGCCCCGTGCGCGTGCAGCAGCCGGCGCGTGTCGCCCAGGAGCTCGAACTCCGCCTCGATCGGCTTCGGACTCAGGAGCGAGCGCGACGCCAGCGCGTGGATGTCGGTGTTCCGGATTGCCTCCTGGATGCTCCGACCCGTCGCCGCAGCGGGTTCGACACCGAAGAGCTCGCCGGCGGCGCGATTCATCGTTAGGAGTCGCTCCTCCATGTCGACGGCGATGACACCCTCCTTCATGCTGTAGAAAACAGCGTCCTGCTCGGCACGCTGCTGGCGGATGGTGCTTATCCGGCGATCCAGCTCCTCCGCCATGTGGTTCAGCGTCTCAGACAGGCTCGCCAGCTCGAGCGACCCCGGCACTGGTAGTCGGTAGCCGAGCCTGCCCTTAGCGTAGCGCAGGGCGCCGCGACGCATCTCCACGAGGGGCCGTGTGATGCGCCGAGTAACCGCAAAGCTCACGGCCGCCGCGATCACGACCATCAGGAGCGCGGCTATGACGATCCGCTGACGAACGTGCAGGAACTCATCATCGATGGCCGTCGTCGGGAGCGAGACACGAACCGCGCCGCGGACCTCTCCACCGCTTTCGACCGGAACGGCCACATACATGCGGTTCATTCCGAGCGTGTGGCTGTACCGGACGGCGCTCCCCCCTCCGCCGCGCATCGCCTCGGCGATCTCCGGGCGGTCGGCGTGGTTCTCCATGACGGCGGGATCCTCGTCCGTATCGGCTACGACGAGGCCGTCAGGCAGGATGATCGTGATGCGGCTGCCGGTCGCGCGCCCGAGCTCGACCGCAAGCGCCTGGAGGGACCCCGTCTCCACTCGGCTGAGCTCACCACGCACCCGCTCCTCAAGAAGCAGCGCTCTGGCGCGCAGATCGTTCTCCGCCTGCTCATAGAAGAACGACCGAAGTGCGATGGAGCTGTGCCAGCTCACCGCGACAACGGCGAGAGCGGTGATGATCAGGTAGGTCGGGAAGATGTGCCAGAAGAGGCCGTGTCTGCGCATTCATACCTCCGCCGGTTCAGCGGCGGCGCTGGTTCCGAGAGCATATCTCGAGTCCGCCGGGCGCCTAGTCGTCGTCTCGGAACCTGTAGCCGACGCCACGAACGGTCTCAATGTACTCGCCCGCGTCCCCGAGCTTGCGCCTGAGACCGACGATCTGTACGTCCACGGACCGATCTGTCACAGGGTAGTGCTCACCGTGAACACGGTCAACGATCTGATAGCGCGTGAAGACCCAGCCTGGTCGGCGCGCCAGCACGTGCAGGAGTTTGAACTCGGTGTTTGTGAGCTCGATGCGCTCGTCCCTGTAGACGACCTCACGGCGTCCCGGATGAATGGTGAGGTCGAGGACCTTGAGGATGTCCTCTTGCTTCGGAACCTGACGCGCCCTGCGCCTGAGCACTGCACGCACGCGAGCCACGAATACCTTCGGGCTGAATGGCTTCGTGATGTAGTCATCGGCGCCGAGCTCGAGACCGATCACGATGTCGGCCTCCTCCCCCTTCGCGGACACAATGACGATCGGCACGTGCGTGGTCTTCTCGTTGCCCTTGAGTTGCCGGCACACCTCGAAACCGTCGATGCCGGGAAGCATCAGATCGAGCACTATGAGATCGGGGACTTCCCTCGACACGGTCTCGAGCGCTTCCTCACCCGACTTCACAAGGGACGGCTCGAACCCGTCTCTCGACAGGTTGTACTCCATCAGCTCTCGGATGTCCTTGTCGTCCTCGACGATCAGGATCTTATTCCTGCCCATCCTGCGACTCCTCTTTGCCGGGTCGCTTCGACTCGTGGTCTCTAATCTGACACGCGCATGTTAAGACAGTGTTACGAAGCCGATAGGAAACGAAGAGCGGGACGGAAAGCTGCTGGCCGGCCTGACCGGGCGACCTCATGCCCCCGCCCGCCGAACACACAGGTTGAGGGTGCTCGTAGGCTCCGTCTCACCGGCACAGGATACGCGATGACTGGAGCGCACGCAAGCGGACCTTCTCCGAAGAGAAGGCCCGCTTCAGGGAAGTCCGGCGCCGAAACCGTGTCGGGGCTTTCCGCCGGTCTCAAGACGTGATTCTGAATCTCCGCTTTCAATAAGAGCTTGCGACCGGAATGGGTTCGTCCATTCCGTTCTCTTTGACAGTCACGCTGGAGGGAAGTTCAAACTGCGCCCACCAGGCATTGTGTTCCATGAACTCGCCCGTCTGTTCAATGGATCCCGACGGAAATGACACTGCAACGAGGTTCGCGCCGCTGCCGACGCGCCCATACGATCCGCCCTCGCGCGTGAGAGAGATGCCGTCCGAGCCAAGGAACACCTTCAGTTCAAGCGGACTGTCGGCGAGCACGAGTTCCTTGCTCTCTATGCGCCGGCCATCCTCGAATTGCAGAACGAAAACGGTATCGCCATTCCAGTAGACATCTTCCTCCGGCGCCAGCACATCGAACAGGAGCCAGTCGGCTTCGTGCTCCCTCATGTACCGGATCATCTGCATACCGCCAAGGTCGGCTGCCTTGCGCTCCGCCGTCGAGTACATCGAAGGCCAGTATTCAACCTCGTGGAGCATCCCGCGACACTCCACATGAACACCCGATTCTGTGGTTGATTCGAGTGTGCGAGGCGAGAAGCCGGATGCCACGCACACCAGGAAAAGCAGGGCTACAAGGACGACGCATGGTCGTGTCACGAATCCCTCTCCTCCTGTTCGTCCGCATCAACAGGACGAATGCTAGTTCCAATGACCACCGCTGTCCCTGATGAACTCGAGAATCATCCAGGTCAGCGCCTGCCAGAACGGTGACAGTTCTTCATCTTCGTCCTTGGCGTAGGCGACATCTTCGGCCACGCAAGGGACAATTGCAACAAGTGAGCCTAGTATCGGGGTTGCAAGAAGGACTGCTACGATGAGGAATACTATGAGTGTTCTCATTGTGCCACCTCCGCACAAATAGCGTAAGCGGTGAAGCGAACATCACCTTGTTGCGCGCTTCCCTTCTCCTCCTCCTTTCTTCTCACGTGAACGACAATCAGGTAGGGCTGTACGATTCGGGGGGGGGAGTCCGGTCTGAGGAGCGTCGTCGCCAAGCCGCACGGCGACTACTATAGCGCATGCACGTCCACCTGTCAAGACGTAAGTAATACAACCCTGGCAAAGCATGGGTACATCGTGACCCACCGAGCCGGGTGAGGAAGCTGGCCTGCTTCGGCCCCAGGACCCATAGGCAGTTGAAGAAGATCCTGGCCTCTGAGAGCTTCAGACG
>JALGZD010000069.1 GCA_025782395.1 bacterium
TGCCGGCGGTATTTTTACTGCTGTCGGATACACCTGGGTGGATAATGTTGCTCCGGCAAGTGGTGATATCAGCTGGGATATGGCAGTTGGTGGTCCTGAAATAGAACAGGCAATCGATCGCCTGATTTTTGCTTCATATGAAGACCGTGCCGATGGTGAATTGCGCGATGATAATGGTTTTGTCAACGAAACCGGCGATGCTGTAACTCTTGGTGCGGATGCCTATGCAGAAGACCTTGTTGTACGCTTTGATTCCGATGGCAATGGAACCACCGTTCTTGCCGAAGATCAGCAATGGGATCTTGAGTTCCTGAATCTTGCTGATGAAGATACTGTTGAGATTTCTGTTAATGGAACTGCATTCAGTCTGCAGATGGGTGTGGCCGCTGATGGTACTGCTATTGCTGAAACTCAAGCAGGCTTCTTGCAGCGCATGGTGGATCTGATTAATGCAGGTTCAGATAATGATACATTGGCAGGTACGCTTGTGGCTGCTTTAACTAATGGTGTGTCAGCGGCTGTCAATGATACTATTAGTTTAACCCAGGGTAATTACTACACAGGTCAGGTAGCCTTCATGGATGAACCGGTTGTCACAATCGGTAATGCTTCAGGCGGAGAAGCTGCTTCAGTTACTATTGATCAGCCGAATACCGATTCCGAAGTTACTCTGTTTGAGTATGACGGACTTGGTGGTAATCTTAATGCTGAAAATGTGCTTTTCCTCGGCGGTTCAGGTATGAATGACGGTGTGGTAACCAATGCTGATAATTCCCGTTCAATACTTGAAACTGCAGCCGTTGATGGTGGTGCACTTGAGGGTTCAGATGCATTGATCCTTGATTCCATGCTTGATGCTGATACCCTTGCAACCGACTTCAGCCTCCATGGTGATGACCTGCTCTTCACAGGTGCAGGTGATGATGTTGTTACAGCAGGAACCGGTGACGACCGTATTTTTGGTTCAGTCGGTACGGACACGGTTGACGGTGGTAAAGATCTTTATGTGGTTCAAACACTGGTTGCAGGTGAAATTGTTGAGTCTGTTGGAACTCCTCTCAACGCGTATGATGCTGCACAGCGTTTGACTGCAGCCGATGTTGTTGCTGTGGCTCTTCTTGAAGAAGATAATACATTCGGTGCTGCCGATGGCTTTGTTGATCAACTGATCTTCAGCACCAACGATTTTGCAGGAACTGATGAGTTTACCATCACTGTTGATGATGATCTTGATCAGGAGTTCGGTGGTGCACCTTCACTGAAATGGAAGCCATTCGGACCCTCGCCGGTGACGGTACCCATGCAGGCCAGGGCAATGACACCCTGGATGTAACCGCACTTTCCAATGCTGTAGCAGCGAGTGATGTTGGTGATCCTGATGCAGCGGTTGTTTATAACATGACCAGCGAACTTGGCTTTATCCAGATCAACGCTGATCTCAATGATGATGATGAGATCAATGACGATCCGGATCAGAATCCGTTTAACCTTGATACAGTAGATGAAAACGATACCTTCCTCGCAGTTGACGGTGTGGAGCGCTTCATCGGTGGTAATGCCAATGAACAGCTCAATATCGATGAGTCTGAAGTCATCAAGGACAACTACTTTGACGGAGCCGGCGAAGTGACCCAGGTTGACGACGATGATCCCCTCACGGTTGATGATCCGGATCTGGTTGGTGACTCCATTGTTTACGATCATACAGATATGGACAATGACCTTGTTGCTGATGATGATGGCATCATTGATACCGTTCCTGATGGTATCATCCAACCTAACGACTTTACGGATCCTGTCGCTGTTTCCATGCGTCCCTCCGTCGAAATCGTTGTTGAATCCGATACTGAGACCGACCTGGTCAACATGACTGGCGGTACCATCGTCGGTTCTGATGTACGGTCAGGTACGTGAATCTGATGGTGATGTACTCGCACGTATCACCGGTATGACCGAAATGGAAAATGTTCTCGGTGGCGCCGGAAACGACACGGTCCAGGTCGCAGATAACATGACCAACTACCGTGCCTTTGATGCAGATGATGCGACAACGGCTATTTCCTACGACTCGTTCCTGAGTTACGATATAGTAGAGGATGTAACCGGTGACCGTCAGACTCTGTCGCAGCTTGCTGTAGCTGACCGTCCTGAAGCGAATAATCAGGCCCTTTTCACCTTCGATCTGGCTGGCGGTGATGACCGGTGACCGTATTGATCTTCTTCTCAATACTGATGAAATTGTCGCATCTCAGGGTATCTCTATTCTGGATTTCACTGGTGCTGGACAGGATATGGAAATCACCTTCCAGTATGATGAGAACAACGCCATAGCTTCTTTGGATCGCATGGAAAGTGTGATTCGTATCGCTGCTGGTGACGGTGATACCATTCCTGGTATCAGCAACTATGTCGAATTCTATGATATGGATGATGATGTTGACGTGGCAGCATTTGCCAATGCTACCTGGAACAACATCCAGGGGAGTGATTTTGGTGAAACCATCATTTATCAGGGTTCTGAAGATCTTGTGAATGATTCAGGCATTGATCACCGTTTTACTGTTGACACCTTAAGTCTGCGTGGTGGTGAAAACGTTGTCAACTACAGTGCGCTTGAAACAAGTATCACCGCAGTCGTTACTGTTATGGAGTCTGATGATGACAGTTTGGTTGCCATGCCCGGAGATCCCGATGTCAACTACGCTGCCGGCAGCATCAATACTGTGGTCACCTTCCAGGATGGCGACGGTGGTGCTCTTGCTGGTGGAGGAGCACACAATATTTTCTCCTACACTTCAGACAACGATGTTGCCGCAGGGACTCTCAAGCTGGAAGCTTCTCAGGATGCGGAAGATACCATGACCTTTGTTTCCGGAGCTAACAAACTTTACATTCTTGGAACTTCTCCTGGCGTTATTGATGTCAAGATTGGTGACCTTGATACCATGCGTTTGACCGGTTTTGAGATTCTTCAGGATGCTGATTCTGATGACGTGTATCAGTTTGACAGCATGATTACCGGCCTTACTTATGTGGATAATCCAGCAGCAGATACCGATACCATCGCGGTAAACAACAATGCGATTGGTTATAATGGACTGCTTGCTCCTAATGCTGATGACCTTGATCTCAATGAGTTCAACGTGGGTATCGGTATTGATTTTGATATCCTTGATGCCACCGCTGTAGTAGCTGGCAGTGTCGATCTGGTGGGTAGTTCAGTCGCCGATGGTGTAACAGGTACGCAAGCTGAAACCGTTATCATCGATGACCTGTCTCTGTTTGACACCATCAGTGAGTTTGAGACACTGGCACTGGGTGCTGGCACACCGATTGCTGGTACACTCAATGTTGATCTGGATGCTAATGATGTGATCAATGGCGCAAACAACATCACTATTGATGCTGACCTGGCAACGCTTGATCTGAGCGCACTGACTGCGGATACGACCGTTACCTTGACGGATGTTGGTGCAACCGGTTTTGCAGTTATTGGTGGTGCTGGCGATGACACTATTACCGGTGGTGCAGGTGATGATGTAATTACCGGTGGTGCGGGTGCCGATACCCTTGATGGTGGCGTGGCGACTGAAATTCGCGAGTTCAACATCCTTGGTAGTCTTGTTGGTGATGCAAACCTCGCAACTTTTGATTTCATGGGCCAGGGCAGCCTGATGCTCCTTGAGGGTGGTGTTGGTCTTTATGACTTCGTAAGTGGTGCTGGTAATGATGCTGTGGGCACTAAACTGGCAGCCCAGCTTGATGGCAATCTGGCACAGGCAACTGCCGACTTCCAGGCGGTATCTCTTGGTACAGAAGTTATTACTGATGTCAGCTATGATAATGGTACTGATCTGATTACCTTTACCTTCGAATCTGGAGTAAACGTAGGTACTGCAATAAACCTTGGTTATGCTGCTAATGGTGATGGTGGTACTTTGGTTATCTCTGCAGAGACAACCGTTGCAAATGGTGGTAACGGCGGCGCTGATGACTTCATCTACAACGCAGTCAATGAAGGTGGCGATACCATCGTTAATTTCATCTCAAGTAATGATGAGATCCTTTTCGGTGGTGTCTTGGCTGCTGCCATTGACGACTCTGCTGGTGGTGCTATTGGCGCTCAATCTGCCTCTGATGGTAATGCTGCTGCAGCAGAAAACTATAACTCCGCTGGGCTTGGCGGAGAAGAGATGCTCTTTATTGATTCCGCCAACAATGGTGTCTTTGTTGCGGCTGATCTGAGTGATCTGTCTGACGTTGCCAGTCTGTTCGAAGCTAACTTCAATATTATCAATGAAAGTGTTGGTGATGATGCTCTGCTCGTTCTTGAGTCGGACACTGAAGGTACCTTCGGCTTTTACTACTGGGAAGCCGCAGACACAGATGAAGACTTTGACGTCAGTGAGATTACACTGCTCGGTATCGTAACGGGTGATGATGTTGCCACTAATGACTTTGACATCGTGTAATTGATCTTACGTCTTTCGCAATAAAAGAAGGCGAACACGGCTTGCCGCATAGTAGCCTTGGTACCTGAATTATAAGGTACTGAACAAAACAAAAACCCCTCAGTTCAGAAATGGACTGAGGGTTTTTGTTTTTGACAAGAACCAACAGATGGAACCAACAGG
>JALGZD010000095.1 GCA_025782395.1 bacterium
GTTGGGAAGATTGCAGAGAAAATTCAAGAGCCCACTCAAGATACCCCCTTGCGAACACAACTCAAAACTCTGAGCAAACAACTTTCATTATTGGTTTTGGGATTAACAGCTTTTGTCTTTGTTGTGGGTTTGTTGAAGGGATTGGAAATAGTAGATCTTTTTACAATCGCAGTAGCACTGGCGGTTTCAAGTATTCCTGAAGGGCTTTTAGTTGGTTTGACGGTGGTTTTAGCTATAGGAATGCAAAGAATTCTAAAAAGAAAAGGTCTGGTCAGAAATTTGGTTTCGGCAGAAACGTTGGGTAGCGTTACGATAATTTGCGTAGACAAAACAGGTACTTTGACGGAAGGGAAAATGAGGGTCGTCGACGTTGTTGGAAGAGAGCGCGACGTAGCTTCTCAAGCAATTCTGGCAAATGATTTAGATGATCCCCTTCTTATCGCTGCCTGGGAATGGGCAGGAAAAAAACTTAAGAATTCGAAAAGCTTAAGGAAAAAACATGCCCGCATTGCCAGTATTCCTTTTACTTCAAAGAACAGGTTTTTTGCGAGTTTGAGTAAGTGGGAAGATGGAGAAAACATGCTTTTCGTAAATGGAGCTCCGGAATATCTAATTGAATGGTCAGATTTAAGTAAAAAAGAGAAACAAGAACTGCTTCAAACAATTGAAGAATTGTCGTCACATGGCAAAAGACTTGTGGGAATGGCAAGAAAGAGAGTTTCTTCGAGTTATAAAGAAATAAAAACAAAAGATGTCAAAAAAGATCTTGAGTGGGTTGGGCTTTTGGCATTTTCAGACCCGGTAAGGTCTGGAGTAAGTGCAGCTTTTAAGAAAACAAGAGCGGCGGGGGTCAAGTTTCTTGTGATCACCGGAGATTACCCCCAAACTGCAATTTCTGTTATGGATCAGCTTGATATTGCCTGCGAAGAGGACTGTGTTGTTTTAGGGGAAGATGTGGCAAAAGTAAACGTTGACAAATTGGCAGCCAGACTTGTTAAAGGCGATACAAAGCTTTTTGCGAGAACAACACCGGAACATAAATTAAAGATAGTAGAGGCGTTAAAGAAAAATGGAGAGGTGGTTGCTATGATGGGGGATGGTGTTAATGACGCTCCCGCTCTCAAAAAAGCTGATATTGGAATAGTGGTTGGAGAAGCAACCGATGTTGCTAAGGAAACGGCCGACTTGATTCTTCTTGATTCAGGTTTTGCGACCATTGTTAAGGCAATAGAAGAAGGCAGAGGAATATTTGACAACATTAGAAAGATAATTCTTTACTTGATGAGCGATGCTTTTGAAGAAATTGTCGCTGTTTTGGGCACGCTTATTTTAGGTTTCCCTCTCGCGGTTACTGCAGGACAAATATTGTGGATTAACTTGATTTCGGATGGTTTTCCCGACCTCGCTTTAACGGTTGATCCTAGAGCACCCGACATTATGAAAAGAGCTCCGCGTTCCTCTAAAGAGCCAATTGTGAATACTTGGATGAAGGATATAATTCTAATAGTTTCTTTAGCTGGTGGTATTATTGCCTTAGCCCTTTTTGTATATTTTTATAAAACGACTGGAGAGCTACTTGTTGCCCGCTCAATCACTTTTGCCACACTAGGTTTAAACTCGCTTGTTTATGTTTTCTCGATAAGAACATTGACAGTTTCTTTTTGGAAAGGAAAATTATTTGCCAATCGGTGGCTGAATATAGCCGTATTGGCGGGGCTAGTACTTCAGATAGCGCCTTTTCTTTTCGGATTCTCGCGAGATTTCCTGGGAATTGTTCCTTTGACTGTTTTGCAGTGGGTGACTGTTTTTTCGGCATCAATACTAATGTTTATCATTATTGAAACTGCTAAAGTACTATTTAGAGGAAAACCAGAATGGTTCCAAGCCTAATACTATTACTAATTCTATTTTCGTTTATTCTTGTTAAGTCTGCTGACTTGGTAATCGTTGCCATAAGGAGAATAGCCAAACAGACAAAAACAGGTCTCTTTGCTCTTTCGGCAATTATCTTGGCTGTCGGCACTTCGTTTCCTGAACTTTTTGTTTCTATAACTTCAGCAATTGAAAAAGAACCAAGTATTACCTTAGGTATAATTGTTGGTTCAAATATTGCAAACGTCTCTTTAGTTGCGGGAATAACTGCTTTTATTGTTGGCAAAGTGCATGTTCATGGAGATTTTCTGAAACGTGATGTTCTAATAGCGTTGATTGCCGGAGTTATGCCCCTTGTTTTGGTTTTGGATGGAGAGCTTGGTCGTGTAGATGGCCTTGTTTTGCTGGCCATTTATGGAGCTTATACTACAGGCTTTTTTAAAGGGCGTTTTCTTGAAATTGCGGAAGAGCAGAAAAAAGAAAGTTTTTATTACCGTTTCTTGAGGAAAATAAATCATATAAATGGAACAAGAACCAAAGAATTTGGCAAACTTTTTGTAGGGGTTGCACTTCTTCTTTTTTCTGCAGATGTTATTGTGAAGCTGTCAACACAATTAGCCTTGGCAGCAGGAGTTGAGGTGTTTGTTATTGGGCTTGTTCTTGTCGCGGCCGGGACATCTTTGCCTGAACTTGCGTTCTCTTTGCGCTCCTTAGAGGACCACCAGCCGTCCATGTTTTTTGGGAACTTGCTGGGCTCGATTATTGCCAATTCAACCCTTGTAGTTGG
>JALGZD010000139.1 GCA_025782395.1 bacterium
GGCAACCCCATCAGCAAAACCGAGGCGAAAGCCATCATCACAGCTACCTGGGGCGACGTTGACTACTCCAAGAAAACACTGGCAACGGCTTAGAGGATGTTAGGTGGATCCGCGCGCCCCTCGTCTCTCGGAACTACCTGAAGAGAGCTTTGATCCGCCCCCAACTTGTATGCTCGACCGGTGTGTCGAAGCCCTCGACGTCCGACCACCGCGAGATCTCCCAGAGCTCTTCCCCTGAAGGACCTACCTCGTCCGGATCCACCGTGAACCTGAAAACAGCTCCCTCGCGAGCCCAGAGCAAGAGCGCTTGCGGCAAGTGGAGTCTCAGATGGTAGTTCTCTTGGTACTCCCAAGACGAACGCAGCCCTGGAGTAGTTCCCGGGATCTCAACCGGGTCACCGTACTGGGTCAGCGTCAGCTCAACGCTGTCGATCCAGCCGGTATCAAACATATTCCAGTGAATGCCTTCCTCGCTCATGAGATCCCAGTAGTCGGGAAGTTCCGGGTCGATAGCCACAGCTTCCGGGTTCAGCCAGAATGTGAAGGTGTCAGACAGACAGTCAATGTACGCTCCCGCATCCATCGCGATATAGGCTTCCACCAGCTTAGCGAGTGTGTGTTCTGGTGTGTCCCGAATCGGATACCGCACCTGACTCTCCGTGCTTCGGGCACGGCTCATATCGTCGGATGACACTGCTGCCCCTCGACACAAGGCCTTGAGCCCTCCCCAGGTAGCGTCTTCGACCCGACCTGGGTAACTTGCCGATCCCTCGTTCGAACCGAACGCCTGCGCTCCGCCGAGCGCGAGAAGGATCATTAGGGTGACACAGGTAAGTAGCAGTCGTCTGCGCATGTCGCCTCCTAGTTGTAGTCCATCTCCAGATGCGCTGGCTCTCTTGCACTCTACCCCGGACACACACTCCTTGGAAACGCGGATTCCACCTAACATCCGCGCATCAGCTGCGAGCGTTAAGGCTGGCGCGATGGGTGCCAGCGGCGAAGCCGCGCCTGCAGCCAGCGTGACAGACAAGCTCGGCGGCTGCATGCGCTAGTTAGGCGCTGGAGCATGCTACTGATACACTACACACGCCAACCAACCCACAGCACTACCGGTATCTCCATTTGTGGCTGCTCCAGGTGAACTCGCGGTCCAACGGACAGCCTCGCCTCGAGCTGATTCGTGACCTGCCACACAACACCTGCCCGAAGCACCACAGTGAAGTCCGTGATGGCTGTGTATGTGTCGTGCGTTGCGCCGGCGCAGACCTCACCAAACGGCTCGTTCGGCCTCCCTCGACTGGGCGTCCGTAGACCAAGGAGAAGCTCCCACAGATGGTCGCGCTCCCGGTCGCACCAGCTCCCCCCTCTCGCATCCGGCCCAGCGACGCAGAATCCACTCGAGATCGGCTCCCCGTACCTGTATCCGAAACGGGCTAGCACAGTGATCTGGCCGGTGCCTTGAGCTCGGAGCTCAAGAGCTCCCGAGAACGCGGTCGGCCACTCGCCTGGCGCAGCAACTGAGCCGACAATGACAGACTCGCCGCCAGCACCCACCACAACATCCGTGGAGGCAGAGCACAGGCCTGCTGTCAGTACTACGACGCCTATGACCAGCTGCTTCAACATGTTTGCTCCATGCGCCTAACATCCGCGCATCAGCTGCGAGCTAAGGCTGGCGCGATGGGTGCGCAAGCAGCCAGCGTGACAGCCAGGCTCGACGGCTGCATGCGCTAGTTAGGCGCCGAGGAGATGCGGCAACTCCTCAGAACTGCAGGACCACAGCAACAGGCAGCCACAACTGGCCCTGTTCTGATCCCACCATGAGAGCGCTTTCCAGAAGGACACGCGCATCGCCGCCTGCTGGCAGTGACACTCCAAGGCCGATGCCCAAGTAGGCGTCGGTCAGAAGTGTTCCTGTGCCTGCCACTACGCGCTCGTATCGCTGCTCCGGCGAGTCGTCCCACCATGTCGTCGCCGTGATAGGACCGACATCCACTGCAACGACACCTGCTCTCAGCAGGGCAAATGGTCCCGTGCTACGCGGAAACCCGAACACTCTGAAGGTTGCATCAACTCCGTACGTCCGTGAGGCCTCACCCCGCATGTCGTACCGGAAGCTCGCATCGCAAGGCACAGCATAGGGGTACGTGGCGCTGCGGAACGGCTGGCGAGCGTACCATGCAGCCAAGGAGATCTGAGTCCGCGGAGATGCTTCATAAGCCACCCCAAGTCGCACGGCCGCTGTTGGCTGCCACTGACCCGGCCAAGCGCGCACGTACTCGCCCGGGTAGGCGACAGTCATCTGGAAGCTCGGCGCAGCCGCAGCAGCCAGCCCCGAGAACAGCAGTCCGATGACAATGGATCCGAGGCCCACGCATCTCATTTGTCCATCTCCTCGTGCGCCTAACATCCGCGCATCAGCTGCGAGCGTTAAGACTGGCGCGATGGGTGCCAGCGGCGTAGCCGCGCCTGCACCCAGTGTGACAGACAAGCTCGACGGCTGCATGCGCTAGTTAGGCAGCTGGATGGTACGGTCCGGAGACATGGTTAACACTTCAGTCCAAGGACATGGTTAACACCTTCATGCCCATGTGGGACACTCTGGGCACTCACTCTTCTCCGAGGAGGTGCCAGGTGCCCT
>JALGZD010000147.1 GCA_025782395.1 bacterium
AGGGCACCTGGCACCTCCTCGGAGAAGAGTGAGTGCCCAGAGTGTCCCACATGGGCATGAAGGTGTTAACCATGTCCTTGGACTGAAGTGTTAACCATGTCTCCGGACCGTACCTGCGGTCCGCCTAACTAGCGCATGCAGCCGCCGAGCTTGTCTGTCACGTCGGGTGCAGGCGCGGCTACGCCGCTGGCACCCATCGTGCCAGCCTTAACGCTCGCAGCTGATGCGCGGTTGTTAGGCGACGCGACGAACGTAACGGGAAGATCCGGAACAACAGAGGAGGCTGAAGTGGCAGGAATCAGAGTGGCCCCGAGAGGCTTCTCCACCAAGTATCGTGCGGAGTTGATGATCGCAGCTGCGGCGCTTCTCGGCTCGGCCATTGTCAATGTTGTTGTCGTGATCCTGTTCGAGTACAGGAATCCGATGCTAGCGATGAGGTACGGTCTGGCCTTGGCGGCCGTACTGCTCATGCTGCTTCTGCTCTTCAACCAGCGAAGATTGATCGAGAGCAAATTCGCTCTGGTGAATCGTGTACTGACTGACCATTTTGGCTATGCCTACCAGGACAATCAGTACTTCAGGCGTCGAATCCACTACGCCCAAGAGAAGCTCCGCTTGGCCAAGGTGGTGGTGAACCAAGCTCTGCCTCGTATTCTGGCCGACGCACTTGCTGAGCATCCAGGGATGCAGCGTGTCAACATAATCATTGATTCCGGTACGACGCTAGCACCCCTCTTTCCGGAACTACTTGCCGTCGGCGTGAGAAGCTCGAATCCGAAACTCGATGTCAGGCTATTCACCAACAGCATGTCCGGGATCGGGGAGATACACAGATTGGGAGGCAGGGCTTCCGACGTTCTTAGCGAGGAGGACTTCAACCTCATCGGCGGGCAGCCACTGAGCAAGTACCGTGCGACGACGGGCAAGGTTACCATGGACTTCCTCAAGAGTCTCTGGTCGGAGGCGAATGACTCAACCGGCAGTATCGTGACGATAGGCATCGTTACCGCCAACTGGCTTCTGGGTGGGAAGAAACTCGATTCAGTCTCCCTATGCGCCAGGGGGCGCGGTCATCTCAAGTTCAAGAAGGCCGTGTGCGAACACAGCGACTATCGCTTGGTGGTTGCCCCTTTGGGCAAGATACTGCCACTGACCGATGTGGGAATCCTCAATGAGATGCTTCCGCGAGACAACGCTGATCCCTACAACACCTACGAACTCCCGCCCGCATCCGCTCGGACCACGCATCTACTGACTACTCATAGGCGCCGCGAGGGTCTTTCTCCCTTTTCCCCGCTGTCCGAGCACCTCCGACGAATCGACGCGGGGGACGAGGCGGTCAATTACTTGCTTTGCGAGGAGGCACCCGTGTTCGACCCGCCGGGTGACAGTCTGCGCGAGGTATTCGCTGTCGAGACTCCCCACGGGTACATAGAGGAGAACTTCAGTCGAGCCTACGGGAACTTCGGCGTTCATTGGACTGAGAGAGGGTAGGTCCAGCGGTTGCCGAGAAGGACACGAGGGCGCGTCGCCTAACAAGCGTATGCAGCCGACGCCCGCTCCGCCGCCCCCGACTGCCTAGTTCGGGGTGATGGGTAGCGCGGCTCCGCGCCGCCAGTGTCACACGCGCTGCACGCGGCCTGTGGCCGCAGCGCGTTCGCCACTGACTGGCGCGGCTGATACGCGAGTTGTTAGGTGCCCCCAAGAAAAGGGAGAACGCGACATGGCTAACACACCAGAAGAGCTGTATCTCGATCTGATGAAGCGCGCTCTGTCTTTCGCCCTGTGGCAAGAACCACCAATCCCGATCGAGCGCGCGAATTACAGACGGCCTCGCGCCAAGCGTTTTCTGATCACAGCTGTCTCAAGGCTCCTGAGAAGCAGGAATCTCGAGCTTGTGCAACACAGAGAATTGGCGGCAGATGAACGAACCGACGGGAAGGTATGGCCGGGCTACGCTGATACGATGATAGGGCTCAGGCGTCTCGACAATCTGCAGCTCTGCATCGAGACTGTAATCAAGGATCAGGTGGAAGGAGACCTGATCGAAACCGGAGTCTGGCGAGGCGGTGCATGTATCTTGATGCGCGCTGTACTTGCCGCATATGGCATCGAAGATCGCAGAGTCTTTGTCGCGGATTCGTTTGAGGGGTTGCCGGAACCAGATTCCGAGAAGTGGCCTGCAGACAGAGACAGCATGTTCCACATCAATCCCTACTTGGCGGTTTCTCAAGCTGAGGTCGAGAGCAACTTCCGTAAGTACGGCCTCCTTGATGATAAGGTGATGTTTCTTGTAGGTTGGTTCGAAGACACACTTCCTAGCGCACCGATCGACAAGCTGGCTGTTCTGCGCCTCGATGGAGACATGTATGGTTCTACTATGGACGCCCTGAGCAGCCTGTATCCGAAGTTGTCTCAGGGAGGGTTCTGCATCATCGACGACTACGCGTTGTCTGGATGTCGCAGGGCCGTGGACGACTACAGGGCACAGCACCAGATCCAATCGGAGATCCAAGAAGTGGACTGGACCGGCAGGTACTGGAGGAAGGAATAGGGGGCACCTAACTAGCGCATGCAGCCGTCGAGCTTGTCTGTCACGCTGGCTGCTTGCGCACCCATCGCGCCAG
>JALGZD010000020.1 GCA_025782395.1 bacterium
GACAAGGAGCACAACGACGCACTGAAAGCACAATATACGCGGCAGATCGCTTATAATGCTCGCCACTTCCTCCCGCGGGACTGATCCCCCGCCCCTCTCTTTTCTTCATATTCTTATAGTCTATAAGAATACCCCTCATATTTTTTCTCCTTCGGAGATGGGGTTGCCCCGGCAGCCGAGCAAATTAAGCAAGCGCAACCCCCCTCTTCTCACAAATTCATGCCCTGAGCCGACCGGCTGCCCATCCAGCGACCACCCTGAGCGCTCCAACCGCCCGCGGGTCAAGCGCCACCCACACAGCCCCCTCAGCCCGCGGACCGCCTGTCGGTAGGATGCCCCGCACCTCATCATTATCATAATGATGAGACCCCCCACCAAAACAAATACATAGCCCCAAGCAAAAGACCCCCTGATGAACTCAAACGAAGCATTAATGATAGTCCTCGCAGCGACCCTGATTGCCTGCGCCATCGTGATCGGCTTCGCAACGATCGACCAGCAGCCACCCGCAGAGATCCACCCAGTCGGTCCGATGACCGGCGGAGATGACAACGCAGACCCGTATGATCCGATGACCTCAGCAGCAGCCCCCCCGATGGAAGATATGATCTACGTCCCCGCATATCCTGACAAGACCTGCCCCCCCGAAGACCGGATCTTACTCGACAACCCTATCCGGATCACAACCGAAAACGCCACCTATTGGCATTGGCTATATGAATGCCGAGACGAAGCCCGCAACAGGTCAGGATAGGCGCACACAAACCCTTATATACATTGACCCCCAAGACAATAGCGTACCTACAGCGGTACGGAGAACGGCTACATGAAACTAAGAACTATACCTGAACAGCTTGCAATAGAAGAGCGGCTGAAGACAAACCGATACCTCGACGACTACGATATCTTTGTGACCGAGTGCAACCGACGACCCACCACGGAAGACCTATCATCGATGGAACTGGCGATCCTGCATCATGGATACGTGACCGGAGGGAAATAATGCCGAAAAGCGCAAAGCAGCGAAGAGGCGAGATCATCTATGCCCTGCGAGGGCTGAAGCTCATAACCCCCATAGACCTGCGGGGGGCGATGACCGCCGCTGGTGTGGAGTGCGCAGCGACCCGCAAGGCATACGAAAACGATCTTGAAGACCTCGGATATTTGACCCGGGTGCCGGGCGGATGGAAGCTGACGCCTGCAAGCAAGCAGGACGGCATAATCCTGATTCGCATCAAGCCGTCACAGAATCAGCCAGACGTGATCCGCGGGCTGGATGCAGCACTCCAGCAATTCAAGCCACTGACGACGATGGAGATCGAAGCATGAAGTTAGAAGCCAACATCACCAGATTCGCCCCAAGAGATGGCTATATCTGCGATGTAGACAAGCACCGGAAAGCCACGGAGGAAGATTACGACTTCAGATTCATCTCCCCTGGCTACTACCTCTGCGCAACAGAAGAGGGCAACGCATACACCATCTCAGAATACAAGGGGAAGATTGGATGCGCCTGCGCCGACATGACATTCAACTGCAAGGGGAAGGAGGTCTGCAAGCACCTAATAGCCTTTATGAACCTGAAGGATCTCCCCGACAAAGACATAAGCGAAGATCAGACCCAACTCCTGAAGGCTGCCGGATGGGCGGGCAAGAAACTGTCCCCTCCGGACAGACCGGAACAGAGGAAGAAAACGAAGCTCCCGAGCGTCCACGATCCGGACCGCAAGCCAACCAAGCAGGCATCCACGAGGTATGAGGGCATGACCCCCGCGGAGATCATAGCAGAGATGCCCCCTGACGAACTCGAACGCAACGCAAGGCGAGGCTCAGCACTGGCGAGAATAGAGGTGGAACGGCGGCAGGCAGCGAGGGCGGGGAGCGCATGAACACAAAGCAAAAGTGCATTGTTGCGACGATGTTAGGGATGGCTATCATAGCGATATGGATAGGATTTCAGGCAATTCCGGACACGACACCAGATCCAACGCCGGAGCCGGAAGAGATCACGACGCCGACACCAGCACCGACCGCACTGGAGATGGCAACACCGACACCGACAGAGACGCCGAACATGACCACAGCAACAGCGACGCCAACCAGGAGAGTCACGACAGGATGGCATCATGGCAGTGGAGGCGGATCATCGAGGCGCAGCACACCACCCGCACCGATCCCGGAGATGGCGACAGTCGGACTTGTGGGGCTTGGGCTGGCAGGACTTTGGATGCTCAGGAGGCGATGAGCATGACCATAGACGACAGAGACTTGATCAAGCGCATATCCTCAAATAACGTGCGGGCACAGCAAGCAGAGCAAGAGGGTGACCCGAGACGGGAATTGCAAGCGCATCTGTGGGTGTTGCAGGATATAGCGAGACTGCTTATATGGGTGAATACTGGATCGAGCGAGATCAACGACAACACGGCAATGTCCTACGCCGAGTCTGCCTGCTACACGACAAGACGGGTGCGGGAACTTGTTGCCTGGCGGGTGGAGCGATGAACATCATGAATCACGGTCGAGTAACGTGGCTACTCGACACGCTACAGAAGGCGTGCGACGAGGACACCGAAGACTTCGAGCGACTACTCGACCACCTGCA
>JALGZD010000049.1 GCA_025782395.1 bacterium
GCGTATGCTGGTTCTGGAAACACTGGCAGCGACGGCACGATCACGTTTCCACTGTTAGAAGATATTTATAAAATAAAAGTGAGTGAATCTAATGATATATGGGTGGAGAATATATTAGTAGTGTATGGGAGTACTGGAATAATAATCGGAGATGATGTAAATAACACAGCACCGGTGATAAATTCATATTCCCCAACACAAACATCTCTGACCTTCAATGAAGGTGAAAATATCACCTTTACAGCAAATGCGAGTGATCCTGACGAGACAAATCCACAATATCGATGGAATCTCGATGGTGTATTCCAATCTGCATTGCCAACATGGACATACTACGCCCCTTACACAGACAGTGGCGATAGGACTGTTACCCTTGAAGTGACAGATGGTCAATATTCGGTCTATCAAATCTGGTATGTAACAGTAAACAACGTAAATCGCAACCCAATCATCACAAGCTTTTATGCAGATAACTTAACTGTTGGAACAAGCGATTCTGTTAATATTTCTGTGATGGCTATAGACCTCGATGGGGACTTACTGACATATTCATGGGACGCTACGGGAGGAACGATCTTACCATACTCAAATTCAAGTATTTCTTGGATTGCGCCAACTATCGAAGGATTTTATACTGTTTCACTAGCGATTATCGATAATGCTGGTGGAATTGTTGAAGATTCTGCCGTAATACTGGTCACAAATGGTAATATGCCTTTCCTCACTATCACATCCCCCGCCCCCAACACTACCACCTACACCCACACAATCACAGTCACAGGTACAGCCTCCGACCCATCCAGCATCGCAGCGGTCACGGTGAACGGTGCGCTCGCAAGCGGGGCAGCGGACTGGAGCAAGTGGAGCGCAGAGGTTGCGCTTGCGGTGGGCGAGAACACGATCACTGTGAACGCGACCGACAACGATGGGTACAGCACGACAGAAACGATTACGCTATACCGGGTCGAGCCGTTTACCTTCGTGCACATGACGGATGTACACCTTGGATTTTCGCCATTGGATATAGAAAATAAGCAGTTATCTTTTGTACACTCAATCGAAAAGTTTACAGACACACTTCAGGCTATAAAAACGCATAACCCCGAATTTATTTTAAGTCCGGGGGATTTGGTTGAACATAGCAACGAGGATTTCTTTAGTGCTTACATGGGCGTCCTGAAGAGTCTTAATACAACAGATGTCAACATTCCGGTATATAACACTCCAGGGAATCATGATCGGCGCGGAGAGAGTCATGTTACAAATGTGGGTTTAGAAACATAGTATACAATTGTAACAAATCCAAATGATACAGAATTGCTTAATGAAGATTACAAGGATTATTACTTTGACAAACATGGATATCGTTTTATTGGGATGGATTCTGGGAGCGATTATAATTGTAGTAACCCATTTGGCGGCACCCCAGAAGGGGACGGTCTTGAAGACTCCCAGTATAATCGCTTAAATGAAGCGGATATGAAAGATCGTCCTAAAATTATTTTCATGCACCACCCTATAGTAGATCCTGAAGAGGATGGTTTGAAAGATGGTGATCCCCCTGTTACAAACAATTGCCCTCAGTATGGCGGGAACGATGCATGTATCGCATTCAATCGATGTGAATTTATTAATTACTGCATACGCCATAATGTTGATATAGTTCTTACAGGACACACGCACGAAGACTTTGAAAATGTCACTCTTGAGATAGATTACCCCGACATTCCTGAAATTTGGACTCACACAACTTGGTTTATCCAAACAAGAAGTGCTACAAAAGATCCAGATCCCTACAATCGCCATGGATATCGAGTGATTAAAATAACTGATAAGGGGGTCATCCCATACATGTCGGAAATGACCGAAAACACACTGAAAGATGCTGGGAGTGAGAGATATACCTACTGGGCAACGTCTGACGTGTCTGGGGTTCCTTTGATTCATGTGGTTAGTGACCATAAAGTAACTGGTATGATTATAGATCGAACAATATGGCGTGAGATTCCTAATTCATATTATACGGGGGTGCTTGATGAGTTTCCGCAAGCACAAACTATTGTATGTTATGACAAAGAACCAGATAGGTTTGTGGCATACTTTGATGATAGCCATCAGTTTACAAAAGAAACGATGGTGTGTGATCTCGATACTACATCTCAAAAAGCAATGGATGAAGGATCAGTTCATTTCAACATCACAATGAAACACCAAACAGAAAACATAACCACTAAGTATATCTATGAAAATATCACGTTGGGCGCATCAGAAAACGCAAGTGCTATTGTTGACCTTAATTCCACAAACGTCAATTACACAATGGAAATCGACTACGACGGCGATGGTGTCACCGACAACACCACCGACCCAACCCACATCCTGATCAACTACGCGCCCAACATATCGATCACCACGCCAGCAGGAGATCAGAGCGGTAATGTCACGATATCATACAACCTGAAGGACGCCGAAAGCGACAATTGCACGATAATGGCACAGTACAGCCTCGACAACATCACATGGCTCGATGCGGGCGTTGGCGGCGATGGCATGATCAATCTGACAAGCACCCCGGCTGGCGTGGATCA
>JALGZD010000188.1 GCA_025782395.1 bacterium
AGGGGGTTGGTAGGCGTCGACATAGGCTCCACTTCGGTGAAGCTGGTTGAGCTCTCCGGTTCTCCTCAAGCATTCGAACTCGAGAACATATCCGTTGTCGCCGTCCCGGACGACGCATCGTCCTCCGCGTACGGAAAGGCAATGGCGCTCGTGCTGGACGGGAAAGACCTGGTGACGAACCGCACCGCGATCTCGGTCAGTGGACGCAAGGTCGCCGTGAGAGGCATGCGATTCCCCGCATTGGGCAAGGCGGAGCTGGACGGGGCTCTCAGATACGAGGGCAGTCAGGTCATCGCGTTCGAGCTCCACGATTCCTACCTCGATCACTGTGTCATCGAGTCCGAGGGGTCGTCGCCTCTAATGGACGTGCTCTTCGTTGCCGCGCGTAAAGAGACAGTGGACGCCAAGATCGCTGTACTCGAGGCAGCCGGACTTGAGCCCAGAGTAGTAGGAGTCGACGCACTGGTGCTGCTCGACGCTCTGCTTCTGGAAGAGGAGCTGCCGGAGACGTGCGGTGTCATCGACGTGGGCGCTCTCAGCACGAGCATCGGAATCGCGCGTAAGGGAACTGTCCCATTCGTTCGCGACATTGAGATCGGTGGCAACAACTACACGCAGGCTATCGCAAACGCGCTATCCGTGTCGTTGGAAGACGCCGAGAAGGCGAAGATCATGGAGCCCGAGCGTGAGCTGGCTTGCGCACGGGCAATCGAGCATGTGACACGGCAGTTGGTCGGCGAGCTCTCCCGCTCGCTCATGTACTATCAGTCGAGGCCGAACAGCACGCAGGTCGACGCGCTCTTCATGTGTGGGGGCGCATCGATCGTACCCGGGCTCGGTGATGCGATCTCCGAGATGGCCGGTCTTCAGGTCGTCAGCTGGAGCCCGTTGGATAGGGTTCATGTGGACGACACGCGATTCGATGCGGAGGCCGTTAAGAAGCTCGCCCCGATCTCATCGCTCGCGGCGGCACTGGCAATGGAAAAGGATCCAAAATAACAAGTGTATGACATCAACTTCATAGGCCAGCGGATAGTCCCCGAGAGCAGGAAGAAGATCATCACGGCCATCGTGGCGTTCTCCGCACTCTCGTTGGGTCTGACTCTCGCGAGCATCGGCGCTACTTCGGTCTCCGATCTCCAGACGGCCGACGTCTATGCGGCCGAGGTCATCAAGCTCCGAGAGCATTTCACGGGCATTCCCAGCGAGGACGAGCTCGAGACGATCATAGGGAGGACGGAGCCCCATCTGAAGGACATCGGGAAGATCGTGGGTACTCGCGTCCGCTTCGCGCCGATATGGGAGAGCATCGCCAGGGCGGTGCCCGACGGTGTGTGGCTCACACGAGTTAGCGTTGTGGACCCCAGGGGTTCTGCAGAGGAAGGCAAAAGCAAGTCCCGCTCCTTCAGGGGCATCATAATGGAGGGTGTGGCTCTGGCAGGTCGAGGTCCCGAGGGTGACGAGGCGATCAGTACGTTCGTCGGGAACCTGAAGGACGACGAGGAGCTCCAGAGCATCATTCAGGACGTTGACTCCCTGGGAACCGGCCTCGAGCAGATACGTGGTACCAGCGTCGTGGGATTCGAGATAACCTGCCCATTCTGATCGGTGCTCACTTCAGGGCGAGCGGACGACCGGGTGGCGTGGCAAAGCAGGAGAGAACGTGAAGATCTCAGGTGGCAGCGAGGACAGACGGGACGACGAGAGAACCGGACGACCGGAGGACGGCCTCCTGGTTCAGGCCGATGGTGTATCTGACTCTCCGTCCGGCGCCACGGAGTCTGAGGGGCAGCCGGGAGGCTCGCTCGGGGCCTCCGGAGAGGCACCCGACGCACCCGTGGATGCCGTGGACGTTGAGGGCGCCACGGGCGCGGAAGACGGCACCGCCGTGGATGCCGATGAGGTGGCGGTCGGCGAAAGTGAAGTCGAAGAGCCGCCGGTCGGTAGGAAGGCGTCGAAGATTCGCAGCCTCGCGCTGCTGAAGATCGACTCCGATCGGCTTCGGGTCTCCTGGCGGGGTAACACGCTGGGCAAGACAGCTATTCTTGTCGTGTGCGTCTACGCACTCGCCGTCGGTACCGCCTACTTCCTCCTCGTGCAGCCCATGAGCACGCGTCTGCACATGGTGCAGGAGCAGAAGAACCTGCTTCACGACTACGTGGTGATACAGGAGGCCGGCGCGGCCATCAACTCGTTCAAGGACGGCCTGATGACCGGCGACCAGCGGTTGACCGTCATGTCCGAGGTCGGGCTGATGGCCGAAGGGTCTGGCGTGAAGATAGTTGGAGACCCCGATCTGCTGCTCGCTCGCGATGTCCGCGGGCATTTCGTGGAGTACCCCCTGCGACTTCGAATCAGGGGCACCTTCCACGAGATAGGTGAGTTCCTGTCTCTGCTCGAGGGGTCGCCGAGGTTCACGCTGATCGAGGAGGTCGAGATCAGATCTGATGCGGACAGCAGAGAGCGTGACAGCGAGGCCACGGTGCTCCTCACACTCGCGGCATGGGAGGGATAGGGTTTGGACCTGAAACTGTCGCCGCAGATAGCCGGCTTCACGGCCAAGCTCCGGGGCAAGGGGAAGCCCATCGCGGCTACCATGTCCGCCGTCATAGCGATGACGGCAGCGGTCATCACGTTCATGTCAGGAAGCGCCGGAGTTGACGAACTCGCCGCCGCGGACAACGTGAATTGGAGCGGTCCCGTAGGAGTACTAGATGCTGATTACGCGCACCTCGTGATGGTCGGCAAGATAAGCGGGGCGAACGAGCAGGATGAGTACGACGCCGGGGACGTCAGGGACCCGATGGTCGCGCCCGCCGGAGCGCTCAAGAGCAGGATACAGCCGAAGACCGAGGGCGCGCCCAAGGCAGTTACCACACTTCCCAGCATGTGGCTTTCCGGGATCATCTGGGACCCCCAGAACCCCGTTGTGATGATAGATGGGCTGGATCTCCACGTCGGCGATCGAATCAAGGGAGCAAGGGTCGTGGAGATCAGAATGGACAGCGTCGTGCTGTCGTTTGCGTCGAAGGAATACGTGCTGACCGTCGACTAGGAGGTTTGACATGATGGTCCGGGAATCGACACACAAGGCGTACCGCTTCTTGACGATCATAGCAGTGGTCGCCGCCCTGCTGATTGTCACGTGTTCGGCCGCGTGGTCACAGAGTGGGACGACGAGCGCGGCGTCGGAGCGGGGGGCGAGGCTCTCACTGAACCTGACGAGCGTGACGTTGGGCAGCGTGCTCAAGGTCATGACGCAGAAGACCGGTATCAACTTCCTCATTGGAAGCGACCTGACCGGGAAGACGATCAACGTCTATCTTGAGGACGTCCTCGTCGAGGACGCCCTGGCGGCGATCATGAAGGCCAACGGCCTGTGGTACACACGCCAGAAGGGCACGAACATCTACGTCATCATGGAATCGCCCGACGGCCCGCCTGTTGCAACGACGACCGAGGTCTTTCACACCGACTACGCCGACGCCATCATGCTGAAACCCACGATCGAGGCCGTGCTGACCGAGGTCGGAGGCGTTGTCGTGGACCAGCGGACCAACGCGATCGTCGTGTCCGACATCCCCGAGAACATGTCGACGATCGAGTCGATCGTGCGGGAGCTCGACAACCCCACGGGACAGGTTCTCATCGAG
>JALGZD010000074.1 GCA_025782395.1 bacterium
CTGCACCTTCAAACTCGACGCGTAGTGGTCTGGCCATGGATCATTCTATCACTCAAAAGGTCAAAGAACAAGACCTGGCCCCTTTCTTCGCACCGAGAATCACATCCTGGCGGCTAGCTTATTGGGCTCCGCTCGTCAGGGCGAAATAATCGAACAGAGCCGTGACCGATCCTGAACCCGTGTCGCCGCATGCAACCAGTCCAACTCGTACAGCCGATGTCTCCAGATGGAACGGTGTGAACGATCCAATCTCTTGCCACGTCTGTCCGTCGCCGCTGTAGTACCCCGTATATTGGTTTCCTTCACGGACGACGCGCAGGTATGCCTCGTTCATCTGGGAAGTCGATAGGACATGTTTCAGGGTGAGCCTTCCTTCCTCGTAATCGAAGTAGATTGCGTTGCCTACGCAGCCGCTGGCTGTCACATCACAGTACGCTCGCCCGAGCATCAAGAAATGATCGTCATCCAGATAGATAAGGAGTCCTGCCATTTGGAAGTTGCGTGCCGGGGTGAACATGACGTGTGTCTCGATCGTGAAGTCTCCATTTGGCGCATCCTGTAACAGCAGATTCCGTGCATTGTCGTTGTCATACAAGAGGCCCCCCGTATGCGTGCGCAAGCGAAGGACTCCGCTATTGGCGTCGAGACTCCAAAGGGATGTATCCTCGCGTATCCAAGCCCAACGGCTGCCAAGAATCGGGCTGTCGAAGTCATCAACCCAAGTGCCGTCTGCGCCGGTATCAGGATTGATGAACACAAGCTTAGTTACACTGTCCCACGGCTCGACAACAGCCAGTCCGACGCGATAATACTCGCCCGGTTTCATGACGACACCGTGCGCTGCAGCAAACTCCTTCACATCGAAATGTCCTATTGCTGAAACCTGTTCAGGTGTCAACCAACCGTTGGCCTCCGGCCCGTATCGATTCCACCATTTATCGGAAAGCTGAACGCCCACGTGAAAGTTCTCCGCACAGAGGCTATGACTTCCATCCAGTATCAACGGCTCCGAAGCATCCACCGTTATCTCCAACTCCCACTGCCCATTGAGGGTGCAATAGGCGCGCGGTACGCAACCTGACTCAGCCTGAACCGTGATCTGCTTGATAGCAACATCAAAATCGCTCACATCATCGGTGACGGTCAGCGAAACATCGTAGCTCCCTTCTACGTTGTAGGCATGAGTCACCTGCTGTCCGTAGGCGATACTTCCGTCCCCGAAGTCCCACTCGTAGCCGATAATCGTACCATCTGCGTCGCTGGACGCACTCGCGTCGAACATGATGGACTCTCCTGCTTTTGCGACCGCGGGTGAGACTGAGAACGCTGCGATGGGCGGCAGATTGCCAGCCCCGCCTTTCGCGACGAAGGCAATCATTTCCGGGATGCTCTCGTTACCCATCGCATCCATGAGGATCAGCCGAAGTTCGTACTGACCGGGTGATTGGGTGGCGATGGTGAACTGTAGCGTGCCGCTAGATTCACCCTGCATATCGGGATCGAATTGCCATCCTGGACTGATCACAAGGTTGCTCCCCTGGCCAGCAACTACCTCGAACCTTACCTGACTAAGATCCTTATCCAGATCCTTGAAGCTGATGTACCCGTAGTTTGGTAATCCATCAGCGTCGATCTCACTTGAAAATCCCGCGAAGACGATCTCCGGCGCGGTGCCCTGCGCGTACGAAACCACTGACACCACAGCCATCATCAACAGGAGAACCAGCGCTACCGTCATCCGCCATACTAATCGATCTCGTATCATTTCCGTCACACCTCCCAGGGTGATCATTCATTCTTCGTTACGTTCAATAGCTTTTCCTATTCGTTAGGCACCGCTATGGACAGGTCACCCCGCCGATGATCAACAGACCGGTCATCGTTCTCCACTTGCGCACGCAACGTGTATCTCCCAGGACCGGCGTTGAGATCACACAGGTTCACGCTGCACGTACGGAGCGTCCCGTAGGATTCATCCTCCGATCTATTTTACAACTTCAAATCCTGTAGTGACCTCATATACCGTTCCAGCCGGCACAACATCCTGGCCGTCAAATACATCCTGAGCATATTCCCAGCGGACATGAACATTATGCTCACCTGGCTTCAAGGGTCCTGTAACATAGGTCCACGTCGTTTGCCAGACAAGCCCAGGGATAGCCCCCTCACCGCATGACACCAAAGCCGATTCCCATCTGCAAACGTCATTTGTCACACCTCCCTTGTCGATATCACACGAATCCCACACCCAGCTTTGGGCGATACCTCTCCGCTCGAACGTTCCATCTGCCGTGCCTTCCTTCCGATCATGTGCGTGGGATGGAAGACAGCATAGACCGACATTTCGATAGCGCTGATGCGGAGTGTGGGTGTCTCTACCACGTATCGCGAATCCTCGAACGTCTTTCCGATACTCCACCCCGCGAAGACTGCTCGTTGTCCGTCAGCGGTCGTAATCACTTCAGGAGCGCGGAGGGTGATCTCTTCCCCCTCGCGCGCCTCAAGCTCGAAAGGAGCGAGACGGGTCTCCTGTTCGTCAATCGTGATTTGGACGTCCCGCAGCTCACTGGGGGTTCTCCCGCAGTTCTTGCAGATGGCATGCACAGGCATCACCACGGTCTTGCCGCCTGGCGCGCCCTCAACCCGGATGAGAACCGAGAGAGCACCAGTGATTTGATCATCCGTATCGGTGGACAGTCCGTATACAACCTTGTATACAGCAGGGGTCTGTGGGAACGCCCCCCTGAGCGTGCCGCTGGACCTCGTGAGATCAAGAGCGAATTCCACCGATCGTGGCACGGTGCTGGACACCTTCTCGGCATGGGTTACCTTGGCCTGCTGCAGTCCGTGGATGAGGTCCCTGGGTATATCTCCACTGACAAACAGCATCTTGCCACCCTCGAACGTGCCGAACTCCCACACGGCGTAGGTGTACACGTTGTTGCGTTCATCAGTTTCACTGATCTCCTTCCGGGTATCGGCAGTGGCGGTTAACAGTATCTGGGAGCCACGGCAAACCCAGTCGGGGAAGGTCAGGGTCATCGACCCACTAGCGCTGAGCCCGGAAACCGTCTTGGACTTCTTTTGAGAGACGCTGGCTAGTTCTACAAGGAACGGGCCTGCGTTTCCATTGCCGCGGTTGGCGACTGTGATTTCGACGTCGAAGGGCTCACCGGGTCTCGGGTTATCGGTCGAAGGCTGAATGCGCTCGATGATAAGATCAGGTTGCTTGGTTTCCCTTATAT
This sequence comes from bacterium, assembly GCA_025782395.1. GTDB lineage: Bacteria > Joyebacterota > Joyebacteria > Joyebacterales > Joyebacteraceae > Joyebacterum. Next base: position 3,246 of record JALGZD010000074.1, read on the forward strand.
GGATCCTAAATTCGCATGCTGAGCACTTCTGGTCACCGCAATGGGGTGTGATCGCCACCATGTAGGTACCTTCTTGTCGCGGCTCGAACTCAATCGGTCCACGAACCAAGCTGTCACCCGATCCATGGGAGTAACCGCTGGGGCCGCTGATGCTCCAGGCGTACAGCGTGGAACCACACCCGTCCCCGCCGCAGTTGTAACCCGGGTCGATGGTGACGGCACCGGTGATCTCTTCCGGAGAAAAGACCGTTTCGCCGCCGCAGTCAACAAGCTTTCCTTCAACCCGTACCTCTGGCCGGCCATCGTGATCGAGATCGCTCCATTGTCCGCAGGTGCATGCAGGCGCTTCCTTCTTAACCACGATCAGAACCTGGCACGGCGAGCATTCCTCCCCATCGCAAAGCGGGATCACGTTTACCATGTACGTTCCCAGTGGCCCCGGAACGAACTGCATGGGCAAGCCGGTCCCACTGTGCTGAAAACCGCTCGGACCTCGAACTTCCCACTCGAACCGCGTTACGCAGGCTGGTCCAAAGCATTGGTAGTTTGATTCGATCAAGATCGGTCCAACGCCCAGCAATGCTGTCTGCCCACCGCACGGCACAACCTGGCCATTGATCTCCAGATTGCCCCATCGGCTGCACTCGCACGTCGGCTCCGGCTCCTTCATCACAATCAGGAATTGGCACGACGGGCATTCCTCACCGTTGCAAGTCGGAGTTAGTGCCACCATGTACGTTCCTGCGGACGGAGGACTGAACCGGATGGGTTCATCGTTGTTCAACGACTGGAACCCGCTCGGACCGCGGACCTCCCAGATGAATCTCGTCTCGCAGTCCTCGCCTACACAACGGTAGTCGGGTTCGATCGTCACGGAGCTGCCAGCGGTGAGCGTTACCTGTTCGCCGCACGTGATGACCTGCCCGTTGACGTCAATCTCGCCCCACCGACTACACTCGCACGTTGGCTCTGGCTCCTTCATCACAATCAGGAATTGGCAGGATGGGCATTCCTCACCGTTACAGGTTGGGGTCAGCTTGACCATGTACGTTCCTGCGGACGGAGGACTGAACCGGATGGGTTCATCGTTGTTCAACGACTGGAACCCGCCCGGACCACGGACCTCCCAGATGAATCTCGTCTCGCAGTCCTCTCCTACACAACGGTAGTCGGGTTCGATCGTCACGGAGCTGCCAGCGGTGGCCCGTTGCAGGTGATGACCTGACCGTTGACGTCGATCTCGCCCCACCGACTGCACTCGCACGTCGGCTCCGGCTCCTTCATCACAATCAGGAATTGGCAGGAGGGGCATTCCTCACCGTTGCAGGTCGGAATTAGAGCCACCATGTACGTTCCTGCGGTCTTCGGCATGAATCGAATGGGCTCGTCATTGTTCAACGACTGGAACCCGCCCGGACCACGGACCTCCCAGATGAATCTCGTCTCGCAGTCCTCTCCTACACAACGGTAGTCGGGTTCGATCGTCACGGAGCTGCCAGCGGTGCGTCGATCTCGCCCCACCGGCCGCACTCGCACGTTGGCTCCGGCTCTTTCATCACAATCAGGAATTGGCAGGATGGGCATTCCCCACCGTTGCAGGTTGGGGTCAGCTTGACCATGTACGTTCCTGTGGTCTCCGGCATGAATCGAATGGGTTCGTCGTTGTTCAACGACTGGAACCCGCTTGGACCGTGGACATCCCAGATGAACGCCGTCTCGCAGTCCTCTCCTACACAACGGTAGTCGGGTTCGATCGTCACGAGGCTGCCAGTGGTGAGTATCACTTGCCCGTTGCAGGTGATGACCTGCCCGTTGACGTCGATCTCGCCCCACCGGCTACACTCGCACGTTGGCGCTTCTTCCTCGAGTACGATCAGCACTCGGCAGGCCTGGCACACATCGTCACCGCAGCGCGGGGTGATGGTAGCCATGTACGTGCCGGCCAGGCGTGGCTTGAACTCGATTGGACCGCGCACCGGATTGTCGCCGGAGCTCTGGTGGTAGCCTTCCGGCCCATAGATCTCCCACGCGTAGAGGACGTGACCAGCGAAATCGGGACTCGATTGATAGCTCGGGTCGATCGTCACCGGTCCGGTGATGTCCTTGCTAGACAGAACAATCTCGCCGTCGCAATCGACGAGACGGCCTTCCACGGACAGATCCGGCACCCCATCGCCGTCGAAGTCGGTCCAGGCACCGCAGCTGCTCTTGGTTCCGGTGTCGATTGTGAAGGCGCACGGCTCGCACTCCTCGAATCCGCACGTCGGGAGGATCGTTACGTCGAACGCCCCGAACGGGACATCGAATGTGAAGCTGCACGGGTCCGTGTAGCACGTCCCTTCCGCCCACACGTCCAGCGTTCCGGCGTGGGTCACCACCCACTGGTAGATCGAAACACAGCCGGGGGGCATCGGGTCGCAATCGAAGTCGGCGGTCACCGCGACCGCCTCGATGCCAGGCGGGAGATCGATGTAGTCGCCGCACTTGAAGGATTCCTGCCAACTGGTTCCTCCGGCGCCGGTGTTGGCGTCCGCAATTTGCACGGTGGCCATCCACTCCATGCACCGGCACTCGCATTTCTGTTCCTCAACGTCCAGGATCAGCTGGCGAGGTGGGCAAGGGTTGCTAGGGCACGAAACATCCAGCACAACGAGGTACTTCCCGCTGGCAGGGGGATTGAAGCTGGCTGGTGTGCCACTGCCGTCTGCGACCCACACGTTCCCAGGCAGCGAATAGGCTGTCCATGTGACGTATGGATACGCCTGGTCGCAGACTCCCGGACCTTGGCAATGCGCTCCATCGAGATCAATCTGGATGCTATCGGTGCAGTCTATGAGAATGAGGCCAACATCCTCACATTGGCCATTGGGGGCACAGGGAATGACGAAGGGGGGGGTGCCGGGCCAGGAGACCACGACCTCGCCGCCCTTGCACGCACACTCGCCGAAGGCGATCTCCATGTCGATCCAGCACGTACTGCACGCCGAGCTGCCGCAGGATCCGTTGAACACCAGCCGGTACGTGCCCGTGCCCGGATATGAGAAGGTTGCGGGCAGGCTCGACTGGTTCACCAGCCCCGGTACCAGCGTCCCGATGTCGTCGTAGAGAGTCCACGTGTAAGCCGGTGGACAGCACGCGGGATCGCCGGAACAGCTCGGCGCGTAGTCCACCGTGATCTCATCGGCAAACCCCAGGACGATCGGGACGGGCACTGCGTAACCGCAGTTCAGCGTTACAGTCGGATGGTATGGCCACGAAACGTGGAAGCTGTCCCATCCGGCACAGCCACATTCGACGTCCAGGTTCAGCGTGTACGTACTGCAAAGCTCTGCATCGCAGTACGAGGAGACCACGATACGATACTGCCCCGGACAGGCATCTGGAAGGGCAAACGTCGCCGGAAGCGTCACGCCGGTGGCGAGAAGGGGAGCGCCAGTAAGGTCCGAGACGCTCCACTCGACCTCAAGATCGCAGGTACAGGGCGGTACCGGCTGGGATGAGCCTGGGTCACAGGAGAGGGGGGCATCGACGGTGATCTCTGGCGTCGGACCCAGAGTGATGGTCGTCGGGAGGGTCGCCGTTACACCGTTGTAGAGCACGATTGTGTCGCTCGCGCTTGTCCCGCTCGGGTCTTCCCAGGACACGGTGACGTTCGCAACATTGCGACAGCAGCGGCAGTTGGCGAAATCGATGTTGTCCACCGTCTCACCGGCTTCCACCGTGAACACGTGAGGCGTCGTCGGGTACGACATGCACCAGCCAGGCTGGAGCTCCTCGGTCACCTCGTACTCGCCCGGCGGGACACAGATGGAGTACTCACCGGGAATGCCGGCATTCCCGGTCACGTCGCTGCATTGATAGCCGGTTGTCGTCTCGGTTGCAGTGATTGTCCATCCATCCAATGGTGGATCAGTGTTCACGCTGAACGGCGGACCATCGCAGTTCTTGTCATGCCATTTCGTCCCCTCGATCTTTCCACAGAGGGGGAACGTCCACGTGCAGTCAGACATAGCGTTGCTTGTGCTGACCCACTCTCCGAGTAGAGTCCCCGGCGGGTCCGTGACGACGGAGCCGGTGCAGTTGGGATCGGTCCCGAAGCCGCCCGGAAGGCTGGAGTACTTCGCGACGATCTTGACGTCGCAGTCGCAACATGCCCCGTCAAGCTCGATCTTCCACGGTGCCGTCGGGTGCCAGGTACTCACGCCTCCGGGGACGAGACCATGGAACGGGCAGTTCCACGTATGCCCGTTCAAAGCACATGAAGTCCCGGTGGCCTCGCCAATAACCTTAACGTCGTATGCGGCGGCAGTCCCGACGTTTGTCACCCAGATCTTGATCTGCACTTCGTCGTCGCTTGGGCAGCCGTCGCCGTCGGTGTCGACGAACGTGATCTCCTTCGTGATCTCAAGCTCCGGCCCGACGACAAGAACACCGACAGTGTCGGAAAGCAACGATGCGATTAACTGCCCGTTGGCATTGGCATTAAACACGTACACATAGCAGCAGTTGTTCACGAAGTCCCCGAGCGAGGTCGAGTCGTTGACAACGATGGCGTTGAACTCAACGATCAGGTACTCCTTGTCCCAATCGTTGTCCGAGTTGGTCACCTCCCAGAAGTCAAACGCCAACTGCCCACCTGAGATGAAGTCGTAGTCCACACATGACGAATCGAGGGTGTTGAACATGATTGGATCCGCCGCGATCAGGCATCCGTCAACCGCCGGATTCCAAGGTCCATTGACGGGCAGGACACTGGAGGATGCGATCGTCACGGCGCCGAAATGGGTGTACACAAAGGAGTACTTCGCCGTGTCTTCCAGATACCGCATTCGGTCGCCCAGGAAGTCCTCGATGATCAGATGAGGGTAGTTCGTCTCGGGAAGCGTGATCAACAGCCGGTAGCGAACGATCTCCCCAATTGCCGCGGAGACGGAAGTGTAATCGGCATCGGTTGATTGGGGCGTGGTATGAGCCTCCGACGTGCAGATGATGCACTTGTCGATCGCTGGCTTGATGCAGACCGTCGCGTCATCCTCGAACGGTCCTCCCAGGTTTTCGTCCACGAAGTTGTGCCCGCTGTGGATCGCAGCGTAGCGGGTCAGTGTGGCGGTATTCGTGCAGCAATTGCCGATGTCCATGGAGTGCGGAAGCATCGCTTCGTACGTGATCACGGCAACGTTGCGCCCGGGTGAATTTGCGTCCTTGGCGTCGAGCGCGCCCTTGTCCGGATCTGTCGGCCCGGGATCCACCAACGTGATCCCGCCGCTGAATAGGTCGCCGGTGAAGTGAATCTCCTCTCCGGCGCCGTCGGTGACCTTCACGTTGTAGTCGTTGTTCGGGTCGTTTGGGCTGTAGCAGCAATCGGGGATCTCGTAGCATCCCTTGGCTAGGTCGTCCTCGATCGTCACATCGAACGCCGACGCGCCGCCGATGTTCTCCACCACGATCGCGAACCGGACGATGTCGTCATGGTCGACGTCAGACAAGTCACTGTCGATCCCGTAGGTCGAGGTCACGTAATTCTGATTCGAGTTGTCGAACGCCGGCTCCGAGGGCAGCTCGCACGAACACGGGTCGTTGAAGTCGACCGGCGCGGGCGGGGCGGGGCTGAACGCACCGTAGCCCGGAACCGATGTGCCCTCCTCCGGGACCACCGAGACGACGCCTTTCGTGATCCGCAGCTCCGGCTCGCGGAGCTTCAGCTCGGCGATCGCCATCTGACAGACACCGCCGGAGATCGTGCTGCTCTCGCACTCCTGGGCAACGTTCCTCACAATCGTCTTGTCGGCGATCGCTTGGTCTTCAACCGCGATGGTGAATAGGATATCGATCGTACACGGCTCGTTCGGACACGATGGGCCGGTGTCGTCGTCTGTGAACGTTTCGCAGTCGAAGGTAAGACTGTTCTCCTGTTGCGAAACAGCTACAGTCAAGTTGCTATTCGGCTGCGGGGCATTGTGATCCGGCCCGAGCTTCCACGTTCCTGGTTGAAGTCCCGTTTGGTATTGCCAGGTGTAGGCCGCCACGTCGAAGACGCCGGAGGGAAGCCAATCGGTGATCACGACCTCCTCCGCGTCGCACGATGGGATGACCTTGTAGATCCGGAAGGTTACCCAGTCGCCGGTCGCCGCCTCGGCGCCCTGCCATATCGTCTCGTCTGGATTGTCGTAGATCGTCTCTCCAGTCAGGTTCCGGTAGACCTTGTAGACTGACTTGAACAGGGGCGGATTGGGGATCCCTTGACAGGTGAACCCACCATCTTCTACATGGATCGCGGGCGCCGGATCGATCCGCACGGCTTCGATCTTCGCGCAGTTGAGGAGCGGGTCGAGCTTGTCGACTTCAGGATCGAGCGGAAGGAAATTCACATACCCGCAGGAGTACTCCACGCCTGGCAACTCGAAGTAGTCGTCGTCCGCATACTCATCGAGGACGTCAACTTCGAAGGTGATCGTCCCGGTCGCCGCCAGCGCCCCGGGGTGGGGATCTCCGCTCATGATCGACGTTACGAAATGCGCCTCCAGTGCCTCGCTGATGTGGAAGTACACACGCGTCCCCGCGAACACAAGCTGCGTTCCGGTGCTCGTCGGGCACTTGTGGACGAACGGGGCCTCGTCGACATCCGTGAAGTTCGACAGTGGGATCGTGTGCGGTCCGCCGAAGACCGGGTCCTGGATCTCCAACGTGGCCGTCGAGCGATCGAACTTCTGCCCGTCGGAGAGGATGTCGGTTACCTCGATCTCGTCGAACCTCGCGTAGTCGGAGATCGCGAACTCGATCGTGTACCGCAGCCTGTCGCCCGGCGTCGTGCCGGCAAAGCTGTCGCAGCCCGGGGTAGTGGCTCCGGGGATGAGCGCCACCGACTTGCGCAGCACGAGGCATTTGACCAAGAGCTTGTGCTCGGCCTCAGCTGAGACGTTGCACCAACCGTTGGGAGGACAGTCGCTCAGGTCGCGGGGATCCATCGGCTGCCAATCCGCCTCGACGACGATCTTGTTGGTTGTTTCGATCGGTTCGCAATCCGGAAGGTCGGTTGCGTAGGCGTCGAAGGTAACCTTGAGGTCGGCGCCAGCCGCTCCCACCAAGTTCGCGCATTCCAATACCAGCGTGCCGCCGGGCTGCGTGGGATCGAGCTCCTGGACGGGGGTCATCGATAACGGAATCGAAAGCGACGAGCCCACGTACTGCAGCTCGTCCGGTAGGTAATCCCAGAGTTGCAGGTTCTCAATCGAGTGATCTGTCGCCACGTCGACCACGATCGTGTAGGTGCCGATGTGGTGCGGCCCCGGGACCGTCTCAGCGACCTTGTGCTTGCACGGGCAGTTCGTCGCTACGTCATCGTGTGGCCCTACGAACTTCTTGGTCACCTTGAACGCAAGAGGGGTGATTTCCAGTGCAACTGGAGGGGCCTGCACATCAGGCAGACCGCCCGGCGAGCCTCCGTAACGGAACCCGCCGCGGGCGTAGATCATCAGCGGCTCGTCATGATCGGCGTACTTATGGACCTTCGCTGTCACCTCGATCTCGATCGGCATCTCGCCCTGCCCGGTGTTCGCGTTGTAGTTGGCCATCTGCTGTGGGGGGAGCTCTAACACGATTAGCTGGAACCCCTCCACATAGCAGGGGGGAGAGGGAAACGAAACACCGAACGGATGCGAGTTGATCGCGGTGGCACTGGAGTTCGGGCACGTGATCCCCGGTCCGCACGGTGACGTGATGAGTGGCGAGATGACACCCTCCGGATCGGGAGGTGGGGCCAACAGGTACTCCTCGGGGCTGCTGAACTTCGCGTGCGCCTCGACGAACTCGATCCCGTCACATGAGCCAGCTTGACTCGAGTTGGGAAGCAGAGCGTTGCAGTCCGCCCCCTTGTACTCGAGGTACAGGTCGACGAATGGACCGTAGCCCACAGCCGGCGGGTTCGCCGCGTCGTTCCAGAACTTGACGATGAACGTGAACTCCTCCCCGATGACGACTTCTCCTGTCGGATTGTCCTTCGGGAGTTCGATTGTGACTACTGGATCCCCGGATACACTCAATGACCAGCCCAGCAGTACCAACACCAGCAACATCATACCCAAACTTCGGAATGACAAGAGACGGGAGGAAAAACCGCGCATTTTGGATCCCTGAGACACATTCGATCGGTTCTGTCTTCTACTGACTCCGGACTTCAATAACCCGCTACCTCTGAAAGACCTTCTGGGAATCATCTCTGCCTCCTTGGGGCGTTTTGCTTCACTAGTTTCTGTCATGCTCTCTTCAACCGAACACCGTCTCAGCTCCTTTGCGATTCTAACTTATGAATGATCAAGCTCGATCTGATCGAACAGAGAAATAAAAACCTCAGAGAGATTCTCTTGTAATATGCTTTCGAACGCCTTGCATCGCGGGTCTGTAGTCTCGTACACACGACGTTCAAGACGATTCCCTTCGTGTTCTACCGATGCAACGATGTGGCCATAGCGTTCGAGCCTTCGGAGGATGTTGTAGGAGGTCCCTTTCTTGATCCCCGCGATAATGTCCTCTGAGCGTAACAGGGCATCCTTTATTTGGTAATTACGTATTTTACCATGAACTAACAGACTTAAAAAGAGGAGATCGCTCATAATCGACACCTCTGACTATCTCTAGCAAAAGAACTTATTATACACTATACAGGCGAGCTTGTCCTTTGTCAAGCTGCTCTGCCAGATTATCCCAAAATGCTTGTGGAAATAGAGTTGCGATATGCCAGCTACCACGCGAGAGCCAACACCTGAGTTCCAGGTACAGTCCCCCAAGCTCCGCAGGAATTTCATCCTCTGTCCCATTACGGGGAACCTACCTGTTCTGGTTGCTCACTTAACAACACAGAGGGATAAGGAGAACCTGAAAGCGTTGCAGGAGAGGCTACCGGACTGGCTTCTGACCGAGTGTGCGTGGGTCAAGGATGGTCGCGATGAACAGGGCCTAGCCTGCTATGTCCTGCGTTTCGTGCACACCAATGTTGACAGCGCAGGCAGCTTCGAGGTAGGGTTGGATACGTGATGAACGGAGGCCATGTGAATGTCAGCTTTACCAACTAACTGGACATCCCCCGTCCCTCTTCTCGCAGCGGCACATCACCGATGATGACCTCCTGCTGGAACGGGTCTCTTAGGTCTTTCTCCCGCAGCAGTTCTTGTACTTCTTCCCCGAGCCACACGGACAGGGATCGTTTCGGCCTGTTTTCTTCGCGATCGAGACGGGGCTGTGCTTCGGCCTCTCCGCGGTCGAACTGACCGATCCCGCACCGGCATGGACGTAGCTCACCTCGCGTTTGCGAGCTGGTTGCCTTTCTCCTCCCGACGCGGTGAGGCGTGGGTTGAGGAGCGATTTGACGACCTTCTGGGTCGCGCGGGCGAGCATCTCCTGGAAGAGGATGAACGACTCGCGTTTGAAGACGGCGAGGGGATCGGTTCCGGCATAGGCGGTCAGTCCGATTCCTTCTTTCAGGTCATCCAGTGTGTAGAGGTGCGCAAGCCAGGTCTCATCGATGGTGGTGAGGATGATGTAGCGGGCGATGAGGGAGAAA
>JALGZD010000161.1 GCA_025782395.1 bacterium
CTGCAGGGGTTGGGGCAGGCACTGAGCGAAGAGATGATCTTTGACAGGAAGGGCAGGATGGTCAATGCCAACCTGACCGATTACAAGATCTACTCCGCTGTTGATGCTCCTGAGATCCGGGCCATTCTCGTCGAGACTGACGAGCCGACAGGACCGTTCGGAGCGAAGAGCGTCTCGGAGATCCCGGTGGACGTCGTGTGCCCGGCGGTGGCGAATGCCATCTTCGCGGCGACGGGGCTTCGGTTGCGGGAACTTCCGTTCACACCAGAGAGAGTACTGGCCGGTCTGGATTCGCTTGCGGGTGGACGGGCCCTACCCGGCAGCGGTTCGGACATCTAGATCGGAGGGACGGTTGCTTCTCTTCAAGAACGTCTATCACATCGCCACAATGAGCGACACACGCGACCGGCTCTGCGGCGCGGACGTCCTCGTTGAGGGTAACCGCATAGCGAGGATCGGCGCCGGTCTCGCGGCGCCGGACGGAGCGCGAGTCATCGACTGCTCGTCGATGCTCATGATTCCGGGGTTTGTGAACCTGCACCACCACTTCAACCAGACACTCCAGCGCAACCTGCCTGCTACTCAGAACCGGAAGCTCTTCGACTGGCTGACGACGCTCTACGGCATCTGGGCCGGTCTCTCAGAAGAAGCCGTCCGTGCGGGAACGCGTCTCGCCTGCGCGGAGCTCCTGCTCACCGGTTGCACGATGACGAGCGATCAGATGTATGTGTTTCCGAGTGCGGTGGGCGGTGATCTGATGGGAGCGGAGATCGAGGCCGCAACACAACTCGGGATGCGCTTTCATCCCACGAGGGGGAGCATGTCGCGTGGACGCTCGGCCGGTGGCCTTCCGCCGGACGGCGTCGTGCAGACAGCCGCTGAGATACTGAAGGATTCGGAGCGGCTCATCGAGCATTATCACAACCCCGATCCCTTTGCCATGGTGAGAATCGCGCTCTCACCTTGTTCGCCCTTCTCCGTCGACGAGGGACTGATGCGCAAGACCGCGGAGCTTGGGCGGGAACACGGCGTGCTGCTGCACACGCACTTGGCAGAGACAGAGGATGAGAACGACTATTGCCTTCGCGAGTATGGTGTGCGTCCTCTCGCGCTCCTGGAACGGATAGGGTGGCTCGGGAAAGACGTGTGGCTGGCACACGGTGTGCATTTTGAGGACGACGAGCTTGATCTCTTGGCCGAAACACGCACCGCGATCGCACACTGCCCGACGTCGAACATGCGTCTCTCATCGGGCGTGGCCCGCATTCCGGAGATGCTCAGGCGAGGTGTGCCTGTCGGACTGGGTGTCGACGGGAGTGCCAGCAATGATTCGTCGGACATGCTCGGTGAGCTGAGGAACTGTCTCCTGGTACACCTGCTGACCGAAGGACCCGAGGCGATGACGGCAGAGGATGTCGTCTGGATGGCGACGCGGGGTGGAGCGCAGATACTGGGGCGTGAGGAGATCGGATCGATCGAGGAAGGGAAGGCGGCCGACCTGGTGCTGTTCGACATGGCCAGGTTGGGGTACTCCGGAGCGTTGTCGGATCCCCTGGCAGCCATCGTTTACTCGGGGTTCGATCACCGGGTCGACTACACTGTTGTTGACGGTCACATCGTCGTAGAGAACGGTTGCCTGGTGCGCGGTGATGAGGCCGACATCGCTGCCGAGGGCAACAGGGTTTCGTTCGCCATGCTTGAGAGAGCGGGGATGGATACTCCGTGGGGGCGTCCACAGAGTTGACGGTGGCGCCCGCCCGAGAACGCGCGTGAACGCACGAAAGGCCCACTATGTGGGCCTTTCGTGCGTTTCTGACTGACGTGGAGCGACTCCTGCTCGTCAGACACACCGTCCGTCGACCGCGCTTCGGCGGGCATGAGTCCAACGGCGGCAGGCTGCGCTCTCACGCTCCCTGTGATTGCGGACGTCAGGGCGCCGCCGCCGGGTGGATGTGACTTAGGCGAGGGATCTCCTGGGTCCCGCGTGGGGGGAGGTGGTGTGGTGAGGGTGAAGGTGAAGGCTGGAAGGCAGGACGCTCAACGGTCTGGTGTCGTGGCCATGATCCTGGTTGTCGCCGTGTGCCTTGTTGCTCCGCAGGCCATGGCGCTGCAGGTCTGGAACCGTGTCGTGTTCACCGAGATCTACTACTACGTTCCGGGCTTCGATGCTCACAATGAGTACATCGAGCTGATGAATGCCGGCGGCACTGTCGCGTTCCTGGACGGGGCCGTCATTACTGATGAGGGTGACGACGGAATGCCGGAAGCCGTCTATCGCTTTCCGGGGCAGCACGGCGGCTGTCAGCATCCGCTCTGGCCCGGCGAGAGAATCGTGATTGCGAGAGATGCTATTCCGGGAGAGGTCACCCCCGATCTGTCCGGTGCCGACTGGGAGTTCGTGCATCCCTCGGATGACAACGACAACCCGGATGTTCCGAATCTGATCCTCTGCGGAGGTTACGACACCGATATCGCACTGGCGAACGGGGGAGACGGGATTCTTCTCGCGACCGGCACAGATACGATCGCGGCCATCGATTGCTGGACGATCGTGGATGGGGTGAACTGGGGCGACGTGGCGGATCCGGTGCCGATAGCCTACGGCCTGTGTGTCGATCCTGAACCTGCGCCGGGAGTTCCTCAGGGTAACTGCCTGGGTCGATGCCCAGGGGGCGTGGATCACAACGGGAGCAGCGCCGATGACTGGTTCATGATGATTCCCAGCCCCGGGGAACCGGCCATCCCATCTGATCCGCAAGACTGTGTCTCGCCTGTGGAGACGTCGTCATGGGGGCGGATAAAGGCACTCTACAGGCCTGCTCAGGAAGAATAGAGGGGCGCTTCGAGCAAGTTCTTGGGGGCTGTCCATATCGTGGTGAATGCCCGTGGCCGATCCGGCCGCGGGCATTCCTGTTTGTGACGCCGGATCATCGAACCAGTGCTCCCCCGGCGCAGGCGAACGTGCGGCTCCCCGCAGGCGGACGTGCGGCTCCCCGCAGGCGGATCTGCGGCTCCCCGCAGGCGGATCTGCGGCTCCCCGCAGGCGGATCTGCGGCTCCCCGCAGGCGAATCTGCGGTTCCCCGCAGGCGGACGTGCGGCTCCCCGCAGGCGGACGTGCGGCTCCCCGCAGGCGGACCTGCGGTTCCCCGCAGGCGGACGTGCGGCTCCCCGCAGGCGTTGACCGCACGCCCGGCATCGGGGTACAATTCCACCATGCAAATTGACTGTTCCGCCGGATCCGGCGGGAAGCCGGCGGATTCCGGAGGAGAGGATTGGTTGTCGGAGTCGGGATAGACATTGTCGATCTCGAGGTGTTCCGGGCTCGGCTGAGTGATGGCTTGGTGGATGAGCTCTTCCTGCCTGCCGAGATTGAGTACTGCAGGATGCAGGCTCGGTCGTGGGAGGCGTTCGCCGCTCGTTTCGCGGCGAAGGAGGCGCTCTTCAAGGCTCTGGGAGCTGGTCTGGCGCAGGGGTTGCGTTGGAAAGATGTTGAGGTCCTGAGAGAGCCGTCGGGCGAGCCACAACTCAAGCTCAACGGCACGGCTCTCAGCGCAGCCGGGGAGAGGGGCGCAGGTCGATGGCTCCTGTCACTTACTCACAGTCGAACGAGTGCTGCCGCCGTTGTCGTGCTCGACTCGGATCCTGTCCAGGCTTGATCGCTCGGGCCTCGGATCCTGCCCAGGCTTGATCGCTCGGGCCTCGGATCCTGCCCAGGCTTGATCGCGGGGCGGGCGTTCACTAAGAGCAGTTACGCATCCGGTGTGAAAGGAGCTGTCTTGAGCAACATTGGATCTTACGAGGAGAGACTGAAGGGTTTCGACTGGGGCATCGCGAAAGAGGTACTGGGTTGGGAAGATGGCGAGCTCCTCAACATAGGACACATCTGCTCAGACAGGGTATGCACTCGGGGGCAAACCGACAAGGTCGCCCTCATCTGGGAGGGTTTCGGGGGCAAGAAACACACCTACACTTTCGACGATCTCAGAGTCTACTCGAACGGATTCGCGAAATTCCTTCGCGACCAGGGACTCGAGACCGGCGACCGCATCTGTATCTTCATGGACAAGATTCCGAGTCTCTACTTCTCATTTCTCGGCATTCTGAAGATGGGCGGCATCGCTCAGCCCCTCTTCTCCGCATTCGGCGATGAATCGCTCGAGGTTCGTCTGGAGAGCGCAGGCACTGCGGCGATCCTCACGACCAGGAAGCACGTCAAGAAGGTTCGCAAGATCCTGGACAAACTCCCAGAGCTGAAACACGTCATCGTTGTGGAAGGCGACGAGTCCAAACTGAAGGGCGAGGAAATATTCTTCGATGTGGAAGCGGCGCCTCGAGTCGAGGAGTTCGACGCATACGAAGCGACACCGGCGACGCCTTCCGTGCTGCACTACACCTCGGGAACGACGGGTCAGCCGAAGGGCGCGCAGCACGTCCACAGCTCGATCTGGGGGCAGGCGCTCACGACATCCTGGGTCCTGGATCTCAGGGACGACGACATCTATTGGTGCACGGCCGACCCAGGCTGGGTGACCGGAACGAGCTACGGTATCATCGGACCGTGGTCGCTCGGGGTTACGCAGTGCGTGCTTGATTCCGGCTTCACGTGCGCGCGCTGGTATCAGTTCATCCAAGACAACCGTATCACCGTGTGGTACTCGGCTCCCACGGCCATTCGCTCGCTCATGCGTGATGGTATTGAGCCTGTCAAGGCACACGATCTGTCCTCGCTGAGGCATCTTGCCTCCGTGGGTGAGCCGCTCAACGCAGAGGCCGTCATCTGGAGCGAGGAGGTGTTCGGGCTCCCGTTCCTGGATACATTCTGGCAGACGGAGACGGGTGCAATGATGATCTCGAACTACCCGGGCATGCCCATCAAGCCCGGATCAATGGGGAAGCCGTTCCCCGGTATCGAAGCTGCCGTGCTGGATCTCAAGACGCACGAGCCCATTGAGGAGCCCGGCAGAGTCGGGCTCATAGCGTTTCGCCCAGGCTGGCCCGCAATGTTCCGCGCGTACCGGAACAAGCCGGACATCTACCGGAGCAAGTTCGCTGGGGCGCCCGAGGGCGCCGAGCCCGATGAGCTTTGCACCAACACCGATCTCTGGTATGTCTCCGGCGACAGGGCAAGCATTGACGCCGATGGGTACTACTGGTTCGTCGGACGGGATGATGATGTCATCAATACGGGCGGTCACCTCGTCGGTCCGTTCGAAATCGAGTCAGCGCTCGTTGAGCATGAGGCGATCGCGGAGGCCGCGGCCGTCGGCAAGCCCGACAAGGTAAACATGGAGGTCGTGAAGGCCTTCGTGTCTCTCAAGCCGGGGTTCGAACCATCCGGTGACCTCGAGCTTTCGATCATGAATTTCATCAGGAAGAAGCTGTCTCCTCTGGCAATGCCTCAGGAGATAGAATACATGGAGAAGCTCCCGAAGACCCGCTCCGGGAAGATCCTGAGGCGCTATCTCAGGGCGCTTGAGTGGGGTGAGGACGTTGGAGATCTCTCGACACTCGAGGACGACTAGAACCAGCGCGGAGGCCGCGAGCAGACGGCCATGCAACAGTCACAAAAGAGAGGAAGACCAATGGACGAGATGAAAGACGTTGTTCTGGAGTATATCGTCGACGAGTACGTCGACGAGGACGATGATGTGGAAGTTGATTTCGATACTGCGCTCATCTCCTCGGGCATCGTAGATAGCTTCTCCATGGTGTCGTTGAAAGTTTTTCTTGAGAAGAAATATGACATCACGCTTTCGGACAGCGAGGCTACGCCGGAGGCATTCGACACCGTCACTTCCATAGTGGAACTCGTGAACAAGCACTTGGGTTGATCAGGAGGCGGGCATGGCATACTCCGACAAGACGCGACAGGCGTTCGTCGACGACATAGAGACAATCAAGAAGAAAGGGATCTTCAAGGAGAAGCGCTTCATCTGCTCGCCACAGGGGGCAGTGATAGATGTTGAGTATCCTGAGGGGGCCTCGCGGAAAGAAGTCCTCAACTTCTGCGCGAATAATTACCTCGGTCTCTCAAGTCACACGGACGTGATAAAGGCCGCGCACGAGGGCCTGGATTCGCGTGGGTACGGCATGAGTTCGGTACGGTTCATCTGTGGCACACAGGACATTCACCGGGAACTCCAGGACAAGATGTCGAGCTTCCTTGGAATGGAGGACACGCTCCTTTTCCCATCGTGCATGGATGCAAACGCGGGCGTCTTCGAGTCCATTCTCGAGCCGGAGGACGTGATCATCGCCGACAGGTTGATCCACGCCTCGCTTGTCGACGGCATCAGGCTCTGCTCCGCCCAGTACGATACGTTCAAGCACATGAACATGAAGCACCTCGAGAAAAAGCTGGAGCTTCACCAGGACAAACGGCACAGGCTCATCGTGACGGACGGCGTCTTCTCGATGGACGGTGATCTCTGTCCGCTCGATGAAATGTGCGAACTCGCAGAGAAGTACGACGCGATGGTGCTGGTTGATGAATCCCATGCCAGCGGATTCATCGGCAGAACGGGCCGCGGCACACACGAACACTTCGACGTGATGGATAAGGTTGATCTCATCACTACGACGTTCGGCAAAGCCCTTGGTGGAGCCTCGGGTGGCTGCGTCTCCGGCAGAAAAGAGCTCGTGGAACTCTGCCGCCAGAAAGCACGGCCGTATCTCTTCTCCAACTCCATGGCGCCGCCCATCGTTGCCGGGTCCATCAAGGTAATCGAGGTGCTGTCGAAGACAACGGAGCGGCGCGACAAGCTGGAGGAGAACACACAGCGGTTCAGGGAGAAGATGACGTCAGCCGGTCTGAACATCCGGCCTGGTGTCACGCCCATCGTTCCCGTCATGCTCTACAACGCGAAGCTGGCGAACGACATGGCGAGGGACATGTACGCCGAGGGCATCTACGTGATCGGTTTCTTCTTCCCGGTTGTCCCGGCCGGCGCGGCACGGATTCGCGTTCAGCTCTCTGCGGCGCACGAGTTCGAGCACATTGACAGGTGCGTCGACGCCTTCGCGAAGGTGGGAGAGAAGTACGGCATCATCGGCATGGACAAGCAGGCGATCATCGACAAATACGGCGTGTAGGGGAGGAACGTGAAGAACAACCTCGCGAACCCGGCCCCGCTTGGTCTCGTGGGGTTCGCCACGTAGGGCAGGAACAGGGCGATCCGGTTCGTGTTCCTGAGCCCCACGGTTTTCTTCTGGCTCCTCGCACCGGCTAGCCATACAGCTTGCCCAGAGCGTTCCGCTTGGACAGTATGTCGAGCATGTCGGCAGTCATCGTTTCGAGATCGTAGTCGGGACTCCAATTCCACTCCCGACGTGCCGCAGAGTCATCGATAGAGGCAGGCCATGAATCCGCGATGGCCTGGCGGTAGTCGGGCTCGTAGGCAACCTCGAACTCCGGGATGTGCCGGCGGATGGAATCGGCCAGCTCCTGGACAGTGAAGCTCATCGAGCCCACGTTGAAATCACCGTGATGCTCGAGCCGGTCGAAGCCGGCCTCCATGAGGTCGATCGTGCCCTTGATGCAGTCCGGCATGTACATCATCGGCAGCCTGGTGTCCGCCTTAACGAAGCACGTGTACCGCTTTTTCTCAACGGCCTTGTAGTATATGTCGACGGCGTAGTCCGTCGTCCCGCCGCCGGGGAGAGTCTCGGCTGAGATGATCCCGGGGTAGCGGAGTCCTCGCGCGTCCACCCCGAATCGGCGCACATAGTAGTCAGAGAGAAGTTCCCCGGTGACCTTCGTGATCCCGTAGATGGTCGTAGGTCTGAGCACCGTTTCCTGCGGCGTGTTTTCTCGCGGGCACCCAGCGCCGAACACAGCTATCGAACTTGGACAGAGCACCTGAGTCAGCCCGCACTCCCTCGCGATCTCAAGCGCATTGATGAGTCCGGTGACATTGACTTTCCACGCCGGCAGGGGGTTCTTCTCGCCGGTGGCGGACAGAATCGCAGCGAGGTGGACTATCGTATCGATCCGCTGTGTGTCTACAACGCTCTTGAATGCTGCATGATCCGTGACATCCAGACGCTCGTACGGTCCGGTCTCTCCGCTGCCCCCTGCACTTGAGTCCTTGATGTCACTGGCCACGACGCGGTCGTCGCCATACCGCTTTCTGAGTTCCCGTGTCAGTTCGGACCCAATCTGTCCCTCGGATCCTGTGACCAGCACCCTTTCAATCCGTTTTCCAGCCAATCTTCCATCCTTCCTGGTTGTTTCGCATCATGATCGAAAACCCCTTCCTATCCTACAACATTACCAGATTCGGGGCGGGAAGGCGACTCCACCTGAGAGGTCGAGTCGCACAGAACCTGCTTCCTGCAGGGCTCAACTCGGGCTATGATTATCGGGATGCACACTCGGGCCACAGTGGGGCTCACGGTCGGGTTCCGGGCGTTGCCGGACCCTGCGCTCAGTCGGCGCGACGGCAAGGAGGGAGAATGCACCAGACGAAGTGGGATGAACTCCTCGACAAGATCGAGAAGCTCTTCGGGTTCATCGAGCACACTTTCGAGGAGTACCCCGAACGGAGGAAAACCGTGGAGACCGTCGTTTTTGACGGAGCTTCCGGTAGAATGATGCTTGAGCGAACCGTGAAGGCTCTTTTTCTCGAGCGCAAGGTCACCTATTCAAAGCGCATCGGCTCGCCGGCGGAGTTTGAGAACATCTACTCCGAGGACGAAGTTGTGGACATGGTGCGCTACTACAAGTGGGACAAGCTTGCCCGGGAGTGGAAGGAGATCGATATCTTCGATCTCGGACGGTAGCATCCCCGTCCATGTGTTGAACAGCCCGGATGGGGCGTGCCCTTGCCGATTGCATTCATGTGGACGCCTTGTTCTGTTCGATTCTTGAACAATGCACGGTCCAACCTCTCTCTTGCTCCGATCTCAGACATGCTCTGAAGACGATTTGTGCGCCTGCACAGTCGGTTCGCGCGCGTATGGCGGCTGCACATACCAAGTAGCCCCAGCCACAGGCATTAGCGGCCGGCAGCCATTTTCTCACTGGTACAATCCTTGCTTTGTTGCAGCACTGTTGGAGAGTGCGCTTGTCCCGTGTGGATGGGCGTGCGGTGATGGACACCCGTCTGCATACGCGCTGTGCGATGTGTGCTGCACGGTATGAGCTGCTCGGCAAGAGCTGGGAGACGAGGCTTGGCGGACGCGAAGGGCAAGATCCTCATAGTGGATGATGAGCCGAGCATCAGGGAACTGGTGAAGCTCAGGCTGACCGACGATGGGTACGCGTGCGATCTCGCCGAGGACGCGGAGATAGCTCTGAGCATGCTGTCCCAGGCTGCGTACGACGGGATTCTCTCCGATGTCAACATGCCGGGCATAAGCGGCATCGACATGCTTCGCCGCATCAGGCTGACCGATGAGGATGTCGCGGTCATAATCATGACGGGAGCGCCGGATCTCGCCTCCGCCGTGGAAGCCATGAAACTCGGCGCTCACGATCATCTCTCGAAGCCTCTGAACCTGGACATGCTCACGCTGACAGTAGACAGGGCTGTTGAGAAGAAGCGCCTGGTGGTCCAGAACCGCGAGTATCAGCGAAACCTCGAATCCATGGTGCGCGAACGGACGAAGCAGCTCAACGATGCCAACAGCAACCTGAGGAGCCTGTTCATCGGGAGCATCAAAGCCCTCGCACAGGCGCTGGAGGCCAAAGACGAGTACACGCAGGGTCATTCGGCCAGGGTGGCCGAGGAGTCCGTCCGCATCGCGAGGTACTTGTCTCTCTCCGAAGCCGAGATACAGAGCATCTGGATCGCCGGTTTCCTTCACGACATCGGCAAGATCGGCGTGAAAGAGAGCGTACTGAACAAGCCGGGGGAACTCGATGCCATGGAATGGGAATCCGTGAAGGAGCATCCGGTCCTTGCCGCACGAATCCTCGATCCGATTGACGAACTCAGGGACGTTATCGAAATGGTGAAACACCATCACGAGCGGTTCGATGGCGGCGGCTACCCGGACGGACTCGCAGGTTCGGACATCCCGCTTGGCGCCAGAATCCTGTCTGTGGCGGACGCGTACGACGCGCTCACATCGAAGCGTCCGTACAGGGAGCCAATGACGCCCGAACAGGCGATTCAGATCTTCAAGGATGGCGCTGGAACACAGTTCGACCCGGTCATAGTCGAGGCCTTCCTGAGTGCCACCGACAAGCGCGAGAGCGGCGAACGCGTGCCGTATCCGGCCTTCGGTTCGGTATCCTTGCATGATGCGAAACAAGTCCATCCAGAGGGTGGCACAAAGCCTGTCGGTGGGGTTCTGGACAGGCCCTAACGTGCCGACCCACCAGACATTACACCTTATCATCATGTTGTGAGTTTGTCAAGATGGACTGGCATGGGCCTTGCAGTCGATTAGATAGTGCAGGCCCCCATAGGGCCGAAAGTTAGGGCAGATTGAAGGGATTTGCTAGTGAGCTATGCCGACTCAGAGACACGGACCGAGCTGGACCTCTCCACCTTCGAGGTCGACTCGCATGTGGCCCAGCTCGTTCCGCGGGAGATGGCAAGGCGGTTTCATCTCATCGCTGTGGCGCGAGAGGACGGCGCTCTTCTGGTTGCGATGGATGACCCGCTGGACGTCATCGCTACCGACACTGTCGCCGCGAACACCGGCTACGATGTTCGGCCCGTCAAGGCTGATCCTGATGTGATCCAGGCTGCGATCGAGAAATACTACGGCGATGAAATCGATATTGAGAAGTCGATTCAGAGCATTGTTGAGGTTGAGGTCGAAACCGGTAGCTCCGGCCGTGGAGACGCAGAGCAGCTCTCGATTGAGCCGAACGATGCTCCAGTCATCAGGCTGGTCAACCTCATCCTGCTTCAGGCGATTCAGGAAGGGGCAAGTGACGTCCACATTGAGCCGCGTGACAAGGAGATTGCCGTGCGGCTCCGAATCGACGGTGTGCTTCGGGAGATACTGCCACCTCCGAAGAAGATGCAGTGGGCGATTACTTCCCGGATCAAGATTCTCTCCGGACTCAATATCGCTGAGCGTCGACTCCCGCAGGACGGTAGCTGCAGGGTGAGAGTTATGGGCCGAGAGGTCGACATCCGCATTTCCATGATCCCCACTATCCACGGCGAGAAGGTCGTGATGCGGATCCTGGACAAGACGAATCTGAAGACGAATCTGAGCGATCTTGGATTCGATGAAGCATCACTTGACCTCATCAAGAGCGCGATCAGCGCACCGCACGGGATGATCCTGCTGACCGGCCCGACAGGAAGCGGTAAGACAACCACCCTCTATTCGGCGCTCTCACACATCAACTCGCCGGACAAGAACATCATGACCGTAGAGGATCCTGTCGAGTACGAACTGGAGGGAATCAATCAGGTCCAGGCGAAGCCGGGGATCGGGCTGGATTTCGCCGCAGCTCTCAGGTCGTTTCTGCGTCAGGATCCGGATGTGATCCTCGTAGGCGAGATTCGCGACTTCGAGACGGCTTCGATCGCCATCAAGGCTGCGCAGACGGGTCATCTGGTCTTCAGCACTCTTCACACGAACGACGCCACCTCTGCGGTAGATCGACTCCTCAACATGGGAGCCGAAGCGTACTTGATCTGCACATCGCTGAATCTGGTGATCGCACAGCGACTTGTCAGAAAAACCTGCACGAACTGCTGCGAGGAATATGATCCGGAACCGCTGCTCCTCGGAAGGTTCCAAGAGATCATGCCGGAGGCGACCGACACGGTCTTCAAACGAGGCGCCGGTTGTTCCGAATGCTCCGGCACAGGGTACAAGGGGAGGATGGCTCTCTATGAGCTTTTTCCCGTGACACGCGCCGTGAGGGAGCTTGTTCTGGCAGGGAAAGTCGGCGAAGCCGTGAGAGACACCGCTCTTGCCGAAGGGATGAAGCCTCTGCTCGTGAACGGCATGGAGAAGGTCCGTGAAGGTTTGACAACGATAGACGAAGTGCTCTCCGTCGCAAGCGGCTAGGAGGATGAAATGCTGGACAGCGGTCTGAGTGAAGGAATCGTATCGCTCCTCAAGGAGATGGTATCCCGCCGGGCGTCGGATCTTCATCTCACCCCGGGTGTGCCGCCCCAGTTCAGGGTCGACGGCAAGCTGGAGTCTCACGATAGCCCGCGTCTCAGTTCTGATCAGACGCGCGAGCTCGCCTACGCGATGCTCGACGAGAAGAGAATCGCGCGCCTGGAAGTTGAGAAGGGGCTGGATACGTCCTTCAGCGTGGAGGATCTCGGACGCTTCAGACTGAACGTGTTTTTCCAGCGCGGGACCATTGCCGCCGCCGTGCGTCACCTGCCTTGGGTGATCCCCTCGATGCAGGAGCTCGGCGTCCCGCCGGTCATGCAGGAGTTCTGTGAGAAACTCCACGGTCTGGTTCTCGTGAGCGGGCCGACCGGTTCCGGCAAGTCAACAACTCTGGCTTCGATGATTGACTACATCAACGCTACCAAAGCCGTTCACATTCTCTCGATCGAGGATCCTATCGAATATCTGCACAGGCACAAGCAGAGCATCGTGAACCAGCGAGAGCTGGACAGGGACACACGGTCTTTCGCGGAGGCCGTCCGACAGGTGTTGCGGCAGGATCCGGACGTGATCTGCATAGGTGAGATCAGAGACCTTGACACGGTTCGCACAGCCCTGACCCTTGCGGAGACCGGCCACCTCGTGCTGACCACAGTCCACACGAGCGAGGCGCCCCAGGCGATAAGCAGAATCGTCGACATCTTCCCCTCGCACGAACAGCAGGGAGTACGGACACAACTGTCGCTGTGCCTCGAGGGCGTGCTCGTCCAGCAGCTTCTGCCGGACGCGAGCGGAACCGGCCGGCGGCTGGTGACCGAGATGATGGTGGCGACGGCGGCGGTGAGGAACCTCATCAGGGAGAACAACCTCCAGCAGCTGAGATCCACAATCGAGACGGGATCGAAGGACGGCATGCACAGTCTGAACTCATCGCTCCTGAAACTGACGCGGGAGGGGAATCTGACGCCGGAAACGGCGCTTGTGTCCTCGAACGATATTAAGGGAATGATGAGAGAACTGGGGAAACTGAGAATCAAGACACCCACTCTCGGGCACAGAGCGGCCAACTAGAATCGGCGCTCGCGAACTACTTCGACTTGTCGGTGAGACAGAAGGAAACACACGATGTCCGAATTCGCATACATCGCCAAGGATGTCAAAGGCAGGACCGTACAGGGTACTCGGACCGCTGAGACCGAGATGGGTCTCGTGTCTATCCTCAGGAAGGAGAACCTCGTCGTCATCTCCGTTGCGCCGCGGGCGGCGACGCAGAAGGCGCGTCGCTCGCACGGCGGCAAGAAGGTGAAGACGAAGGACAAGGCCGTCGTCTGTCGTCAGCTTTCGGCGATGCTGGATGCTGGTCTGCCTGTACTCGAGAGTCTCGACGGAATCGCCGATCAGATCGATAACCAGACGTTGGCCGGCATACTCAAGGAAGTCGCTGTGGACATCGAGGCCGGATCAACGCTTTCTCAGGGAGTCGCGAAGCACGGGAAGGTCTTCTCGACGCTCTTCGTGTCCATGGTGAGATCCGGCGAGGAGTCGGGTTCACTGCCGTCCGTGCTTGCACGTCTGGCCAGCTACCTCGAGGCGAGGGATGCCCTTACCAGGAAAATCATATCGGCGTCAACCTATCCGGTGTTTATCGCCGTCTTTTTCCTGTTTGCCGTCATAGGTATCATGTTCTTCCTGATTCCGAAGTTCGAGGTCATCTTTGCGGACTTCGACATGACACTGCCGCCGCTCACGACGGCGCTGATCACGATATCACGCTTCCTTGGGCAGAACATTGTCTGGGAGCTCGTGATTCTCGGACTCGGGACCTTCCTCTTCCTCAAGTGGAAGAAAACGCCGGCGGGCAGGCTCAAGTTTGACGGGCTCATTCTCAAGCTGCCTATGTTCGGGAAACTCATCCAGAAGGCGTCGGTTGCCAGGTTCAGCAGGACACTCGGGACGCTTATGGAAAACGGAGTGGCAGTCGTCAATGCACTCGAAATAGTCTCCGAGACCTCGGGCAACACTGTCGTGCAGAGCGCGATTGACAGAGTAAGTGAAGGAATCATCAACGGGGCGACCATCTCAG
Source organism: bacterium (assembly GCA_025782395.1). Taxonomy (GTDB): domain Bacteria; phylum Joyebacterota; class Joyebacteria; order Joyebacterales; family Joyebacteraceae; genus Joyebacterum. Next base: position 14,127 of record JALGZD010000161.1, read on the forward strand.
AGAAGCTCGCAGAGTCCCCGGTCTTTCCGAAGATGGTCGTCAGCATGGTCTCGGCCGGAGAGAGGTCGGGCAACCTACCCGATATGCTCGAGAGAGTGTCCAATTTCTACACGGACGAGGTCGATACTGCAATCAGTGGACTGACAGCAATGATCGAGCCGGCCCTCATCGTTGGGCTCGGCGGCATCGTGACAGTTGTAGTGCTGGCGATCTACCTGCCCATTTTCCAGATGGCAACTGGAATACAGTAGGTCGAGTCAACAGGGGAACCAAAAGAGCAGGAGAGGAGGTGAATAAGATGCTACGCAAGAATCAGGGGGGTTTCACCCTCGTCGAGCTGATGATTGTGGTCATTATCGTAGGAATCCTGGCCGCGGTAGCTATCCCGATGTACCAGGGAGCTACTGAGCGTGCTAAGGCCTCAGAGGCCGTAGCGGCTCTGGGCACGATTCGTGGCGCCATGCGCGTGTACTACGCCGAGCACGGCACGTACGTGGGTACCGGTGCCGCAATCGGTGATAAGGTCACGCTCGCGAACGTGCTTGACGTGACTGACAACGATCTTCTTGGTCGGTTCTTCAGCACGGAGTGCTACACGTTCGATGCTGTTCCGACCGCGGCTGCATTCGACATAGAGTGCGACGGCGCCAACAGCACCACGGCGCAGGCCGGTGAAGTGGCGGCGATCGTACGGTCGATCAACCAGAACGGCGATATCACCAACTCGTAGCGGAGATGTGTGATCCGGGGGCGACACCTGTTGCGGTGTTGCCCCCGGGGGCATCCAACAAGGAGGGAAACTGAGACGTCTGCTATCAAGTGTGCATCGGGGCATCTTGCGGAGTACCGGGGCTGGTGAACGCGCCTGTCCGGGCTGCTCCCAGCTGGAGCGGGTGTTCGATGGAGGGAGGTTAGGGGCATGCAGCACAGGAACGAACAAGGTTTCACGCTTGTTGAACTAATGATCGTCGTGATGATAGTAGGTGTGCTCGCTGCGGTGGCGATTCCGATGTATCAAGTCGTACCTGAGCGTTCAATGGGCACTGAGGCCACGACGGCGCTAGGACTGGTTAAGGACGCCATGCGCGCCTACTACGCGGAGCACGGCTCCTACGCGGACGCGAGTTTCACGGACGGCGCCCTGGTGACGGCGGGTGGGGTGTTGGGTATGAGCGCGAACGATCTAGAGGGAAGGTATTTCAGCGAGGAGTGCTACACGTTCGACGGGGCTTCAGGGGCGAACACATTCACTATCAAATGCGACGGGTTACAGAGTACCGCGATGTGCGGGAGTGACGTGTCAGGCGTGATGAAGACGATCAACCAGGACGGAGACATAGTCGGCAATTAGCAGCGGTCGGAGGAAGATCGGCAGGGACTGCTAAGGGGTGCAGCATCAGAGGTGTTCTTCGATCGGTTCAGAGGACACCTGAGACAGGGGGAGCCCTCGCCATGTTCGCGCATGAAACAAGGACGGTTGTAGGTCTCGACATGGGATCTACCTCTGTCAAGCTGGTGGAACTCTCGGGTCATCCGGGGACCTTTCGCCTGGAGAACCTGGCGCTCGCCGTGATCGAAGCGCCGAGAGATGAAGCGGCGGTTCTGGCAGCCGTGCGCTCGGCCAGGGATGCGTGTGGGGAAGGCGGACGCAGGGCGGTTGGATCCGTCAGTGGGCCGCACGTCGCGGTGAGGAGCTTCCACTTCCCAAGGATGGCTGAGAAGGATGTGAAGGGAGCCATATGGTACGAGGGCAGCCAGGTGATTGCCTTCGACATCGCTGACTCGTACGTTGACTACACTGCGATGGAGGTCACTCCTGATAGTCGAACCATGAACGTGCTCTTCGTCGCAGCGATGAAGGCGGAGGTTGACTCGAAGGTGCAGCTCATGAAGAGCTGTGGTTTCGACCCCAGGAGCATCGGCGTTGATGCACTCGTGCTCCTGGAGGCGCTTCTGGCCGCAGAGGAGCAGTCTGCTGCGACACTCGCGATTATGGACGTAGGTGCAAGGACAACGAGCATAGGGATAGCGCGAAGGGGAATGGTTCCCTTCATGAGGGATGTGGACATCGCGGGCGACACCTACACGAGAGCCATTGGAGAACTACTCGGCATAGACCAGAAGGAAGCGGAGAAGGTTAAGATGACCGAGGCGATCACGAACCCGGCAGTCTCGCAGGCCGCCGGCGGAGTTACGCGGCACCTGGTCGGGGAAGTATCGAGGTCGATTGCATACTACAAGAGCAGGGACGATGGGAGCGAAGTGGATCGTATCTATCTGTGTGGTGGAGGGTCGGGTTTTCCAAATCTCCCGGAGGTTCTTGAAGAAGTCACGGGCATCCGTGTTCTTCCCTGGAGTCCCCTCGAGTTGGTCGAGATTGATGAGTCTCGTTTCGACAAGGCCACAGTGGATCACTTGGCGCCGTTCGTGTCTCTCGCTGCTGCGCTGGCCATGGTGGAGGGCGTTCACTAGCGATGTATGACATCAACCTCATACGCAAGAACGTTGTACCCGACCGGAGGAAGAACGCCATCTTCTCCATCGTGTCCTTCTCCGTGCTGGTTTGCACCCTGACCGTTCTGGCCGTTGCCTTCTTCTCGACGGCGAATTTCAGGATGATCGATGTCTACGCGCGTGAGATCGACAAACTGGAGGGGGACTTGACTGCGCTCTACCCTGGGACGCCGACCCTGGACGAACTCGCCACGATCATGCGCAGAATCAAGCCTGATCTCAAGGAGATCAGCACTGTTATCAACTCGCGCACGGATCTTACGTACATCTGGGAAGCCGTGGCCCGGACAGTTCAGGACGATGTTTGGTTGACCCACGTGAGTCTCAAGGTGCCGCGAGACGATGGACGGAAGGTCGGTTTCAGGGGCATAGTCATCGAGGGACACGCTCTTTCGTCGGGGGAAACGAGCAGCGAAGAGGCCATTCAGGACTTCGCGACCAGACTCGAGGAAGATCCGGAACTCAAGAGTTACATATCAGAGGTCAAGTTTGCCGAAACCGGCAAGATGAAGATAGATAATCGTTCGGTGATCGGGTTCGAAATCACGTGTCTGTTCAAATAGCTACGAGGGAATCGCACGATCCGATGATCAACGAGCCAAGGGGGGCTTGTCGTCACGGTCGGTGGGGGTAGATGTTGAAGCTGCCGTTCAGTCGCAAGAAGGCCCCAGAGAGGCCCGAGCAGGAAGCTCGAGAGAGCTCCAGAGCTCCAGAGCTCCCGCAGGAGAAGAGCGCTTCGGAAGACCGTGCAACTGGCGGTCCTTCTTCCGGAGGGATGATTGCCCTTCTCAAACGCAGTCACTCGGCCATTCGCGGCCCGTGGTCGATCTGGCGGATCGCCGCACTGGTGATTCTCGTCTATATCGCTGCGGCGAATATCTCGTACTTCCTTGTTCTGAAGCCGGTCTGGGTGAGGCTGGAGACTCTGAAGGAGAAGAAGGACATCATTCAGGATTTCTTCATCGTGCGCGAGTCGAGCACCGCGGTCGCGGGGTTCAAGGACGCGCTCATGCACGGTGATCAGCGGATGACCGTGATCGCTGTGCTGGAGGAGATGAGCGAAGAGGCGGGACTCAGGTTCAGGGAAGAGCCCAGACTGCTCGCCGGGGCGGGGTTGTCGAAGCGTGTGACGGAGTACCCGATCGAGATTTCGCTCAAAGGTTCCTACCACGAGCTGGGGCAATTCATCAGCGCAATCGAGAGTTGCGAGAGGTATCTGACTGTAAGGTTGATTGAGATGGATGGTCCGGAGAGCGGAACGGGGGACGCTGAAGCCCGCATTGTCGTTGGTGCGGTCTCCTGGGAGGGTTGAGCGCGGTGAAGATGAGTGAACTGACGGCTAACAAGAAGAAGCAGCTTATGGTGGGCCTCTTGGGTCTCATTCTTGTGGTTGCCGTCGTGGTCAGAATACTCCCCGGCGGAATGATGGATTCAGTCGCCGCTGCGCCGAGCTCCGGCAACCGCAGTCTTCTCGACAAGGACCCCGGCCTCCTGCTGTCGGTCGCTTCTATCGCGAAGGCGAGAGCGGAGAGGGTCTACGGCGGAGCGGATCTTCGCGACCCCATGGAGGCACTGGTAAGAGCTTCAGCGAGATCGAGCAGCCCCTCTCCGCAGGCGTCACAGGCCCCCGCCGCACCTGTTCAGCTTCCGTTGATGACCCTCTACGGCGTCATCTGGGACCCCGACAGCCCGATAGCGATAATAGATGGATTGGACCTGCGCGTTGGAGACAAGATAAAGGGAGCGCGCATTGTTGGAATAGAATTCGACAGTGTGTCATTGTCCTACAGGTCAAAGTCCTTTGAACTTACTGTCGACTAGTGTCCGAGGACTGGCAGGAGCGACCTGAATGTACCGTCGACTGAGGAGGTTGAGCAATATGTTCAGCAGATTGAATCCACCCCGCTGCCGGAGTGCGGTACTGCTCCTGGTGGCCGTTGTGGTGCTTCTTGCAACGACGAGCCTTGCGTGGTCTCAGACATCCGCAAGGGAGGACATTGTCAGAAGCCAGCGGATCTCACTCAACCTGCAGAACGTCACGTTGGGAAGCGTACTCAAGGTGATGACCCAGAAATCGGGCATCAACTTCCTGATCGGTTCGGAACTCGTGGGACGGAACATCAATGTCTACCTCGAGGACGTTCTGGTGGAAGACGCGCTTGCTGCGATCCTGCGGGCGAACGGTCTGTGGTACACACGACAGAAGGGAACCAATATCTACGTCATCATGTCATCGCCGGAAGGTCCACCCGTGGCGACGATGACGGAGGTCTTCAGAACCAACTACGCGAATGCCGTCGAGCTGGGCGAGACCATGGATAAGGTTCTGACGAACCTGGGTAGCGTCGTGGTCGATGCAAGGACCAGCTCGCTTGTCATCTCAGACATTCCTGAGAACATGGCGACCCTGAGAGCGCTCGTTCAGGAACTGGACACCCCAACGGGTCAGGTCCTCATAGAGGCCAGGATCGTCGAGTTCGCGGAGGATTCGTCACACGAACTCGGTATTTCCTGGGACGCCAGCAATCCGATGGACGAATCGTCGGGCGATGGCGCTATCTCGTACAATACGACCTTCAACAGCAGTTCGGGTGTAGAGGGCCTCTTCGAGCTCTCGGTCGGCAAGTTCGCTTCGTTCAGCGATCTCAAGGATATCGCCGCCAAGATATCCGCCATGCAGAAGGAAGGACAAGCGCGTGTTCTCGCACGCCCCCAGATCCTGACACTGGATAACCGGGAAGCTGTGATCGAGATCATCCGCAATATGGCCCTGGCCCGGAAGGTCACGTATCGCGAGGGTGGGCAGGAGTCGACCGTCGAGCCGATCTTCGGCCAGGTAGGTGTTACTCTGAAAGTTACGCCTCACGTGAACAGTGAAAACATCGTCACGCTGGAAGTCGAACCGATGGTCAGCTCGGCACAGCGCTCGGCCTACTTCCCCGATGATGCTGTGGACACGAAGCACAGAACGGCCAGGACCACCGTCATGATACCTGACGGCCAGACAGTCGTCATGGGCGGTCTTCTCAGAAAAGATGTGATAGACACTGATTTTAAGGTGCCCATCCTGGGCGACATCCCGCTCCTTGGGATGCTCTTCAGGAAGAGCATCAGGACGGAGACAGACACGGAGATCGTTCTCTTCCTGACCCCGAGAATCCTGAGTGGAGAGGCCCTCGAGCGCTACAGTGGACGACGCGCGAGTGAAATCGACGCACGGACGGAGGATTGGTAGTGTTGATGGCGGCGAGCCTGTTCGCAGTGGGGGCCATCTTCGGGAGCTTCCTCAATGTGCTCATATATCGCCTTCCCAGAGGGGAGTCGATCGTAAGGCCGCCGTCTGCGTGCCCCGAGTGCGGGCACAGGATCATGCCGTGGGACAATGTTCCCATCGTGAGCTACCTGATGCTGCGGGGGAGGTGCCGCCGCTGCAAGGCAGCCATCTCCTCGCGGTATCTTGTGGTTGAAGTACTGGCCGGGCTGGTGCCGGCGCTTCTGGTGTGGCGCTACGGTTTGGGCCGAGAGGCGCTGGTGCTGTGTCTGCTCAGCTACGTTCTGATCGTCGTCTCGTTCATTGACCTGGATCTGAGAATCATACCCGACCGCGTCACGCTCCCGGGAATTGCGGTGGGGCTGATCGCAGCACCGCTTCTCGGCCTGACGACATTCGGTGGATCTCTCCTGGGTGCGGTAGTGGGTGGTGGCGCGCTCTATCTGATTGCCATCATCGGCGAAGCTGCTTTCGGCAAGGAAAGCATGGGTGGGGGAGACATCAAGCTTGCTGCAATGCTCGGTGCCTTCCTGGGGTGGCAGGCGGTACTGCTATTGCTGTTTGCCGCCTTCTTCTTCGGAGCTCTTGTGGGAGCCATGGTGGTCAGAGCTCATGGGTCGGAGTGGGACCACAGCATGCCGTTCGGCCCCTTCATCGCGATCGGGGCGTTCGTAGCCACGATCTGGGGCGATGCGATACTGGCGTGGTACGGTATGCTGTTCGGCTGACCTGCACGTCAATGATCCGAGCGACGGAACGCTTCGAGTTCCTGTCGGAGACAAAAAGAACCCCCGGCTCTCTGGTGAAGCCGGGGGTTTCCGATTGCTGGTGGTCTCACATTGGAGCCGGCGTTTTTCGGTTGATGGGCGTCCCACTGTGAACACCGGGGTCTTGCTCAGCCTGCGTGCCTGTCGTGGGCAGCCTCTACCTAGGAACCTATGAGTATCGTCATCTGCGTGCTGTCTTGTGGAGCCGCAGCAGGCCAAGCCATCTTGACATCGACCTCTTTGACGTGAACAGAGTCGCCCGAGCTCGACCACGAGACTGCCCGGACATTCCAGGTCAGGCGACCGAGCACATCATTGCCGGAGTCGGCGTCACCTCGCGTGTTAAGGACTATGCTCGGGTCGGTCGGATGGGTTCCAACCGCGAGGCTCGTACTCGAAACGTCGGCGTCCGATCCTACCGATCCAAACCCGGCCTGCATCAGCTGCTCGGCCTTTCTCTCTACGAGCTTGAGCGCCATCCGCTCTTCCCCTCGGTGGGCCGCCAGCATGCGTCCTGACACGAGTGAATCGAAGACCGGGACTATGATCAGGCTCAGCACAACCACTGAGAACAGGATCTCAATTAGAGTTGTTCCTGCCTGGTTCCCACGTACAATGCGGCGCCTGCCGCTCCGTGGAGTCCCACCATCTATTGCTTTCACTGTTGCCATCTACCTGCCTCAGTTTCTGCAGACCGCCGTCGATGACATAAGCACATGCTGGTCATCTCCGGTCGTGGTCGTACCTCGGTCGTTTTCGATCAGAATGTCGATGTTGACCGCCTGTCCGTCCGGGCTTGAAAAGCTCACGGACGAGACGTGCGACGTGACAATTCCACCGCCTATGTCGATGAGCTCATTGTTTCCGTTGGCGACGAACGTTGCCATCAGGCTGTCGCCCGATTCAGTGTCGTAGTAGACGGAGATCGAGTTGCTTCCTGCCCCGATGGCCACGGATGATCCACTCCTGATCTCGCGGGCCATGACCTCCAGTGCAAGTGAGGCCTCGCGCTGCACGTCCGTGAGACACGCGGTCCCTTCCCAGGAGTGCATCGTACCGGCGTACGTCGTGAATGCCGCGACTATGGCTACTGTGGACAGAAGAGCCGCTATGAGCACCTCGATTATCGTGACGCCGCGGCTGTTCAGGAGCGCAGCCTTCCCGGCGGATCCTATGAGTCGTTTGCTAGCCACAGGCCAGCTCCCTCCACGCGCGCTTGTAGTACTGCCCGGTCATGAAGTACCCGGGCGGCTGGACATTCTCGAACCTGTTATCGTAATTGTAACTCTTTGCGTAGCCACTGGAGATGATGATCTCGTCACCGCTGACATAGCCGGTACCGACGCAGCCCCGGTACCTCTGGATGATTCCCCCATGAATTGTCAGCGTCCCGCGAGGGCTTCCGGAGTCATAGTTCTCAACCTCGAACGACGTGCCGAGCGCCATGACGTGCGCGTGAATTATGCAGTCGTCCGCGTTTGCCGAGTTCGAGTCGACTATGACATTCGACTCGGAAACCAGACCGAGGATGTCATCGCAACCATCGAGCGGGCCATTCCCGTCGCTGGCAAGATAGGTTACGTCATCAACGATGTGCAAGTCGCCACCGGCGGCAATCGTGAGTGTGCCGTCGAGCACTCCCTCTACATTGACCTCACCGCTGACATACAACACTCCGTTGAACGATGAGAATTCAACATCCACCCAACCGCCGGCGCCCAGGCTTCTGTAGCTGACATAGCCGTACATGGGACCTTCTCCGGCGTCCCGGCTGAGGATGATCTCAGCATTGCCGGAGAGAACGATGCCGCCATCGTTTGCAAGAGCGATGAGGTCATCCACGTACTCGGGGAGCTCGATGTCGGAGGTTCCAAGCTCATATCCATCACCGAAGATGGGTTCATCGTACGGTGCGTTACTCGGAGACGATGATTCCAAGTTGTCATAGTAGCTGCCATTATAGTACATGAACGACGGCGTGTGCGATGGGTCTGTATCGTCCGGGCCCCCGTACGCGCTTGAGACATGACCGGCGAACTCGGGATCACCGAGTATGTGAATCTGACCGTTCGTATGAAGAGCGCCGTCGAGCCTGTCGGCCGAGCAGAACCAGACCGGTCTCGTCGTTTCCGGCGGGTGCTCCTCCTCAGTGAAGTAGATGAACTGGGCGTATGAGTGCGTCACGACGTCTCGCTCCAGTACAAGTGAGTCCGGCCCGGAGTAACCGGTGCAGCGGATGGTGTAGAGTTTCCGTGAAGCCGCTGGATTCCCTACGTCGGGGAAGATCCGGACTCTGTAGGTTCCCATACTCAGTGTCTCGGGGGAGGCTCCGAAAGGCCCAATCTCCCCTATGCCGGGTGGAGGATCGTGTTGAGCCTCAAGCCAGGTGTGCGCGCGAGCCAGTCCTGACTCGGCGAGATAGAGGGCGCGCGAATGGTCGAGACGTTTGTCGGCGAGACCTGCGTCACCCGAGGCGAACTCGAAGATGCTGAGTACTACGATCAACATGATCATCGCCAGAAGCGATACTGCTACGAGAACCGAGCCGGATTCGTCCCTGAGTATTCGTCGAATGACTCTCATGATGGCACCTCCTTGGGACGTCCGTGGTCTTGCTCGACCGTCCGCCTCCATGCGATGTGCGAGAGCGTCCGCAATGGGGCGGCTCTCAACTGGTTTCTCTTGCACAGATTGTGCCAAGCGGCAAGTATTACAGCAGAGGGTGACTTCCTGAAGCGAAGGGGGAACAGTAAGCTGGTGTACGCGGTGCATACCCAGTATAGTACAAATCTGTAGAGGAAAGTGCTGCAGCGGCGGCACGGCACGCTGGAGCATTGGCAGGACCGGGTCTCACCCGCGGCCACGGTTGACGCTCGCGGATGGGGTCACCAGGGAAAGCGGGGCCGGCTGCTACCAGCCGTTGTGGGTCACGAGCGTCGTGACGGAGATCGATTCTGCCGGCTCATCCCCGACATTCTCCAACTCGAAACCGCTCGTGAGGGAGAACTGAATGGTGTCACCGTCTCTGAGGACGGCCGAAAAATCCCCCACGGTAAAGCGAAGCATACCGGAGACGCATAACACGATGATCTCACCGAGAGCGGGGGAGCGGCCTGTAGTCGCTCCGGGCTTGGTGATACCTTTGAAGATCCGTGTCATGGTCCACGGTACGGACTGCGTCAACCCTTCGGTTTCGATGACCTGCTCATGAGAATCACAGATGTAGATCTTTTCCCTCTCGCTCCTGCGCGTGAGGACGGCGAGGGAGCTGGTGGTTTCCTCGACGAAGTGTGCCGGCCGTTCTCCGAGTGCCTTGGAAATGCGCTCGAGCGCACCAATCGTCGGCGATGTCCTGCCGCGCTCTATCTCGGATATGTGCGTCGCCGACATCCCGGAGCGAACAGCCACCTCCTTGAGCGTCATGTCTCGCCTGAAACGGGCCAGCTTGACCCGGCGTCCGACTTCTTCCTTCGTGGGCATACTGTTTGTCTCCTGTGATAGCTGGATCGCTGGATCCGGATGTTCCTCAGCGTCCCAGTTCCGTCCTTGTCGGCATTCTCCGCCTCAGAGATGCCGATCAGCAGATCTAGATGAGAACCGGAGACGCGTAGAAGATCACGCTCTGATGCTGCTCATCACCCAGGACCTCGGTCTTGAAGCCGTCATCGGTTCTGAACTGGATGGCGTCACCCTCTCTCAGAACAACGCTGTCGTCACCGATAGTGAACCTGTACATCCCCTTGAGGCAGATCATCACCATTTCACCTATCCGGGATTGCGTTGAGAGAACCTCACCCGGGGGGATAGTTTTCATGTGGACCTGTATGATCCCACCAGGTATGCCGGGACCGACCATCTCGAACCGACCAGGCTTGCCGCCGGCATCTGCCACGTACCGATAACATCCGTGTCCGGCCTTTGTAAGCAGGACAGCAGGCAGTGACTCATCCCTTACGAAGAGCGAAGGGTTCTCGCCAAGGGCGGCCGAGATCCGCTGCAGGGCACCGATCGTCGGCGATGTCTTTCCGCGTTCGACTTCCGAGATATGTGTGGCCGACATCCCGCAGCGAGCAGCGACCTCCTTGAGTGTAAGTCCCTTCTCGAAGCGGACGAGACGCAATCTACGTCCCAGCTCCTTCTTGGTCGACATCTGCAGTCTCCGTTGTTCGGTCTCTGAGTACCTCAGTCCGAGAATCCAAGCGTGGTGCCCCAGCTCCCGTGTGTAGAGTTGTGAATCCTGCCCAGAACCGTTGGACAAACTAATTTCACGCAAAGGTATCACGATATGGGAATACGGTCAAGCCGAAAGATTGACCGTATTCCACCGACCAGCGGTCCGCACGATCCCCTACAGAGCCTATGGTCTGACGCTTGACACGCCCGGATGCTACTGGTATTCTGAGATGTTTCGCTCAGGCGGCAAGATAGCGTTTTGGTCTTCCACACGGGGTTTCTTCCGGGAGGAGATATGGTCAGCGATCTTCAGGGGCTTTTCTCAACGAACGCAAGAGCGATGAAGAAGTCGATCATCCGTGAATTGCTCAAGCTCACTCGGAGACCGGAGGTGATCTCATTTGCCGGCGGCCTGCCCGATCCGAACGCCTTCCCCATAAAAGAAGTGGGGGAGATCGTGCTCGACGTCCTGAAACGCGAGGGCAAGACGGCTCTGCAGTACAGCCCGACGGAGGGCGATCCGAAGCTCAAGGATGAACTCATCGCCTACCACGAGCAGGAGAACGGCATCAAGCTCAACCCGGACAACATCCTCATCACGGTCGCCTCCCAGCAGGCCCTGGATCTTGTGGGGAAGTGCTTCATAGACATCGGTGATCCGGTTATCGTCGGGCAGCCGACGTACGTCGGGGGGCTGAGTGCCTTCCACAATTACGGCGCGCGCATGATCGGAGTTCCGCTGGATGGAGGCGGAATGCGGATGGATCTTCTCGAGCTTGAGCTCAAGAAACTGAAGCAGGTGGGAAAGAGGCCGAAGTTCATCTACGTCATTCCCGACTTCCAGAATCCGGCCGGTCTCACGATGAACGAGGAGCGTCGGCGGAAGCTCCTGAAGCTCGCGCGCGAGTATGATTCGCTCGTCGTGGAGGACAGCCCCTACAGAGAGCTGCGCTACGAGGGCGAGAGCGTCGACACGATCTACGCTCTTGACGGCACGGGACAGGTGGTCGGGCTTCACACTTTCTCGAAGATCCTGTTCCCGGGGATGAGACTGGGATGGGTAATCGGAGATGAGATGGTGATCCAGAAGCTCGTGACGGCGAAACAGGCCACCGATCTGTGCACACCGGCCTTCACTCAGGCGATCGTGGCTGAGTTCATGAACAGGAATCTCCTCAGCAAGGTGATTGAGAACGTCAAGAGCATCTACTCGGAGAAGATGACAGTGATGCTTGATGCACTCGACGAGTACATGCCGGAGATCGCCGATCTAACGTGGACGCGGCCCGAGGGTGGGCTCTTCCTCTGGGTCACGCTGCCGGCGCACATGAACTCGGAGGAGCTCTTCTACGAAGCAATCGAGAGCAACGTGGCGTTTGTCATAGGTTCGGCGTTCGACTGTACCGGTGAAGAGACGAACACGATGCGACTCAATTTCTCCTTCCCATCGAAGGATGACATAGTTGAGGGCATCAAACGCCTTGCCAAGGTCATTAAGGAATCAGACCGGATCCACAGGAGATCCAACGATATCATTGCCTCGCCGTAGGCACACGCGGCACAGCCGAAGGGTGTCAAGAGGGGCCGGATCTGTTCCGGCCCCCTTTGACAGAACGGGGGTGGCATGCGGCGGGAAACATGGTTGCCGCGTCCTTTCTCTCGATGCTATAATTCCAAGATTGGCGAGGAGAGCTGACGCGGAGAGATTCAACACGGTCTTGGTGACCGACAGAACCAGGAGAGGAACGCATGGCGAACATGGACAAGACCGCCGATCTGGCAGGACCCGGAATCAGCACGTACGATGAGGTTGCGAAGATTCTCCCTGAGGGCTACGAACCGATTCTCCCTCCATTGGAGCGCATGAAGGCGCTCTACGAGATCAAGCGGTACATTGAGGACGGCCTCGCAAGGGAGCTCAACCTGCAGATGGTACAGGTCCCTCTCATCGTCGAGAAGAGCAGTGGAGTCAACGACGATCTGGACCGTGACGGGTCGCGTACCCCGGTCGATTTCCCGTGCGGTCTCGGACTCGATAAGCGGATCGAGGCGCAGGTTGTTCAGGCTGCGACGAAGTGGAAGCGCCCGGCGCTCAAGCAGTTCGGCTGCGCCGTGGGCGAGGGGATCAACACCGACATGCGTGCCGTGCGGAAGGACTACTTTCTCGACCACGACCACAGTTCCTACGTCGACCAGTGGGACTGGGAAAAGGTCATCACCGACAAGGACCGCAATCTCGACTACCTGAAGGACACCGTTCGCAAGATCTGGAAGGTCCTCTACGGTGCGGGGATGCACGCGCAGGAGCTTTTCCCGGAGCTCAAGACCGACAAGTATCCGGACTTCCCCGAGGAGCTTGAGTTCTTCCACGCTGAAGAGATTCTCGAGATGTATCCGGACCTTCCGAGGAAGCAGCGTGAGACGAAGCTCATCATGGAGCACCCGGCGGTCTTCATCATCGGCATCGGTTGGGTTCTCAAGGACGGCTACCCGCACGAGATGCGTGCGGCCGACTACGATGACTGGGTCACGCCGACAGTCTCCGAGAAGGGCGAGCCGATGCACGGGTTGAACGGCGACATCCTCGTGTGGAACCCGGTCACGAAGCGGCGTCACGAGCTCACATCGATGGGCATCCGTGTCACGAAGGAAACGCTGAAGCAGCAGCTCGAGCTCACAGGCCAGATGGACTTCCTCGAGCGGCCGTATCACCAGGCCATCATGAACGATGAGATCCCGCTCTCGATAGGCGGCGGCATCGGGCAGGCGAGAACCTATATGTATTTTCTCCGGACGGCACATCTCGGTGAGGTAACGGTCTCGATCTGGCCGAAGAAGCTGAAGGAGATCTGTGCGGCGAAGAACATAATCGTTCTGGAGTAGCCGGGGTCGGCGTTGGATGAGCACAGGGCGGGTGATGCGGCAGTCGCAGTACCCTGGGATAGAAGGGGCCGTCTGTGGGAAAGCACCGCAGATGGCCCCTTGTTTTGCGGCACGGAGCTGAGGGTTTGGTGCGGGCGTGATCTGTGCTATCATTTTGAGGCTTGAGGCGGGCCGGTGGGCTGAGCAAGGAGATGTGCCATGTCGGGAGTCCTGAGAGTGCTGGCCGTCAACCCGGGCGGCATGACCACAAAGATCGCCGTCTACGAGGACGACACGCGCGTCTACGAGGCGACCGTGGATCACTCGCGGGGGGAACTCTCGGGATTCGACACCATTCCCGACCAGCTCGACTACCGAAAGACCGCGATAGAGGCCGCTCTCAAGAGCGGGGGCTATCGCGGCAAGTCGTTTGATGCAGTTGTCGGCAGGGGAGGTCTCTTCAAGTCGATCCCGAGCGGGACCTACTTCGTCAATGAGGAGATGCTCCACGACGCCCGGACCGGCTACGCAGGGCAGCACGCCTCCAATCTCGGGGCGCTTTTGGCTGAGGCGCTAAGACGGGATCTTGGCGGCAAGGCGTTCGTGGTCGACCCCGTCTGTGTTGATGAATTCGAGTCTCTGGCCAGGTACTCAGGTCATCCTGAGATCAAGCGCAAGAGCCTACTGCACGCGCTCAACATCAAGGCCACGGCCAAGAAGGCGGCCGCGAAGCTGGGTAGCCGCATCGACGACGTCAACATGATAGTCGCCCACCTGGGAAGCGGGATCTCCATCGCGCCTCTCAGGAAGGGAAAGATGGTGGATGTGAACAATGCTCTCTCAGGCGGTCCTTTCTCCCCGGAGCGCACGGGAGCGTTGCCCCTGATAGAGATGTTCGATTTCATGATCGAGAAGCGATACGACCCCGGGAGAATGAAGAAGTTCATCGCGAAGGAAGGTGGGCTTCTGGCATATCTGGGCACAAACGATTTCCGTGAGATTGAGAAGCGCGTGGAGGGCGGCGACCCGGACGCGCGCGAGACCGTCGAAGCTATGGCCTACCAGACGGGCAAGGAGATATGCGCGATGGCCGCGGTGCTGTCCGGTGATGTCGATGCGATCGTGCTGACAGGAGCTCTCGCCAATTCGGGACTTCTGGTCGACCTTCTCAAGAAACGTGTTTCCTTCGTGGCCGACGTCCTGGTCCTCCCAGGCGAGAACGAGCTGGAGTCACTGGCGGGCGGGGCGCTTGAAGTTCTGCGAGGGGAAGCGGACCCCAAGGTTTACCCCACGGGCAGGGCGGCAACGGGGAAGGGCAACGTCTGCCGGTAGCGTTGCGGTGAGCGATGACGTCTGCCGGTAGGTAGCGTTACGGTGAGTGATAACGTCTGCCGGTAGCTTGGTGACGAACGACTGTGACTCTCTGATGCATCTGTAGGATCAAGCTGGCGAAAGGAGCACGCATGGCCGGAACACAGCCACCGAGGAGCTTCGACGAGCTTAGAGCAAAGGCGCTCGAGTACGGGAAAACGCGCGGGAGAGCCCGACTCGGTCTGGCCGCGGCGTCGGACGAGTGCGCGCTCGAGGCGGCGCACGATGCGTGGAGGCTCGAACTTGTGGATCCGGTTCTTGTCGGCAATCCGGATCTCATTCAGACGGCGGCCGACAGTGCCGGTCTGGACATCTCATCATGGCGCATCGTCGAGGCGGACGGACCCGTCGAATCAGCCCGGAAAGCGGTGGAACTGGTGCGTCAGGGCGAAGTCGACTTCCTCATGAAGGGCAAGATGAATACTGCCGTACTCATGAGGGCCGTTCTGGACAAGGAGACGGGGATTCGTTCCGGTGGACTTATGAGCCATATCGCCGTGGTGTGGACCCCGACCTTCGGTCGCCTGCTCTGCATGTCCGACGGAGGCATAGTGCTGGCTCCGACTCTGGAGGAGAAGGCCGATATCATCAGGAACGCCGTCGACGCCATGCACAAGCTTGGATGGAAGTGCCCGAACGTAGCGGTCGTGGGTGCTCTCGAACTCGTCAACCCGAAGATGCCGCACACTATTGATGCGGCAGCGCTGGCGAAGATGAACGACCGGGGTCAGATTACCGGTTGCATCGTTGACGGTCCGTTCGGTTTCGACAATGCCATCAGCGAGGAGGCAGCCAGGACGAAGGGTGTCAAGAGCCCGATCGCCGGGAAGGCGGATCTCGTCACCTTCGCAGACATAGATGTCGGGAACGTGTTCTACAAGGCTCTCTACTTCATGACCGAGGGCGTTCAGAATGCGGGCGTCCTGATCGGGTCGAAAGTGCCGATCGTGCTGCCCTCGAGGGCGGACGGTCTTGACACGAAGCGGAATTCGATCGTTGTCGCTGCGGTCATAGGATACGCCCCTGCGGGGTAGCGTATCGGGGATCTGTGGCGAGCGAGAGTGGCGGAACTGGCAGACGCGCTGGATTTAGGTTCCAGTAGGGAAACCTGTGGGGGTTCGAGTCCCCCCTCTCGCACCACCTGTCAAGGATGCGGCGTTTGGGGCCGCACAGGCGTAGTTTATGCAGCCGATCGCAAGAAGGAGCAGTCATTGCTGATTCGTGTAGAAGAACTCGATGGGTGGAAGAGGAAGCTCGTGGTCGTTCTTCCAGAGGAAGACGTTACGAAGAAGGTGAGCGAGCTTTATCTCGAGCTCTCGAAGCGTGTGGATGTGCCCGGCTTCAGGAAGGGGAAGGTCCCCCGCAAGATGCTCGAGAGGCTTCACGGTGACACCGTAGAGGCCGAAGCGATCGAAGCACTTATCGGCGAGGCCTACGTGGGCGCGGTCCGGGAATCGGGTCTGAAGCCCATCTGTGATCCGGTCGTTGAGAAATTGGAGAGCGGCCTGACGGACGCCGCGTATACCTTCACCGCGACGGTAGAGGTGCAGCCCGAAGTCGACATCTCCGACTACAGCGGCATGAAGTTCGCTGAGCGTATTCCGAAGATCGCCGACGAGGATGTCGGACACGCGATCGATGAGCTCAGAGATCAGCGGGCGGAGCTTGTGACGGTGGGACGTCCCTCGGTCGCTGGTGACTTCGTCATCATTGACTATGTTCGTCTCGACGATCACGGGAACGCCATCGAGGAATCGAAGCAGTCCGATTTTCCGTATGAGGTCGGCAGGGGAGGCGTGGCGAAGGAGTTGGAGGAGGCACTTGCGGGTGCAAGTCCGGGTGACGAGAAGAAGGTCACTATCACGTACCCTGATGACTACGGGAGTGATGCTCTGAGCGGAAAGACGATCTCATTCAATGTCTCCGTCAAGGAGGTCAAGGAGAAGAACCTCCCGACTCTTGATGATGAGTTCGCCCGTACGCTCGGAGGATTCGAGACGCTTCTTGATCTCAGGGTTCAGGTGCGGAACAGCCTGGAAACGGAGGCGAAAGCGGCGGCACGGCGGAAGCTCGAGGAGGATGTGATCAACAAGCTCATCGAGGAGAACCCGTTCGAGCTGCCTGAGTGTCTCGTTCAAGACCGCCTTGCACGCATGTACACGCGCATGACCGACGGCCGCGATGAGGCCGATCTGCCGGATCGTGACGAGTTTGACCGTGCCTACCGCGAGGTCGTGGAGCGGCAGGTTAAATCCGGCATCCTGCTCGCCAGGATAGCGGAGACGAACGACGTCAAGGTGAGCAAAGATGATGTCAGGACACGCGTTGGTCTTCTGGCTGAGCGTCAGGGTCGCGAGCCCGGAGGATTCTACGACGATCTCAAGGGAACGGACCTCCTGTCGCAGATCGAAGATGACCTGTGGTTGGAGAAGGTCCACGCACTTCTCATTGACGGCGTGACGGTCACGACCGAGATGATGGACCTGCCGCGGCCGCCGGCCGAGAAGGCCGTAGGCAGAGCTGACAGCCGGGATTAGGAAGGCGGACTTCACGCACACCCGCGACGGAACGGAGTCGCGCTGGGGATACCACTGGGGGATGACACGCATGGGACTTACGCCCTTTGTCATCGAGCAGACCCGAAGAGGCGAGCGCTCGTATGACATCTTCTCACGACTGCTGAAGGACAACATCGTCTTCATCGGCGTTCCTATCGACGACAGGATCGCCAACATCGTCATAGCACAGCTCCTGTTTCTCGAAGCGCAGGATCCTGAGCGGGACATCTATATCTACATCAACAGTCCGGGCGGACACATCGCTGCGGGGCTGGCGATCTACGACACCATGCAGTACATCAGGTCCGATGTACACACGATCTGCATGGGACAGGCGGCCAGCATGGCGGCCGTGCTCCTCGCAGCCGGGACAAAAGGCAAGCGGTCGGCACTGCCGCACGCGCGTGCCATGCTTCACCAGCCAATGGGTGGAAGCGAGGGGCAGGCAAGCGACATCGAAATATACGCCAAGGAAATCGTCCGGATGAAGGCGGAGCTGACGGACATCCTCGCGAAGCACACCGGCCAGAGCAAAAAGAAGGTACTCGCGGATTCGGACCGGAACTTCTTCATGTCGGCTGAGCAGGCTCTCGAGTACGGGCTCATCGATGAGGTGATCGCCAGGAAGCACGAGCCTCCTGCCGAGTAGGCGCGGACACAACCGGATCGATTGCGGTGGATGGCAGTGAATCCGCCGGCAAGCAGGCAAGTTGCGGGACAGGATCGCCCCGACTATGTTATGGATTGGGTAGTACTCGTATCACATGTATTCCTCGCCTCGCGCATTTGCGAGCGAGACTGCCGGGTCCGGGAGGACCCAGTGGCCGGGGGAACGGACAACAGGAGATGAGATGCTACGAATAGTCCATGATGATGAGGCCGTCGAGTTCAGCGAGAAGCTGCCGATTGTCCCGCTTCGGGATCTCGTCCTGTTCCCGCGTATGATCGTGCCTCTTCTCGTCGGCCGCCCGCGCTCTGTGAGCGCTCTCGAGGAAGTCATGCACGGCGGCAAGATCATGTTCGTCGTGACGCAGCGCGAAGCTGAGACGCAGGAACCCGCGTCCGACGATCTCTACCGCACAGGAACGATTGTCCGTGTGCTCCAGCTCCTGCGGCTGCCGGACGGGACGATGAAGGTTCTGGTTGAGGGTCTCGCTCGCGCCACCGTCAGACGGTTCATCCGCGGGGAGAGCTTCATCCAGGCGCGGGTTGAACTCGTTGACGAGACGGTCGATCACACAGTAGAGATCGAGGCGCTCATGCGCAGCGTCGCAAGCCAGTTCGAGGAGTACGTCCAGCTTTCGAGGAAGATACCGCAGGAAGTGCTGGCATCGGTTCTCGGCATGGAAGATATGGCGCGATTCACCGACACGGTGGCGACGCATCTTGCAGGGCGGATCGAGGACAAGCAGCAGATCCTCGAGGCCTCCGATGTGACGGCCAGGCTCCGGATCCTGGCGAGAGCGCTTTCGGGTGAGCTGGAGATCCTGCGGCTGGAGCGCAAGATCGAGAACCAGGTTCGCGAGCAGCTTCAGAAGAGTCAGAAGGAGTTCTACCTCCACCAGCAGATGAAGGCTATCCAGGAGGAACTGGGGCAAGAGGGCGAGGGTGCGCCCGAGGTTGCCGAGCTTGCGAAGTTGATCGAAGAAGCCAACATGAGCGAGGAAGCGGAGAAAAAGGCTCTCTCCGAACTGGATCGCCTCAAAAAGATGTCGCCGATGTCGCCCGAGGCAACTGTCGTTCGGACGTACATCGAGTGGATGACGACGGTCCCGTGGGACAAGCGGACCACCGATCGTGAGGACATCGCGGAAGTTGAGGGAATCCTCGAAGAAGATCACTACGGTCTCAAGAAGCCGAAGGAGCGTATTCTTGAGTACCTGGCGGTGCTCAAGCTTACCGAGAGGGTGAAGGGACCCATCCTCTGTCTCGTTGGTCCTCCGGGCGTCGGCAAGACCTCGCTCGGGAAGTCGGTCGCGAGGGCGCTCGATCGCAAATTCGTGCGCGTTTCGCTTGGCGGAGTGAGAGATGAAGCGGAGATCAGGGGTCACAGACGGACCTATATCGGTTCGATGCCCGGCCGCATCATCCAGGGCCTGAGGAAGGCCGGTTCGAAGAACCCTGTCTTCCTTCTCGATGAGATAGACAAGATGAGTTCTGATTTCCGGGGCGACCCGGCGTCGGCGCTTCTGGAGGTGCTCGATCCCGAGCAGAACTGTGCGTTCAACGATCACTATCTCGATGTGGACTTTGATCTCTCAGAGGTGATGTTCATCACCACAGCGAACGTGCTGCACACCATCCCGCCGGCTCTTGAAGACAGGATGGAGACGATCCGGTTGCCCGGGTATCTGGCCCAGGAGAAACTGCAGATAGCCAAGAAGTTCCTGGTTCCCAAGCAGGTCGAGGCGAACGGTCTCTCCGACGTCGGCGTGAGGTTCTCCGATGCGGCAATCGTCCGGCTGATCGAGGACTACACCAGGGAGTCGGGCGTCCGGAACCTCGAGCGCGAGATAGCGAACATATGTCGGAAGATTGCCAGAGAGCACGCGGCGAAGAAGAAGGTGACTCACCGCGTGACACCCGCTGCGGTGCGCCGGTTCCTTGGCATGGCGAGATTTCTGTCTCAGGAGGTTGAGACCGAGTCCCGCATCGGAGTGGCGACCGGTCTGGCCTGGACGAGCGTCGGAGGAGAGATACTGACGATCGAGGTCCTCACGATGAAGGGCGATGGCCAGCTCACGCTGACAGGCAAGCTGGGCGAGGTCATGCAGGAGTCGGCCAAGGCCGCGCTCTCGTATGCGAAGGCTCACGCCGCTGAGTTGGGTATCGACGAGGAGATACTTGCGAACACAGACATACACATCCACGTTCCCGAGGGAGCCATTCCGAAAGACGGGCCGTCCGCCGGCGGAGCGATGGCCACGGCTCTGGTCTCCGCCCTCACGGGGCGGCCGACTCGACCGGATGTTGCGATGACGGGCGAGATCACGCTCTCCGGCAAGATGCTGCCGATCGGCGGCCTGAACGAGAAGGCGGTCGCTGCTCACCGGGCCAAGATCACGACACTCGTCATCCCGGCTCGAAACGAGAAGGACGTGGCTGAGTTGCCGAAAGAGGTCATGCGTGATCTCGATATCAAGCTTGTCAGCAGCATCGATCAGATATTCGAGATTGCGTTTGAGGATTGGAAGAAGGCCGAGGTCAAATCGGAAGAGGTCAAGGGTGAACAGCACCCCAAGCCCCCGCTGACCCCGGCGCCGCCGCACTAGCGCTATCGGCAGAACCGGACAGGAGGGCCTCGCTGACGCGGGGCCCCTTTGCGTTCGCACCGGGAGAAGCACCATGGGAGTGAAGAGCGCCGAATTCCTTCTGGGCGCGGCGAGCATCAAGCAGTTGCCGAAGGGCGGTCTGCCCGAGATTGCGCTGGCCGGGCGCTCGAACGTCGGGAAGTCATCACTCCTTAACAAGCTTACCGGCAGGAGAAGCCTGGCGAGAATCTCAGGGACGCCGGGAAAGACGAGGGAGCTCAATCTCTACCGGATAGAGCAGGATCTCATCATCGTGGACCTTCCCGGATACGGGTTCGCGAAGGTCCCGGATAGCGTGAGGCGCAAGTGGGGAATGCTGATAGAGTCCTACCTGAACGAGCGTCAGGAGCTCTCGGGCATTGTGCACCTTGTGGATGCCCGTCACACGCCGACCCGAGAAGACGTGCAGATGCACGAGTGGATCAAGTACGCTCGCGTCCCGGCATTGATTGCGGTCACCAAGATTGATAAGATATCCAGAGGCAGATGGGCGGGCGCCGTGAAGACCGTGCGGGAGACGCTCGAGCCCGATGCTGTGACTCCAAGCGTTCTCTTCTCCGCCGAGACTGGTGAGGGAGCGAGGGGGATCTGGAGTTGGATTCGTGAGGCCACAGGTACGAGAAGGGCCTGAGGTCGCAGGCTCATGAGAGCTCTGTCCTGCAATGGAGGAACTCGATGAAGTCCAAACTCTTCACGCCGGGTCCGACGAAGATCCCGGGAGCCGTGCTCAGCTCGGTCGGCAAGCAGGTCCTGCACCACAGGACTCCCGAGTTCTCCGTCAAGGTCAGACACGTACAGGACGAGCTGGGGCGGCTTCTGAGCACGCGCAACGACGTTCTGCTCTTCACGTGCTCGGGCACGGCAATGATGGAAGCCGCAGTCGCCAACCTGCTCTCGCGCGGTGACAAAGTCATCTGTCTCCTGAACGGCGCATTCGGTGAGCGATGGCGGGACATCTGCCACGTCTATGGTGTGGACGTCGTCGAGTATGCAGTCGAGTGGGGGCAAAGCAACGACCCGGCCAGAGTGGGAGAGCTGCTGGAGCAGAACCCCGACGCCAAGGCCGTACTCATCATCCACAGTGAGACCTCGACCGGTGCGCTCAACGATATCAAGGCGATAGCGAAGGTCGCCGAGGGGCACGATGCCATCACGGTTGTGGACGCGACGTCGAGCGTCGGCGTTCACGAGATCCGCATGGATGACTGGGGCGTGGACGTGCTGGTGGCCGGAACGCAGAAAGCGCTTATGACGCCTCCCGGTCTCTCGTTTGTGGCGATCAATGGAAACGGGTGGGCGTGTGTGACTAAGTCCGACCTGCCTGCATTCTACTTCGATTTCACGAGGACGTGGAAAAAGCTTCAGTCAAAGGGCCAGACGCCCTTCACACCTGCCGTCTCGCTGATCTACGGTCTCGAGACCGCTCTTCAGATGATGGATGACGAAGGCTGGAATGAGATCTACGCCCGTCACCGGATGATGGGAGAGGCGACGAGGGCGGCTGTGAAGGCGCTCGGATTCGGCATCCTGCCCGAGAACCCCGTCAACGGAGTCACGGTTTGTGTCTGTCCGGAAGGTGTCGACGGAAACCAACTCGTGAGAACGATGGACGATGACTTCGGCGTTCGCGTCGCTGGTGGACAGTTGAAGCTCTCCGGCAAGGTCTTTCGCATCGGCCACATGGGCGGGATTCGCGAGCGCGATCTGCCGATGGTGATCGGAGCGCTTGAACTGGCGCTTGCAAAGCTAGGTCACAAGGTTGAGATCGGCGCAGGACTCTCGGCTCTTCAGGATGTACTGCGCGCATAGCGGGTGGTCACACGGGCCGTTAGCTCAGTCGGTAGAGCACCTGCCTTTTAAGCAGGGAGTCGCTGGTTCGAGCCCAGCACGGCCTACCACAGAAACGGAGTCGCATGGTGGGGGGACAGCTGGAGCCCCCGCCGCGGCAGACATAGCGTCCCCATCGTCTAGGGGTCAGGACACCGCCCTTTCACGGCGGCAACACGGGTTCGATTCCCGTTGGGGACGCCACATACTGAGAGCCTGGCCGCAACGCCGGGCTCTCGGCAGGAAAGCTGCCCACCGTTCACAACGTTGACGTCCCTCAATGCCTGGGCTAACATCATCGATGTGATCGGAATCTGTCGGTCTCCGGAGGAATCCTCTTGGCAGCACGCACCAACACAGCGCGAGAGAGTGAACCACCGCGCGGCCTCGAGTCGTTCCTCAAGCAGTGTCCCGAGTACACAGAGACAGCCGTGCTCGATGAACTCCGGGCGACCGAGTTCGCACGGCTGGGCAGGCTCGGCCACATCTACCTCGACTACACTGGAGGTGGGCTCTACGGCGAGTCTCAAGTAAGGCGGCAGGCTGGGTTTCTGCTCGGCAACGTTCTGGGTAATCCGCACTCCTCGAACCCGACGTCGTCAGTCGCCACCAAGCTGATTGAACGCTGCCGCAGCCGTGTGGCCGGCTTCTTCAATGCCTCACCGGAAGAGTACGCGGTCATCTTCACTGCCAACGCCAGCCACGCGCTCAAACTCGTGGGGGAGGCCTACCCGTTCTCAGATGGGGATGAGCTCCTCCTCAGTTTTGACAACCACAATTCGGCGAACGGGATCCGTGAGTTCAGTCGGGCCGATCTCGCAACCACGCGCTACCTTCCGGTTGTTCCCCCGGACCTGTACGTCTCGGATGATACTGTCGAACGAGCTCTCAGCGAAGGCACCGGTGCTGAGAACAAGCTCTTCGTCTATCCCGCTCAGTCGAACTTCTCAGGCGTTCAGCATCCCCTGAGCTGGATCGAGCTTGCGCAGTCGAGGGGGTGGGACGTCTTTCTCGACGCGGCAGCGTTTGTGCCTACGAACACCCTCGATCTTGGTCGCTGGCATCCCGACTACGTCTGCGTGTCGTTCTACAAGATGTTTGGTTATCCGACAGGTGTCGGTGTGCTCATCGCGCGACGCGAAGCGCTGGGGAAGCTTCGCCGTCCGTGGTTTTCGGGAGGAACCATCACCGTGGTCTCTGTGCAGGCCGACCAGCATCTTGTGGCAGGGGGAGCGGCCAGGTTCGAGGACGGCACGCCGAACTACGTGTGTCTCCCGGCTGTGGAGCGGGGTCTCGATTTCATTGAATCGGTCGGCATCGAGACCATACACAGACGTGTGACGTGTCTCACCGCCTGGCTTCTTGAGCGAATGATCAAGCTCAAGCACGGCACGGGCCGTCCTGTCGTGAAGATTTACGGTCCTGAGAACATGGATCGCCGCGGTGCCACTGTTGCTTTCAACGTGTACGATGCAGAGGGCGCCACGATAGATCATCTGGCAGTCGAGGAACGGGCGAACGAGTGGGGTATATCGCTCCGCACGGGTTGCTTCTGCAACCCGGGAGCAGGAGAGATGGCGCTCGGTCTCGATAGGGATGAAATAGTCGAGTGTTTCACCGACGTCGACGCGAGGATCACACTGAACGAGTTTCGCCAGTGCATCGACAGCAAGGACACGGGAGCCGTGCGGATATCCCTTGGGATCGCCACGAACTATTCTGACGTGGGCACGTTTCTGAGTTTCCTCGATGCGTTCAGAGAGAGCTAGCGCCCTCCCACGGATGCGCTCAGGTAGAGCCGCCGCCCCGCTACGCGCTCAGGGAGCCCCAATACCCTCCCGCTACTTCACGAGACTGACCTTCCTTGTTACTGCCTCTCCGTTTGCCTCGAGCTTCATGAAGTACGTGCCGCTCGAAACCGCCCGGCCTTGATCATTCCGTCCATCCCAGTGCGCTTCATGCTGACCGGCTTCCCGGTAACCGGATTCCACCGTCCGCACGCATCTGCCGGCGAGGTCATGGACCGTGATCGATACACCCGCCGGCCTGGACAGAGAGTACACCACCGTCGTACTCGGGTTGAACGGGTTGGGGAAGCTCGCGAACCCGGCGATGGTCTTGGCTTCGGCGATCCCGTCATCTACGCCGGTCACGTCATTCAGGTCGATCGAGTACATCGAACGTCCGTGAGTTCCAGCTACGAGCGTTCTCGTAGGCTGATGGATCTTGAGGTCGAAGACGGGCGCCGGTGGAAGACCGGTCCCGAGCACCTCCCAGTTCGCGCCCAGGTCCTTCGTGAAGAAGCAGCCGACATCCGTGCCGATGTAGAGCGCCGATGGCAGATCCGGATCGACAGCGACTACATTGAACGGGGCATCCGGAAGATTTCCGCTGATATCCGTCCAGGTCGTGCCGAAGTCGTCCGTCCTGTAGAGGTGGGCGATCTCTTCATCCCATCTCAACCCGGAGAAGGTCACGTAGGCGACGGACGCATCGTTGTGGTCGACGGCGACACGCGTGACCCAGCGGTTCGGAAGTGTCCCGGAGATATTCGACCAGGTCCCCCCGCCGTTCTCCGTGACCCAGACGTTGGAGTCGTCGGTGCCGACGTAGATGACATCCGGATCGCCGGAGGAGACCGCGATCGTCGTGATCGTACCGTAGCTACCCTGGTTTCCGTTCGTGAGGTCGGTGCTGATTGCGCTCCACCATGAAGCGCCATCGGTCGTGCGCCAGAGCCTGTAGGTTCCGAAGTAGAGCGTCTGCGCGTCGGAGGGGTCCATCACGATAGGCGACGACCAGTTTCTACGGTCGCCCCCATTGACGCCGTTGAGCGCCCACGACCAGTAGTTGCCGAAGTCGGTGGACTTGTAGGCGTTGCCCCACTGGTACTCGCAGTAGATCGTGTTCGGGTCTGTCGGATCGACGATCGTGTAGAACCCGTCGCCGCCGAAGATTCTTTCCCAGTCATCAGTCGCACCGGTCGGGGTCCTGAGCGTGCCGTTGTCCTGTGTCCCACCGTAGAGTCGTTCGGGATGCTGGTAGTCGATCTCGATCGCGTAGAACTGGTTGGTCGGTTGGTCGTAGAGTTTTGTCCAGGAGCTTCCGCTGTCCGTCGAGACGTAGATGCCGCCGTCGTTGCCCTCGAATATCCTCGTGGCGTCGGTCGGGTCGAACTCCAGGGCGTGGTGGTCGACGTGGTTGTCGTAGCCCACCTCCGACCAGCTCGCGCCTCCGTTCTGCGACCTGTAGAAGGGAACACCGAGTGCGAATACGCGATCGGGATTGTCCGGATCGACTCGCACCTGACCGAAGTACCAGCCGAAGGAGCGTGTCAGGTTTGAGAGCGCGCCGTCGTTCGTCTGCGTCCAGGTGTCGCCGCCGTCGGTGCTTTTGAAGAGGCCGTCGAAGTAGCCCGGGTCGTCGACATACATGGCATAGATGACGCTCGGGTCGGATTCGCACACTGAGATGCCGATACGGCCGACCCCAGAGCCCGAGGGCAGCCCGCTTGTGAGTTCGGACCAGGTATCGCCGCCGTCGGTGGAGCGGTATATGCCGCTCGACGGACCGCCGGATCTCCTGTACGTGCGCCTCCGGACACGTTCCCACATAGCGACATAGACAGTGTCCGGGTGGTCGGGGTTGATGGCCAGATCGATCGCCGCAGTCGAGTCCGTGAGCGCGAAGACCTGCGTCCAGGAGTCGCCCGCATCGGTCGACCGATAGACACCGCGGTCCGGGTTCGTTCCGAAGAGTGTTCCTGTGGCTGCGACCCACACGCGGTCGGTGTTCCTGGGGTCGATCACGATTCGACCGGTGTAGCGTGTCTCCTCGAGACCAATGTGGCTCCAGGTGGATCCGCCATCCGTCGATTTGAAGATCCCGGCGCCGAACCAGCTCGAACTCGTGGCATTTGATTCCCCGGTGCCCACGTAGATGACGTCCGGGTCGTCGGGGTCCACGGCCATGTCGCCTATGGTGAGGACCGGCTGGTCATCGAAGATGGGATCCCACGTGCTGCCGCCGTCCGCAGTCTTGAAGAGCCCGCCGCTCGCCATTGCAGCATAGATAATGTCGGGATCAGTCGGGTCGAAGGCGAGGTCGGTAACACGAGCCCCGATGTTGCTTGGCCCGCGCTCCTGCCACGCAGCGCGGTCCGACCGCGTCGCCGAGAGTCTCAGGGCGTACCCGTCCGCCATAGCCTCGGTCATCTGCTCGTGGTTGACCTCCTCATAGGGGTATGCCCGCTGAGCGAACGACCAGTCGTTCGGGAAGGTCCCCGGCTCGTAGAGCCTCCCTTCCGCCGCCATCTCAGCCTTGAGGGATGCCTTCTCGGCTGAGATTCGAGATGCGATCTCTTCAGTGGTCATGAGCTCTGTAGTGCGTGTGTTACGCACTGCCCAGAGCACTACGATCAGGGCAAGAACAAGAAGCACAGGGAAAAGAACTCGTCGTCTTGTCATGTTGAGAAACCTCCTGCCTGCGTGTCATATCGTTGATCGAAGAGCCCATATCTTGTCTTAGTATAGCAACTTCCGTGAAAGACGACGAGAGGCAACAAGGAGTCGGAAGCCGGCATCAGATGGGGCTCCTGCGATGCTTCTCAGGAGCCCCGCTTCCTGGGGCTATGACGACTTCCGGCGATTCTGTTTGACAATGGAAGAATCTCTGGTCATACTAACCGTCGTAGGCAGCAGGCGTAGCCATGTCGGTGCAACAGCATACTCGATGATTCCGATGAGGGACCTGGCGAACGTGCCGTGGTCCCTTTTGTGCGCAAAGCGCACGTGCGCGTCGATGATACGCAGGAATCGGAGGGCCGTGCAGCATGCGACAGTCAGTGATGGCTCGACCTGCGTGGGCAGAAGTGCCCGTAGGAAGACGGAGGTGGCTCTTTGTGGGACTGCCTTCGGACGGACAGGGCCCGGCACAAGCCGGGAACCCGGAGTCAAGAGAACTCCGGGAGAGAGGAAAGCAGCATGAGTATCACCGGAACGGTGAAGTGGTTCAACGACAGTAAGGGCTATGGATTCATAGCGCCCGACGACGGCTCGAAGGATTGTTTCTGCCACCACTCAGCAATCTCGAGTGATGAGGCCTTCAAGACGCTCAATGAGGGCGATCGTGTGGAGTTTGACGTTGTGGAGGCCGACAGAGGCCCGTCGGCGTCCAATGTAGTCAGGGTCACCGAGTAGGATCCGAGCACAGAACGTCATAGCCGAACACTGATACAGGCTGTTCATGACAGCGGGGCCATCCCGGATTGGGGTGGCCCCGTTTCGTAGCCGCCAGGCACAGCGCTGCGCCTCGCCGCACCGCATCCGTCATCTACGGTTGCTCGTTGGACGTCTTCGATCGCCGGGCCGTCCTCAAGCGTTCCTTCTTCTTCTCCGTCTGCAGAAACTCCTGGTAGGTCCGGCATCGCTCGACGAGCTCATCGTGTGTTCCGCTGTCTACGAGGCGCCCATCGTCGAGGACAAGAATGGAGTCAGCTCGCCTGATCGTCGCGAGTCGGTGTGAGACGACGAAACAGAGGCTGTCTCCGTATTCACTGTCCAGACGCGTCCAGAACCGATCCTCGTTGTGTGCGTCGAGAGCGGCCGTGCAATCGTCCAGGAGCAGCACACCGGGTCGCTCGGCAAGCGCTCTCGCGATTGCAACGCGTTGTTTCTGACCGCCGGAAAGGAGCTCGCCCTTCTGCCCGACGACCGTATCAATGCCTGCGGGAAGCATCGTCATGTCCGAGTCCATCTGCGCCATCGACAGGCAGTGTTCCGCCCACATTCGAGGCGAAGGCGCATCCAGCAGCCCGTTCTCCGGAGGCGTTCGCCCGAAGGTGACGTTTTCCTCAATAGACTGCGAGAACAAGAGCGCCTCCTGCGGCACGTAGCCGATCTCAAGGCGATAGCTGTCCCAGTCCCATTTTCCAAGGGGGCGTCCGTTGATGAGAACATGCCCTTCATTCGGGCTGATGATGCCGGCGATGAGCTTGAGCAGCGTCGATTTGCCGCTGGCGACCGGTCCCACGACGGCGACTCGCTGTCCCCTCGGTACGCGGAGGCTTATGTCGTTCAGAATCCGCCGGGAACCGTCATACGAAAAGGAGACCCGCTCAAAGGCTATCTCGCGAACGCAGTCAACCGGGGTGCCCGAAGGGCGTGGCTCCGTCACCGGGAACGCGCGTATTTCCTCGACGCGGTCGATTGAGACGAAGGCCTGTTGACCTGTCATGAAGAGAAACGGGATGTCCATCATCGGACCGGTAAGCATGTCGAGATAGACGTAGAACGCGAACAGCGTTCCGATCGAGAGCTCGCCGCCGATGACGAGGAAGCCTCCGTAGACTATGACTACCATCTGGCCGAGCCTGCTGGCGAACGTGTCGAGCGAGAAGAGGACGACCTGGAGCTTCACAAGTCCCATGAGGATCTCAACGCGATCCCTCAGCGTCGCCGAGAGCTGTTTGCTCTGGGCATCCTCGGCGCTGAATGCCTTGACGATCCGGATTCCTGAGAAGACCGATTCGAGAAGGTTGTTGGTCCTGGAAACGTACTTCTGCGACTCCTCCATGTAGTGTCTCATCCTGTGCCGGAGCATGTAGAAGATCCACATCATGATGGGGAGCGGAATTACGGAGAGCGCGGTCAGCTTTGGACTCATGACGAACATGGCTCCGAGGCAGAAGATGAGTTTCGAACTCGACTCGACCGCTCTGAAGATGCCCGAGCAGGCGAACCACGAGACCTTCGGCCACTCCGCGATATCATCAGTCAGGCGTGTGACCACGTCTCCGGTCCGGAACGCATTTCCGAAGTGGTAGTCCTTTCGCATGAGCCGGCCGAAGACGTCGTCGCGTATGTCACGCTCGAGCCGCGCGTTCACCATGGCGCGGGTGGCGGGGTAGAGGCGCGAGATGAAATGCCCCAGCAGAATGGCGCCCAGGATGAGCATGATGTCGCGGATGTCGGCATCTGTCGTGCCGGAGCCGAAGATGCCGGAAACCCGGTCGATGACTGTCCTGAAAACGAGCGGATATGCCACCGCCACAGCAGTTGACAGGAGCGTGAATGCGGCCATGAAAACGAGGAGAAACCTGTGAGGGCGCCAGTAGCCCCACATCCACAGAACGTGCTCCTTCAGGCTGAGCTTCGGAGCGCTGTCTGTCGTCTCTGCCGGGCGCTTTTCTGTCGTCTCTCTCATTCCGCCGCCTGTGCCGCGAATTGAAGGTCGAAGAGATCTCTGTACGTGCCGTCCCGTGCGTACAACTCGTCGTGATCGCCCTCTTCGATCAGCTGCCCCTCGTGCAGGACCAGTATGCGATCCGCACCTGTGACCGTTGCGAGCCGGTGGGCCACGATCAACGATGTTCGTCCCGCGAGCAGGCCGTCGAGCGCGTCCTGCAACCTTCCCTCAGTCACAGGATCCACGGACGATGTCGCCTCGTCGAGCACCAGGATGTCAGGGTTGTCGACGATCGCGCGCGCGAAGCAGAGGAGCTGCCGCTCGCCCATCGAGAGGTTTGCCCCTCCTTCGGAGAGCTCCGTATCGTAGCCGTCCGGGAGGCGGTCGACCATTCTGTCTGCCTGCACGGTCTCGATCGCGCGCACGATTGCGTCATCCGGGATCTCGTCTCGGAGGACCTTCAGGTTGTCCGTCAGATTCCCGGGGAAGAGGTGTATGTCCTGAAGGACGAGGCCGATCCTGCGTCTCCACTCCTTCTGTCTGAAGTGGCGGATATCGACACCATCCAGTGTTATCCTGCCTTCAATCGGTTCGTAGAACCTCAGAAGGAGATTCGTTACTGTGGTCTTGCCGCCTCCGGAGAGTCCGACCAGCGCGACCCTCTCCCCACGGCGGACCTCAAAGCTGACGTTGTCGAGCGCCGTGGCGCCGCCGTCGTACTGGAACGTGACACTCTCGAAAGCCAGCACCTTCCAGTCCGTGGGGATGTTCGGGACGGCATCCTTCCAGTCGGGCGTGCGGGATGGCGTGTCGAGTATCGCGAAGACACGGTCCGCCGACGCGAATGCCCGCTGTATGAAATCAAGCTGCTCCGAGAACATCAGGAGCGGCCAGAAAAGCCGCCTTGTGTACTCGATGAAGAGCACGAGCGTGCCGACCGTCATTGTCACGCCGAACGTGTGTCTCGCTCCGATGTAGATGATAACCATGACTGCGGCGATCTCGGCTGAAGAGAAGGCGCCCCAGAAGGCGTACTCTCTGAAGTAGATGCGGATCTCCTTCGAGTACTTGTCCCTATTAAGACGCATGAGATTCAGCTGCGCCGTCTCCGTGTACCCGAAGATCTGCAGTATCGGGATGCTCTGCACGTACTCGGTGAGGAAGGCCGAGATCCGCGCGTAGAGCCTCCGGATGGTGCGAAATGCGCGGCGGATGTATCTCAGGAAGAAATAGGTCGCAATGACTATAGGGCTCATGAGAGCAAGGATTGACAGTGTCACACGTGCGTCGGCAGCGAGCATGACCGTAATTGTTCCGCCGAGGAGCACGATGTTTCTCATGAGGGCCAGGGCTACATCGGAGAAGAGATGGCGCAAGCGCTCAATGTCGCTTTCCACCCTTGCCATGAGCTTGCCTGGGGAGTTCTTGTCGAAATAGGCGAGGGAGAGCCCCATGATGTGCGAGAGTGTCTGCTCCCGGAGTTCCGTGATTATCGATAGGCCTATCCTGGATACGATCACGACCTGGACGTACGCCGCTCCCATTCCGAGAGCGTAGAGAGCTATGTAGAGCAACCCCCGGCGGAGCACTCCGCCGCCGTCTCCTGCAGGTATGTCCGCATCGAGGACGTGACGGACGATGAGAGGGCCTGCGAGCTCTGCCGCAACCGCAGTGAGCATAAGCAGAGCGGCTCCCACCAGTAGGCGCCGGTGTGGCCGGAAGAGCGGCAGAAGCCTCCGGATCATCGCGCGGAGCGGAAGCCGTTTTACCTCCTGCTCGTCCTCGTGGATGTCTTCGTCCCAGTACATGGCAGATTGGCCAGTCCTGCCCGGGCCGAGTTCCGTTCCGCCTCGGCGGGGCTTGCTCCGTCCCGGAGTTCGGGGCGGACGTGTGATTGCAGATCAATTGCACAATTTTACACGCGGCAGGATGAGCATGCAAAGCAATAGGCGCCCGCCGCGCGTCCAGCTCACGGCTGCGCCCTACGCGCACCGTGCTCCGGATAGTCCCCTTCTACACAGGAACCGATACACTACCCCGACGATGCCTTGACACATGCCCCGCCAATCGCGATAATGCGGAGTGAACTACCAGCAACGGAACTGATGCCGGCAGCGAAGCCAGGCACCATCTGACACGCCTCGACCACCTGATATCATGCGCTGTGGGGCGTGCTCTGTTCCACCTGCGGGCAACCGTCGACATCTGGCGCCAACGAGAGGTTTCCGTGACGCGTCCAACGCCAGCCGCTTCCGGAGAGGAACTGCAGTTCCGGGTGAAGGACTGCGCTCTGGCCGCGCTGGCGACAGGCGAGCGGGCGCAGAACCTCAAAGAGCTGCGTGACAAGCTGACGACGGTCGACCCCGCGAGCATATACTACCACTTCTGGGGTACGCTCCTGCGCCCCGTCTTCGACGATCCCAGGTACAACAACGACTTCGCCATCTGGGTTTTTGACGCACTGCACGACCAGCCGCTGGCCGAGCGGCTCGGCGTGCTCGATCCGGTCGACTTCTACGACATGGAGGAGCTCCGCAGAGAGCTGCTCGACATCATCGACGAGGAACTCGACCTGATCGAAGTTCTCCCCTGGACGCCGCGCGAGTCGCAGTTCCACTTTATGCGTTCGCAGATCGTTGTGTTCGACTCGCAACTCACGGTGATAGATCCGGCGGGTCTTGCAGGCGCTGTGTCCGCCATGTCGGTCGGGAGCGTATTCTACCACTTCGTGGACGCGCGGAGGCGGACTCCGGGTGGTATTGACGACTTCCGCACATGGCTTCAGGGACTGCCGGGCGACTACAGTGCGGCCTGCGACCGGCTCGCCCAGGTGGACCCGTTTTTCAGAAGCCTGGTCGAGATCCGTGAGGAACTGTTCGAAGCGCTGTTGGAAACACTGGCCGGGTAGCTCACGGGAGAACGCCCGGGCGGTCGCGCGGAGCACCACGAACGGAAGGGGCAGCACTCTCAGTGTCTTCATCACTCGCACGATACGCTGACATCACCGGCGAAGATGTCGTCAATCAACTCCGACAGCTCGCCGAGCCGCTAGCCGGCAAGCGCGTCGTACACGTCAACTCCACACGCGTCGGTGGAGGAGTCGCGGAGATCCTCGCGAAGCTCGTACCGCTCATGCGGGAGCTCGGCATCGAGACGACGTGGGAGGTCATCACCGGCGACCCCGATTTCTTTGGCGTGACCAAGTCGTTCCACAACGCACTGCAGGGCAATCGGGTCCCCATCTCCGCAAGCCAGTACGAGCACTATGAGGCGGTGAACCGCGAGAACGCCAAGACGCTCTCTGAGAAGCTGGCGTCCGCAGATCTCGTTTTCGTCCACGACCCACAGCCGGCGCCGCTGCTGAGCTTCATCCCGAAGCGTCGCGGCAGCTGGATCTGGCGCTGTCACATCGACGCGAGCCGGCCGCACAGACCGGTCTGGAAGCACTTACGCGGATTCGTCGAGGGATACGACGCAAGCATCTTCTCGCTACCCGACTTCGCTCAGAGACTACCGCACCCTCAGTACATCATTCCGCCCAGCATCGATCCGCTGAGCGAGAAGAACGTCGATCTGCCGGCGTCGGAGATCGATGAGGTCTGCAGGCGGCATGGTATCGATCGGACACGACGGCTCGCTGTGCAGGTCTCGCGCTTCGATTGGTTCAAGGACCCGGTCGGAGTCATCGAGGCCTTCCAACTCGCGCGGAGATCCTGCCCCGATCTGCAGCTGGTCCTGGCGGGGGGGACGGCCACGGACGACCCGGAGGGCGCCGCCGTGCTCGAAGCGGTGAACACCGCCGCGAACGGCGACCCGGACATCCACATCCTGCTTCTGCCCCCCGACGCCCACAGGGAGATCAACGCGGTCCAACGTGCCGCCGATGTGGTTCTCCAGAAGTCCACCAAGGAAGGGTTCGGCCTCACCGTGACCGAGGCGCTCTGGAAGGCCCGGCCCGTGATCGGCGGCAACGTCGGAGGGATTCGACTCCAGGTCATCGACCACCATACGGGCTTCCTGGTATCGACGCCTGAGGGCGCGGCTCTGAGGATGTGCTATCTCCTCCAGCGGCCGGACCGCCTCCGAACCATGGGTGAGAAAGCCAGGGAGTTCGTCCGCGAGAACTTTCTTCTGACCCGTCACCTCCGCGAGTACCTGACCGTGATGGTCGCGCTCACAACGGGGATGAAGGACCGGATCGAGCTCGCATGATGGATCGGAATCCGTGGCCGCCTCACGTGTCGGACGTTCCTGGCTTCTGGGACCGGGTGGCGATCGCTCCGTCGAGGATGCTCATTCTGGACTACGATGGCACGTTGGCTCCGTTCGTCGTCGATCGGATGGCGGCATTTCCACTGCACGGGATCGCGGAGACGCTATGCGCCATCAGGGAGAGCGGGACGACGCAGTTGGCGATCGTGACAGGACGGCCGATCGACGAACTTCTGGAACTCCTCGGCGATATTGAGATCCCGGTCGTCGGGAGTCAGGGGACGGAGTTCCGCTACCCGAACGGGCGCTGGTTCACAATGCTGCCGTCGGCTCGACAGCGGGCGAGACTCCTCCAGGCCGAGCAGGAGGCCCTGGCCTTCGCGCCCGAAGAACGCGTGGAGAAGAAGCCGGCGAGCGTTGCGCTGCACACCCGCGGCACAGCCGCGTCGAAGGCGCGAGCGAGCGAAAAGGCGCTCCGCAAACTCTGGACGCGGGATGCAGAGGAGAGCGGCCTGGAATGCAGATCGTTCCTCGGCGGGGTGGAGTTCCGTCTCAAAGGGACCACTAAGGGGACAGCGGTCAACGTCCTCACTGAGGAATGCGCACCAGACGACCTCATCGTCTACATCGGCGATGACGACACCGACGAGGACGCCTTCGCGGCGCTCAAGGGGCGAGGACTCTCCATTCGGGTCGGGGACGCGGCGACAGCGACGGCGGCCGACGCAAGACTGTGCGACACATCGGACGTCCGGTGGTTCCTCGTCAAATGGCTCGATGTGACGAACGCCTGAGGCGTGCACGAACAAGGCAGGACGGTCCAGCAGATGCCACACCAGAGAGATAACCTCATCGTCGTTTCCAACCGCCTCCCGGTGGTGCTCTCGCGCGAAACGGACGGCTGGCACGTCGAACCTGGATCCGGCGGACTCGTCACCGCACTGGCGCCCGTCCTCCGCGACCGGGGCGGCACTTGGATCGGCTGGCCCGGGACCTCCGCTGACGGCGACATCGAGAGTGCGCTGACATCGCTCGCCGGCAAAATCGGATACTCGCTCGTACCGGTGCGGCTCACACCGAACGAGACCGCCAAGTACTACGAGGGGTTCTCCAACGAGATCATCTGGCCGCTCTTCCACGATATGCAGTCCCTCTGTAACTTCGACCCGTCGTACTGGAATGTCTATAGGGACGTGAACCGCAAGTTCGCAGAGGTGGTCATGCGGACGGTCGGCAACGATGACTTCGTCTGGCTGCACGACTACATGCGGGAGATGGGATTCAAGGGAAAGATCGGTTTCTTCCTTCATATTCCCTTCCCTGCGCTCGACATGTTCCTCCGGCTGCCGTGGAGGGCAGAGATCCTAACGGCGCTCACAGAATGTGATCTCGTCGGCTTCCAGACGATGCGCGACAGGCGCAACTTCGTCCACTGTCTCCGGGCAATCCTCGGGGGAGCCAGCTACTGCGGCAGAGGACAAGTGTGCGGCCTCACGACCGAGCACCGCGAGTTCCGGATTGGCGCGTTCCCGATCAGCATTGACTTCGGCTACTTCTCGGAGAAGGCGGACAGCGACAGATCCACGCGAACCTGCCCGACCGCCAGATCGTCCTCGGCGTCGACCGGCTGGATTACAGCAAGGGGATTCTTCACCGCCTCGATGCGGTCAAGAGACTGCTCACGCGCCACCCAGAGTTCCAGAACCACGTCTCGCTCGTTCAGATCATCGTGCCGAGCCGGCGCGGCATCCCGGAATACGAGGCGCTCAAGACGCGGATCGAGCGGGCGGTCGGAGAGATCAACGGACGGTTCACGCAGCGGACCGGTTGGATTCCCGTCCACTACATCTACCGTTCGCTCGAGCAGACGGAGCTCGTCGCGTACTATCGTACGGCGGAGATCGCACTCATCACTCCGCTGAAGGACGGAATGAATCTGGTGGCGAAGGAGTACTGCGCCGCCAGTTCTGAAGAGAGCGGTGTGCTCATTCTGAGCGAGTTCGCCGGCGCAGCGGCGGAACTGGGGAAGGCAGCCCTACTTGTAAACCCTCACGACGTCGTGGGCGTGGCGGAAGCGCTTCACACGGCCCTCTTGATGCCGCTTGAAGAGCGCAGGCGCAGGATGCGCAGCATGCGACAGATCGTGAGGCGTCACGACGTCTTCTGGTGGGTGGACTCATTCCTCAGGGCTGCGTTTGCAAAGGACCTGAGCAACTTCCCGGTCATTGCCGACCTCCCCACGTAGCATCTCATGAGCGCTTCTACACAAGAACTGATACATTGGTATGTTGGGCCTGTCCTTGACCGGCCCTGCCGATTGTGGTATTCTTGATAGGTATCAGTGATTCGCACGTCCGCGACGGAGGGGGATGTATACCGTGGAGAGGTGGAAGCTCGTACTTCGGCTGCTTGTCACGGCGCTCTTGGTGACGTTCGCGACTTCGGCGAGCGCGGACTTCCACGTTTTCTCTGAGGACTTCTCGGACACGGAGTTCAAGGACGCTACCGCTACGACCGCGGTCTGGGACACGGCCGCCGGGTGGATACAACTCCCGATCTTCGAGATGCGAATGGTGGGTAGCACAGTTCTTCCAGGCATTGGGCTCGACGTCGTTGCCATTGGGGATATCGCATATGTCGCTGCCGACGCGGCCGGATTGCAAATCATCGACATCAGTGACCCCGCGGCTCCGATCATCATCGGGGACTACGACACGCCCGGTAATGCCAGGGACATCGCCGTAGCAGGCGGCCTGGCCTTCGTGGCCGACCGGCTCGAGGGGCTTCAGATCATCAGCGTGAGCAACCCCGGAGCCCCGACATTCGTCGGCAGCTGCACAACGCCCACAGCGGCGCTCGGGGTCGCGGTCTCCGGCGATCATGCATACGTTGTCGCCGGGGAGTACGGCCTCCTGGTGATCGACATCAGCGATCCATCGGCCCCTTTCGTGGCAGGTTCGCTGGATACGGGCGGTGAGTCCGTTGATATCGCTATCAGCGGTCGATTCGCCTTCGTAGCGGCGAAGAGCGGTGGGCTCCTCGTCATCGATATTGACGACCCTACCGCTCCCAGCAACGCATGGAAGCTTATGACGTCCTGGGACGTTCATGCCGTGGCCGTGGCGGGGGACATCGCCTACATCGCCGGCTCCAGCAGTGGATGGCCGCCTCCCAGCGAGTCGTTCTTTCTGGCCGTGGATATCAGTTCTCCCGGTGGCGGCGTGGCGATAGGCACCATCCTGGGATACGGACAGCCGAGTTCCATTTTCATCGATGGAGATCGGGTGTACGTCGCTGATTGGTCGGACGGCCTTTCGGTCATAGACGTAAGTGATCCGACCGCTCCTGTTCTCGAGGACGCATTTGACTCTCCAATGGGGCCACGCGGTGTATCTGTGGCCGGCAGCCACGCATACCTGGCGGATACGGCAGACGGTCTCAACATCGTGCGCGTGGGCTCGCCCGTGCCTCCGGAGACGATGGCTACGAGCGACACACCGGGCGGCGCGTACGGAATCGTCGTCGAGGGGAACCATGTTTTCATAGGTGACCAGGTCGGTGGTTTTCAGATCATCGATATCACGAATCCCCTTGCCCCGGTGCACGCTGGAGGTGTCGACACGCCAGGCAGATCGTACGGTCTGGATGTGGCCGGCAACTACTGCTACGTGGCTGACGGCGGATTCGGTCTGCGCGTAGTGGACGTGACCAACACCGAGACACCCGTTGAGGTCGGAAGCTACAACTCTCCCGGATTTGCCTACGATGCTGTCGCAAGCGGGAACAGCGTATTCATGGCCGATGGAAACGCCGGCGTCGAGACTTACGACGTCACGGACCCGGCGAATCCGCTACCGGTCGGTCTCTGTGATACTCCGGGCACGGCCTACAGCATCGCCGTGGACGGGGACATCGTGTACCTGGCTGATCGCTACGGTGGCCTCCAGGTGCTCGATGCGAGTGATCCCGAGACCCTGAGGATAGTCGGGAACTGCGATGCGCCGCAGGATGCGCGGGCGGTCGAGGTTCGAGGTAGCATCGCGTATGTGGCGGATGCCGGTTCAGGGCTCAGGATCATTGATGTCAGCGATCCCTCAGACCCGGTTGAAATGGGGTCGCTGGATATCGCCGCCGGCGCCTATGGTATCGCGGTCAGGGGCGATGTGGCCTACACCGCCCTCGGAGTGTGCGGTGTCGAGGCGGTGGATGTCTCGGATCCTGCTAATCCCATCTCGCTCGGTCGGACTGATGTCGATGACTGGGCGTACGGCATCGCGGTGGCTGGTGACTACGCATATGTCACGGACAGCGAATCCGGAATCAAGGTGATGGAGATCTTCCAGCACCGGCTCGATACCGAGCAGGACTTTGTGATGTCGCTCCCCATCGGCACGACAACCGGTGAGATCCTGAACGTTGAGATCGAGACTGTTCAGATGGACTCCATCCGTTGGGAGCTGAGCGCGGATGCTGGGGCGACGTGGGAGGAGGTCCACCCGGGAGGCCGGCCCCACGCGTTCTCGAGCCCGGGCGACGAGCTTCTGTGGCGGGCCGAACTGGTCTACAAACAGCTCGGCGATTTTCCCCTCTGCAGCGAGCTTGTCGTGACATGGTTTGCTCAGGAGACGGGTGTTGGTGACGATCCCCAGATGCCGCCGTCGTTTGCTCTCTACCAGAACCGGCCCAATCCGTTCGGACCATCGACGAGGATTCAGTACGATGTCCCGGCTCAAGGCGGAGTGGTGACACTTGAGGTCTTCGATGTGCGGGGGAGACTCGTGAGGCGGCTGAAGCGCGGGGACGAGGCGCCGGGCTGCAATGAGGTCATCTGGGACGGGCGAAACTCGAGCGGGGACCGTGTCGCGGCGGGTGTCTACTTCTACAGACTCGAAGGCCCCGGATTTGAGCGCGAGCGGAAGATGATCGTGCTCAGGTGAGTGCCCAGCTAAGGGCACGTTCAGTTGGCCACCTGCAGCCGGTGACGCGTGCGCGGAACCGGAAGCATCGCATCCTGCCTGTGCCTGCCTGGTGTCCTACCTGTACATGGCCTTGATGCTGCCCCAGCTGGTGTGCTCCACGGGCGCCTCATCGCCGACGATCACATCATCAATCTCAACGTACCAGCAGTCACCCTTTCCACTCGGATCGAAATAGTGGAACCGCAGTGCTATCGTACTCCCGGCGAAGAGGTCCAGGGGGATGACGACGTCGTAGCCGGGGAGATGCTCACCACCGCCGTGATCGTCATTCCAGCTCAGGATGTTCGTCCAGACTTCTTCGGACCAGAGGTCTACCTCGAAGAAATCTCTGTCAATGAAGTTCTGGTAGTTGACGCGGAAGAAGAGGACAGCATCGGCCGGGCACTGGAACTGCGGAGTCTCGAGTGTTGTGTCGAATTCCAGTTCCCCTGCTACTTCAGATTCGACGCAGGCACAGAGCCCGGTGCCTCCCGTCCAGTTGTCAACATCCCAGTAGCTGTTCCTGTGCCAGGTGACACCGCTTCCGGCGGAGTCCTGGACCTTCCAGCCGCTAGGAGGGAACGCTCCCTCAAACCGCTCGATGAGCCCCTCTCCAGCAACCGTGCATGTCATCACGAGCAGCACGCAGACAAGGAGAGCAATCGATTTCATCAAGTGTGCCTTCCGTGTGGAAAATCCCTGAAACACTAACCCATACACCGAGTAGTATGGTCTGACAAGAGAGAAGTGTGTCTGTCGATGAAGCGCCGGTAATTGATGAGGCGCCTGCAGATGTGCGTGGGGGCACACGTGAGGATCCAACGCCGTCAGGTGTTCATGTGTCAGAATGAGGCAGTTGATCGAGATGGGGCAATTGGCCGGGGACTTCTCGGGGGTGGAAAATGCGTCTGCTGTCCTTGTTCGTGTTGACCGCAGTGTTCGTGTTCATTGCTTCGATCACATGTGTCTCGGCCTCCCCCCATGCGTTTCAGCCGGCAAACGCAGCCCCCGGCTTGAGCGGACACGCTGACGGCATCGCATCGGAGCATCCATCAATCCATGCGTACAGGCTCAGTGGTGGCGAGATCATCACGCTGGATGGGCGGCTGGATGATCCAGCCTGGCAGAATGCGGAGCTGGCAACCGGCTTCAGCCAGTGGGATCCGAACCGCGGAGAGGACGCGAGTGAGCAGACGACCTTCAAAATCGTTTATGACCATGAGGCGATCTACTTCGGCATAGCCTGTTTCGAGTCAAACTCGGAGGACATCCGCAGCCAGCTCTGCCGCCGTGACAACATGATCGGCTCGGACGTCATCAGCATCTACGTGGACACCTACCACGACCACAGTAGCGGCTACAACTTCCGGGTGAACCCGCACGGCGTCCAGCGTGACGTCTACGTCTACAACGATGGCCACATGGACCCGGACTGGGACGCTGTCTGGCGTGCCGAAACATCCGTGGACGAGAGCGGATGGTACGCTGAGATGCGGATTCCGTTCGCTGCCGTCCGGTACAGCAACGGTAGCGAGATGACGTGGGGTCTGAACATCTACCGATACATGCACGTCCGCGGTGAAGACACTTCATGGGTGAACTGGGACAGAGAACTGTCCGGGTTCGTCAGCCGGTTCGGTGAGATAACGGGGCTTCATGATGTGCCGTCTGCCAGGCAGCTTGACCTTCTGCCGTACATCGTCCATCGTACGACGGATCCATCCGCGGTGGGGGATGCGGACGTGCTCGATCATTTCGACAACTTCGGCCTCGACGTGAAGTACGGGGTCACGTCGGACCTTACGCTCAATGCAACCTTTCAACCGGACTTCGGACAGGTAGAAGCCGATCCGGCGCTTCTGAACCTGTCGCCGTTTGAGACCTACTACGAGGAGAAGCGTCCGTTCTTTGTGGAGGGAAACCGCTTCTTTTCCCACGAGGGGTTCCGCATGTTCTACTCGCGTAGAATCGGGACCGGGGACGAGCGCACCCGGATTCGCGCAGCCGGGAAGCTTACGGGCAAGACCGCTCCTGGCGTATCGATTGCAGCCCTCTATGCGCTGACGGATATCACGGGAGAGGGGCAGGCCCACAACTTTCTGAAGAACGGGGAGCTTCCCACTCACTACATGGTGGGACGAGTGGGCAAGGAGTTCGCCGACGGAGCGCACAGGTTCAATCTCATGCAGACCGCTGTCCTGAGGCCGGATGATCGCGACGAGTTCGGCGAGTACGCGACTCGCGATGCGTTCACGAGCGGGATGGATTTCGATCTCAACTTCCATGACCGGGATTACAACATAGGCGGCTCGGTCGTCGGGTCGATCGTCGATCCCAAGGCATCGGAATCCGATCCGGACACGGGGCACGCCGCCGACTACGGCACCGGTGGCGAACTCAAGCTCAGGAAGCGCGGCGGAACTATCCGTGGCGGCATCTCAGGCAGGTGGGAGACCGATAGGCTCGATCTCAACGATGTCGGTTTCCTCTCTGCGCCGGATGAGATAGGGAGCAACGGCTGGGTCGAGTACGATCACGAATCCACCCGCGAGGGCGCTCTCATCACGCGCGGGAGTTTCGGTCTGAATGCGTGGCGGGAGTGGACCTACGCCGCCGCTACCGGGCGCGATATCGACACGGGCGAGCTGGCTTGGTCGTACGGTCGGGGCCATCCTCTTTCGGCAGGCGGTGATGCTCACGGTTGGATGCAGCTCGGTAACTACTGGAACGCATGGTTTGGGATGGGGGCGGGTCCGGAGAGTGCGAGCAAGCATCTGACGAGGACATACGACGGAGAGCAGGGTCCGTTGATGTGCTCGCCCGATGCCTTCTGGGGCTGGTGGGGATTCCAGACCGATGGGCGAAAGAACTTCACGCTGACCCACAATGGCAACATCAACCGCAACAGCGCGGGCGGACGCACAACGTGGGTCGGGCTTGGCGGTCACTGGACTCCGACGACTTCGACCAATCTGAGCATCGAGACATCGTACAATACGACGCACGCGATGGCGCGGCACATCGGCAACTTCGCCAATCCCGGCGCCGGTATAGGAAGTGTCAGCTACGTCTTCGCTGAGCTGGATCACCGAACGATAGACGCCACATTCCGGGCCGACGTTCTCTTCAGCAGGAATCTCTCCTTGCAGTTCTACGCGCAGCCGTATCTGACTGTGGGGGAGTACAGCAAACCGAAGCAGCTGGCCAGGGCGGACTCCTACGACTTCGACCCGGCGGAGGGAATTCCTGAGTTCGATCCACAGGCGATCAGCGACTACGACTTCCGCTATGCCTCGGTGAATATCA
Source organism: bacterium (assembly GCA_025782395.1). Classification (GTDB taxonomy): domain Bacteria; phylum Joyebacterota; class Joyebacteria; order Joyebacterales; family Joyebacteraceae; genus Joyebacterum. The sequence continues at coordinate 56,442 of JALGZD010000161.1, forward strand.
ATGTTGTGCTCAGGTGGGAGTACCGACCAGGGAGCACGTTCTACCTGGTCTGGAAGCAGGGCAGGAGCGAGTACGCCGAACGGGGATTGTCCGGGAGCGCCTTCGACACGAGCCTGAGCCCGGCCGACATGTTCGACACCGAACCGGAGAACACGTTCCTTGCGAAGGTCACGTACTGGATGCCTATCTGAGATATGACTGCCGGATCACATAAGACAGCCGTGTTGTCTCCCGTCAGATCATATGCAACAGCCGGGCCTCAGCGGTACATCGCCTTGATCACTCCCCAAGAGACCTTCTCAACCGGTGACCCGCAGGGCCCGCACCCGACGTACATGGAGCCCAGATGCAGGTGGTAATCGTTGTGTTCCTGCAGACAGGGGGAATCGGCACAGGCGAAGAAGTTGTCGGTGTAGACATCGCAGAGGAGCGGATTGACGTCAATAAGGTTGCTGTCTCCGAGGAGGTCATCGCCTCCATCATTTGCGTACGTAAGGCACCAGTTCGTTTCCAGACAGGAACTCGGCTCGCGATGAAGCGCCCTGCCCACCACTCCGTAGGCCATGACGCACTGCTGAACAACCATGTGGTTGTAGTCAATGCCGCCCTTTGAGTAGATGCCGGAGCCCCGCGGAGCCTCGTTGAAGCAGAACGTGCAGTTCAGAATCGTCGGCTTCCCCTCATAACTCGTGTCCGCATAGAGCCCGCCACCATCGAAAGCCGCGATGTTGCGGACGAACGTGTTGAAGGAGACGCTCACTTCTGAGAAAGCGTTGACGTAGAGTCCGCCTCCCCGGCCGGCCGTGTTCTCATAGAAGGAACTGTTTTTGACCACGGTCCCGGAGATCCTGTCCGGATCGCTCCCACCGCCTGCCGGAGCGAGAGGCCCCGTCATGCCGGCGTAGACCGCGCCGCCACCCACACCTGCCGAGTTTCCACGGAAATCGCAGCTCGCGATTGTGGCCCACGTGCCGAACTTGACTGCAATCGCTCCGCCTTCCTGCGCGGCACTGTTGCCCTCAAACGTATTCCACCGGATTATAGGCAACGCGCCCGTCGCGTATATCGCGCCTCCATCCGTGTCAGCGTGGTTGCTGATGAACTCGCACTCGACGAGCTGGATCTCGGAATCAATGCCGATGTAGAAAGCCCCCCCGAAACTGTTTGCGTGATTGTCATCAAAGACGCAGTAGTGGAAGACCGGATGTGCGCCTCCGCAGAAGACGGCTCCGCCCAGGTCCGCGCGCCCCCGCGTGATGGTGAAACCTTCAACTACACAGTGACAATCTTCGCCATTTGTGAAGCGAAAGGCACGGCCCCCGCTCTCGCAGTCGACAATGGTCAGTTCGGGGCTCTCTACGTCCTCAGACATGAGGACGAGGTGCGTGCCGCCGAAGTTGATCTCCCTGTTGTCCGGACCCGTGTAGGTTCCCGGAGCCACGACAATCGTGTCGCCGGAATCCGCGGACGCCACGGCCGGTTGTATCGCAGAGAAATCACTACCACCGTTGCCGTCTACGTAGATAATCCCGGCCGATGTAGCTGTTGCCAGACAACACAGAAGAACCGCTGTGACGGGTGCGTAGCGCAGCAAACCAAACCTCCTCTTGGAGCGGAGGCGAGCCGCATGAGAGGGCACAGACTACGTCAATCACTCTAGCCCCTTCCCGGGAAGTGGTCAAGCGGCCAAAGAGAGAAACCCGACCTCTGAACGGCCGGGTTTCTCCATAGTCCACTCTGCGTTGCTCCGCGGGTCCGGGGAGGGGGATTACGAGGCTCCTCTGCCGTCACCTGCAGCACAGCGTCTTTTGGATCTACTCCAGAGTTATGCTGATCGCACTTGTCACTTGCGCCCTGATGTAGCTGTCGGGGTCGTATCCCGGCTCGTCAATGTTCTCTTCGTTGACGTAGTTGAGAGTGAGCGCATAGGGGGCGGCGACGAGTTCGCTCAACTCGCCGGCCGAGAACGTGTACGTTCCGGTGTTCGCCGCCTCAACGCCCACGAAGCCGGCTCCGCCCACTCCAACGATCGTGAGCCAGATATTCTCACTGCCCACGTCGTCCCACGTCACGGTGAATCCGCCGAGAGACGCGGTGCCGCCCATCAGTGGATCCGTGATGTAGGGGCTGGTGTCCGGGAAGTCGATCGAGGCCGTCAAATCGGGCGCCAGGGCGCCGCCGTCCACCTCGAATGTGTAGGTCTCGTCCTCAACAAGGAATGGGAGCGAGACGGGTGGCGTGTACTTGTATAGAGTCCCCGCGGCGGACCACTCCAGCGCGTATTCGTTGCATGTGACCGAATCGACCATGATGGGACTTGCCGGCGCACACGGAGCCACGGTGCTGTCGAACCACGCCACGAGGAAGTCCGTGATGATCGGATCCATGCCGGGTATGTTCATCACACCGCGATGAATCCTGAGGGCGGCGAAGACACCGTCTGCCGATGATTCGCCATTGACGGTGGCTACGAAGTCGGACAGGTGGTCGATCTCGGCGGATGCCTCATTGTCTGGTTCATTCACGATCGTGGTCAACGGCTGCCATCCACGGCCGTCGTCCGTGTACATGACGATCGAGCTCTCGTCTTCTCCGGCCAGATCACCCTCGTCGTACTCGAGTGTGATCGTCGCGGGGGTTGTGAATGTCGTTCCCGAAGGCTCGACGCTGTACGCCCCTGTGACGAATTGCTTGTTGGCCGGCGGAGCGGCGGGGGAGTCGTTCTCTTCGATGGAGAAGTCAACAGTGTCGGCGAGCGCTCCGGCAGGAATGACCAGGCGCGCCTCGCCATCCAGTTCGACGGTTCCACCGGCAGGGCCGACGGTCTCTTCGGCCGTATCGTGAGGGTCATCCCCATTTGTTCCGCCGTTTCCGGAGGAACAGCCGAGGACCAGGGTAAAGGCCCCCGTGCCGAGCACGAGGAGGCGTGCGATTCGTTTCATGATAACAGAACTCCCTTCTGCGGGTCTGTGGCACCCACCTGTGTGTGCCACATTGCATTGCAGTTTCCACCAAAGTAGCTTAATCAGGAAAAACGCTGGAGTCAAGAACGCCTTGGATGCAGTTCTCGGAATGGCGCTTGATGGCAGGTATTCGCGAGGTCCGCGCATGTTCTTGAAATCTGCGGGGCGCGCAACAGAGCGTCGCTGCAATGACATGTTCTTGCTGAATGGCACCAGCTATGCTATTATTCGTGGGAGTTGTATCGCTCGGACGTTCCTGATCGTCTTCCGTCGACATGATCTTGCCTTTTCGTCGGCCTTCGCATCGGCCGCCCGGAGGCAGTACTTCAAATCGGGAGGGCCTTTATGTTGAAGCGCCATTTCAGCTGTCTCCTGGTCGTCTCTGCAGTGCTACTGAGCGCGGCCGTGGCCTCAGCCGACGCCATAATCGCCGACCACACCATATGTGGTCCCTTCGGGAGCATACCGGAGTCGGTCATCGACGAGATCCAGGCTCACTACAGGATATTCTATGGTCACACGTCCCACGGAAGCCAGATTGTTACCGGGATGTCCATGCTGTACGACGAGGATGACCTCTTTGCCTACAATGCCGGTGACACAACGATCTACCTGACCGAGTACGGTGATGATCTGGGACACAACGGAGATGTTTCGTGGGTTCCGATCACGCGAGCCCGTCTGGACAATCCGTCGTACGACCTCAACACGGTGATGTGGTCATGGTGTGGAGGCTGCTCGGACAACACCGAAGAGGGAATCAACATCTATCTCAATGCGATGAGCGATCTAGAGCTGGACTACCCCAACGTGCTTTTCATCTACATGACCGGACATCTGGATGGTACCGGTCCCTCCGGCAATCTCTATGCGAGGAACAACCAGATTCGCGCCTATTGCGAGGCAAACAACAAGGTTCTCTTCGATTTCGCCGATGTCGAGAGCTGGGATCCTGACGGGAACTACTACCCGGACGAACATGACTACTGCGCATGGTGTTCCGACTGGTGCGCCGAGCACTACTGCCCGGACTGCTCGAGCTGCGCGCACTCCCACTGCTTCAACTGCTATCAGAAGGGCAAGGCTTTCTGGTGGTTGATGGGGGCGTATCTGATGGGCATGAGCTCGGACGTTCAGGAGGGGACCGTCGTGCCGGGGGCGTTGCTCGAGCAGAACCGCCCGAATCCATTCAACCCGGTCACCGCGATCAGCTTCGTGCTTGATGGACGATCTCACGTCGCTCTGGATATCTACAATATGGCAGGCCGCCACGTGAGGACGCTCGTGGACTCCGACGTGAGCGCCGGAGAGCAGACGATCAGGTGGGATGGAAGAGACGACGACGGGTGCGAGATGCCGTCAGGCTGCTATTTCTACAGTCTCGCCACCGATGACACGGTGGAAACACGGAAGATGGTGCTCTTGCGGTGACCCTGTGGGCCGACGTGCCGGATGGTGATTCTCTGCGAGGTTCGTAGGGCGGTGAAGGGAGAGGCTTCGGCTCGGGGACAGGCTCAGCGGATCACGATCAGCTTCGAGCGGGCGCTTCGTCCCGCGACCGTGACCTCGCAGAAGTAGACGCCGCTCGATGCGAACTCCCCTCGTGCATCTTCGGCGTCCCAGTAGACGTTTGCCATCGGTTCGCTTGATCGCCCGCGAGCCACCGTCCGCACAAGACGACCGGACGCGTCATAGATCCGGACCTCATAATCCCACGATTCGCCTCCCCTGGACTGCTCGAGAGAAGCGGGAGGGAAGATGCGTAGTGTGGTCCCGTCAGTGATCGGGTTCGGGAACACCCAGAGCCGGGGCGCCGTACCGAGACCCGCAACGGTTTCCACAACCGCGGATCGTTCACTCTCATTCCCGGACTCATCCACGGCCGATACGGCGTATCCGTACGCAACGCCATCAATCACGGTGTCGTCTCTGAACTCAAGGACTCCAGATGACAGCTCCGTGAGAAAAGCCATGACCGTATCCAGCTCGCTCCGCCTGTACAGACGGTAAGCGGCGAGGTCCGGATCGACGCACTCCGCCCACCCGACAATGAGAGCTCCTGTGCCGGGGTTCACAACCAATGCCTGAGGCACCGATGGCGCGCTGTAGTCGGCCGCCTCCAACGTTTCGAACGTCCCGTCATCCGAAGAAGCCAGGGCGCCGTCCGGGCTCTCAGAGAACACCCCGAAGTGATACTGCGTATCCGGATCGAGGCCGGTCAGCAGCAGCTCATGCTCAGTCACGAACGTGGGGTCGAAGACGCTCGAACTGTAGTCGGGTGACGTTCCGAATCGAACCTCCGACGTGGCCGGTCTGTCCGTGATCCACGACACTGTGGCACACGTTGGTCCTACTTCGGAGACCTCCAGGTTCTCGATCTCAAGCGGGTTCTGGAAGCCCGGGGATCTCGTCTCAAACGAGTACACGTTGGAGACGGTCTCCTGCCCGTAGCCGTCAGTGGCCACGATCCTGAAATCATAGCTGGTCGAAGGAAGGAGATCGAGGAGTTCAGCCGAGTGAGCCGTGACAGCATCCGGCTCGTCGTCAGTAGCCAGGTCGAAGGTCAGATCGACACCGTACTCCACGCGGCACCAGGCGGGGTGCGACGTCAGCCAACTGAGTGCAACCGACGTATCGGTTGTGTCCGAGACCGCCACCGTCGCCACGATCAGCTCCGGAGCAGGTGCGGTAGCGGCGTGGTCCTGTGATACGGCCGCGAAACCGAGATCGTCCATGCTCCAGGCTCTGAAGTGGTATGTTTCGCCGGGCAGCAGTTCCTCGACGGTGATGCTGTGGTCGGTGACAAGTTCCGGGAAGAGCGGCGTCACGCTTCCGTAGCTCTCATCGAGACCATACTCGACACGTGAGTCTGAAAGCCGATTCGTCGTCCAGTTGAGCGTAATGAAGCCCAAACCTGACTCTGAGCGGAGGTCTGTGATCTCAAGCGGCGAGAGGGCGGTAGTGAACGTGCCCTCATCCGAGGCACCTGGTATGCCGGCTTCTGTGACCGATCTCACACGGTAGTAGTACGTGGTTGTCTCGTCCAATCCCTCAAGCAGCATTGCGTGAGCAGTGACGTAGTCGGAGTTCGAAACCTCCGACCCGTACTCGGGGGTTGTGCCGTACTCAACGACCGAGCTTGCCGGGATATTCGTGATCCACCCGATGACCGCGAAGTCCCACCCCACCTGCTTCGGCACCACCTTGAAAAAGACAAGATCATCCGGGTGCCCTTGTGGCTTCGTCTGAAACACCCCATCCGGAGTCATGACCTGGTCTCCCCCGAGGCTCGTGCAGACGATCCGGTAGTGGTAGACGGTCTCCGGTGAGAGTTCGGTGAGAACGGCCAGGTTGTAGGCCTCGAAGTAGTCGCCGAGCTCGACCGAGAGCCCGTATTCCGGCGTCAGTCCATACTCGATGACGGTCGTTGCCGCGACCGTTGTGTTCCAGGAGAGGGTCGCCGTCAGCGATGTTGTGTCGATGACCGTGACGCCGAAGATCTGGAGGTCTGATGTCTGAGTCGTGGCCGTGCCGTCCGCTGAGACGGCGGTCTGTCCGTTGCCGTCGGTGCTCCACGCCATGAAGTGATACGTCGTCCCCGGCTGGAGACCATCGACTACGATGGAATGTTCGGTCACGAACTCGGGGTCGAGAGGTGTTGCACTCCCATAGGAATGATCGAGGCCGTACACGACGCGCGAGTCCGCCGGTTCGTTCGTCGTCCAGTTGATTGTGATGGAGTGCGTCGTCAGATCTGATGCTTCAAAGCTGTCGATTCTCAGGTGAGGAGCATCGGTGAGGATCGTGCAGTCGCCGGACTTGGTGGTGTTGCCGAAAGCGTCCGTTGAGATTGCGCGGTAGTGATAGATTGTCTCGGGTTCGAGAGGCACGATGCAGACGGAATGAACTACCGCCATGCCCCCGATTGGGTCCGTGACGCTACCGTAGGCAGCGGTCGCACCGAATTCGACCTGTGACGTCGCCGGGCGGTCCGTGTTCCAGCAGATAAGCGCGTATGTATCGGACACTGTGGACGCCGCTACATTCGATATCTCCGGGGGAGCCGGTGTCCCGATCCAGATCGTGACCAGAGAACCGTCCGGGTCCTCATCCGTGGTGAACGTGAGAATGCCGGACTCGTCTGACTCGACGGGGTCGGAATAAAGCAGCGAATCGTCGCATGTCACGGCGAATTGCGTGTTGGGGGTCATGCCCACGACGACGTGTGCACGAGCGTCCGGTTGAGTTGCCGGGTCAGCCGAGGCAGTGCCTGTGAATACGGAGCAGGCGGCCAGGATCATGAGAACCAGCCACGCTGCCACACGTAGCGTCAGACACCTGCCGCGTGCCGCGCCGCGCGAAAAGACGTACAAAGGTCTCTCCCTAGCCTGAGTTGCGCGGAGTATACGAATGAGCAAGAAAGCTGTCAAGCGCTTCTTTCAAGAAGAGTCGGCTTGGAGCCGGGCAGTGGGAACTAGCGAGTTGCGCCGGCCGTCAGTCCTTCCACGATCTTGCGCTGGAACAGAGCCACGAGAACGAGCACTGGGGCGATGCTCACGACTGTCGCAGCAGCGATCGTGCCCCACGGCAGCTCGTGCAGTCCGGCGAAGAGGGCGAGTGCCACAGGCACGGTCCTTGACTCGGGTGTTGAGGTCATGATGAGCGCGAAGAGAAACTCGTTCCAGGCGAAAATGAAGATGAGGGCCGCAGATGTGAAGAGGCCGGGAGCTGAGACCGGCAGGATCACCCGCAGAAAGGCCTGCGCAGGGGAGCAGCCGTCGATGAGTGCCGCGTCCTCGAGGCTTCTAGGAAGTGTGGAGAAATAATGGGTGAGAATCCACACCGCAAGGGGCAGCGACATCAACGTGTAGGGGAGGACGAGCGCTGGGTAGCGCCCTATGAGCGAAAGGCGCGCCATAGCAACGTACAGGGGGCCGACCATCCCGATCGCGGGGAAAATAGCAACTCCGAGAAAAACGGCCATGATGAGATCCTTCCGCCTTACCCTCAGACGGGCGAGTGCGTATGCAGCCGGGGACGCGAGCGCCAGGGTGAGAAGAGTTGTGAGCGATGCCACGACGAAGCTGTTCAGGATGTTCCTGAGAAACTGCCCCGTCTCGAAGACGGCGCGGAAGTTGTCGATCACCGCCGGGCGCGGCCAGTAGTCCGCCGGCATCTTGTATATGGCAGAAGGGGTGGAGAGACTGACGTTCAGGAGCCAGTAGAAAGGGATCAGGCACGCTGCGGCGATCGCTCCCCGCGCGATCCACAGCCCGACGCTGTCGAGTCTTTTCCTTCTCACTGGAGCGGCTCCCGTGTGACCTTCATGATTTTCAAGAGACCGAGGCTCATGAGGAAAACAATCAGGAAGAGAGCGACCGTCATGGCCGATCCGTAGCCCAGGTCGGAATAGCGGAACAGCACCCGATAGATGTAGATGGAAAGCGTTTCCGTCTTGGTGGCGCCGCCCGTGAGCACCCATATGATGTCGAAGATGCGGAACGCGTCCATCGTTCGAAAGAGCAGTGCGATCGCGATGAAAGGGCGTAACAGCGGCATCGTGACGAATCGGAACAGGTGCCATCTGCCGGCGCCGTCGAGCGCGGCCGCTTCGTAGTACTGATCGGGGATCGACTTGAGTCCCCCGAGAAGAATGATCGCCACGAACGGCGTGGTCTTCCACACATCGGCGAGTATGATCGAGCCCATAGCCAGGCCGGGCCCGAGCCAGACCACAGGCGTGTCTATCGCACCAAGCCTGACCAGAACCGAGTTCAGGAGTCCCATCCTGTCGTTCAGAATGAGCGACCACATCGTCGCCGCCACGACCGTGGGAAGGGCCCACGGAAGCACGACCGACGTGTTTACGGGGGCACGCCCGCGGCCGATCCGATTGAGCGCCAGCGCCGCCGCGAGCCCGAACGTGAGCTCAAGACCTACCGACATGACCGTGAAGTAGACAGTTTGCCAGAAGTCCTGCAGGAATGTGGTGTCAGTCGCCAGCCTGGCGAAATTGGCCAGCCCGGCGAACCCCCGCTCGTCCGCGAACTTCATGTTGTAGTGCGTGAAACTGAGAACGAACTGGCTCAGAACCGGAAACGCCCCAAGAATCGTTACAAACGCCAGCGATGGTGCAAGCAACCAGACTGCCAGGCGTCCATCGTGTCGTCCTGTTGCTTTCCCTGGCTTGCTCACGCTGCTCTTCTTCCTGTGCCGGAGTTGTCCTGGCGTGCCGGGGTTGTCCTGGCGTGCCGGGGTTGTCCTAGCGTGACAGGATCGCGGCCATCTCGGTCACGATGCTCTCAGCCGCCGCGTGCGAGTCGAACTCGCCGGTGAGCGCCCGGTGGACGTTCTCCTGGATGATGTCGGACGCGATCGGGTAGTGCGGTGTCCTCGGCCGGTTGCGCGTGTTCTGGAAGACGTCGAAAAAGCCGGCGTAGTGCGGATTTGCGGCGAGGACATCCGTGTCGCCGTATGTGCTCTTCCTCGTCGGTAGATATCCTCCATCAATCGCCCGGAGGTTGAGTGAGCGCTCCCCCGTGATGAAGGCGAGGAATTCGAGCGCCTCCTCTGGGTACCGGGTGTATGTGGAAACGGCGATATTCCAGCCGCCGATCGTCGAGTAGCCATTCTCGCCCTCCGCGTGGGGGAGAGGCGCGATTCCTACAGCTCCCGCCACCGATGACTCCTCGTCTTCGGCGATGCTCCAGACATAGGGCCAGTTTCTCAGAAAGAGGGCCTGACCTTCCGTAAAGAGCCGTCGCGACTCCTCCTCCTTGTAGGTGAGAACGCTTGCCGGGGAGATTCCCGTCTCGATCAGTTGCAACATGAAATCGATGGTCGACTCAACGTCCCTCACTGCGCGTTCCGGTGAATCGCGAAGGGTCTCCGGGGAAATGTCACCTCCTCGGCTCCAGAGAAACTCAAGGAAGTTGCAGACCAGACCTTCGTATTTCGCGCCCTGCCAGATGAACCCCGTGATACCGGCCGGCTCTGCGACAGTCCTGCAGGCTCGCGTGAACTCGCTCCACGTCTCAGGAACCGTGAGTCCAGCTTTCTCGAGGAGGTCGCTGCGGTAGTAGAGAACTCCCGCGTCCGTGAACCATGGCACGGCGTAGATCGCACCCTCGTACGTCACGCTCTCGAGAGGACCCGACAGGAACTCCGATTCATCAAAGAGACCATCGGGTATCGGCCGTATCCAGCCGGCGCGCGCGAACTCGGCGGTCCATATGACGTCGAGGCTGTAGAGGTCGATGCGCGACTCGCGGGCGGAGAAATAGGTAACGTAAGCGTCGTGCTGGGTGTCTGTGTTGGCCGGCATCACCTGAAACGTGACCTCGATGCCGGGGTGCGATGCATTGTACTCATCGATCAGCGCTGCGGTGGCTCCGGAGGGGTCCTGCCCCGCGGCGAAGACTATCTTGATGAGACCATCATCTCCCGTCGAGCAACCGGCGAGAAGGCAGATCGACAGAACGGCACCTGCTGCGGCAGCAGCTATCAGTTTCCTCATTCCCTCGTCTCCCTTCGGTCCGGTCGCGAGTCGTCCGGGACGCAGGCAATATGCGTTTTCTCCCAGGATGCGGGTTGGCCCGTGCTCTCTCCCGGGATGCGGGTGGCGTTTCACTGTTCCCGGTCATGCTATAGACCGCACGATACGCTGTCAACGTGAACCGTGGCCAACCAGCAGGTGCCTCTCAGCCAATGCGAGAGGGCACGACGCGATCTTGAGAAGAATCCGGGCCGCTCGCTCGTCTGTCGGTGTGAGAGCAGGCTACACTCGCCACGCAGGGAAAAAGGGAGGGAACGAGAACATGGGAGACAAAGCGAGAGTGACGATAGCGCTCCCCTTCATCATCCTTCTAGCTGGAATCATCATCCCTCTGTTGTCCGACGCTGGGTCCGATCTTCCGGACGAAGTGTCCAACGCGGCAGTGGCAAGCTACGCCGGCAGAACGGCTGCGGAATGGGGGATTCTAGCCACAGATGCCATAGAGCGCGGCGCCCACGACAGAGCTCTGTCGTGCGCCAAGAGCGCGGAGCGCGTTGAGCCCGGCGAGCAGTTCGGCGGGCTCCTGAAGGAAATCAGGGTGCTACGGTGGCGGTCACGCGGGATCGCGCGATCGAGAGATCGGTTCTTCGGTGGAGAAGTGGTGGCGGGCGCGTACGGTGATTCAGCCGTGTTCATCCCGGCTCACAGAGTGACCGTCGCTCTCCCGGGAGAGAGCCTCTGGAAGATCGCAATCTCCATTGTGGCGGCCGACTGCGGAGAGCTTGCGCGTGATACGCGTGCCGACAGCAGAGACATCTACGCTGTGTGGGACGGTCTCACTGAGCTGAACGGCGTGCGGGAACTCGAGGTCGGGGAGCGGGTGCTTCTGCCGATCCCGGTGGGGGAGGCGTCCTGGTTCCGAGATCTTGCTCTCGAGGCTGCAAGAGGGCACCGGTTCGCCTTGGCCGACAGCGCGGCGATTGAAGCCGTGCGACGAGGTGAGCCCAGAGTACTGCTCGGCACAGTCAGCGACAGGAAGCGCGAGTGGGAGGACGAACTCGTGATCGAAGCCCACACAATCGTCGAGCGAGCTCTCGGATTGTCGCGCGTGTCCGAACACGGGGAATTCATCGACGCGCTCCGAGAGGCGCATCGCGCTCTCGATGAAGCCGAAGGGCTGTCGATGGGCACACAGCACGAGCAGCTCCTCGTCGTAGTCGAGGCGATGATCGCCGAGGCCGAGAGATTCCGATTCAGAGAGGACGGTGCGGTTCGTGTCATGAGGCCGGCTGGGGAGTCCTACACCGAAGCCGCCAGAGAAGCTATCGAATGGCTGCTGGAGAGGAGTCTCGATGCGAGTGGCGCATCCTATCCGCACTCGGCGGACAAGACCGACGATCAGTTGGCGTGGGCGATGTTCATGAAGGATGCTTACGATCTCGCGCGGAGCGAGGGGGTCGATTTCACTGCACTCCTGGAGAACGTGGTCACGGATTCGGAGATGCTGCTTCCGAACCCCGAGCTGTACTTCGCCGCACGGTGATGACAGAACGGCATCGCAGGGATCCCGGAAACAGACGAGACCCGAAGGACGCTCCCTCCGGGTCTCGCACCTGCCTGCTGTTGCTTTCCTGACAAGTTCTTCAAGTATGCTATCTGCCTGATACGCTCTTCAGGAATGCTACCTGCCTGACATGCTCTTCAGGTACTTGAAGTAGTCGCTGTCGGTCGTCAGGATGATTGTACTCTCTGCGCCCATGGTCTCCTTGTAGCTCTCCAGCGTGCGGAGGAACGAGTAGAACTCCGGGTCCCGTCCGTACGCCTCAGCGTAGATCCTCGTCGCTTCAGCATCGGCGTCGCCGCGAACCTCCTCAGCGATGCGGTAGGCCTCGGAGGTGATGCGCTGGAGTTCCTTCTCCTTCTTACCACGGATCTCAGCGCTCTCTCCTTCGCCCTCTGATCGGTAGCGCTCGGCGATACGCTGACGCTCGGAGATCATGCGCTCGTAGACCTTCCTTCTCACTTCCTCCACGTAGTTGATGCGCTTGATCTCGACATCGACAAGCTCGATTCCGTAGCGTGGCATCTGGAGGGCGGCGCTCTCGAATACCTGTCTCGCTATCTCCGCTCTGCCTATCTCGATCGCCACCTGTTCGCTCATCACTTCAGCCGACTCGTCCTCCTCCATCTCGCGATTGGTGTTTCTCACCACCTCGATGAGATCGTGACTTGTGATGAGGTCTCTCGTCACGGCATCGATCACGTCGTCCAGGCGAGCATGCGCGCCCATCTCACTTGATACCGATTGCATGAACTTGAGCGGGTCGATGATTCTCCATCGAGCGAAAGTGTCGACCCATATGTACCTCTTGTCCTTGGTCGGAACCTGACTGGGGGTACCGTCCCACTCGAGCACGCGCTTGTCGAACACGTTGACGGTCTGTATGAAGGGTACCCTGATCCTCAGCCCCGGCTCGGTGATAGGTTCACCGACCGGTCGGCCGAACTGGGTTACCACAATCTGTTCTGTCATATCGACGACGTAGAGCGAGCTGCTGAGGATGATGAGGCCGAGGACCGCGAGACCCAGCACGATCGTCACTCTGGGTGCGTTCATTGCTGGCCCCCTTTCGCTCCAAGCTGCAGAAGTGGGATAAGATTCCTGAGCTCCGGATCGACGATGTACTTGTTCTCAATGCCCGGGATGACCTCTGTCATGACCTCGAGGTAGAGGCGCCGCTTGGTGACATCGCGAGCTCGCGAGTACTCTTTCCAGACGGCCACGAAACGCTCAGCGTCGCCCTGTGCCCTGTTGACGCGGGCGAGAGCGTAGCCCTCCGCATCCCTGATCAGCCTCTGCGCCTCGCCCTCAGCGGCGGGGATGGCCCTGTTGTACTCGGACCACGCTTCGTTGATGAGACGCTCACGCTCCTGCTTGGCCTGGTTGACCTCGTTGAATGCCGGCTTGACGGCATCGGGTGGGTTGACGTCCTTGAGGTTCACGGTCACTATCTCGATGCCTGCTTCGTATCTGTTGAGAAGCTCCTGCATGAGAAGAGCAACTTCATCGGCAACCTCGCGTCTTCCGATCGTGAGCACTTCCGTGACGCTTCTGTCGCCGACTATCTGTCTCATGGCTGCTTCTGATACGCCCCTCAGTGTCTCCTCGACTCCGCGCACCTTGAACAGATAGAGAACAGGATCGCTTATTCTGTACTGAACGATCCACTCGACAACGGCGGAATTGAGATCGCCCGTCAGCATCAGCGATTCCCCGGAGAAGTCACCCCGCCTGTATGTCGTGCGCACGCCGGCTCGGGCGGTGGCGAATCCGAACTCCTGCTTGAACACATGCTTCACTCGGACCTTGTGGACCTTCTCAAGCGCGAACGGCAGCTTGACGTGAAGGCCGCTCGGGACGGTGCGGTTGTAGTTCCCCATCTTCTTGACCACGCCGACCTCGTCTGTGGCGACCGAGTAGAACGTCGTGGTAAGGAAGATGATGCCGAACACTCCGAGCGCGATCCAGCGCCACGCTTTGGTGTTGATGGGGGGGAACTTGATCTGGGGCTTGTTGTAGACCCTCATCCCAGGATCGTACTCCATGCGTTGCTCCCTTCGTCCAGTGTGGAGACATTGCCTGCTCCCGGTAGGCCGATGCTCCGGGAGTCACGAGGGCTCGGTTGCGAGCCCATACTAGTGGGTCGTGCAGTCCGGCGCAACAGCCATCGGCTGAGGCACCGCGACTGGGACGCAGGTGGAACGGGCGCGCAAGATGGCGATGGTACAACCGCCGAAGACAAAGGGCGGTTGCGGGATGCTCTCCACAAAGTGAGTAGCAGTCTGATTTTGTTCTTGACGACTAATGGGGCGTGTGGTAATCTTAGGCATAGTGATGAATCATCCGCTGAGGTCGAGCGCACGATGTGTGCTGGTCTCGCGGGGGCATTGATATTTGCATTCAGATACATGCACCCTGAAGGAGGATCACCATGAGACTACTCGCTGTTGCTGCAGCGGCTCTGCTTCTGCTTGCGAGCGCAGTATCTGCCACGGTTTTTCTCTATGAGGACTTCGAAGGTGAGCCGGAAGGGTGGGTGACGCAGGGTCAGATCAACTGCCAGTCTGGTTCGCTCTGGCACCTCGAGGATCACCGCGCCTATGAGGGGCAGAGAAGCGCAGCGTACAACACCGGCTTCCCGGGCTACAACTACGACATCGGTTACAGCTGGGGTGTCCTTGCATCTCCCTGGCTCGACCTGTCTGACGCGACAGACGTCTATCTTGATTTTTACTCCTGGCTCGATACGGATGACTGCCCGCTGCCGCTGGATCTGACGCTGGTGATGCTCCGAGCGGACGGGCTGCCGTGGATCCCTCTTTTCCCGGATATTCAGGTGTTCCCGCAGGAACAGTGGAACCATCTGGGAGCCGACATATCGATCCTGGCAGGTCTTGACCAGGCGAGGGTCGGATTCCTGTTCGACAGTATTGGACCGTTCTTCAACTACGGCGAGGGTTGGTATCTCGACAACGTGAGGGTTTACGACGGTCAGACGCCGCCGGTGCCGGAGCCTTCGACGCTTCTCCTGCTCGGAACCGGCCTCATGGGGCTCGGGGCCGTCGCAAGGAAGCGCATCCGCAAGTAGCACGTAAGCAAGCTACATCGCGTAGCTTACTGAGAGGCAGGGACTTCGCGTCCCTGCCTCTTTGCATTGGTGCGCGGGTTCAGGAGTCGGTCGGTCGGTGCAACCGTCCTGAGCCGGCTCCCTCCCGTTTCTCAGGGGAGGCGTGTTTTCCTCTCTCGCAGATGGGCGATAGCGTCGGGGATGTGTCTCAAGACGAGAGGAACGACAATGACGAACGGACTCCAGAGATCGACGCCGCGTTTTCCCGTTCCGTATGCCAGGGCGATTGCAAAAGGGGCCGCAGCGATGCCGCCGAAGTAGTAGCTGCCCGTGACGCGCAGAAGAACCAGGGCCAGGGCGAGAGCGGCTCCGATCTCGAACGGCAGGAAGGCGGCGATGGCGCCCGTCATCGGGCCGGCGCCGCGTCCACCCTTCAATCTGTAGTAGATGGGCCAATTGTGCCCGACGACTGTTGCTGCGCCGCACGCGATCTGGAGGTTGAACGGTGCACCGGACGCACGGGCGAAGAGCACGGGCAGCAGCCCCTTGACCATGTCGAGCGCCAGAACGGTGATTCCCACAGGAACGCCCAGTGCGCGTCCCGCGTTGCGGGCCCCGAGGTTGCCGCTGTCGATCGTCCTCAGGTCGATTCCAGAAAGTGCGCGGCAAATGACGTAGGCGGGAGAGATGGCACCGAACAGATAGGAGCCCGCGACGAGCAGAAGGCTCTGCATGGGTTTCTCCTCAAGGGACGTTGTGCCGCGTGGTGCGTGAGTTATGCTGCGATCGTCCTCGACTGCCGAGCATGAAGGCTAGCACCTGCGGACAAGGGACGCAATGGACAGGGTTCTACGGGCGCTGCCAATTGACGGCGGCAGGGCTTGGATCGTGCCGGCGCCGTGGCTTGACGCGTGTGTCAGCGGGTGGTAATGTCAATAGCAGCGGCTGGGCCCCCACCCGGGAATCACGTCCCGAGGAGATTCCGTGTCCGCAGACAGCAGGGCTTCAGGCCGCATCGTGCATCTCATCTCTGTCATCGCGTGTACAACCGTCCTCGCAGTTCTCCTTCCTCTCGAGTTGGAGGCTCGGCCTCGTGTCGATTTCACGATGGTCATTCGGGATGATATCCCATTACCGGGGGAGGTGCTTGCCTCTCCACCCGAATCGGTTGTTGATCGGATGTTCGAAACGATACTCTCAGACAGTTGGAGAATCGACTACATGTCGCGGGATGAGAGGGGGCGACGCATCTACCGCGAGCGTTTCTGGACAGCGAACGACCCGACGCCGACGACGCCTGAGAATGAACTGTACGACGAGTACATGTTGCGGCTGACCTATGCGCTCGCCAACTTCTGTCCTCATGATTCTCTTGATTGGGACGAGAGGGGAGATATCGCGCTCAGGTTCGGCGTTCCTCCTTCCCGCTCGCTGTTCATGGGGGATGTCGCACCGGATATCGACCCTCCTGCTGAATTCTGGGTCTATCCGAGGATCGGCATGTCGGTGCGCTTCATCGATCCGATTCTCAAGGGCTGGTATCAGGTGGGAACGGACCGCAAGTATCTTACGGACGGGAGGGGGCCGGGATCCAACCAGGTCACCGGCCCAATCGAGCACGGCTGGGGCAAGCTCGAGGCGGAGGGGTACCGGGTTCTTCAAGACGTTCCCACAGCATACGAATACCAGCAACCGGCAGAGCCGCTCGTGCTCTTCCACGAAGTTGTGACTGCCGCCGGACCCGGTGGAGCTACCGATGTCGCCATCAACTGGCAGGTGCTCATGAACCAGCTGAGCTTCTCTGAGGCCGAGGATGGTGGACTGCGCGCGTCGATTGTGAAGCGCATCAGGATACTGAGTGCGGACAACAGTGTTCTCAACAGCCAAGTGAGGCAGTCAACGGTCCACTGTGAATGCCGGGAGGCTCTGGCCAGCGGTCTCCTGATCACGGACGAGTGGCGAGTGGACATGCGGCCCGGCAAGTACACGATTGCCATCTCGGTGGAAGACTCGTTGAGCGGAAGGCGCGGAATCGGCCGGAGCAGCGTGCACGTGCAGGACTACACAGTACCCCATCTGCTCATGAGTGACATACAGCTTGCGATCAAGGTAGGTTCAGGAGACAAATTCTTGCGCATGGGGCGGATGGTCGTCCCGAAGCCGGTGCACGCCTTCCTGCCGTCCGATGAGCTGGTGATCTACTTCGAGCTATACGGTCTGGCCGAGGACAAGAATGGAGGCTCGCGGTTCACGATTACGACGGAGATCGAAGGACGTGAGCACCGAGGCCACGAGAACTGGTTTCAGAGGTTGATCGGCATTCCGAAGCGGGCCGTGGCGGTGTCCTCGAAAGTCGTTGCAGTGGGCGACGCACCGAACACGCAGCATTGGTATTCTGTCCTGCTCAGCAATCTGAAGACAGATGTCTACGATCTCCTGATCATCATCAAGGATGCGAACTCCAAGCAGGAGGTCTCAAGAACTGCCTCGTTCACGGTCATGGTTGTGGACGAATGATGGCTCCAAGCGAACTCCGCGGCGTGGCTCGATGTGTGGCGCCGTTGGGGGGAGGGATCCTGGGGGCTCCAGCGTGCTTGACGGTGGCAGGAAAATGTGGTATTCTTTAGAATAGGAAGAGAATGAACCGGTAAGGTCGGGTCAGTCTCAACGTGTGTTGGGACGTTCGATGGTCGATGCTTCACAGTCAACAGACGGAGGTATGGAAAGCGATGAGAAAGAGCTACTCCATCGTCGCGGTCTTCATCGTCATGGCGCTTGCATCGTCGGCGCTTGGCACCGAATACCAGACGGTCGACGCGTACAAGAACTGTATTGGCGTTCGCTCGCTGAACGCGGCCTACACGTCGAATCTCATGCCTGGCGACACCTACACGGTCACCGTGGATGGCAACGCCAGAGCGAGTATGTACGAGGATTCCGACTACGACGGCGTCTTCCTCTACTACTACGACGGCACGGCTCCGGTTCACCCGAAGATGGTCGTGGTCAACAAGGAAGAGGAGCATACGTTTGTCGCGAGTGGGAGTGATTTCTACGCGTTCCTGGTCGACAAGTCGATGAAAGACACGGCCGACAATAGCGGTTCGATGACCGTTACCATCACCGGAGAGCCGGGGTTCCGTGAGGAGCTTATAGTTGACGCGCTTTTCAATTGTATTGGTCTCTTCGAGTTCGGCGCCGCGAAGAAGTACCTCACAGGGGGAAACACATATTCCACGACCGTAAGCGGAGATGCCGCCACGAACGGTGATCCGACCGGTTACTTCGATGGCGTCTGCCTCTTCTACAGGCACATCAGCAGACCCTATCATCCCATTCTCGATGTTCTCGAGGTTGGTGACGAGAGGTTGATCACCCCGCACAGCACCGGGTGGGTCTTCTGCTTCCTGCTCGACGAGACCGTTGATGCTATGGGCAATAATTCCGGCTCGATGCTTCTGAGCTTCGAGGAAGAGACGGCCGTAGAGGAGTCGAGCTGGGGCAGTGTGAAGGCGATGTACCGCTAATTGCACGCCACACCACGCGTGGCATGCATACGACTGCGCTGATCGACACAGCAAGAGGGGCCTGCCGGCATGGGCGGGCCCCTCTTCTTGTTCCTTCCAGTGGATTCAACACCCTCCATCCTGACGAAGACCGCAGGATCAGCGGAGGAGTACCACCTTGTGGCAGTCCTTCCGCGGACCGGCCTCCAGACGGATGAAGTAAATGCCGCTCGCCACGGTGTGCCCCCGGCTGTCCCTGCCGTCCCAGGCGAATACGTGGTTGCCTGCCGGGATCTCGCCATCGTGCACTGTTCTCACGAGACGACCCGAGGGGCTGTAGATCCTGAGTTGGACCGGACCCTCTTCCGGGAGCGCGAGGCGCATCGTCGTCGCTTGGCTGAATGGGTTCGGGAAACATGGACGGAACCGGAAGGCCGAGGGGACCGGATCGTCTTGCACTCCCGTCGCCGAGAGGTCCACGTGGAGATCGTGGCGAAGCACTGCGTTGTACGAACCCTCACCGGCCGTCACGTCGATCCACAGTGTAAGCATCGTATCATCCACCGCATCGGATATCTCGATCGCGAATGGATCGTATGCGCTGCTCTCGGAGTTTCCTACCCCGATATCCGGAGAGCTTCCACCAGCATCGATGATAGTCACGAGCGCTTCATCCGACGAGAGTGTCAGTGTCACCCCAGTCGCCGCAGCCAGACCGTTGTTCGTCAGCGTCACGGACAAGGTCACGGTTTCCCCGGGGCCTGCGAGACCGTTTCCATCACCCAAGGCTGCGTCGTCGAGCACCACGTCTGTCAGCACGAGCCAAGGGAGGTTCGGCTCATCCGGTGTTGTTGTTGTGTATAGAATCGCCGTGCCGTTGACCAGCGGGGTAGCATGGCCGTCGTAAGCGCCGTCGAAGAGGTACTCGAGCCCGTCGCTCTCATCCGGGTTCTCAATTCCGACCGTACACGCTGTCGGATCGGCCACAGTCTCGTACTGGACCAGGATCATGCCGTCGTCGGTGGGCGTCGGGTACTCGGACTCCTTCAGGAAGATGATCTGGAACGTCTCGGTGTTGGACGTTCCGTAGTGGGGCACCTCGTCGAACTGGATGATGAACCTGTCGTTGGAGGCGTCGTACCACTTGTAGATATCGCCTCCGGCTGATGGGTCAAGGTCGTCCCAAAGACCGGCGATCATGTTCTCGGGTCCGTCAACATTGGGAATGCCCGAGTTGTGGCCGAACCGATAGTCCTCGATACCCATCGAGATGAACCCGTTCGAGCAGACCGACATCCTCAGGTAATGGGTGCCGTAGTGCTGGAAACCGAACGGCATGTTCACGGTTGTTATCACATCGTCCTCATCCGTGATCTCTGCGATGAGGCTTCCGGGACCGGGCGGCGCGATGTCGTACCAGTCGAACGACGGCGCCCCACCGTAGGTTAGGTCGCCGGAGTCGAAGGCGTAGTAGCCGTAGCTGTCAGGGCCGGTTACAAGGGAAGCCGTCGGCCCCGAGATGACTAGATCGAAATCCACGGTCTCGGCGTACGCGTACGAGTGGCCTTGGCCTGCGATAAGAAGTCTGAGGGCCACGTTGGTGCCGTCGGGCGCCCTCGGAGAAATCTGCAGCACGAAGGGCGTCTCCGAGTTGTCTCGCAATGCTCCGGCCGCCATGTCTCCAAGAGCCGCTGCGGCCGAAGTGACCGCGATGTACGGATTGAGGGTCGTCATCTCGGCGACGATCGATTCGGCGTCGCACTCACCGACGTTCTCAAGCGTCACCGTGAGGCCGATCACCTCGCCGGGACTTGCCGTTGCTTCTCCGTCTCCCGCGGGGGCCGCATCGTCTATCCCGACAACAACGATGTCGAGGTCGGCGCTGGCCACCGGTATCGGTGGCGGCGAAAGAACGCGCAGAGAACCGCTGTATGTTGTAGCGAGCTCGTACACGACCATCGATCCCACTCTGCATGTGGGTGAGATCGATATCTCAAGGGGAGGAGTTCCCCAGCAACTCGCCTGCGCTGCGATATCGCCGAAAGCGGATACGCTGTCGACCACGGCTACGTACGGCGCGTCACTTCTCAGCACGGTGGACGTCGAGTAGGCGATCGCATCGCCCACATTCTCGAACTCGATCGATATCACCGCTGATTCGCCGGGGCTCAGAAGCCCGTCGCCATTGCCGCCTGCTGAATCGTCTATTGCGATATCGGCAAAGAGCACGAATGGTCCGCTGTCCAGCACCTGGGTTGTCCCCTCGTAGGGGACGAATCCCTGCGCCGTCACAGTCACGCTGAGCGCGCCGGACGAAGCGGGGGTAAGCGGGAACGACACCTGCCCGGTTCCGTCAGTGTGCGCCCACGCGTATATGTCTCCGTCCTTCAGACAGGCGACGAGCGCTCCCTCGAGTGCTTGGCCCCCTGAGAGCACCGAAACGACGAACGTTCCCTGTCCGGCGTGGTAGTATCCGTCGTGAAGGACCGTCATCTCTCCCGGATTTTCGAGCCAGAGATTCATCTCCGGGTCTCCCAGAAGGTTCCACGCCTCGTATTCCTGCTGTACTTGGTCGAAGTTGTAGATGGACATCTTGGCGGCGACGCATGCCGCTCCCAGCACGCCACCGTCTTCCCCGAAGACGTGTTCGAAGAAGCCCGTTGCGCCTGCGCCCCTGCGTCTGGAAAGCGGTTGGCTTGCCGCGATGACGGTATTACTCCCGAAAAAGGCGACAGCACCACGTGGATAGGATGCGGTGCCTGCACGGACGAATGCTTCACAAATGAATCCATCCTGGTGATATGAGCCTGTTCCGCACGTCGCCGATATGATGATGGGCAGTTTCCATCCGTTCGTCAGGCTGTTCGGGTCGATGTCGAAAGGATACGGCCATTCGTACCAGGCCTGGCCCCGGAAGTTGAGAAAGCCGCGTCCCGCGTTGACGGAAGCATAGAAATCGTTCCTGGTAGTGTCGTTTCTGCGGAAGAGCGTGTCTATCGGAGCGAACCCTGCAGCATCCATGAGATCGTAGATGAGCCACGTGTTGGCGTAGTAGATTGCATCGCCGGAATCGTAATCCTCGGCGATCATGAGCGTCGCGCTTGCCGGCCAGTCGGCATCCCCCGTGAGCGGCGTGCGCTCGTAGCCGAGGATCTTCGCGACCTGCGTTGCGCAGTCGGCGGGGGAGTCGGCCGAGATCCGGCCGATCATCACATCGACGAAGTAGTCCGTACCCTCCAGTGTCGCGTAGTAGTCGTCGGTCCAGGTGAGGCCGTCGTACGCCGGGAGCTGTTCGGTGTCGCCGACCAGCAGCACATACTCCGGGGTGACTTCCCAGGTGTCGTAGGCATTCTGGATGTAGGCTCTGATGTCGTCCGCACCGGAACCGACATCGGCGAGTGTCACAACCTTCGTCTGGATACCCTTCTTGTGTTTCCACTCGGCGAGATCATCGATCTCGCTCTCATATGAATCTGCCGTGATGATGAGATATCTTGCACCGTACGGCAGTTCGTCGCGACCCCCGAGGTCTCCGGAGACCGCTGTCCGAGCATCATGCGCCGCGGAGTGGCCCGGGGCGTAGTTGATGACCCGGTCTCTGTAGACAGCTCGAAACGCCGGTGCTTCAACCCTGTGGATCTCTCGCTTCTCGTTGACTCCGGTACCCGGCGACGTCTCGATCCTCAGGATGACCGAGCTGTTCGCGCTCTCCTCCGAAGCCGTGGGTGGGCGAGGTTCGTACGTCACGCTGACTATCCTGAGATCGCGCATGATGCCGGGCTCCGAGACCTCCACGACTCCATCCCGGTCGGCGGTCCAGGTGATGCGACCAGTGTCCGGAACGCGCACGAGAACGGAGAAGCCGGCGGGAGAAGGCGACCGCGCGCTCCACACTTCCCCTGATCGGGCGGCGGGCAAGGACCCTCCGGTGAGAGAGGATGCGTTCGCTGACGAGCGGTCCGGTCGGAAGTTGAAGACCGGGTGCAGCTCTTCGCCGGGCTGCGACTCCGAGTCGGCGGAGCTCGCCCGATTCCACGAGACGCCGAAGCGCAAGACGATCGCGTCGTCGGCGCTCGTGAGGAGCTCGGCCGTTGCCTCGCAAGCGTATTCGTGCGGGTCGCTGATGGGCGCAGCGGCGATCTCACCGCCGGAGATCTCGGTAGCGGAGAGCAGCGATGCGGGAATGAGCATAAGGCACAGAGCAATGACAGCGAGTATCAGGGAGGCGGTCGCATGCCGCGTAGGAATTGGACGCAAGTACTTCCTCCTGCCGTTTTTGTGACCGAGCCCGCACCGCTGTGCTGAGCCGGTTCGCATCGACTCCGGGTGGCGCTGGGCTACGTTCACACCGACACTGACGATAACGCCTGATCCTACAACACATTATCGCACATTTTACAAGGGTCGTCAATTGCTGGATTGATGAGGCGCCGCTCAGGAACTCGCGAGATCGCTTGGGAGAGGCCCCATCGAGACGCATCTGGCCTCGCCGGTAGCGATCCTGGTGCCGTCAGGCAGAATCGCTGTGGCCGCCACGCGGAAGGTCCGGCGACGGGCCTCGATGAGGCCGGCCGTTACGGTCACTGTCTGTCCGACGCTGAGAGGGGAGAGAAACCGCACGGAGAGCTCCGCAGTTACGGCGAGATGCCCCATTCTGTTGAGAAGAGTAACCATTGTCTCATCCAGAACCGTGCTGATGAGTCCGCCGTGAACGATGTTACCATAGCCTTGGAACTTCTTCGGGAAGGCGACTGTGGTGCGTACGTGCTTTCCCGTGTAGTCGAATTCAAGGTGCAGACCATCCGCGTTCTTCTTCCCACAGGCGAAACACATTGAGTTGTCCGCAAACTCCACGCTTTTCATGAACTGCCCCCGTTGTTCACCGGTCCATCGCCGTCCGATGTCCCGATGTCAGGGTCCTCGATGATCTCCGCGGGCGTATCCACGACCGCGCGTGCTTCATCGAGTCGATCCGCAGCAACCAGGACCTCAACAGCTCCGAGTCCGTCTATGGTCATGGCAAGTAGCTTCGTCATGGCTTCCATCTTGAGCGTTGTCTCTATGCCGGCGGCCTCGAGCACGCTCTTCAGGGTCAGCGCCTCCATCTCACCGCTCGCGACGTATGCTACGGCCAGGTCCGCATCGTGGTCTGAGCCCGTCCGATCTTCATATCGGTCATCTCTATCGTCTTGAGGCATCAGCATCTCCCTCTGGAGTTGTCAGGCTGCCTGCTTCTCAAGGCAGTATACTCCCGTGGATGTCCGGATACTACCCGGCATACCCTTTCGTCTTTCGGGCGCAGAAAAACGGGCGGGGAAGCACCCCCGCCCGTTCTCACCATATGCCACACCATGGGGCGTCTAGCGGTAGTCAGCCTTGATGCTTCCCCATGTGGTCTCCTCGACCGGCGTGCTTGAAAGGAACCAGTCGTAGATGGTCTCGATCATGTGGTTGAAGTCCATGTCGGGTGCGGCCGAGATCTCAATACCGGCCCACACCGTCTTGAACGTCTCTGTCTCGTTGTAGATGGCAACCCCGTCCAGCGCGGCTTCGTCGTAGTAGAGCAGGTAGTTGGCCGTGGCCGTCGGTGTTGCGACATCCGGGAAGAACGGGTTGTTCAGGAAGACGAGCGTGGAGTCCAGGAAAAAACTCTCGCCGTCGAAAAGGCCGCCCGTTGAACCGCTGACGTTGGCTGTGTCAGGCGCCCAGATGACGTCCTGGGAACAGACGTTCATACCCAGGTAGTCATAGGGGAACCCCGAGCACGGTCCCATCTCGGGATGCGATCCCCACATGTAGTCCTGCCCGACGAACAGCAGATTGCCGCCCGTGTCCAGGTAGCTCGCCAGAACCGCCTCATCGGCAGGGTCGATATTCCCCGGAACGTCCCACCAGTTCTCGCTCGTCAGGACGACGACCACCGGGTAGTTGTCGGCTGTCACGTCCGACGGGAAGTTGATCGTTCCATCTTCGATCTCAACGCTCGCGAACGCAAACGTCGTGGCGCCCGCAAACGTGAACGCATCGGCGTAGCGCATACTCAGGTCTGCGAAGCCGGGGTTGGCATTGATGTCGATGCAGATGAGGACGTCCGCGACGGCCAACGGCGCACCGTGGTGCTGGAGATCGACCGTGACCTCGTCCTGCTGCAGGCTGACACGCGCACTGGTTGCGAATGCAGTCGTTGCCATGGCCACAACTGCGAGGATCACTAGCACTGTTCTCATGCTCTTCCTCCTGTCCCAGGAAAACCAAGCCCGTCCACAAGCGCACTGCGTCATGCGGCCGGAGCTACTATGACCTAACTGCAAGGAGCGACCGCCGGACCCCCCCCGGCCCTCTCCTCCGATTGACCATTCCACCCTTTTCGATTGCACCCTTTCCCACAACACAGTATACCATAGCGGGTTGAGCGGGTCAAGATTTCGTGATGAACTGAGTGCCTGAGAATTGAAGGCACCAAGGAGGAGGGCCTCGTCAATGAGGGAGCTGCCTGTTCTTGTGATGATCATGGCTGTCTTCTCGAGCGCTGTCTGCCTTGCCGGCACGTGCAGCCTCAGCAGTATTCCACGCGCTGAGGTTCCAGCCCCGGTTCTCGACCGGGCTGTGCTGAACTCGTTCCCGTCACCCGACACAGCTCCCATGGGGGTGGACTGGGACGAAGCCGGTCAGATTCTCTATCACGTTGACGAGGACTCGGGAAAGGTCTACTCCTTTCAGCCTCCGTCGTGGATGCCGGCTCTTCTCTTCGACGTACCGACCCAGATCGGGATAGGTGCGACGGACCACGTCGGCAACGGGATCTGCTACATTCCCGATGGCAGAGATGGCTCACTCTATATCACCGACTACGGCGGCTACGACGCCGATCCCATCAACAGGGTCTATCAGTTCTCACCCGACGGCACGCTGCTTGGTTCGTGGGATGTGGATGCGATATGTACCAACGGTGTGCTGGGCATCTGTTTCGATGGCGTGAGCTTCTGGCTCTCGGATTTCCGCGGTGATCTGCTGGAGTGCGACGAGTCGTTCAATGTGATCGCCGCCTACGGCGATCCGTCGGGCTCGGGTGCAGGAGGGGCTCTTGATTTCGATCCGGACAGTGGACTGTTCTATATGACGCACTACTTGCTCGGGACGATCTATGTTCTTGACGGCAGTTTGAACCTGCTCGATTCTTTCGCCGGCCCTGCGGTTGCCTCCATTGGCGTGGCTGTCGGACGCCAGGTCACGCGCGACGCCGGGAGCCTGTGGTTTGCGTCGTATGACACCGACATCATCTACGAGATAGACGACGAATACGAGAGCCCGGTCGAGCGCTCGAGCTGGGGGAGAATCAAGGCCGTCTATAGGTAGAGGTAGCCGGCAGGGTGGCTTTTGTGTAGCATCATGGTAAAGGTACGTTTTGATGAGTGCAGTGCGCGCGCAAACGCGGGATTCTTTGTCCCAGAAAACAGGATGACACATGATCGCGTCCCGGCAGCCGTCCGAGCCGTCCTCTCGACGCGGGCGATTCACCACCCGTGAGATCGCCCTTCTCGGCCTGATGGCCGCGCTTTGGGGTGTCACAGAAGTAACGCTCGGTGGTCTGATCAAGGGGTGGCGGGTGCCGTTCAGCGGCGCTGTGCTGGCTACGCTTGGTGTCGTTATCCTCCTGACGGCGAGGTCGAGCGTCCCGGTTCGCTGGTCATCGCTGCTGATCGGAATCACAGCCGCCGGACTGAGAATGGCGTCAGGGTTCGGTGGCGCCGTCTTCGCGGCAATCGGCATCGTTGTCGAGGCTCTGATCATCGAGGTGGTTTTGAGCCTCGCTCCGCGGGGCTGGCGGAGCGGGCGATTCGTGGCCGGAGTCCTGGCTCTTTGGTGGGCCCTTGTTCATCCGTTTGTTGTTCAGGGCTACCTCATGGGGAAGGGACCGGCAACGGTCTACAAGTTCACGGTTGAACTGATCGCGGGGCCGGAGAAGATCGGATCCGGTCACGCGCTGGCAGTCCTGGGTTTTCTGATCGTGATTCACACAGCACTGGGGGTGAGCGCAGTCATGTTTGTCGACAAGATCCTGCTGGCGCCGCTGGCGCGCGCGCTGAGGCATACGACCAGCTCGATCGATGGTGAAAACGGTAGACGGGATGGACGCGGTGGACGCGGTCGACGAGGTCCGGCGATTACACCGGCAGTCGTTCTTGCCGCTGTCCTCGTCCTGAGTGCGGCGCCCGCGGCGCGAGCCGATGAGAATGATTC
The DNA here is from genome assembly GCA_025782395.1 of bacterium. Lineage (GTDB taxonomy): Bacteria > Joyebacterota > Joyebacteria > Joyebacterales > Joyebacteraceae > Joyebacterum. The sequence continues at coordinate 83,275 of JALGZD010000161.1, forward strand.
TTCCAGAGACGGGTCACAGGGCGGTTCAAGAAGCGGCCCTGTCTATTACCTTTCTGAGCTTACGGTTATTGCCACCAGGCTTGTGGGCCCCTATTCCGTAGTTCATGTGGACGCCGAGAAAATCAGCGAATCCGGTGCCGGCGACCTCGCCGAGGTTCTTGAGATGGTCCCCGGATTCGTGGTCACGATGAACTCCCGAGGGGAGGCCAAACTCAACACCCGCGGTCTTGGCGAGAGGGAACTCGTTGTGCTCGTGGATGGCGTCCCGATATCCGATCCGTACTCCGGCTCGGTCAATGCGGGCATGATTCTCGCCGGAGCTCTCGGCGCGGTGCGTGTGACCAGAGGGCCCGCCGCAAGTGTATACGGGGCGAATGCCCTGGGTGGCATAGTAGAGGTGAGCACAGTGGGAGGAGGGCGTTCCGGTCTGAGCTACAAGCTCGCAACCGGCACGGACGGGCGCTACTCGGGCTTTGTCGCGGGTGGAGGTCTGGTTGGAAGAGTCCACCTCAGCGGAGGTATTGCCGCCGACGGGGCATCCGACTTCTCGCTTCCAGCGTCGTTTGAATCAACAAGCCTGGAGGACGGCGGTCTCCGGGACTACTCCGGGGCGGAGCAGCTCATGGCGTGGAGCAGGGCGTCGTGGCGATTGAGCGAGACCGCTCGCGCGTCAGTCGCGTTCAATATCGCCGACGGTCGTCGAGACGCACCGGTGTCCACGGACTCCGACAGGCCTCGCTACTGGGGCTTCCCGTTTTGGCGGGAGACCAGGACAGTGGCGACGGTCAACTGGCAGCCGATGCCTGCCGCTCACATCGAGGGGCGGATGTTCTACTCGACTAACGACAACCAGTTGGCGGCATATTCGGACTTCGACAGGGAGAATCGCCGCTGGCTCTCCAGTGTCTCCAACCATGCACTTGGCGGCTATGTCTGCGTCGACTACAAGGGTTTTGAGGGACACGGGCTCTGGTCCGGTCTGAATGTGCGTGAGGACGTGGCGAGGCTTCAGAGGGACATCGGCGATGAGTGGATAAGATATGAGGCGACGACGGCGTCGCTCTTCGGACAGGACGTCATCGCTCTGGGCGAGAAAGACAGGGTGTCGCTCGCGGTCAACGGCGACATGATGGTCGGGGAAGACAGATCTCTTGCGAGCATCAACCCGCAGGCTGCCTGGACGCACATGTTCCCGAGCGACATCTCGGTTCGTCTCCTCGGCGGGCTCAAGACGCGATTCCCCACTCTCAAGGAGTGGTTCAGCACGGAGATAGGCAATCCGGACCTGCGCCCGGAGCAGAGCGTATCATTCGAAACAGAGCTGGCCAGGAGAACATCGACTGGATCACGGCTTTCGCTTCTTCTTTTCGACCAGCACGTGACGGACATGATATCCACAACCGGGTCGGGCGACCCCGCTCGGAACATCGGCCGCGTACACTCCTGGGGCGCCGAGTTCAGTGTGGAACACCCTGTCATGCCCGAATTGAACGTCGGTCTGAGCCTCGCGATGACGTCGGCACGAGACGTGGAAGCCGGCGAAGACGTGCCGCTTGTTCCCAAGACGATGGCCGTCGTGACGACGACATATGAGAGGGGGCCGGCCAGCATTTTCGCGAGGATCGCGCGAGTTGGTCCCCGCAGCTCCGGCAACGGTGGTAGCCTTCCGGCTCATGTCCTCATTGACGCCAGAACCACCGTCGAGACGCGGTGGGGAGATGTGTTTGTCGGTGCGGAGAACCTCTTCGACGTGCTGTACGAGGATGAAGAAGGCTTTCCCCAGCCCGGGCGCGGTTTCGAGATCGGCATTATGCGGGACCTCTCCCACTAGCGGGTCTCCCGCGGAAAAGGGACCGCGACTGCGGTTCTTGCCGGGCCGACCGTTCAGGGCGCGGTCGCTCGCACACTTGGTTGGTGTCCCAGAAAGGCACTCTACAGACAGACTATCCATGATATACTGCTGGCGGTCAGCGAGTCGGACACGCCCGTGACACAGGAGGAACGATGCGGTACGCGATCCTGATCCTGGTGTTCGCCGTGCTCGCGTTCGGGACCGCTTGTGCGGACGACACCCGGACGTCGATCGGCGACACCCCACGCACATACTCCCACTATCTCAATTCCCAGCAGGCTGCCCTCTGCGGCGCGAGTGCCGCCACCGGTGGTGCTTCGGCATGCTTCTACAATCCGGCTGCCGCCTCTCGGCACGAGGGGATCAGCGGTCAGGCCACACTCCGCTTCAACGTGAAGAGCCGGGACTATTTCCCGGACGGCGACGAGCGCTACGAATCGAGCGACGACGGATTTCTGTTCTCTCACGCTGTTGCCGTCAAGAGCAACGAGAGTCTCACACTCGGCTTCGGCTACGCGTGTCCTTCGTACAGACGGCTCGAACTCACGGGCATGAGGCCGGTCGTGGAAGACACGCTCACGGTTTACAAGCAGTACAAGGGGACCTTCACCGGCTCTCTGCGGTTCTTCGAAGCCGTCATCGCGTCTCGCATCGGTGACTCAGAGCAGGGCGCTCTCGGGGTTTCGGCTGGAGTCGTTTCGCTCGGGGAGTCGGTGCGTGACGAGTGCGTCGGTGATGTGTTGGAGAAGGCGCGCGTCAGGGGCATGGGGTTCACGGCGGCCGCGGGCTTTCTCTTCAACGCCACCGAGTCGCTTACGTTCGGACTCGGCTATCGCTGGGGTTCCGAGATCAAGGTGCAAAGCGACGACTGGTACGGCGAAGACCGCCGGGACGAGACGTCGAAGACGCAGGCTACAGCAGTGGCGGGCATGACCTACGGTCCCAGTGATCTCTTCTCGTTTCACGCAAGCTACGTGCGGAACGGCTGGGACAAGGTGAACTCAACGCTTTCAGCTTACAAGGAAAATGACGGTGCCAGGAATGAGTATGACGTGCCCCTTTCGACCGCGGCGTTCGGCGTCGAGAGCACCATTCTCGATGGGAAGCTTACTCTGCGGGCCGGCTACTCCGTCGCCGTGGGTGACGACATCGAACACGGGATCGTCCCCGAGAGCTCCGTGGGATTCGGTGGGGCGTGGAACTTCGAAGAGTACGTCGTCGAGGCTGCCTTCGTCCGGGAGCAGTTCTCCGAGGGGGGCGAGACCGCCCAGGTGACGAATTACGGATTCTACACCTCGGTCGGCTACGTCTTCTGATGAGAATAGCCGTTGCCATGAGCGGTGGTGTCGACAGTTCGGTCGCCGCCCTCATTCTTCTTCGTGAAGGCCATGACGTTGTCGGTCTGACGATGACGCTGGGTGCACTGGTAGGAAGCGGCGGCGATGACCTGATCGGCGCCGCCGACTCCGCCGGCGGCACTGTGGGGAACCGACCGCAGCACGGTTGGGCCAAGAGCGCCGCGCGCGCGGCCATGTTCCTCGGTGTCGAGCATCACGTTGTCGACCTTGCGGCTACCTTTGAGCAGAGCGTCGTTTCGTATTTCCTGTCCGAATACTTCTCCGGTCGCACGCCGAATCCCTGTGTCATCTGTAACAGACGCGTCAAGTTCGGACGTCTCCTTGAAGAAGCCCGCGGACTTGGAGCGGAGTTCCTCGCGACCGGCCATCACGCGCGCGTCATCCGCGATGATGGGGGAGGAGCCCCACGACTCGCGATGGGACGGGATCCTTCGAAGGACCAGTCATACTTCCTTCACAAGCTCACCCGTGAGCAGCTCGAAGCCACACTGATGCCGATAGGCGAGTTCATGAAGGACGATGTGCGCGCGATCGCGCGCGATGCCGGGCTGCCGGCAGCGGCGGCGCGGGAGAGCGCGGACATCTGCTTCCTGTCGGGTCGCTCTCTATCGGAGTTCCTCCTGGAGCACGCCCCGAACGGCATGCAAGGAGGTCCCATCGAGGATGTGGAGGGCCGCATCCTGGGTGAGCACAAAGGAATCGCATCCTACACTATCGGACAGCGTGGAGGACTGGGTCTTTCGCGACCCAGACCGACGTACGTGATTGAGATCGTGCCTCGGCGAAACGCCCTGATCGTTGGTGACGACGAAGATCTTTACTGCGATACGCTCCAGGCGAGCGAACTCCGCTGGCCGTCGGGCGTTCCCCCTACCCAGCTCCGCTGGCCGTCGGGCGTTTCCCCTACCCGGCTCCGCGCGCAAGCGAAGATCCGGTATGCGGCTCAGCCAACTGCGTGTGATGTGACTTTGGGAGGCGAAGGAATAACCGTTCACTTCGATGAACCGCAGCGGGCCATCACTCCCGGGCAGTTCATCGTGTTGTATGATGGTGATATCGTGCTGGGAGGAGGCGTCATCGACGGCGCCGTCAGATAGCCTGCGCGGCCGGGTGCTTGTTACGCCTCGGTTCCGGTGGTACGATTCGGAGCAGAGGCGGACAATGAGGCGAGCGAATCTGAAGCAGGAGGTCACGTGAGAGCCGTCGTTCTGGCAGCGGGCAAGGGCACTCGCATGTGCGAGATAACAGACGACATTCCCAAGCCGATGGTAGAGGTCGGTGGACGTCCCATGCTCTGGCACGTTCTGCGGGCGCTCGCTGGAGCCGGTGTCCAGGATGCTGCGGTAATTGTAGGCTATATGGCCGACAGCATCCGCAACTACTTCGGTACCGGTGAGAACGTAGGTCTCAAGCTGAGCTATTTTACCCAGGAAATCCAGGACGGAACCGGTCGCGCGGCCGAACCGGCACGCGAGTATCTGAGTGGTGGTCCCTTCTTCTTCACGTTCGGCGACATCCTGACCAAGGCCAAGGCCTATGTCGAGATGGCCGGCGTGTTCGACCAGAGTCCGACCGATCTTCTTCTTGCCGTAAGGCGCGTAGACGATCCCTACCGCGGGGGCGCCGTCTACACCGACGGCGACCGCGTGACGGAAATAGTGGAAAAGCCTCCGAAGGGGAGTTCCAGAACGGATCTCATCAGCGCCGGGATCTTCATCGCGTCCCCCGTGTTCTTCGATTACACCTCACGGCTCGAGCTTTCCGAGAGAGGCGAGTATGAGTTGCCCGACGCCATCAGGATGATGATTGAAAGCGGCCTCGATGTCCGGGCGTTCGAACTTGTGTCCTATTGGCGGGATGTCGGCACGCCCGAAGATCTCATCGGAGCGGGCAGGGACGCCCTGGAACTTGATGGACTGGTAGAAGAAGAGTAGCTCGGTGGATTGTGCCCCGGACTCCCGGACAGCTGGGGAACGCTGAAGGTTCTCTACCGCCAACGTACGGTACCACCTGAGGCCGGCTGTTCCACATGGTCTGACTCGACGCGCATTCCTAGATCAGGCGCTCCGCAGTGAAGCGGTAGCCCACACCTCGGACCGTGGAAATCAGCTCACTCCCTGAGGCAGCGACGAGCTTCGATCGGAGCCTGCTCACCAGCACATCGACTGTCCGCCCGATGACCTCCAGATCCTTACCCCATACGAGACGCTTGAGTTCCTCGCGCGTACAGGTCCGCTCGCCGTTGACCGCGATCACATGCAGGAATCTGAACTCCTTGTCGGTCAGCTCAATCGGTTCGCCGTTCACCGTTACCGTCGCGGTGGAAGGGATGATGGTAACGCCGTCGAAGCGGAGCGTTCTCGAGAACATCTTGGGATCGTCCTCCTCCGACGTTTCGAAGAACCGGTTGACGAGCGTAACGACTTCATCCGGACTCGACCATCGCTCGATCGGCTGCTCCGGTGCGCCTCCGGCAACCAGGATGTCGTCGTGGTGGGTCCCGGGTGCTACGACGACCAGAGTCGGCACGGGAGTGGAATCTCCGTTCGACGCCAGGATTCTTGCCAGATCCCTGCCGCCGATGTCTGTGAGAACCAGACCTACGAGCGCCAGATCGGGAGTGTCCAACTGAACAGACCTCAACGCCTCGCGGCCGGATTCGGCCTCGCAGACTGCATACCCCGCCGCGGATAGCGCGTGCGACATCTGCCCGAGCGTCTTTGGGTCCTTCTCCGCGATGAGGATTTTCTTCGGAACACCCATTCTCAGGGCCTCCATGGAGAAGCTTCATGTGTCGACGTTCCGTAAGGAACAGGTCATTCTGTTGTTACAAAGAAGCAAGTAGCGTGCCGAACGAGGGTGGGTTGGAACGGCTAGCCAGTGGCCTTTTCGCGGATTCCAGCGACCTGCCGGCCCGCAAGAGGAGCGATTCGCAAAGCCTCAGCGGTGTTCCAGTGGCTCGATCACATTCTGCCTGCGCTTGTGGGGATTCCGGGCGGAAACTGGTTCGCTGACACGGGTGAGGCCGGTCTTGTGGCCGGTCTCATGAAAAGACCTTGACCACTGGAGACCCGTCCTGCACAATAGGTGTTGTAGTCACCTCGATTCTCGAATGTCCGGACTCGCATCGGGCATCCCCGTGAGCAACCTGGGGATCGGAAGAGGCATCACGCGCATGGAGTCTATCGCACGATCCGTCGCTTTTCTGCTTAACGCGCACGACTGCACCACCGGGCGCCATCCTGCGCAGCGGTGTGGAACGCTCCTGTGTGTCTCGTACCCTCGATGCTACTTCGTGTTGCCCAAAAATGTGAGAGCGCCGTCCGGAACGATTGTTGAGACGCTCTTGTGATTCTACCGCGGCCGTGGGACTTAGTCCCACGGCCGCTTTCGGATTCTCTGGAGGTACGTCGATAGGAAGACGGGCAAAATTCTAGGTGCCAGGAATGCGTCAGCCGCAGCCCAGTCTTACCTTGGCGACCGTGCCTCCGGAGTCATATTCAATTGAGTGAGCGTGAACTCGTCTGCGACGCGGGCCTTCAGGGTCCGCGTCGCCACGTCCGGCACCACGCCCGCGTCGCCACGTTCCGACACCACGTTGACCGCGCGATGCCGGCACGGGATTCTGATTGCGCGTCTCAGCCGGTCTGGCTATTCTTGCCGTGGACTCAGGACAGTATCGGCGGATTTGCCTTTCACGCAACCGCTCACCTTGGCTGTTTGATGGTGTCGCCGCATGCAGAGGAGAGACTGATGAAGAAGGAGATCTTTCAGGAGATCGTGGCATTCGCCATTGAGAAGGAGCAGGAGGCGATCGACACGTACACCGCAGCGGCAGGCGCAGTCAAACGCGCGAACGTGCGAGACATGCTTCTCGGTCTCGCCAAGCAGGAAGAGGGGCACAAGCAGAAGCTCATGAACATCGATTTCGAGAGCCTTCCAGAGACGAGCGTGAAGGAGATACCGGATCTCAAGATCTCCGACTACTCCGACGGTGTTCAAATTGAGGCAGACATGGACTATCAGGATCTGCTCACGATCTCTATGAAGCGTGAGGAAGCTGCGCACAACCTCTACACCCGGCTCGCATCTATAAGTGACGAGCCTGATATCAGACAGCTTTTCGAGTTCCTGGCTCAGGAAGAGGCCAAGCACAAGCTTGCCCTTGAGAAAGAATATGACGAGCACATTCTGACAGATAACTAGGTGGCGCTGGGTGATGCCTGATGTGTCCATGGAGGTTCCTGATGATCGGGTACCTGAACGAAGATGAGATCTACCGCGTTGGCATAGCCATCGAAGAGACTGGGTTGGATTTCTACACGAAGATGGCTGAGAAGGCCGATGACGCGGCCACGAAACGCATTTTCAGAAGGCTCGCGCGTGACGAGAAGCGACATCTGGCCTTCTTCGAGACTCTTGAGCTCAAGACCACTGGAGGAATGGGCAAGCAGACTGCCGAGCAGGATGCGGACACATCTGCCTACGTCAGCTCGCTCGTAGATGGCGGGATCTTCAGGAATATCGCCAGAATGGCGAAGCTCGCCAAGAGGAAATACAATCCTGAGGCCGCGCTCGAACTCGCTCTGGCAGTCGAGAAGGACACCGTCTTGTACTACACAGAAGCCTACCGGGTGAACCGGAACGCCGGAGCAAAGAAAGCTCTCCAGCGTCTGATCGATGAAGAGAAGACGCACGTCGTTCAGATCACAGAGCGCCTGGACAAGGTTCTCAAGAGGAAAGAGAACGCCAGGAAGAAGTAGTTGCGTGGCGGAGCAAGAGAGTAGCAGTGGGATCTGCCGACGATGCGCGCCCTCCGGCCAGTAGGGCCGGGGGGCGCTTCTTTTGCGTTGCTGTCCCATCGCACCGTTCGGTAGAATCTCTCAAGCGCACTGTCTGGTCGGCGCAAGGCCAACGGGAGGACTATCATGCTATCGTCACGCGCAGCGAAGGGCACGATCTTTCTTATCATCGCAACAGCAGCTCTTTTTGTGTCGGCCCCTGCAGGCTTGGCCGAAGTCCTTCACGATTCGGCACAAGAGAGCCTGCTCAAGAAGGTCCGGTTCACCTTCGAGCCGCAAGAGACCTATCGACAGGTTTTTCTTGCCGGAACGTTCAATGACTGGAGTACTGATGCTACCCCGATGCGATCCGCAGACGGTCGCTTTGAGGTGGTGCTTCCGCTTCCCGCCGGGGAGTACCAGTACAAGTTCGTGGCGGACGGTGAGTGGATAACCGACATGACCGCGAAGGGCTTTCACCCGGACGGGTTTGGCGGGCAGAACTCGGTCATCATCGTCGACAGCGGATCTGAACCGGTAGTCCTCATTCGCGGAGACGGTCGGGTACTGACCGAAGGACTCGAGCACGGCACGGATGCATGGAGTCGAGCGCTTCATTCTGATGGCACGGTCACGCTGAGACTGAAGACCTGGGCAGGCGATGTTGAGCGCGTCTCCGTCTGGTTCGTCTCCGGAGCCTCGTCTGGCTTCCGGATGGAGCGGACCGGCAGCGATGGACACTACGACTATTACTCGCGCAGACTCGAAGTCGATGAGCGCATCGAGTATCGGTTCGCGCTGGTCGACGGCGAGACTGTCGTTTGGCTTGGACCGGACGGGGTCACCGAGGCCGCTTCGGAGGAGAAGGTTGGGCTCTACGAGTTCACAGTCGACGAGCACGTCGTCTTCGAGACGCCCGAGTGGGTCAAAGAAGCGGTCTTCTACCAGATATTCCCCGAACGCTTCGCCAACGGGAACCCGGGCAACGATCCGGACTTCTCCGAGGTGTACTACGAAGGGCTCACGCATCTGCCGGAGTCGGGCAAGTTCGACGGCGAGTACTTCCATCTCGTCGACGACTGGTACGATGTGGCTGGACTCTCCGCGAGCCCGTATCGCACGGACGGCAAGCCGGACTGGTATTCGTTCTACGGCGGCGACTTGGCAGGTGTGAGAGACAATCTCGACTACCTCGTGGATCTCGGCGTGACGGCCATCTACTTCAACCCGATATTCGAATCCAAGAGCAGCCACAAGTATGACGCCGCCACCTACGAGCGTGTGGATCCCCATCTCGGCTCCAACGAGCAGTTCAGCGATTTCGTAGACGAGTGTCATTCGCGAGGGATTCGCGTCGTTCTGGACCTGGCGATTAACCATACGGGTGAAACGCACTGGGCTTTCGTGGACACCCGTGAGAAGGGCGACGCGTCGGATTACTGGGAGTGGTACGAGTGGACGAAGTGGCCGCTTCCAGACGGCTGGTGGAGTGGAAATGCGGAGTACTACGACTGCTGGTGGGGATTCGGCCAGATGCCGAACCTGAACTTCGATCTCTCTCGCCCGAATCAGGAAGAGCATTCGATCACGGAGATCGCCGAGGCAAAGCCGAATCGACCGTTGGTCGACCACCTCCTCGACGTAGCCGAGTACTGGCTTGTCGACATCGGCGTCGACGGCTACCGCCTCGATGTCGCGGGCGAGGTGCCGTTCTGGTTCTGGGAGCTCTTCCGCGAGCGCGTGAAGAGCGCCAAGCCGGACGCCTACATCGTGGGAGAGCTCTGGGGCGCCTCTCCCGACTACGTGAACGGGCGTTGCTTCGACGCCCTCATGAACTACAAGTTCTTCCGCGATCCCGTGACGAAGTTCATTGCTGAGGGAAGCATGAAGGCCCCGGAGTTTGACCGGGCGCTCGCCCCGGGCAGGCTCATCTACACGGACGAGGGCGCCCAGGCGATGATGAACCTGGTCGGCAGCCACGACACCGAGCGCTTCCTGCGGGTCTGTGGAGGCGATGCCGAGAGGGTCCGTCTGGCGTTTCTCTTCGCCGCGACGTACGTTGGAGCTCCTTACATCTATTACGGAGACGAAATACTGATGGATGGAGGAGGCGATCCGGACTGCCGCAGGCCGTTCAATTGGAGGTGGGCCGAGGACCCCTCGCGAGTTGCACTCCACGACGACTTCCGCAGGCTACTGGCAATCCGGAAGGAGCACGATTGCCTCACTCGAGGCTCATTTGAGACGCTTCTCACCGATGACGGGGTCTACGCATTCGTGAGGAGCACCGACGAAGAGATGGTGGTCGTGGTCATGAACGCGCGTGGTCGTGAAGTGACTGCGCACGTCCCCGTCGGGGCCACGAGTGCCGCTTTCTTCTCGGGAACGGAGGGCTCACCGCGCTGGATGCACAACCTTCTGAATGGTGAGCAGTTCTCTGTCGAGAAAGCGGGAGACGGAGTCGTCGTTACTATTGGTCTCGGTCCTTTCGAGGGAGCCATCCTGGTGCCCCGGGCCGCCATTCGGGATGGCGGGCTTCCGGAGGCCGAGTAGAGAAGACACACGTACCGACTGGCCGGACGAGGTGGTGGGTGTCCGGGCCGATGACTGCTGGAAGTGGGGGAGTGGAAGATGCGGGATGTGCTCAAGACGCTGGTGGCGGACGCAAAGCAGTGGACGGAACTCCGGGTACACGACCGCCGCTCGCTTCAAATCGTCGTTCGCAAGGGAGAACTTGAGGCAGCTGCCTACAGGAAGATCTGCGGTGTCGGCGTCAGAGTCCTCGTGAATGGAACGTGGGGGTTTTCGAGTACGTCGAGCATGAACGTGTCGAGCATCAAGGCGGCCGTTCGGGATGCGACGATAGCCGCAGAGCAGTCGTCCGGAGGCAGGAGCGAGAGAATCGAGCGGCTGGCCGACTGTGAACTGGCCGTAGGCGATTTCAGAAGCGGAGACGCCGAGGACGTTGCTTCGCACTCGACCGAAGAGAAAACGTCCCTCGTTGTGGAGACCGAAAAGCGCACTCGCGAGTCATCTTCCCGAATCCGCTCTGCCATGTGCCGATACACCGAGCTCGTGGATGAGAAGTGGATCGTCTCGACCGACGGTGCGGACGCTCATATCGAGGATACGAAGCTGGAATTCGTCACAAGTGCCGTCGCCGCACAGGACGGTGAGATGACCTTCAGCTATCATGGTGACGGCGTCACCGGAGGATGGTCGGATCTCTTCGCGCGATGGTCGCCCGAGGCTCTCTCCGACCACGTGGGCAGGGTGGCGGTAGACCTTCTCTCAGCGCCGTATGCTCCGGGAGGGGCGACTACGGTTATTCTGGCCCCCGATCTCGTCGGTCTGCTTGCGCATGAGGCGATAGGCCACACCGTGGAGGCCGATTTCGTGCTCTCAGGTTCTGCTGCTGCGGACAAGCTGGGGAAAAAGGTCGCAAGCGAACTCGTGACACTGGTCGACAGCGGACGAGTGTACATAGGGGCGGAGTGCGCGGGCGGCGTGGTCCTCGTCGACGACGAAGGAGTGCCCGCCCGGAAGACCGTCATCATCGACAGCGGTATCCTGACGTCGTATCTGCACGATCGCGAGTCGGCTGCGAGGTTCGGAGTCGCGCCGACCGGGAACGCACGGGCCTGGCTCTACCGAGACGAGCCGATCATCCGGATGCGGAATACCTACCTCGAGCCGGGAGAGGGTTCCTTCGACGAAATGGTCGCGGGAGTGGCGAACGGATTCCTGATGCGGGGCGCGGGAAGCGGCCAGGCCGATTCGAACGCCGAGTTCATGTTCGGGGTACAGGAGGCCTACGAGATCAGGGATGGGAAGGTGGGGCAGCTCCTGCGTGGCGCCTCGATCTCCGGCGACGCGTTCGATGTGCTCAGGAGTGTGGACAGCGTGAGTTGCGATTTCGAGTGGGCGACAGGGATGGGTCACTGCGGCAAGGGGCAGCCGGCAAAGGTGGACGCCGGCGGGCCCTATGTTCGGTGCAAGGTTGTCGTCGGCGGGCGCTAGCACGACTGCGTCCCTGACCTGATGTTCTCGCGCCCGGATACGGCAGCCATGACCGTGGGCGACCAGAGCGGGCGAAATCAAGAACTGTGGGAGGAGAAGCGGATGAGCGATCTTCTGGCAATCTGCGATGCGGCTGTGGAGATGGCCGTCAGCGCCGGTGCGGATGAGGCCGAGGCGTACGCCGTGACCGGCAGACAGATCGATGCCGATCTGCAGAAGAACGACATCCAGATCGCGAAGAGCATGGGAACAGACGGGTTGGGCATAAGGGTCTTCAGGCGTGGGAGCATGGGGTTCGCCTACGTCAACGGTCTCAAGGAGGAGGACGCGCGGGATTTGGTGGAACTCGCACTGGGCATAGCGGCTGCGGCTCCTCCCGACAGCTACAACGGCCTTCCGGATCCGGCACCTATTTCGAAGAGGGACGGGATCTTCGATTCAGCAATGGAGTCCTACGGTGTGGAGCACGCAGTCGAGGACGCCCTGGCGATGCTCCGCGCTGCGAGGGAATACGACGAGCGTGTGACGATCGACGGCGGCGGAGTGGCCGCGGAGTTCGGAGCGAAGGCGATCGTGAATTCAAAGGGAGTGCGCGCCATCGAGGCGCAGAGCAGCATCTACTGCTACATCATGGGCATGGCGAAGGACGGCGAAGTGATCTCGTCGTTCGACTATCAGTTCGACAGTGCCCGCTCTGCCTCCAGAATCGACCCAGCCGCCGTAGCGAGGGTATTTGCGGCGAAGGTGGTGGATTCGCTGGGCGCCGTCAAGGGCGAGAGCTTCAGCGGAACCGTCATACTTGCCCCCAAGGCTGCGGCCGACATCGTCGTCTATCCGATCGAACACTCCGTGAGCGCTTCTGCAATTCAGAAGGGTACGAGCAGATTCTGCGATTCGCTGGGGGAGAGCGTCGCCGGTGAGATCCTGACCGTCACGGATGATGCGGCTCTTCCGGATGGGTTCGCGACTACATCATTCGACCGCGAGGGCATGGCTCCCAGGATCATGCCGTTGGTCGAGAACGGAGTGCTGAAGAACTACATCTACGATTCCTACACGGGACGCAAGGATGGCAGGGCGAGCAACGGTCACGCCGGCGGAGGAGCCTCATCGGTTCCGTCCGTTTCTACGACCAACGTCGTCGTCAAGGCGGGAGAGAGTGCGTTCGACGACATGATTGCTGGAACGGATCGGGGCGTTCTCGTGACGAGGTTTTCGGGGAACGTCGATCCGGTCAGCGGGGACTTCTCCGGTGTCGTCAAGGGAGGCCGCATGATTCGCGGCGGCAAGCTGGCCGAGCCGCTCTCCGGAACCATGATTGCGGGCGACATATTCGAACTCCTGCCGAATATCGTGGCTGTCTCGCGAGAGACCGAGCGTCTGTTCAGCGTGGTCGTTCCGTACATGTCGTTCGATGGGGTGGCCGTCACGTGCGGGTAGTCCGCTTCCTCGATATCCGCGATATGTGCCTTGACAATGCCACGCTGATTGTCTAGTCTATGTTCAGCCAATTCCTCAAGGGTGCATAAGTTAGGTACAGGCGGACGACCGCCGGCGCTTGCACGTCGGAGAGGTGCCCGTGTGTGTCCGGCATCAGAGAGGCGACAGTTCGCTCGGGGTATCCGGGGCGTTGCTCTATTCGGTGATGCTCTCTCTACGAAGGAGGCCTGGAATGCGGTCGATAGCGGTCGTCAACCAGAAGGGTGGTTGCGGCAAAACGACCACCGCTGTAAACCTCGCATCGTATCTTGCTGATTTCGGGAAGAGAGTCCTGCTCGTGGACTGTGATCCCCAGTCCCATGCTTCGATCGGCCTTGGTGTCGACACAGACAACCTCACCACGTCTACCTACGATGTTCTGATGAATCCCCGGACGTCGATCGATGAGGTGTCCATAGAGGTTACTGAGAACCTGTACGTCGTTCCCTCAAACGTCGTGCTGTCGGCCGTTGAGCAGCAGCTGTCAGGCAAGACGGACAGGGAGAATCGTCTCAGATGGAAGCTCGACGCCGTCCAGGACGACTTCGACTATGCAATCGTTGACTGTCCGCCGAGCGTGGGGCTTCTGACCTTCAACGCCATCGTTGCCTGCAACGAGGCAATGGTGGTGATGGAGCCGTCGTACTACTCGTTGCACGGCGCCCTCAAGGTCACGGATTCGATCAACCTCGTACGAGAGCAGCTCGGTCTCAGGAAGCGCATCCGCGTGCTTCTCACAATGTTCGACAAACGGACTCGCTTCTCGCAGGAGTTCCTTCGCGAGGCCCAGATACGCTTCGGGCGTGAGATGTTTGACACCGTTGTCAGACGGACCGTTCGCTTCCGAGAGGCGGCGAACTGGGGCGTCGCGATCTCGCATTACGCGCGGACGTGCACGGGCGCGCGCGACTACAAGGCGCTGGCCCAGGAGGTGATCGCGGACGAGGAACGTCTCACGAGCAAGGATTTCGAGCCCGTGAGGGAGGTTGAAGCGTCCGGACTGGAACGTGGGATGGAGGACTGGATCCTGTCTCAGCCTGGTCCGCATTTCGTGGAGGGGGGGATCCTTTTCTCGCTGGTGGCTCCGGAGGCTAACGGGGTGGAGCTGATCGGGAGTTTCAACAACTGGGATCGCGAGCACAGTGTTGTGCTCAAGCGCGAACCGAACGGCGTGTGGCACACGACGGTGGATCTAGGGCCGGGCCGCCATCTCTACAAGTTTGTTGTGGACGGAGCGTGGAGAGTGGATCCTGCGAACGAGAACAGAACAGAGCCCAATGAGGATTGCATCGTAGAAGTGTACAGGCAAAGCTAGCAGCCTGACCGTCCCATACCAGGCATCGTGCAACAGGACCACTGAGATCTTCGGACTGGATCAAGATGAGCAGCAGCGCGAGCAACAGGACTCCGAAGAGCCTCGCTGACGTATCCCACCTTTTCTTCTCAAGCACAGAAGAAGAGCCACTGAGGGAAGCGGCGGAGCTAACTGACACGCCTCTTGCCTCAGCCGTTGAGCCTGCGGCTCCGGAAGCCCACGATAGTCCCCCTGATGCGGAGGCCGACCTGGTGGGGCGATGGGAGCGCACAAAGCTCTTTGTTGTCACAGGTGGTGACAGCGGCCCCGGGAAATCCACCGTCGCCGTAAATCTGGCTTATGCGTTCACGAGCACAGGAAGCGTTGGTGTCTTTGACGCAGACCCGAAGATTCCCAATGCCAGGTTCTACATGGGCGCACCTTCATGGAACTACCTTTCGCCGCTGGTCGGTGAGGGGCGGGCCGCGCCGACCGTGCGGGTCGATTCCGGAATCGTGGCCGTCGACTGTACCGGGGGGGGCGGTCGCGCGGATGAGTTCCTCGGACGGGGCGAGTCGGTCTACGTCGACGTTGATGGGGACGGGGACGGGAACGGGAACGGTAGGGAGCGGCTCTCCTGTGCCGTCATCGATCTTGCCATCGGGAGGGCCGCCTGGTTGGCGCCCGTCCTGGATCGAATCGGTCTCTTCGTAGTTGTGGCAAGGCCGGGATGGTCCGGCTTCAGCGAGGCGTTCGCCGTGCTGGCGCGTCTGAGGCGGGATCTGGGCGTGAGGGAAGTGGGTCTGACGGTCAACATGTCGCCCGACAACGACTACGCTGCCAGATTTTTCTCGAAGACGAGAGTAGCCGCGGAGCGTCTGTTGTCTATGGATGTACACTTCCTCGGTGGAATGGTCTACGAGGACAATCTCGGGAGAGAGCAGAGAGAGCGAGGGTCGATCGTTCGTTCCAGACCCGATGCGGTTTTCGCTCTCATGCTCAGAGAAGCGGCATCGAAAGCGCTCGGGTCGGAATGGTCGCGTGTCGCTCCTCTTGAGCGATGGAAGCCCGGAACGGAGATCTGATTGAGCGATGGAAGCCCGGAACGGAGATCTGAGAGAATGAGACGAATCGAGAGAGTACCCCTGCCCGAACCGGCCCAGCTCAGAAGCCTTATCTGCTCGGCGGCAGATCAAATCCATGTAGGGGCGAGGGTTGTGGATGCTGATGCTCAAGGACTGTCCGGGGTCGACATCATCATGACCGACGAAAGTGGGAGCGCGGTTCTCGTCGACATCATCTCCGATGGCATCAGGACGATTCCCACACGCATCTACGAGCATCTCAACTGGCTCGCTGAGAACCGGCGGCTATTCCTGAGGGCCTACTCGGGAGACGGTCTGGTCGGCGCCGATGCGCCGCTTTTTGTCTTCGTGGCGCCTGCGTTTCCTTCGAGCGTTGTCCGCGCGGTGTCGTGGATGCCGGACGTGTGCGTTCAGCTGGTGCGCGCCGAGCAGCTTCTCGTGGACGGAGATCCGGAACTCCTGCTCGAGAAGATAGAACCGAAGCGGACAGATTCCGTCAGCACTGCAGTCGCGCGCCGTGCGCCTGAGCTGAACGGGGGAGCGGAATCACGGCTTGAAGGGAGAATCGAGTCGGAAGCAGTCCGCACGCTGTTCACGCTCTTCCGATCCGGCGTGGACGGACTCGACGGCAGGATATCTGCCGATGAGGCCAACGGTGGTTTTCAGTTCGTGCTGGATGGGACACGACTCGCGACCGTGGCCGTTTCTCCGGGCAGCTTCACTGTGTCGACGGGGGACCCTGTCACGAATCCAATTGTGGTCTCGGACCGCGTCTCGCTTGAGCGGGCGCTCAATGCCGTGATCTCATTCTTCGTGAGAGAGGGGCGGGTATGCCCGGCCGATCATGACGGAGATAGCGGAGCAAGCGAGCTGACACGCGACGAACAGGCCGAGCTCAGGCGGATATGGGACGAGGGGATCTCGGGTGAGGCAGGCAGCTAGGTCTTACCACAGCGCAGAAAGCCCGATCCGCAGGGACCGGGCATACAAAAAGGGCCTCATGGCCCTTCATAATATACAAACCGGTTTGCGCTACGGATTGTGCAGGTCTTTTTCGCGGAATGCGTCGTTTTTCTGAAAAGCCCTGTGAGTGTGGGGTTTTCCGGCCATCTGAGGAGCGTCGAACCGATCCTGAGGCTACGCTCCTCACACCGTCGTCATGGGTGTATCCTTCCTGAACTCGCGAAAAGCCGCCCTTATCCGGGTCAATTCGCTGGCAACCGTTCTTCGCGACACGTTCAGCGTCTTCGCCACTTCCTCCTGGGTGAACCCCTCTGCAATGCCGTACAGCACCTGCTGCTGCCTGGCCGTCAACTGGTCGACGGTATCGTGCATCTCGACCGATAGCGCGAAGGCCTCCGGGACCGCTTCAAGCGGTGCCTGCATAAGGAGCTTCTGCCATTCGCTCGGGATGAATCGGATGGTTTCGGGATCTATGTCGCCGAGCACTCCGTAGAGGATCACTTGACGGTCGAGATCACCGTCCGGGCAGTCAATCGCCGTCCGCGTCATGAACTTGAGGGCGCGCCAGCGGGCACTGGAGAGATACCAACTCCTGGTCTTTCCCTCAGGGGAGCGCCAGATATGGATCCTCATCTCCTGCGTGAGGTCATCCCGAAGCATCTCATCAGGCGTGAGTCCTGTCGCGATCCTCGCTATGTCCGGCTCCAACTCCTGCCATTTCTCCATCGTCTATCATCCGTTTTGGCACTCTCAAATCGCGAAATGCGCGTCGACCGACCAGCTCAATTCTCTCACGATGCAAGGCCGGTGTCAAGATTCCGGCGAATGGCGCCTCGGTCTCTGCGTCGAAACCACTGTTGACATCGTTTCGAACTGCCCATATAGAATGGAATAACAAGTTCCGTGCCTGACGCGACACCGGCGTCGGCGGCTTGTGGATTTGCCCCTGTGTCGAACCGCGCCCGATCATTCCGGGTGCCGGGACTCGTGCACCACACCGGGAGGCCCAATGAGACAGAAGAGAAGGATCGTAGCATTCGTGTTCGTGTCCCTGATGGGACTGGCTATGTTTGCCGGATGCGCCGCTCAGACTGCGGGAACAGATGGGTTTCCGGACAACCCCAAGCTTCTCCAGGACGAACTCGAGGAGGTGACGATGGACCTCGAGAACGTGCAGGAGATGCTGGTTGCGAACAGGGTTGAGCAGCAGATGGAAGACGGCGATGAAATCAGGAAGACCATACGCGGACTCGAGATGGATCTCTATAACTTGAGAGGCCGCAAGTCCGCCCTTGAGGAGAGGATCGCCGAGCTGAAGGCAGCCGGCAAGTTGTAGACAACGCCGTTGGCAGTGGACTGGATCTCGCACGGCGCGACGCGGTCTTGAAGAAGGGTCCGGCGCGTCCATTGAGAATCGCATTGGAGGTGGAGGCTTGAGCCTGTACAGGTTGCTCGCAATCTTGCACGTCCTGGCCATTGTTGCACTGATCACGGTTCCCGCCGAAGCCGCGCCGGAGGAGTACTGGTACGAGACCACGATTGACGGAGCGTCGACCGGTTATGTGAGGGAGTGGATGGAGGAAGACGCGGACGCCGATGGGAATATCGTCAGCGGTTCCTACACGAGGATGGTGGCCAAACGCGGTCGCCAGCTCGTTCGCGTGGAATTGAGTGAGCGCTGGGTGGAGACACTGGATGGAACTCCTGTCAGCTATCATCTGACGAGCCGGTTGTCCTCGGAGGAACGCGAGCTGGATCTCACCGTCACGCCCGGGAACGCCAGGCTTCGCATCTCTCTCATGGACGAGGCCGTAGTGTCGGATGTGTCGCTCGCGGATAATTTCCTCTTCCCGAAAGGGGTTCGGAGGCTACATGTAGAGAGGGGGTTCGTTCCCGGGGACAGTTATGCGTTCTCCGCGTTTGCCCCTGACTTCTCTGAGGTGGCTTCGTTCGGGGTTTCCATCGTGGGCGCGGAGCAGCTCGAGATCATGGATGCGACAGTCGATGTCCACAAGCTCGTGATCGTCTCGCCGCTCTACGGCGGTCTGGAGCTGCATGAATGGCGCGATGAGAAAGGGCTACTGTGGATGTCGGAAATCGCGGGCACGGGAATCGCGAAGGAGCGGACAACCCGTGAGAAGGCGCTTGCTGAGAAGGAAGCTCTCGACATCCTCTCCTCCGGCGCCGTCCCGACGAACGTCTCGATTCGCGCGCCTTTCCGCGTTGACGGCGCCCTCTATGAGGTCTGGATGGACGACGCTGATGTCGCCGAGTTCATAGTTGAGGACAAGAGACAATCGATCGAGGGGCGGACCGAACGGGGTGTTCTGGTGAGGATCCGGCGAGTCGAACCCACAAGTGACGCCGTCGTCAGATTCCCGATTCGCAGCACGCCGATGAAGGACTATCTGGACGGCAATCCCCTCATGCAGACCTGGCATCCGCGAATCCTGGGCGTGGCATCGAGACAGGCCTGGGGAACAGATCAGAACAGCTGGGAGACTGCGAAGAACATCGAGCACTGGGTATTTCAGGAGGTGGAGAACAAGGGGTTCGGCACGGTCTTTGGCTCCGCCCTCGAAGTGCTGGATGCCGGGGTGGGCGATTGCAGCGAGCACGCGGTGCTCGCAACCGCTATGGCGCGTTCGATCGGGATCCCGACGAGACTGGTTTCCGGACTCACGTACTATCAGGAGCAGTTCCTCTACCATATGTGGATCGAGGTGTGGACCGGAGACGATTGGTACGCTCTCGACCCGACTCTCGGCGATGGCAGTGTCGATGCGATGCACTTCAAGTTCGGAGAAAGCTCGGCGGCACGCGGCAGTGTTGCGGATTTATCGGTCGGCATCCTTCGGGTTTTCAACAGACTGCACGTCGTTGTTAAGGAATACGCGATCGAAGGCAAGACCATCGCTCCACAGACGAAGTAGCTCAGCACGTTGATCAAGCTCCACAGACGAAGTAGCTCAGCACGTTGACCAACAGGTCGTGTTGTTGTAGCAGAGTGACAGAAGAGCGACCACGACCGGGGCTTAATAGGAGACACACGATGATTTGCCTACGTTTCATTCTGATGCTGCTGTTCGCGGTTCTTCTTGCCGTGGCTACCGGGGGCTGTTCCACCTCTGGGGACGATGCCGCCACAGGGTCCGCCGAGATGGAGACCGAAAACCGGGTTCATGAACCGGGAGAAGGCGGATCGTCGAGAGCAGCGCTCGCGCGCGGCGTGAGCACGGACGACGAGGGGGAAGACGCCGAGCTGGCTCCGGAGATACGCCTGGTCGAGTTCACCTACGAGTGGCGCGTGTCTCCAAAGAAGGGGCTTCAGATCGATCTCAGCTTCGAGAATCCGCACGATACGTATGAGCGTGCGCGCGGTTATGTCATTGTCGTGGCAGGCTACACGAGTTCTGGTGGTGCGGTGAGAGGGGTCTATCCCTGGAACGTGGAACTCAAGGATGGCCTGCCGGACGACTACTCCAACGGCTCGCATCTTCTCTTTCGCCGCGAACAGGAAATCAGTGCTTTTATTCCGTACGGGAATTCGGAGGGGTATTATGACAACCTCAGACTTCTCATCTATACAGAAGAAGGCGAGCTGCTCAACGATCAGCGTTACGAACTGGATGTGACGGGCGCGCCCACAGAAGTCCGGAAGCCGAAGATCCAGTTCAGTCTGTAGATGCGCCACGGGGGGAAATCATGGGCAAGGACAAGGTGGGACACGTCGACAAGAAGAAGGCGCAACTGACCAAGAAGGAGAAGCGCCAGAAGAAGAGGGAGAAGAAGCAGACCAAGAAGACGGGGCTGATATAGCCCTGTCTTCCTGGTCTGCCGCACGATACCGCCAGGCTGGGTCTGAGCTCCTGGTCCCGACGACATCGTCAGGCCAGGTCTGAGCTCCTAATCCCACGACACCGTCAGATCCTCATCGGGGAAGAAATCGGTGTAGCGCTTGTAGTGGACGACAGTATCGCCATGCGATTCGGTGCGGTCCGGGATGAAGGACAGTTCGACTCCCTCGAACGAGACCGGAATGCGAAACTCGAACTCCGCGATCTCGATCGGCTGCTCCCAGAGCTTCGTGGTCGTGACGATGTAGATGGCGCGGTGTTTGCGTATCTCCTGAACATATCTGACCTTGATGAGCTTCTCCTCTCGTGGGGTGAAGCTCATCGTCCATTTGACATCGGTCTCTGCGCGCACGAAGCCGATCGGCTCGAAACAACCATGTCTCTCTTCCCACACCTTGGTCTGGAACGGGTAGAGGTGATTCCTGTCGATGGGGAACGGGTAGAGGATCCCAACGGTAGTGCTCTCATCTGAGTCGTTCCGGAAGTAGTAGAGGGCCGTCACGGTCGTGCGCGTCGCAGACGGTTCGACCGTCACGTACTCGCGATAGAACCGGACCCGATTCTGACGGGTCGCCGCGAGGTCGCTGTTCTCCGCGGAAGGGGCGCCGGAGTCGTGCTCGCATCCGCAGACGAGTAGAAGGAACGCAGCTGCCACGATGATCAGTCCACCGGCCGGGCGCTTCACTTGTGTGCCTCCCGAATGTGTGTCGCCCTCCCGGTTTCCGTCTGGAACAGATCAAGGCGGAATCGGGAGGGCGATCTCAGACTGCCCGTAGATCTTGAGGACAGTCACCTACGCGTCTACAGATCTGCGCGTCTACAGGTAGATGAAACCGGCGAGGGTTGTCTCCGTCGCAAGGGAGAACGACCCGAAGTACATACCGAGGCCTACCTCACCCTCGAGGCTCAGGCGCTTGGTTATGAAGTACTCTGCGCCGAAGACACCGCTGATACCGAATGTCGTATGGCTGTCATCGCCGCCGTCGTCGTTTCGCTCATCCCCGCTTCTCCAATCCGCCGGATCGAAACCGCCGTCGCCCATACCTCCGGAGGTGTGGCCGATGCTCAACCTGCCTCCCCAGTAGGGCTGGAACTGGCTCTCGGTGCCGCTAAGGAGGAGCACACCCGCACCGAAGCCGATGTCGGAGCTTGAGTTGCCGCTGTCCGACCACGTGGCGAGTGAGAGCGCAACCTCTATAGCCATGTTGTCGCCGAGCCGGGTCTTGCCGATGACCGTGCCGGAGCCACTGGGCAGGAGAATGCCTCCCACGGCAAAACCATCACCGTAGCTTCCCGCAGCGGCCAAGAGAGGAAACAGGAGCAGGCTGATAACTACGAGTGCCGTCAGGGTGCGAAGCGACATGAGTGCTCTCCCTTCTGGGCGAATGGTCGCCGCAGTGTGTACGATCCGTTAGCTACGGCCGTGTGCCGATTGGCCGAGATGGTAGCACCGGGCGCGGGGGACTGTCAAGCCGCCGGCCAACGGCGCCATTCCTGTTGACGCGGGCATTCGCCCGTGTTACGTTTTGTTGGAGAATCTGCAGGCCGTCGCGGTGCAGCTCCTGTATCCAGGCGACCACGACAAGGACCGATCCGACCTGAAAGGAGCAACAGATGCCCAGCGCACAGGAAGTAGGCGAGCGGCTGAAAGCCGTCCGCAAGGAGAGGGAGATGACCCTGAAGCAGGTCGCTGAGGGGGCGGGAATGTCTCCAACGCACATCTCGGAGATAGAGAGAGGCAAGACCTCTCCGACTGTGGGTGCTCTTCGCAGGATTGCCGCTGCTCTCGACAAGGACACGGCCTACTTCGTCGAGGA
This sequence comes from bacterium, assembly GCA_025782395.1. Classification (GTDB taxonomy): domain Bacteria; phylum Joyebacterota; class Joyebacteria; order Joyebacterales; family Joyebacteraceae; genus Joyebacterum. Next base: position 105,781 of record JALGZD010000161.1, read on the forward strand.
AAGACCTCTTCCAAAAATCTCGGTTGTGAAAAAGGAAGACCGTGAAGCGGTGCTGCTGCCCGGAGTGGGTGACACGTTCATCACCGCGAAGGCGCTGACTCAGGGTATTCCCGCCGGGCGCATCAGCGTCGTTCTGATCGAGCAGGACGAGGGTGGGATCATGAAGCTTGAGAAACACCCCGGCGAGGAAGCGCTCCTGATGATCAATGGCGAAGCCAAGGCGAAAGTGGGGGACGACGAGTTCATCGTCAAGAACGGCGACTGCCTGCAGTACTCGGCGCGCCTCGACCGTTCGATCACATTCACCGGCAAGGGCAGGAACAAGGCCATGTGGATGAAAGTCGTGCCTGGCGCCATCAAGTGGTAGTTAGGGAAAGACACTGAAGGAAGAACGCCGGACGTCCGAAGTGGGCGTCCGGTTGTCACGTTATGGTTGTCGGGACGCGACGCGGAGAGAGAAGCGCATCGTGTTCTCCAGATGACCGAATATGTAAGCGAAGTCTACCGAGAACGTCGTGCTTCCGACCGGGATGTCCGTCCCGGCGCCGAGCGTGTACTCCTCCAGCTCGCCCGGTGGGAGAGCCCTCAGATAGCCGCCTCTCAGTGAAGCAACCTCGAGGATTTCCACTTCCGCACCGACCATGAGGCGATCGGGATTGTCTTGCCTGAGCGACTTGTCCAGATCCAGCTCCAGCGAGACAGCCTCGCGCGGAGCTACCATGAATCCGAGCGTCAGTGCGGTCGGCACGTTCTCCTCGTAGGACCCGCAGGCGGACGAGTTCCACGTCAGCGAGCCCACAAGATCGCGCGCCCGAGCTGCCGCCGTCACCGACTCGGTGAGTGGAACGAGAAAGCCGGCATCGAATGAGACACCGAATGCGCTGCCGCTGACCTGTTCTTCCGTGCTCTCGTTGTTGCCGAACGATGCCCACCTGGTGCGCGCCGATGCGCCTGCCACTATGCGCGTTGAGGAAAGCCACGGCGTTGTCACGATCGCGCGTGAGATGCCGACGAGTAACGTGGTCTCGGTGAGAACCTCGTCCCCGGAGTGGATGAGTCCGACGCCAAGTGTGTAGTCACTCCCTACGTGAATGGCTCCGCTCAAGGCAGAGTAGGGGATGAGTCCCATCTGGTTACCATACGTGACCGCGAACTCCTTCGGCGTTCCGGCGCCGGTAAGTCCCGCCGGATTCCAGAAGATCGACTCAGCACCCATGGATCGCGCCGTGACCGCTCCACCCATTCCCATCGGTCTTGCTCCTATGCCTATCTCGACGAACGCCGCGGGGATGTCCGAGATCTCCTGCGCACGCGCGTCCGTGCCACCAAGACAGATCGCCAGGGAGATCACGGCGACGAGACTCGTCAGAAGATATCTGATTCTGCTTGTGCAACCCATCGCTACACCGCCTACTTCACAAGCACGAGCGTAGCCAGTGCCCGCACCGTGCCCGTCGGATCCTTCGCCGATATCTCGACCACGTAGCGGCCGTTCCTCGCCTTTTCTCCTGCGTCGGTGAGGCCGTCCCACTCGGCGCATGCCCGCCCCTTACCCTGTGGTTCATTGGTCACCAGTTGTCTGACCAGCTGCGATGCCATGTTGAACACCCTGATGGTCACGAACGGCATCCTCGCTTCGTTCGACGAGAGGATGTAGGAGATCGTGACCGGCCCGTTCTCGGGAGAGAAGGGATTCGGCTCGGCAGAGACATCCGAGATGCCGAGCGCTACAGACCTCGATGCGGTTGCATACTCCGCCAGAGATTCCATGGGTGCTTCGATGTCGTTGCCGACACGGTTTGCATCGACGAAGTCCCACTCTAGCAAGGCCTTGTTCCAGCGGACCATTCTCGCGTCGTCGGTCGGTGACGGCAGTGTCAGAAGCGGAAAATGGTTTTCCTCGAACGAGAGGCCGCGCGGCTTGAGCCGGTAGCCGGGTAGGCTGACCTCGTACTCGCGCGCGTAGCGCTTCGCGTTCGGGAGCACCTCATGTGAAAGGTAGATGCTCTTTGCCTCGGTCACAGAGCCTTCCGGGATATCGATGGACATCCCGAGCGAGTCTGTGAAGACTCCGTGGGTCGACGGGTCTATCCTGACGTAGACGGTGGCGGCCAGAGAACCCGTTGCTCCGGATTCGATCTCTCTGGCTCCCACCATGAACTCGCCGAAGTAGCCGGGGCTTGCCGTGAACTGTCCCGTGCCGCGCGCCATCACTCCCGCTTCTTCGGGCGAGATCCACCACCCCAGGTTAGTCTCAACAAGCTCGCCGCCATCAGCGACAGCGCTCGCTGAGAACGAAACCGTGGTCCCCGCCTCGACCTGCGTGTCGCCACTCAGCTCGACGCGGTCGATGGTTGCCCGCTCTATGTGGAAGTCGTGCCCTGTTGCCGTCTCGCCCTCACCCAGGTTCAGTGTCATCTGTGGTGGGTTTGCTATGCATCCCAGACTCGACGTCGACAGCACGTAGCTGCCGGGTCGGAGTTCGATGATCTCGTAGACTCCCGACTCGCTCGGCGTAGTGACCTTCATTTCCCCGGCGTACGCTGTGTTCGTGGCGACGACCTCGATCTCCTGAATGTTCACCTCTTCGCCGTCCGGGTAGATCGTTCCGAGCACGCGGGCAAAGTTCCGCGGCATCTCGATCTCAAGATCTTCACCGTTCACGTCAACCGAGTCGATCACGACCTCCCGATAGCCATACAGTGAGGCGACGACAGTGTAGCTCTCAAGAGGAACAAGGCTATCGAAGACGAAGGAACCATCGGATTCGGACATCGTTGCTCCGAAGTGGCCCGCTCCGTCGTCGGCCGTCAGCGTGACACCGGATAGGTGTTCGGCGGACGTGCCGTCCGAGATCATTCCGGAGATGATTCCATCGCTGGGCAGCATCGTGAAATCCAGACCGGTCGTCCCCGGATCTACTCCTGTGACCGGGTTCTGAGACGCTGGGTAGTACCCGGTTTTCGACGCATGGATGTCGTACAGCTCTTCCGGGTCGAGATGGACAAGCGCATAAAAACCTTCCTCATTGGTCGTTGCTGAGGAGATGAGGAGATCGCCGACCTTTGCGTGCAGCGACACCCGAGAGACCGGCGTCGAGCCGTCGGACTCCACTACCCTTCCTGCTATCGTGCCGCTCAGGCGAAAGAGGCTCTGGTCGAACTCGACGGACTCGTGTTCCGCGAAGAGCATTGTGATCGACCGACTGCGGTACCCCGTCCTTCCGAAGTTCACCACGTTCTCGCCGGGGACGAGCGAATTCAGACTGTACCACCCTGTGGCGTCGGTGACGTCTGAGGCCGAGCCACTAGAGCATCTGCTTGTCACAACTACATTGGCGATGGGATTGCCCGAAAGCGAGTCGCTGATGGTGCCCTCAAGAGTCGCGAAGACCGGCTGGAGCCGGGCATCCAGTTCTGTCGGCTCTCCGCTCACGACCTCCACGCCGGTGAAAAACGCATTCGCGTAGCCGGCGCGGCCTACCCGCACCGAGTAGAGGCCATCGTTCACCCACAGCCTGTAGTTACCCCTATGATCCGTCACTGCCGACGCACTGTCGCCCCATGAAGCCACCACTTCGACACCGTCGAGCGGACTTCCCGTGGGGTTCTCGATCGTTCCGCTGATGGATCCGTCGTACGCCGGAAGGGCCAGATTTTGGATCGCTACTTCACCGGGGTCGAGTTCTGCCACGCTCAACGATGCGCTGCCGTGTTCCTGCGCTCGAACCACGAGCTCGTAGGCGTGTCCAGGCAACACACGCACGGTGTACATCCCGTTCCAGCTCGTGGATGTCCGCCATGTCGGCGCGCTGCCTCCGACGCTGTTCACGAACACGCTCGCGCGCCTGACTGCGCCGCGTGTGTCTGTGATCGATCCCTTGATGGTTGCATATCTCGCGGTCAAGCTGAGCGCTATGCCGGATGCCGACTGCCCCGGCGCAACGCTCACGGTCTGGAGAGCGGAAGGTTCGAAGCCGTCCCTGGTCGCCCGGATCTCCCAGTCGCCGGCTTCGACAAAGAGGTTGAACTGTCCGGCATGATCCGAGAGCGTCTCGCTCGTGATTCCTCCCTTTGTGCAGACAACGGTCGCGCGCGGAACGGCCGACCCTTCGTGCAGAACGCGGCCACTCAGCGTGCTTGCCCCGTGCGCCAGCTGGATATCGAGATCGGTCAGAACCTGTCCCGGAGAGGTTGCCACGAAGAGGGGGCGAGCAGATACATAGCCCTCCATGATAGCCCGCACGGTGTGGCCGCCGCTCGGCAGCTCGAGTCTGAAGAAACCATCACTCCCTGTCTCGGTCTCGAGATACCCGTCGGTGACGAGTGCGCCACTCACGGGCTCGCCATCGGCTGTGACGAAGCCCTCGATCGATGAGTTGAGGGGTGCCATTGCGAGCTCGATTCCGGTGAAGGCCTCGCCGGCTTCAACGCTGACCTGATACGGATCGGACGGGCCGTAGCCGTCGTAGCGAGCCTCCAGCTCGTACGTCGAGCTGGGTGGAATGAGGAGGAACTCGCCGAAAGCGTTGGTTGTTGTAACGGCGACGTCACCTGAGGGTGGGATGGCGATAACCGTGGCTCCCGCCAGATCCATGGAACCGTCGGTGACTCGTCCCATGATGGATGAGCCGACCGGCAGGAGCATGAGCGGGGGATCGATGGACTGGTTCTCCCCGGCGTGGACGATCACTTCCCTGGGAGTGCTCGTCTGGAAGCCGCTCTTCTCGGCCCAGACGCTCCACGTTGTCGGAGCCAGTTCGGACGCGAAGTGCCCGTTGGTGTCGGTGAACTCACGGAATGTTCCGAGCGAAGATTGGGCCAACACCATGGCGCCGACGATTGCACGGCCATCCGCATTCAAGACGCTGCCGGTCACGATACCGGGTGTCCCGATGAGCACGAGCGGATCTTCCAGCTCGAAGTACTCACCGGCCGAGAGGTCGAATGCCTGAGCGTCGGACGGGGCGTACCCCGCTTTCTCCGCGCGCACCGTCCAGCTTCCGCTTGTGGCCTGTATGACAAAGCGGCCTGACGCGTCCGTCCACGCCTCTACGCTCTGTTCGTCTGATTCCGCCACGACCCTCGCGTTGGCAACCGTGGCATCGGATTCATCCAGCACCACGCCACGCACCCTGGCCGGGGCGCGTCTCATGTAGATGGAAACGTAGCGGTCGCTGTCGGGGTAGATGACCGTATAGGCCATCGTGTCGACGTAGTCTTCCTTTGACGCCAGGAACACGTACTCACCCGGGATGAGTTCCTTGTCAAGACAGCCGCTCTCATTGGTGATGGCCGGGATGATGTTCACACCGCCGGCCGCGAACTCGATATCCACCATCACTCGCGGCAGTCTCTCTCCGCTTTCCTGATAGGTTCTTATGAGCGCGGTGCCCGTGAGCGTCGAGTAGTCGAATCGTCTCATCGGTGACGCTGCGCCTCTTCCCCTGCTGTCGAGCGCAATGACGCGCCACGAGTACTCGCCGGAGACGAGGAAGCTTCCGACGCGGACCTCTATGAAGTTCCCCGTGGTTCCGCCGTCCCAGACCGGGTAGCTCGCCTCGCCCTCGCCCAGCGCGCGTTTTTCGTATATGTAGACGTGGTAGCTGGACGCGCCGTCCACGGGGGTCCAGCTGAGATCGAGGATGTCGTCGGTGATGATCACCATGTCGGGTGGCAAGAGCAGCTCCGGCCCTGTCATCCCGGTCGTGACATCAACCGTGAAACCGGCTAGTCCGGCCCCGGCGACGGAGGTCAGGAGTGGATCGTTGCCGTAGCAGTTGAAGATGAGCCAGTTGTACGAGAATCCACTCATCAGCGGAGGGCTAGTGCCGTTGGTTTCCACGAAGTATCCGGACGGATCGACAGAGCCATACTGGATCGATGTCTCGTTAGTCAGCGCCTGCCAGATCAGATTCGCCCCCGTCAGAGTGAGTTCGCCACCCACCTCTTCGATAACGATCTCCTGATCGGAGAGCGCGACGTGGTAGTAGGGGACACCGTCCACCGGGTCCCACTCGAAGAGCGTACTGGTTTCCTCGATGGTCGACCCATTTCGTGGAGAGGTGGGAGTCGCGAAGACGGGCGACTCGACAATAAGCCGGAACTCCTCTGAGATGTCACTGGATGAGACATCATCGAGGACGCAGTACCAGATGCCCGGTGCTACGTACTCCTCAAACGGGATGAACGAGAGACTCCGTATGCCGGTCGCCGCGGTGGAGAATGTGTAGCTGCCGGGCACGCGCCCGTATACAAGCTTGCAGGTCACGACTTCATCCCACGTGACGGTTACTACGTCGTCCAGTGCCACGAGAGTGTGTGGGTAGTCGGTGAGGGTTATGGCGCAAGATGCCACGGTCGGCCATGCCGGCACGATGACGGCGACGATCAGCAAGGCCGCCGCCGCTCGCACCACCGTCCGTGCAACCGGAGTGTCTGTCATGGTCACTGGTGTCCTCTTCTGTATGGCTACGCTACCCATCACGCTCACTCGTGCCCTTTTCTCTACGGTTGCGCTGCGCGTCGGGTACACTTGCTTCGTCCGCAGACCCACAGCATTGCAGCAGACCCACAGCGTTGCTGCTGTGGCTATCAGAACTGGTAGCTCAGCGACACCCTCAGCACCTGGAGTGGAAGTGCGAGGAACATCGTGTCCGCACGCATTCCGCCACCGAGTTCGAAGCCCATCCCGACGTTTGCCAGTGGGATGAGGATCGCATTCGAGCCATTGTCGTTTGCCGATTTTCCCTGGAGCTCGGCCGTGATCACACCTCCCCCCAGCCTCAGACGGCCGATCTCGAGTTCCATGCCGATACCGTCTCCGAGCAAGACTCCTTCAGAGTAATCCTGGTATGCGAAGCCGATCATGCCGTCGTAGTGCCTGTATTCGAGTGTCGTCAGGACGATGCCCGTTCTCAGCGATACGGCCGCGCCCATGTGCGACGGGAGATGGAGGTGAAGTGGATCGTCCTCGATCGTCTCGCTGTATTCGGTGAGTGTCGGCTGTGATGCGGATATCTCATTTGCGTCGAATCCGTCGTCTGAGATGGCAGCGAGCATGTTCTCGATGATTGTGACACTACCTTCCATCACGACGTCCGGAACGGTCGTGTAGTTGACATCGAACGTGAGCGAACGCGTGATCCGCCAGGAGGCGCCTGCGCTCCATCCCAGGGCCGCTCCCTCGAAGGAGCCGGACGCGCTCTGGTCGAGGCGGTTGTTCCACGGGTCGTCGGGGTTGTTGAAGGCGTATTCCGTTCCACCGTAGTCCATGATCCCGTCGCCGACAGCGATCGATGTGAGACCGGCTGATGCGTGGTAGCTGTTGAGTGCGAATCCGACACCGATCTTGGGGGAGAGCTGCGTCGCGGCGGCAAGGGTCGAGCGTCTCACGCTCACCGAGAGATCCGCGGCAGCGTCAAGAGTGGCACGAACCGCGATGTCGACATCGCCGCCCTCTTCGTCTTTCACCGTTTCGCCGAAGGCCTCGATTCCGGTATCCACAATCTCGAACCCGACCGACAGCGGTTCCTCGATGGCTCCGCCGATGACCACGCGACCGATGCGCGCAGCGAAGACACCAGACACAATTCCGGCCTGCTGCCCAGCCGTCGCGTCGACCTCGGGGTATGTGAGTTCAAGCTCAGGATTGTCAGCCGACTCGAGTGCATCGTCCAGCATCGATGCGGCCCTGGTGTTGAGGTCCGCCAGATCCGAGACCGAAGCTCCGAGGGGAGGGAGAACGTCTATAAGAACACCGCTCGATTCAAGGAATGCGAGACCGGCGGGATTGCCGCAGACCGACACGAGCTCCCCACGAACAGTGCTCACGGGGTTCCCGAGTCCATCAGGTCGACAGCCCGCGCCGTACAGGAAACCGAGCGAAATGCGCACGTCGGTTGAGAGGGAGCCGCCATCAAGGAAAGACAGCATCTCCGAGTCCGTGTCGGCAGACGCAGTTGTGTAACATGCGGCGAAGAGTACTATGCCCGTCGCAATGATGACCGTCAGCCAGCGCATCTGACCCCCTACTGGCGCTAGTCCATGGCTCTGTCGTGCAATGCGGGTCTGATTGCCCCGCTCCGTACCCGAAAGCCCAAGTTGTGTTGTTTGGCATGCATGGAGTATGCCACTTGTCAATAACGAGCCGACAGGAGCCGTAGTCGTGTGGGAGGAAAGACCGCGGACGGGTTGGTACCAACAGAGCTGAAGCAGGGGCAGGTTGACACTGTTTGCGGGAAGCTGCTAGTCTCCGCGTTCGGCGCGAAGGCTTGTTCGGTACGGATGCTCCATTCAGCGCGAAAGCCCAGAGACTGGGGTGCAAGCGATGACGGACAGGACATACGGCGGCAGGCGCGTCACCCTTCGGGGATTCGCCCACATCGGAGCGGGCACGATGGTCTCCCGGATCACGGGTTTCGTGAGGGAGATCGTGACCGCCGCCATCTTCGGGGCCGGTACGTCGATGGACATCTTCGTGGCGGCGTTCACGATCCCGAACCTGCTCTGTCGGATCCTGGGGGAGACCGCGGTCGAGTCCGCCTTCATGCCGCTGTTCAAGGGGCTCCACGCGAAGGGGGAGAAGGCCCGGGCGTGGGTGCTGGCACGGGGGATATTCCGTCGCCTCATGATCGTTCTGTCAGTCGTCGTGGTGGTCGGCATTATCATAGCTCCGCTGCTTGTGCGAGTCGTCGCGAGCGGATTCACCGGGGACGTTGCCGATGAGACCGTGAAGATGACGCGCGTGATGTTCCCGTTCGGGCTGTTCATAGGGATGGCCGCTCTGATGGGCGCCATCCTGCTCGCCTTCAGGCGTTACCGCGCCTACAGCCTGGCGCCGGTGCTTCTGAACGTCGGCATCGTAGTCTCCGTGCTGGTCCTCCACAGTCGGATCGGCTACTACAGTCTGGCTGTCGGGGTCCTCGTGGGAGCTGCGCTCCAGTTCCTTGTCCAGGTGCCTCTCGTGCGGAAGCTGCTGCAGGCCGACAGAAGGGGTGCTCCCGGGGCCGTGTCGCAGGCGGATACGCACGAGGATCTCAAGTGCGTGTCCGGTCTCTCCGGACCCGTCATCTTTGCTGCTGCGGTTCAGCGTGTTGGTGTTGTCGTTGACAGAACGATCGCCTCGTTCCTCGTGCCAGGGAGCATCTCGTCGCTCTACTACTCGTTCCGCCTGGTTCACCTGCCGTACGCGGTTCTCGCTCTCGCGGCCGGCAGATCGGTCGCCCCCGTACTTGCGGAGCAGCATGCGCTCGGTCAAGTGCGTGAATTCAAGGAGACCCTTCTCTCCGGGATTCGGATGAATGTCATTTACCTCGTCCCCGTTACACTCCTCTCAGTCTGGTTCGCGAGGCCCGTGGTCGGCATGGTCTACCAGAGAGGAGCCTTCGACGAGACGGATCTGGCGATGACGGCATCTGCACTCGCCATGTATGCGGCCGGGCTTCTCAGCATGGGCTGTGTTTTTCTCCTGACGAGGGCTTTCGCCGCGCGTCTCAACACGAAAACACCTGTGAAGGTGTCGCTCATTGCATTCGCGCTGAATGTCATACTCAATCTTCTGCTTGTGCGCACTCCGCTCGAGCACGCCGGTCTCGCGCTGGCGAGTTCAATCGCGTTCACGGCGCACGCCGTCATGCTCTATATCATCCTGAATCGAACGATGACCGGCAACGGAGCAGGCATAGTGCCCCGCGAGATCGTCTCACCAGCCGTGGCTGCGCTCACGGCTGGAGTGGTGCTGATTGTGGTTGCATGGGGGCTCGAGAGAGCCATTGGCATGCGCTTTGCTGAAGAAACCATGTCGGGGCGGCTTGTCAGAGTCGTTGTGGCGGGGGGTGGGGGCCTGGTGGCCTATCTTCTGACCGCATGGGCTCAGGGGCTGCCTGAGATCCGCGGTCTCTTCGCCGGTCGAGCTGGGAACCGGTCCGATTCTGGGTAACCGGTCCGATCTTGGGTAACCGGTCCGATTTCGGATAACCGGTCCGGCCCTGCGTAAGGAGAACGGATGAAACCGAACATTCTTGTGACAGGAGGAGCAGGTTACATCGGGAGCGTGACCGTTGAGCGGCTGCTCGAGGCCGGCTACGGCGTAGTCATACTCGACGATCTGTCGAAAGGACACAAGTCGGCCATTCCCGATGGATGCCGATTCGTCGAAGGCAACATCGGGGATACCAAGCTTGTCGAGGAGGCTCTTAGAAAGAACAGCATCGACTCCGTCATCCACTTCGCCGCGATGAGCCTTGTTGGTGAGTCGATGGAACGGTCGGGTGACTACTACAGCAACAACGTCGTCGCCGGCATCCGTCTCCTGGAAGCAATGGACGCTACGGGCGTCCGCAAGATCGTCTTCTCTTCATCCGCTGGAGTGTACGGTGAACCCGAGACGATTCCGATCAGCGAGACGAACCGGACTGAGCCGGTCAATGTCTACGGAGATACGAAGCTCATATTCGAGCGTGTGCTCTCTTGGCAATCGGAACGCACTGCTCTTGGACACATCTCGCTCAGGTACTTCAATGCAGCCGGAGCTTCGGAGCGCTACGGTGAGGACCACAGACCGGAGTCGCACCTGATCCCGATCGCGCTTCAGGCCGCTGCTGGAAAGCGTCCCGAACTGACGGTGTTCGGAGGCGACTACGAGACGCCGGATGGAACATGCATCAGGGACTACATCGACGTGCGCGATCTTGCCGACGCCCATATCGCCGCGCTCGCCGCGCTCGATGCCGGACGCTCTGGGGTCTACAATCTCGGCAACGGTGAAGGCTGGAGTGTTCTCAACGTCATTGAGTTTGCAGAGGAAGTGACCGGGTTGACCATTCCCAGAAAGATGGGTGCTCGGCGCGCCGGTGACCCTGCGAGACTCGTCGCCAGCTCGTCGTTGGCTGAGAGCGAACTTGGCTGGACGCCGCGGCATCCGGAACTCAGGGACATGATCGAGGCAGCCTGGAAGTGGTTGAAGAACTACCCGGACGGCTATCCGGATTGAGCGGAGAGGGCGGAGGCGCTGCGGGGCTGGACCACGTGTTCCCGGAGCCTGCGCGGAGCCACACCGGCTGATCTCCAGGATCTATGAAGCTTGACTTGTCGCGGGGACGTTGCTAGTATTCTTCCTGTTGGATTTGTGGCGCCCTAGCTCAGTTGGTAGAGCAGCGGACTGAAAATCCGTGTGTCCGCAGTTCAATTCTGCGGGGCGCCACCACTATGTATGACAGATCGACCAGGACGCGAGCTGGTGTAGCTCAGCTGGTAGAGCAACGCACTCGTAATGCGTAGGTCAGCGGTTCGAGTCCGCTCACCAGCTCCACGGATTCACGATCTGATGAGGAACAAGAGGGCCGGCGGGTGCCGATGGGTGTCTGCCGGCCTTTTCTCGTGGTCGGCAGGAATGCAGAGAAGCGTTTTCCTGCTGTTTCTCATCGGGGACGAGTGCGAAGACGAATCTGGTTGAACTCCGTTCTGCAATTGACATATGATACTATTTGTGATATTATTGTTGTGTAGATGAAAGGTGGGTCCGCGCCGTGAGCGGACCCCGTGGTGTTACTATGGGACGTCGTTTCCGTGTCGAAGATCGGCCCGGGTTGTGACGTCCGGAAAGAGGAGGGAAGGATGAGGAAGTCTGTGACAATGCTGTTGGCAGGCGCGATGCTTCTTGCGATTGCCTCGACCGCGATGGGTGCTGTTGGCTGGTGTGGGAACATCTGGCCGAACAACGGCACGCCCTACACATCTGTCGACGATATCGACGTGTATGTCCAGGTCTGGAAGGAAGGCGTTACGGATCAGGCCGGTCAGGGTGCAGATATCGCGGCCTATCTGTACTACCGTTGCACAGGTGACCCCGACTTTATCGAAGTCCCGATGGACTACTGGGGCGATGTCGGCAACAACGACGAGTACCATGGTGTTATCCCGGCCGGCCACGGCTGCGCCGAGGTCGAGTTCTACGTGAAGATCGTCGACCTGACCGACATGGCCGAGTGCTATGGTCAGGATCAGGCTGGCAACGATCCGAACTTCTTCCTGCCGATCACCGAGGTGACCGCGCAGGATGTGACGGTGACGTTCCATCTCTGTCTGACGGAGGGTGTCGAGACCGTCGGTGATGTCTGCGTCACAGGCGGCGGCGATCCGCTCACCAACTGGGGCGACGGTGTGCCGATGGTCTTCAGTTGCGAGGCAATCAGCCCGAAGCTTTATCAGGTGGACATTCTCTTCCCGGTCGGCAGCAACCCCTACGTCGAGTACAAGTACAAGAAGGACGACTGCGTGACGTGGGAAGGCACCGGCAACCACAGCTTCACGATCGACGACTCCGTGCCGACAATGGATCTCGCGGTCGATGGTTGGGAGTGGAACACGCCTGACTGTCCGGACTGCTCGAGCCCGGTCGAAGAGTCGACGTGGGGCACGATCAAGGCCATCTACAGGTAGTCCGGGTCTGACACGTCTGAATCAGTAGCAGTATTGCGCGGGCCCTGGCGAGTTGAACGTCAGGGCCCGCAGTTTCCCAGTACAGGACAACACAGGCGAGCAAGGCACGAGCGGGCCTACTTGAGACTGCAGCACGATGAGCGCCAGGCCTTTCGCCACGAGAGAAGGAGGATGAAATGAGGACACTTGCGACGGCCATTCTGGTGGTGCTGCTGGCCGCGCCCGTCGCGCTATCCGCTCCGAGCATTGTTGGGAGCTTCCAGGAATGGGATCCAGCTGATCCTGCGAGCGAACTCACGCTCCAGGCGAACGGGGTCTGGACGTTCACGACGACCGTCTTGGCTGGTGAGACCCAGTACAAGGCCGTCGACGGCGATGCATGGGGTCTGGATTTCCCAGGCGCGAACCAGATATTCAACCTTGCCTCAGACGATGATGTCACGTGGCACGTCAATCTCGGCGCTACGGTCGGGATCAAAGAGGGTGACGAGTATGTTTTCCACCACATGAATCCGCCCATCGTCTGCGGTAGCTTCATGAGTGAACTCGGCGGTACCGATTGGGACCAGACCGACACCAGCACGACGGTCATGGCGGACGGAGACGACGACGGCGTCTGGGTGTTTCAGTCCATTATTCCGGCCGGCAGCTACGCCTTCAAGATCGTTCTGAACAACAACTGGGACCAGAACACGTCGCCATCCGGTGACATCTTCTTCGTGTCCGATGGCACGACGCCCGTCACGTTCAGCTACGACATGGCGACAAACACGACCGAGGTCGTATCGAGCGCTCCCCCGGCAGTGATAGATGCAAGGATTGACGGAGACGGCACCGATGCGAGCCTCTATGCTGTCCAGTTCTCGGATGACATGGATCAGACGACGGCTGAGACCGAGGGGAACTACGCAGTGACGGGCGGACCCGGCGCAATCACGGTGACGGACGCGACTCTGGACGGCACCGATGCCAGCATTGTCCACCTGACCTTGAGCCCGGCGCTCACGGAGGGCTACGACTACCAGTTCGTAGTCACCGGCGTTACCGACGAAGGCGGGACGCCGGTCGATCCGAGCAACAACGATGACTGTTTCTACCTGCATATGGTCACGTTCGAGGTGAACATGCACCTCTACGTCGACATCAACGGTGTGCCGATGAGCGTGCACATCCAGGGTGACACGCATCCGCTCACGTGGGATCAGTGTGGTGGGGCCGAGCTCTCAGACGGTGATGTCGATACGACCTATGTCGTCGACGAATACTTTTCCATGGGCTATGTCTGCGGCGCAGCCGCTGAGTCGACCCAGGTCAAGTACAAGTACGTCGTCGACTGTGCAACGTGGGAAGGCGACTACGACTTCGGTCACTATGTGACGCTCGATCCGAACGCCGCGAGCCAGACGGTCAACGTGTGGTGGGAGGATATGGCGCCTTCCGACAACATCACGTGCGATGTTGGCGTCAGATTCCAGGTTACCCTGCTGCCGGGCGATTTCGACGCGCTGACCGATACGCTTGCCGTACGCGGCTCGATCGCCCCGCTCGATTGGGTGATCGACACCGAGATGGTCGACGACGGAACGAACGGGGATCTGGCCGCAGATGACGACATCTACTCGGCTCTGGTCACGTTCCCGACCGGTAGCTACCGGTACCTCGAGTACAAGTACGCGATCAACGGTGCCTTCGAGTGCGACACGTATCCGAACAGGATGCTGACTCTCGACGATATCGACGGTTGCATGGCGATGCGAGATGGCCCGATGGAAATCCTTGATATCTGGGACTGGTGTGAACCAGCGACGAGCGTGCCGGATGATCCTCCGGGAACGACCGTCATCAAATCGTGGGGCCAGATCAAGGCGCAGTACAGATAGGGCGGCTGCGTCTGGCGATTCCGGCTTGGCATGAGCGCCGGCGCTCGCGAGTGTGCATCATGAGCAACACCAAGAGCGCCGCGCTCAGGCCGGTGATGGGAGCCGGGGGGGGCATGAGACCTTCCCGGCTTCCGCACGTCCTGGGTCGGCGTGCCGGCCTGCGCCCAAAGCAGAAGAGAGAGGTATGAACCGACAGTTGACACTACGGGTCCGGTGTCATAGCTTGGGCGAGCTTGCCCGCCCGAACGCCGGGGACAAGGGGGCGATGTGGCCGGCGCGCGCATACACTAAACCACCGGACAAGGGCACGTGTCAGATATGGTGACCAGGAAGGCCGACTTGTCGCCGGACGACAGCTCAAAGGGACTGATTGAGCGCCTCAAGGCCGGGGATGAGCGGGCCTTCGAGGAATTCGTAACCGAATACAGGGAGCGCGTCTATCGCGTCGCCTGGCGTGTTGTCCGGGACGATGAGACCGCCGAGGATGTGGCGCAGGAAGCCTTCATAAAGGTCTTTCGCCACATCGGTGGATTCGAGTGCAGATCGAGCCTCTATACGTGGCTCTACCGCATCACCGTCAATATCGCTCTCAACAGACTGAAGCGGGACAAGTTCAGGAACATGCTACCGTTGGGGGATCTGCCGAGGCCGGACAGAAAGGCCGCGAGCGATCCGGCGAGGGCGGCACTGAGCGGCGAGATCGCCGAGAGGATCAATGAGGCCGTTCGCGCGCTACCAGACAAACAGAGAGCCGTATTCGTCCTCAAGTTCTTCGAAGGTCTGACCCACAAGGAGGTATCCGATATCGTGGGTTGCTCTGAGGGGACGTCGAAGGCCAACTACTTCCATGCCATTCGAAAGCTCAGAACGAAGCTGGAGGATCTGAGATAGCATGAGATGTGACGCCGTCAGAGATCTGTTGATCGAGTACCTGGAGGGTGACCTCGGTCACGCTGAATGGGAGGAGATCGAACGCCATCTGGCGGAGTGCATTGAATGCGCTCGCGAGAAGGAATCGCTCAAGCAGGTCATGGGGCTTCTTCGCGACGACGGATATGTAGAGCCTTCGTCGTTCTACTGGACGCGGTTCACGGCCCGTCTCATGCAGCGCGTTCACCGCGAATCCCCTGTGCGCAGATTAATCTCCTCGCACGGTTCTGTTCCGAAGCTCGCTTCGGTCGCGACGGCCTTGGTTCTCTTCGCAGTCGGATTCTGGGTAGGCAAGGGGCCCGGCCTCGGCGTGCGGGGTTCGGGAGATCTCGAGATCGCGGGCGCAAGCACGTCCACATCCGTCATCTCATCGGCGAGCAAGTTGCGTGTAGTGAGTGGCAGCGAACCTGTCGTCTTCGCAGACTACGCCGATACGCTCAGGCCGGACAGCTTCTCGAGCCCGACAGACGGGCCACAGCTGATTCTGGCGAAGTCGCTTGAGCCGCAGGCCCGCGTGGACAGGATGCTCTCCGAGAAGCAGATACGGGACTAGTACGCATTCCTGGCGTACGATTGAAGCTGTGAGGGCCGGCCGCCGAGCGACCGGCCCTTGCCGCTGATATCGACGTGGCACGTCGCTGGTCAGTGCGCGCCGCGCCGATTGTCCCGCGTTTTCCGACGTTCTGCGCTCCCCATGGTTTCTCCTTGTCAGTTTCCCCATCGGTATGCTACTAGTTCCATTGAGACAACCAGTTGCGCCGGGACGCCAGCGGAGAGGCGGCAGTTGCCCGGCGAGGCGCTTGAAGGGAGGTCTCATGAAGGGGACAATCATAGCGATGGTGGTTCTGATCGCTCTTTTCGCGGGGACGGCCTGCGCGCAGAAGAGCGTTCAGGAGCTCACTGCGGCCAGAATGCCGGACTCAGCGCGCGAGGCCCAGGAGCCGGTTCTGCGGTCAGTGGCCATCGGAGAAGCCGGCAGCTCTGTCCGGGAGCGGAACCGCCTGACGACGAACGTCGCGTATCCCGGCGCTCCGAGTGCCGACGATCTCGGTTTCCGTGATCCACCGTGCGAGCTCGAGTGTGATCCCTGTGCCTACACTGAGGGCGAGGAACCCTGCTACGATGGCTACGTCGACGTTTTCAACAGTGGATGCAACAATCCCGCCGAATCCTTCTCTCATATCGACCCGGCCTACGGCAGGATCACGATGTGTGGTCTGAGCGGCACATATGTGTCGGGCGGGAACTCCTACCGCGACACCGACTGGTACGAGATCGTGCTGACCGAGTCGCGTGAGATAGAGTTCTGCTGCACGGCTGAGTTCCCGCTCCAGATGTTCATCATCGATGGGATCCTGGGCTGCAGCGACTACGACGTCCTCGAGAACCTGCCGGTAGACGAGTGTACCGAGGGCTGTATCACGATAACCATCGGTCCGGGGACGTTCTGGCTGTGGGTCGGGCCGCAGGTCTTCGAGGGGCTCGCTTGCGATCTCGACTACATCATGACGATCGACGGCTACTACGCCGATGACTGCGTTCTGGACTGTCCGGGAGGCGCCGAGATTGAGGGTGAACCGGAGTGCGGACCCGGCTATGTGGACCACTTCAACGGCGGCTGCAATTCGCATCCGGAGGTCTTCTCGTCTCTGGTGCCAAGCGCATCTACCATATGGGTGTGTGGAAAGAGCGGTGTCCACTCCAGTCCTGGAGGGTTGTGTTACAGGGACACGGACTGGTACGAGATCGTCCTCGACGAGCCGCGCGAGATCGAGTTCTGTGCGGCGGCCGAGTTTCCCGTTCAGACGTTTCTGATCGTACCCGACCCGGATTGCACCAATCCCGTGATCATCGACGAGCAGTTCGGAGGCTCCTGCGAAGATATCTGCATGACCCAAGTGCTCGATCCAGGTACATACTGGCTCTGGATCGGACCATCGTACTGGTTGCCGACCGACTGTGATCGCAGGTACATCATGACCGTCAGCGGCTACACGACGCCGGTCGAACGCACGAGCTGGGGGATGATCAAGGGGCTCTACCGGTAGCTGGCGACGGCCACGACTGCCAGCCGCGCTTCCTTGGCCGAACGCGTGACACCGGCCGTTCGTACGACTGTCCGTCCCGTATCGGGGCCGATCCCGCATGGGGTCGGCCCCGTTCGACTGGCGCTTCCCTGGAAGGCAGAGAAATGAAGATTCTCGTAGTAGGTGGAGGAGGCCGCGAGCACGCGCTGGTCTGGAAGCTCGCACAGAGCCCGACGGTGACCGACATCATTGCAGCGCCCGGCAACGCCGGGATCGCAGAGCTCGCGCGGTGTCTACCGGTGCCGGCCGATGATATCGAAGGGCTTGTTCGCCTGGCATCGGAGGAGCGTTGCGATCTCACCGTTGTCGGGCCTGAGATCCCGCTGACAATGGGAATCGCCGACAGGTTCGCCGATGAGAGACTTGCCGTCTTCGGTCCGTCGAAGTCAGCCGCCCGCCTTGAAGGAAGCAAGTGGTTTGCGAAGGAACTCATGCTGCGTGCCGGCATCCCGACTGCACGCGCCTGGGCGACCACGAGCCGGGGCGAGGCGGTTTCCCACGTTCGCGAACTCGGAGCCCCCGTCGTGATCAAGGCCGATGGGCTGGCCGCCGGCAAAGGCGTCATGATAGCCGCGAGCGAGGACGAAGCTCTTGCAGCGATAGATGCCGTGCTTACCGAAGGGCGGTTCGGCGGGGCCGGTTCCCGCGTCCTGGTTGAGGAGCACCTTGAGGGAGAGGAGGCGTCGATACTGGCCTTCACTGACGGGCGCAGCATCGCATCGGTCGTTCCCTCGCAGGACCACAAGCGGGCGCTTGATGGAGACGGGGGACCGAACACGGGAGGGATGGGCGCGTACGCGCCGGCACCTGTCGTGGACAAACGCATGTTGGCCGAGATCGAGCGCGACGTTGTCACTGCAGCAGTCCGCACCCTCGCCGAGGAGTATGACACGGAGTACCGCGGCGTCCTCTATGCGGGACTCATGATCACCGAGGATGGGCCCAAGGTGCTCGAGTTCAACTGCCGCTTCGGCGACCCGGAAACGCAAGTAGTCCTCCCGCTTCTCGACGGTGATCTGGCCGAGATTATGATGTCGGTCGCCACGGGCGAACTTGATCCATCCTGCGTTGGGGCGACGGGTGAGTCCGCTGCCTGTGTCGTCATGGCCTCCGGTGGGTATCCCGGTGCGTACGGGAAAGGGAAACCGATCAGTGGTCTGGCAGTCGCCGGCGCCATGGAGGGTGTCGTCGTATTCCATGCAGGAACTGCCGACAGTGATGGTGCGACGGTGACGGCGGGCGGTCGTGTGCTGGGCATCACCGGCACCGGCCCGACTCTGCCCGCTGCGCTCAACCGCGCGTATACAGGTGTCACTGCAATCAGCTTTGATGATGCGCACTACAGGACTGACATAGGGTACCGCGCACTCGAGAAGGTAGGGGATGCAAAGGTTGGTGGGAGGGACGACGCGTGAAGGAGATTGACCTTACTCAAGGAAGTGATGAGACGACCAGGGACCTCCTCAGGCCGGCCGCGCTCGCGATCAAGGACGGGGCACTGGTAGTGCTACCCACGATGACGTACTACGCTCTCTGCGCCGATGCGCTCAATCCGGATGCAGTCCGGAGGGTGTTCCGGGCAAAGGAGAGAGATGCCTCCAAGCCACTCATCGCCCTTGTGGATTCCTTTGAGATGGCGAAGCCGCTCGTCAACGACATACCTCCGTCCGTCAGAGAACTGGAGTGGAAGCTGGGGAGCAGGGGAATCACCTACGTGCTTCAAGCGTCGGACAAACTTCCGGAGGAACTGACCGCCGGCACCGGCACGGTCGCCGTCAGGTTTGAACGCAACGAGGTGGTTCAGGAAGTCCTGGCTCTGATCGGTCAGCCGATCACGGCTCCGAGCGCGAATATCGAGGGACGTGAACCCCCACGGAATGTGGACGAAGCCGTGGCACAGCTCCGCGACTGGATCGAAGTTGCTGTAAGGTGGTACCCATCGGGGGCAGTGGCGCCGACCACCGTTGTAGACCTCACGACCTCATCGCCGACCGTGCTCAGGGAGGGCACTGTGTCGGTGGCCGATGTACGGGCTGTGCTCGGCTCGTAGAGGCGTACCCGTGGGCGTACCCGCGGGACTCGGCGGGCGTACCCGCGGGACTCGGCGGGCGTACCCGCGGGACTCGGCGGGCGTACCCGCGGGCGGCCGCTTCCCTTTTCGGCTCTCAGCGGTTGACTAGCTGCTTTCTCCTGCCTAGACTCTAAGCCTATCCTTGCATTGAGAGGAATTGATGGCTCTGTCCGTTCTACTCGTTTGCACGGGCAACTCGTGCCGGAGCGCGATGGCCGAGGGGATGCTGCGTGAGATGCTCCCCGGGGATCATCTGGACGATGTTGAGGTGCGCTCCGTCGGGACAGCCAATCTGGAAGGCATGCCGCCGACGGACCATGCAATCTCGGTGACGCTCCATCACGGCGTGGACATCTCGGCGCACCGCTCGAGCGGTCTCACGCGTCTCGCGCTGGAGCAGGCGGACCTTGTTCTGGTCATGACCGCGATCCATCGGGAACTCATCATCGAGCTGGATCCGACGGCGGCCGATCGTACGTTCCTGCTCTCGGACTACGCTGATGGTTCGGACATCGATGTTCCTGATCCTATCGGCGGCTCGGTAGAGGAATATGAGGTGGTGTTCGACATGCTCGATGGCTACCTGCGAAGCTCACTTCCGAAACTGCTGGAACTCGCCGGGAAGACGTAGAGAGCTACGGGGAGGGGGACGTGCACGCTATGACAATCGCGATGGGATCCGATCACGCGGGGTTCAGCATCAAGACGGTCGTGAAGAACCATCTGACGTCGCTCGGTATGGATGTGAGAGATCACGGCACCGACAGCGAGGAAGCCGTTGACTACGCAGACTACGGCGTCCCCGCCGCGCGTGATGTCGCATCGGGAGAGGCGGACCGTGGCATCCTCGTCTGCGGGTCTGGTCAGGGCATGGTCATGGTGGCGAACAAGGTCAGTGGGATAAGGGCCGCGCTCGCGTGGAGCGAGGAGATAGCCCGGCTGTCGCGGCAGCACAACGACGCGAACGTCCTCTGCCTGCCCGGCCGGTTCGTGGACGCAGAACTCGCCGTCCGGATAGTGGATACATGGCTCGCTGAGGGATTCGAGGGCGGAAGACATGTGGCCCGCGTTGACAAGATAATGAAGGCGGAGGGGGAGTAAGAATGCCAGCACTACGGGACGTAGATCCGGAGATATTCGAGGCGATACAGTCGGAGATACGCCGGCAGACCGACAAACTGGAGCTCATAGCGTCCGAGAACTTCACGAGCGGGGCGGTGAGGGAAGCCGTGGGGTCGGTGATGACGAACAAGTACGCTGAGGGCTACCCGTATTTCCGCAAGAAGGACGGGACGATCAACTGGAATCGGAACGGCCGTTACTACGGTGGCTGCGAGTTCGTGGACAGGGCGGAGAACCTGGCCATCGCCAGAGCGAAGGACCTGTTCGGAGCGGACCACGCGAACGTCCAGCCTCATTCAGGAAGCCAGGCGAATATGGCCGTCTACTTTGCCCTCCTGAACCCGGGCGACACGTACTTCGGCCTTGAGCTGTCTCACGGCGGTCACCTGACGCACGGTCATCCTATCAGCTTCTCCGGGATGTTCTACAATGTCATCCACTACGGTGTCGACAAAGAGACCGAGGTCCTCGACTACGACGTTCTCCGGAAGCTGGCACTGGAGCACAAGCCGAAGCTCATCGTGACCGGCGCATCCGCCTACCCTAGAACTCTCGACTTCGCGAAGTTCCGTGAGATCGCAGACGAGGTCGGCGCCGCTCTCATGGTCGACATGGCACACATCGCGGGTCTCGTCGCAGCCGGTATTCACCCAAGTCCGATTCCGTACGCGGACGTCGTGACGACGACAACTCACAAGACGCTACGCGGTCCGCGGGGGGGGATGGTTCTGTGCAGGGAAACACTTGCACGAGCCATTGACAAGATGGTCTTCCCGGGGATTCAGGGTGGTCCACTGATGCACGTCATCGCCGGCAAGGCGGTCTGCCTCAAGGAGGCGATGCAGCCGTCGTTCCGGGAGTATCAGAAGCGCATCGTTGAGAACGCGCAGCACATGGCGGAAGCCTTCAAGCGCCACGGTTTCCGGCTCGTGTCCGATGGAACCGACACGCATCTCATGCTCGTCGATCTGAGGACGAAGGGCGTGACCGGAAAGGTCGCCGAGAAGTCGCTGGAGAAGGCCGGCATCACCGTCAACAAGAACACAATTCCGTTCGACCCGGAGAAGCCGTTCATCGCGAGCGGTATCCGCGTCGGGACACCGGCGCTGACCACCCGCGGCATGGGAGCTACCGAGATCGACAAGGTGGTGGCCCTTATCGACAAGGTCCTGACAGATCCCGAGAACGAACAGAATCTTGAAATGGTCAAGCAGGAAGTTGAGGAGTTCTGTGTCAACTTCCCCCTTATCGTAGGCGAGGAGAGGTCGGTATAGCAGGACCAGCGGCACGGCGGGAAGGGCCTTGCGGGAGACACTTTCAGAGGACACAGGCTTTGACCAAGAGACCACCGTGGGACGATTACTTCATGAGCATCGCGAAGCTTGTCGCGGGGCGCTCGACCTGCCTCAGGCGGTCGGTCGGCGCCATCATCGTCAAGGACCGTAGGATCCTGGCCACCGGATACAACGGAGCACCGGCGGGACTACCTCACTGCGACGAGATCGGCTGCATCCGGGAGAAGTTGAACATCCCGCACGGTGAACGACACGAACTCTGCCGTGGGATCCACGCTGAGCAGAACGCCATCATCCAGTCTGCAAACTACGGAACCGGTATCAGCGGTTCCGCGATCTACACGACACACCACCCCTGTTCTGTCTGCGCGAAGATGATCATCAACGCCGGGATCAGGCGTGTGATTTCTGCAGACGACTATCCGGACGAACTCGCATCAGAGCTGTTTGCACAGGCCGGGATCCCGGTCGTCGTCCTCAGCGATCCGGCGAAGGTGGGTTCTTGACGCGTGGAGAACCCTCTGTTGGGCCGGCTGGTGCATTCTTCCATCACTTGCCCCAAGAAAAACCACGGTCGAGATGCTAATCGCTTGACACGATTCGCCGTCGGCTGATAATCTGCAAATCGCCGAAGGAGGAAGACCGCTAGCGGATGATGTGTGGTGCGCGTGGAGCAGCCTTCCCACCTTGAGTACCAACCAACCATTGCTAACAGACAACTGAAGGTGAGAGCTTCGATCGGGTTCCCCCGCTTCGATGCCGCAGTGATTCACAGATTCTGATCACGAGAGGATCGGTGGCGCATCAATGTCGGAATTGAAAGATGACGGTTCCTCCGTTGAGTTGACAGCAAGTGATAACAGACTTACTGCGATTGAGGAAATGTCCAGGTACGATGACATCGCGGTGGATGATGAAGTACCCTCCAGTCCCAGGCGTCTCAAG
This sequence comes from bacterium, assembly GCA_025782395.1. Lineage (GTDB taxonomy): Bacteria > Joyebacterota > Joyebacteria > Joyebacterales > Joyebacteraceae > Joyebacterum. The sequence continues at coordinate 128,551 of JALGZD010000161.1, forward strand.
CTCTACATGGACGAGGACGAGATCCTTGGTCTTCACCGGAGACTTGCGAGCAGGCTCTTCCATCTCGTGCGGAAGCGAAGCGGGAAAATCGTCCCGTTCGACAGGAAGAAGATAACTACCGCCATCTTCAAGGCAGCGCAGGAGGTGGGGGGCAGGGATCAGGAGGCCGCAGAGCGGCTCACGGACGAAGTGCTTCTCTACATGTACTCCGAAACAGGCGCTAAGTTGCCGCAGGTGGAGGAGATACAGGACTCGATAGAGAAGATCCTCGTAGAGAGGGGCCACGCGAAGACGGCCAAGGCTTTCATTCTGTATAGAGACAAGCGAGCGAGGATCCGCAGGGCGGATATCAACATAGGTCTCGCGGGTCTCGAGAAGCAGCGTCGCCTGGGACTCGATTCGACCGATCTCTCCCTCTTCGTAAGAACGTCCGGCGATGACATCATGGCGTGGGATCGCGAGAAGATTATAGAGACGCTTGTTCGCGAGGCAGACGTTCCTGTTGAGAAAGCCGAGAAGATCAGTCGCGAAGTCGAGGATCAGATCGCGCTCGGCGCGACCGCGGTTATCACGGCGCCGCTCATTCGCGAGCTTGTAGATGCGAAGCTCATCGAGCACGGTCTCGAGGACGCGCGCCGCAGACACACGCGACTCGGTGTTCCCCTCTATGACGCGAAGAGAATCATTCTCGAGCCGAACAAAGAGAACGCGAACATTCCGCACAACCCCGAAGCGACCAACATGTCTCTGGCGGAGGCCGTGAAGAAGCAGTACGCGCTTCTCTCCGTGTTCAGCCAGGAGGTCGCGGACGCACACGCTCGCGGGGACATTCACCTGCACGATCTCGGCTTCTTCGATAGACCCTACTGTTCCGGGCAGTCGATCGAGTACGTAAAGAAGTTCGGTCTCAGCCTCCCGAACGCTCTCTCCATTGCGAAGCCCGCGAAGCATCCAGAGATCCTGCTCGCGCATATGGTGAAGTTCTCAGCAGCGCTTCAGGGCCACTTCGCCGGGGCAATCGGATGGGATGCGGTCAACACGTTCTTCTCACCGTTTCTCGAAGGCATGTCCGACCGCGACATCCACCAGCTCGCCGAGATGATGATCTTCGAGTACTCGCAGCAGAGCGTCGCGCGGGGAGGCCAGGCCATCTTCAGCGACATCAACATCTACTGGGAGACGCCGAAGCACTTCACCGACGTTCCGGCTATCGGTCCGGGCGGCAAGTACACGGGAGGCACCTACAAGGACTACGAGAAGGACTCACAGCGCTTCGCCATGGCTCTCTTCGACGTGTATAAGGAGGGTGATGGGACCGGGCGTCCTTTCTTTTTCCCGAAGCCGCTGGTTCACATCACCGACACCTTCTTCAAGACCCCCGGCCATGAGGATTTCCTGCTGCATATCTCGAATGTTGCCGCCGACAAGGGCAATACCTACTTCGTGTTTGACAGGGGCGACACGGCGAAGATTTCGGAATGCTGCCGGCTCTCCTTCAAACTGGATGCGTCTGATCTTGAGGACGCCAAGGAGCCGTGGAGGATGCGCTACTCGGCTCTTCAGAATGTCACGATCAACCTCCCGCGCGCCGCATACTATGCGAAGGGGGATGACCAGAGGCTGTTCGAGAAGATCGACGAGGCTTTCGAACTCGTTGTCAAGGCGCACGAGCAGAAGCGTCTCATCATAGAGAAGCTGCTCGCGATGGGAGACGCCGGACCGCTGGCGCTTCTGACGATGAAGCAGGACGGTCAGGAGTACCTGCGAATGCATCGGGTGACCTTCCTCGTCGGACTCCTTGGTCTGAACGAACTGGTGCAGAGTCACCTCGGCGAGGAGATACACGAGTCCGATCGTGCGTTCCGCCTGGCACTCAGGGTCATCGCCCATCTCAAGCTCGAGTGTGAGCGTTGGTCGGAGAAGACGGGCATGAAGCTCGTCCTCGAACAGACGCCGGCCGAATCGGCGGCCTACCGGCTTGCCAAGCTGGACCTCGAACACTTCCCGAGTCAGGCGGGGGCGGTCGTGAAAGGAAATATCTCGCTGGGAGAGGTCTACTACACGAACTCGACGTTCCTGAACGTGGCTGAAAGAATCAGTCCTATCGAGCGCGTGAAGAAGGAAGGTATGTTCCACGATATGATTGAGGCCGGAGCCCTCTCTCACATCTGGATAGCGGACAGCCACCCGGAGAAGGAAGCTATTGCGAGCTTCGTCAAGGCCACGTTCTTCCATACGCGAAACGCGCAGATAGCGTTCTCGCCGGAATTCACAACCTGCAACGTCTGCCAGAGAGTAAGCCGTGGTCTCGTTGATACCTGTCCGTACTGCGCGGCGTCGCAGATCCCGGGAATCACAAGCAGAACCAAGTAATCCTCAGGGTATGGGAACGCGACCGGATCCGAAGACTCACATCGGAGGCGAAGCGCTGTGAAACTGATGTTCTTTGTCAAAGAGAACTGCTCGGCCTGCACGAACGCCAAAGAGAAGATCGGGTTCTTCCTCAAGAAGTGGGAGATGACCGACACAATCGAGATTGAGGAGTTCGACTGCAGTACCGAGGACGGTCTCATTGAAGCTGCGATGGAAGGTGTGGGAGAGATTCCTACGATCGTTCTCCAGAACGACGGCACGGAGATCGGCCGGTGGGAGAAGAAAGCTCCGGTTTCGGACGAACTCATGGAACTGCTGGGTGTCGAGACCTGATGCGCTCCCGGAGGAGTGGTGCATGTCGCACGCAGTCCGGGGCAGCGGGGCCGAAAAGCCTGTAGACGCTTGGATGATTCATGCTATACTTCTGCCGCTCGGATTCTCGCACCAGTGCGAGGGCTCCGGGCGGCAACTCATGTCGTGGAAGGAGGTCGACAGATGGTGACTCGCAAGACAGTTCTCACCGCACTGATGATGGTGGTTATGGCGGCGGGCATTATGGGATCCGGCTGTGGTGGCGGTAGCGGTGGCGTGGACATTATCGTTGACGGCCCGGTGGTTCTATCTCACTCGTTCGAGAAGGGAGATGTTCTCAAGTACGAGTTCAAGATGGGAACCCAGTCCGGCATCAAGCGGACGGCGTATGAGCAGACCATTTACACGCAGACCGAGGTCAAGACGACCTGCACTTTCACCGAAGTGACTGACGCCGACATCACGATGCGGATGCTGTTTACAAACGCGTCCGGCAGCATAACCGTCGGGGACAGGCCGGAGATCGACAAGGCAGTCACCGAGCTTCGCGGTAACGAACTTGAGTTCACGCTCGAGCCGGACGGTACTGTCCTCTCCTGGACAGGGATCGGTTCGGCTGAATACCTGGAGGCCGGAGCGGGCCAGATGGCCGTTCTTCTGTACGATGTCTTTCCTCCACTTCCGGACGAGGCCCTGGATGTCGGAGTGAGCTGGACCACCGACTATGACATCCCCGACCTCTCTGCTGCCGTCGATCGCGACTTCACCGGAGAGAGCACATACGTCGTCACGGGCTTCAAGAACAAGAACCAGATCGACTGTGTCGTCATCAATCGTCACTCGGACTTCAACTTCGAGGGCCGGGCGGAACAGGCCGGTGAGGTGTGGTTGATGGAGGGTGAAGGAACTGTCGATGGTGATCTCTTTCTCTCGATGGAGGATGCATCACTTATCTTCTCATCGGGTGAGATGAAGATGACTCTGACGGGGGAGGGCTCGTCTGTTGCGGGAGCTGCCGCATCGAACGTCGTCGAAATGGGAATAGTCTCGAGCCTGAATATCAAGCTCGTGGAGTAGATGGCCGATAGACACGATCGCGCGTTCGGGGAGGATCCGGGCGCGCGGTTTCAAACCCCTGAGCTACAGGAGTCGGGATTCTGAGACTCAAGACTTTCTCCGGCGGAGTTCACCCTCCGGCTTCGAAGAAATTGACCAAGTCGGTCGAAATAGCCGAGGCGACTCTTCCCCAGCGCGTTGTGATACCGCTGAGGCAGTCTCTCGGAACTCCGGCCGAGGCCTGCGTCAAAGTGGGAGACGACGTCAAGGTCGGCCAGAGAATCGGCGAGCCGGATGGCTTCGTTTCCGTGCCGGTCCACGCATCGATCTCCGGGAAGGTGACGGCCGTCGGCAGATTCCCGCATCCCGGGGGCGGCGAGGATATCGCGATCGTCATCGAGGGCGACGGGCTGGACGAGTGGCATGAGAGTGTCAGGCCCCGCGACGACGTCGAATCTCTGACAGCCGACGAGATCCGGAAAATCACGCTGGGCGCCGGTATCGCCGGTCTCGGCGGAGCCGCGTTCCCCACTCACGTCAAGCTTTCCCCGCCGGAGTCCAAGCCGATTGACACTGTCATCCTGAATGGGGCCGAGTGCGAGCCGTGGCTCACGGCCGACCACCGCCTCATGCTGGAACGCCCGGGTGATGTGCTCAGAGGCATGAAGCTTCTCATGAAGGCAGTCGGCGCCGACAGAGGAATCATCGGCGTGGAGTCGAACAAGCCGGATGCGGTCGCAGCACTTAAGGCTGCGATTCATGACGGAGCAGACATCACAGTGACAGCCGTTCAGGTGAAGTACCCGCAGGGAGCGGAGAAACAGCTGATTGACACGCTGCTGCGGCGCCAGGTTCCGTCGGGCGGTCTTCCGATGGATGTTGGTGTCGTCGTTCAGAACGTCGGCACAGCCTACGCTGTCTACGAGGCGTGCTATCTTGGGCGTCCACTGACGCGGCGGGTCATGACTCTCACGGGGTCGCCCATCGCTAAGCCATCGAACTTCATGGCGCGCATCGGCACGCTCCTGTCGAGTCTCATTGAGCAAGCAGGAGGAACGAAGACCGATATCGGCAAGATGATCTCGGGCGGTCCGATGATGGGGATAGCGCAGTTCACGACCGACGTTCCTGTCGTCAAGGGCATGTCGGGAGTGCTCTTTCTCGCTCGCAGCGAGGTGGACGAGCGACAGCCGGACCCATGCCTGTGGTGCGGGGCCTGTGTTCACGTTTGTCCGATGAAGCTTGTCCCCGTCATGATTGAGAAGCTCGTGATCAACGAGAAGATTGAACCGGCCGTAGAGATGGGGCTCAACGACTGCATCGAGTGCGGGTCGTGTTCGTACGTTTGTCCATCGAAGCGGCGGCTCGTTCACTATTTCAAGTACGGGAAGCTGCTCGCCGCCCAGAAGAGCGCGGCGGAGAAGGCGGCGGCAGGGAAGTAGAGCAGAACGGTGCGGTGGCAGGGAAACAGGGCACAAGGAAGGCTGCAAACCGCAGTGGCCGCGAGACCGACCAGGTAAGGAGATACGGGCGAATGCAGGAGCACCTGGTAGTTTCAGCCTCCCCACATATTCGCGAAGATGTCTCTGTGCGGAAGGTGATGTACAGCGTCGTCATCGCGTTGGTGCCCGCCATAGTCGGATCCATCTATTTCTACGGTCCGAGGGCGCTCTTCCTTACGCTCCTGGCCTGCGCGGCTGCCGTCCTGACGGAAGCAGTGATCCAGAAGCTCAGAGGTGTGCCGGTGGCGGTGACGGACGGAAGCGCGCTCGTAACAGGCATACTCCTGGCGTTCAATATCCCGCCCGGTGTGCCGTGGTGGATCCCCGTTGTGGGATCGGTCTTTGCGATCGCCATCGGCAAGCAGGTATTCGGCGGGCTCGGGTACAACCCACTGAATCCCGCGCTTCTCGGCCGCGCATTCCTGCTCGCGTCCTGGCCCGTTCACATGACGACGATGTGGCTGCCCGGCAGGGGAGGCACCCTGTCCGGACTGTCTCTCTCGGGCATCGACGTCGTGACGCAGGCTACGCCGCTTGCGATCATGAAGAGCGTGAATGCCGTCATATCAGATCCGGCTTCTACGACACACCAGATAGTTCAGGCTCGGGAGGTCCTGGCGCGGCTCGGTTCATCCGATACGATCGCCAATCTGTTCATCGGAAACGTCGGTGGCTGCATCGGGGAAACCTCGGCGCTCCTGCTTCTCATCGGTGCCGCGTACCTCATGTTCAAGCACTATATTTCGTGGCGCGTTCCCGCTGCCTACATCGTGACGGTTGCCGTCCTGACCTCGATCTTCGGTGGTCCGACCGGTCTCTTCACGGGGAATGCGCTGTTTCACATTCTCTCCGGCGGTCTCATTCTGGGGGCTTTCTTCATGGCCACCGACATGGTGACCTCGCCCGTCACGCCGCGGGGTATGCTTGTGTTTGGTGTCGGCTGTGGAGTTCTCACGACCGTCATCAGGTTGATCGGCGGGTACCCGGAAGGTGTCAGCTACTCCATCCTGCTCATGAATATCGCAACTCCGCTCATCGATGGGCGTACGCGACCGAAGAAATTCGGGGAGGTGAAGCAGAGTGGGTAACTTCTTCAGACTCGTGGGTACGCTGACGATCATCGCGCTCGTCTCGAGCTACGGACTCTCGGTCGTCTACAATTCCACGCACGGAATCACGGAGGAGTACAAGCGCCAGGAAGAGGCGGACGCACGAATCGAAGCACTGTCCTGCAGTCCTGACGCGACGTTTGAGCAGACGACCACCGAGTGTGTTCTCGATGGTCACCAGTTCGAGTACTTCACGGCGTACGATGACGGAGAGTTGGTCGGATATTCGTTCAAGGCTTACGGGAAGGGCTACTCCAGCACGGTAGAGACCATTGTCGGTGTCGATCCGGACGGGACCATCCGCGGGATCAAGATAACGGATCAGCGGGAAACGCCCGGGCTGGGCGCGAAGGTCCTGGAGGTTGCGTCACTGAATACGCTGTGGGACGTGCTCTCCGGAAACGCCAGGGACGAGGCCGGTGTTCGGCCGTGGTTCCAGGTGCAGTTCGATGGGCGGGCCCCGGATGAACTCGTCGTGGTCAAGAGCCGGGCGGAGGAAGGGATCCTTGCCATAACCGGGGCCACCATCAGCTCCGACGCCGTTACGAACTCCGTCAGGCGCGGACTGGAGCTCGTTCTCTCGATCGTGCAGGGTGATGACGCGCCGTGCAAGTCCGCCGACGACACGGTGGTTGTCGGAGACGATGCGACGGGTGATGACGCCGGCAGCCCGGAGGTGAGCCGATGAGCGTGAGCAAGGAATTCACCAAGGGTTTCTACAACGAGAACCCGGTCTTCCGACTGGCGCTCGGCCTATGTCCGGCTCTGGCCGTGTCGACGTCCGTGGAGAACGCTCTGGGGATGGGCGCGGCAGCGACGTTCGTCCTGATCGGTTCGAACATGGTGATCTCGATCCTGAGAAAGCTCATTCCGGCGAAGGTCAGGATCCCGTGTTTCATCGTTATCATTGCGAGCTTCGTTACTATCGTCGAGCTGATGATGGGGGCGTATCTGCCGGAGCTGTCCAAATCACTCGGCATTTTCATCCCGCTCATCGTGGTGAACTGTGTCATTCTCGGCCGCGCGGAGGCGTACGCGTCAAAGCACGGCATCTTCCTGTCGGCTCTGGATGGAATCGGAATGGGTCTGGGATTCACGTTCGCGCTGGTCCTGCTTGGTGCCATACGTGAGATCCTGGGTGACGGGAAGCTCATGGGCTACATGGTCTTCGGACCCGACTTTCAACCCGTTCTGCTCATGATCCTGGCGCCCGGGGCGTTCATCACGCTTGGGCTTCTCATGGGCTACTTCAACATGCTGGACGACAAGCGGAAGAAGAAGCTCGAGAAGGGTCCTTCCAGCTAGCAGAGGAACAGCGGCGCTCGGGAGACGTGACCCAGTGCCGGAGTGAGAGGTGGGAGAAAGATGGATCTTGGCCATCTGTTCGCGATCATCATAGGGGCGATCTTCGTCTCCAATTTCGTTCTGGCCAGATTCCTCGGCCTCTGTCCGTTCGTCGGCGTTTCCAAAGATCCGGCCTCGGCGCTCGGCATGGGAATGGCCGTCATCTTCGTGATGACGATGGCGTCACTCGTGACATGGTTCATCTACGTCTTCGTGCTTGAGCCGCTCGGGATCACGTACCTGAGAACTATCGCTTTCATCCTGGTCATCGCGACACTGGTGCAGTTTGTTGAGATGGTCATCGAAAAGACGTCGCCGGTTCTGCACAGATCGCTGGGTATCTACCTCCCTCTCATCACAACGAACTGCGCGGTCCTCGGCGTAGCTGTCGTCAACGTGAACAGCTTCATCGTAACCGACCTCCCGAAGAGCGTGAGCTTCATCTACGCGGTGGTCCACGGGCTCTCGGCCGGTGTCGGATTCACGCTGGCGCTGGTGCTCATGGCTTCGATTCGTCAGCGATTGCAGCTCGGAGCCGTCCCGAAATCGATGCAGGGAATACCGATCACGTTCATTGTCGCCGGTCTCATGGCGATAGCGTTCCTTGGCTTCTCGGGCCTCAGGATCTGACGGTTCTCTCAAGGGGATAGGATGCTGTCCGTCGTAGCATCATCGATGTTGACTCTCTCGGGAATGGCGGCGCTCTTCGGCGCCATCCTGGCGATCGCATCCAAAGCATTCGCGGTCCACAGGGACCCGAAGGTGCTTGAGATACTCGAGGCGCTTCCGGGGGCGAACTGCGGAGCGTGCGGCTTCCCGGGCTGTCAGGGTTACGCTGAAGCTGCTGTGGCGGCGGGCGAGATCCCTGCAGCGTGTCCTCCTGGTGGGAGTGAGGTCGCCGAGAAGGTGGCCGAGATCCTCGGCGCAGAAGTGGGCGAGATCATGCCGGTGGTCGCAGTTGTGCACTGCTCCGCCGGTTTCTCCAATTCTGTTCAGCGTCTCAAGTACGACGGCATAGAGGACTGTCGCGCGGCGATGCTGGTGAGTGGTAGCCCGAGAGCGTGTGTCTTCGGATGCCTGAGCCTCGGTACGTGCAAGGCCGTCTGCCCCTTCGACGCGGTAGAGCTGGACGACGAGGGCATCGTGCATATCAGCCGGGAGCGTTGCACGGGGTGCGGGATCTGTGTGGAAGCGTGTCCCGTCAACATCATGGAACTGGTGCCGATGGACATGCGCGTTCACATCCGCTGCTCCAACCATGATAAGGGGAAAGCTGCGAAGGCCGTCTGCGAGGTCTCATGCATCGCGTGTCAGTTGTGCGTCAAGAAATGTCCCTACGATGCGATCCACATGGACAACAACCTCGCCGTCATAGACTACTCGAAGTGTACGAACTGCGGCATTTGCGCGGCAGTCTGTCCGACCAAAGCAATCATCGACGAGGTAAAGGTCAGACCGAAGGCCGTCATCGGCAGAGGGTGCGATGGTAGCGGGAAGTGCAAGGAGGTCTGTCCGGTCAAGGCTATCGAAGGCGAGCCCGGAGAGCGTCACGAGGTCATCGGTCCCAAGTGCATCGGATGTGGTCTCTGCCTGAACGTCTGCCCCACGAAGTCGATTTCCATGGTTGGCGCGCTGGGACATCAGAGAGGCAAATAGACAAATGGGCAAGGCGGTGAAACAGACGGAACTCCAGCACGGGGATCAGACGCCTGGTGGGTTCGCTCTTTTCCTGAGAGCACTCCGGGCGCCGTTCCTCGTCGCGTCGGCGATCCCCGTTCTCATCGGAGCGACGCTTCCCTTCTGGCTGAGGCCCAACGGTTTCTCCTTCGACTGTATTCTCTTTCTCAAGACGCTCGTCGCGATGATCGCTCTGCACGCGGGCGCCAACATGGCCAACGACTACTTCGACGCGAGAAGCGGAGCTGATCGGGACAGTGCAACACGGAGTCCGTTCAATGGAGGAAGCGGCCTCATCCAGGCCGGGTTGCTTCCTGAGAGATTCTTTCTTCGAGGTTCTCTGATCGCACTGGGATTGGGCGCTGCAATCGGCATCCACCTGAGTCTGGTGACGCCCGGCTGGTTGGTGTTCGGACTTGGGCTGGTCGGCGTCCTGGCGGCGTACGGTTACACGGCGCCGCCTCTGAGGCTGGGCTATTGTGGGCTGGGCGAGCTGGCCATCGCCCTGAGTTTCGGGGTTCTCCCGGTCGTGGGCGCGTACTTCGTCCAGACCGGCACGATGTCGTGGCACGTCGTAGTGGCATCGCTTCCCATCACCTTCGCGATCGTGCTGGTTCTCTGGGTCAACGAGATCCCGGATGTGGATTCGGACTCACGAGCGAACAAACGAACGCTCGTGGTGATGCTCGGCGCGCGCGCGGCGGCGCGTGGTGGGGTTCTCACGCTGGCAATCCTGATATTCGTGTCACTCTTTGCTGCCGTCTTCACAGGCTGCCTCATACCGCTCACGCTTGTCGCCATCCTGGCCTTCGGTCTCGTGCGGACGGTTGTCGCCGACTGCTGGAATAACTACGACGATCCGAAGTCGCTCCTGGAAGCACAGAGGACGGTGATACGCCTTCATGCCGTTCTGGGTGTTGTGATAGCCGCATCCGCGCTCATCGCCATTACGAGCTAGCCCATTGTTTCCGTGTCGGCTGCGGGCGATGGTGGAATCGCACGCCGCTGCGGTGTGAAGCACGGGGCGACCGCAGCACACCGGTTCATACACAGGAGGTACCGTGAACGCAAGCCGAACCCGGACAGTCTGGCAGATCGCTGCGGTCGTTCTCATTGTTCTCCTGATGGTCATCTTTGTGGTGAGGAAGGGGAACGAGCCCAAGAGGCTGACTGAACACAAATTGCTTATGGGGACGATCGTCAAGATCACCGCCTTCGACCCCGACGAGGAGATTCTGCGCGGTGCCATTGACAAGGCATTCGTCGCTATAGCGCATCTGGATTCCGTGGCGACCAGATCCGGCCCGAACAGCGCCGTCACGAGAATCAACTCGCGAAGCCCGAGCGAGGAGCAGGTTTACATAGATCTCGATGTCTCCACCATCATCTCGCGCTCGCAGGCGATCTCCCGGATGACGGGTGGGGCATTCGACGTCACCGTCGCGCCGCTGGTGGATCTCTGGACGTTCGATGAGGGGGCCGATCTCCCGAGCGACGTGGAGATTCGTGAAGCGCTCTCGAGGGTCGGCTACGAGCAGATCGGCCTTCATCCGACGAGCGGTGCTCTCACACTTGCCACTGATGTTCACATTGACCTGAACGGGATAGCCAAGGGGCGCGCAGTCGACAGGGCATACAGAATGCTGAGGACGGCCGGTGTCGACGCGGCCGTGATAGATGCGGGGGGGGATCTGAGGATGCTGGGTCTTCCGCCTGAGAGTGAGAGCTGGAGAATCGGACTCAAGCATCCGCGCCAGGACGGTCTTCTGGGAGTGCTCAGTCTGCGTGACGGAAGCGTTGCCACTTCCGGCGACTATCAGCGATTCATGGTCAAGGACGGCGTGCGCTACCATCACATTCTCGATCCATCGACCGGCTTTCCGGCCGTCGGCATAATGAGCGTGACCATCGTCACCAAGCGCTGTGAGGACGCGGACGCCCTCGCCACGGCCGTGTTCGTGATGGGAGCCCGGCGGGGGATGCGGTTCGTCGAGCGCACCGATGGCGTGGAGGCAGTTATCGTCACCGGGAGCGAGGAGATCGAGGAGATCCTCATCTCGTCGGGTCTGGAAGGGCGATTCGAACGAAGCGAGTAGGAGGAAGCAAGTAGACGAGGGGCGGGAGACCGTCCCGCTATCCGGAGCGGCGTGTGACCGAGGCGAAGTACTGGACGAAGCTCGATGGCGGGCGTGTCGAGTGCGAACTCTGTCCCCAGAGGTGCCGTATCCCCGATGGGGGGCACGGAATCTGCCTCAGCAGGGTAAACCACGGAGGCACGCTCTACGCGGAGAACTACGCGGAGTGTGTGGCCATGTCGATGGACCCGGTCGAGAAGAAGCCCCTGTATCACTTCTGTCCGGGACGCCAGGTGCTTTCCGTGGCCTGTAACGGCTGCAATCTGAGATGCGAGAACTGCCAGAACTGGAGTATCTCACAGGCTCCCGCCGTCACGAGCACAGTCTCGCCTGAGGAACTCGTGCGCATCGCCACCGAGAACGGTTCGTTCGGCATCGCGTACACGTACACGGAGCCGCTGGTCTGGTTCGAGTACATCCTCGACGCGGGCGCACTCGCGCGCGAGCGAGGACTGAAGAACATCCTCGTCACGAACGGAATCATCAACGAGCGGCCGCTTCTGGAGCTTCTTCCGGTCATTGACGCGATGAATGTGGATCTCAAGTCGATGCGCGGCGATTTCTACAAACGCTACTGTCATGTCGACGGCGTTGAGACAGCCAGGCGAACGATTCAGCTGGCAGCAGCGCGCGTACACCTCGAGGTCACGAATCTCGTCATCCCGGGTCTCAACGATTCGGATGAGGAGTTCCGCGAGATGGTTGATTTCCTTGCCGGCATCTCGCCGTCGATTCCGTTTCACATCTCACGCTACTTCCCGACCTACAAGATGAAAATACCGGCAACGCCGCTCGAAACACTCGAGCGGGCCTACGAGATCGCCAGGGAGAAGCTCCAGTATGTGTACCTCGGGAACGCCGGCGGGAGTGCGGTATCGGATACGCTCTGCCCCAAGTGCGGGCACGTGCTCGTCTCGCGGACGGGCTACGCCACACATATCGACGGCATCTCGGACGGAGTTTGTGCGGACTGTGGCAGAGAGGCGGACTTCGTGTGGTGCGATTGACGGAGGGTGGGGGAGTGGCGCGACTCGAGACTGAACGAGGGATCATGACGCCGGCGGACAGGCTGCTGCTTCTCTTCATGGTGGCGGCAGCACTTGTGATGCTTGTCCTTCCGCTCGGCGGGAAGGGGAGAGGCGGTTCCGTGGTCGTCGAGGGTGCCGGCGGGTTCAGGGAGACGATGAGTCTCATGGAGGACGCTGAACTGGTTGTTCCGGGGCCCAAGGGAGAAACCATCGTTGTTGTGGAGGCGGGGTGGGTCAGGATAGACTCGTCTCCATGTCGGTATCACATCTGCATGGGTATGGGCAGAATCTGCGCCTCCGGCAGGAGCATCGTGTGTGTTCCCAATCAAGTTGTAGTGACGGTTGAGGGGGGGGGACGCGCGACCATCGACGCGGTGACCAGATAGATGCGGGATCCGGCGAAAAGAGTGGCGAGGCTCGGGATGTTGCTGGCGGCCTCTCTGATGCTCCACGTGCTGGAGAGCACGCTCCCTCTGCCTTTGCCGTTCGTGAGGCTAGGATTGGCGAACATCGTCACTGTCTATGCTATCATTACCATGGGTGTGGGAGATGCGATGATCCTGACGATTCTAAGAGTTGGAATCTCATCTCTTCTGGTCGGTACGTTTCCGGGTCCGTCGTTCGTCATGGCACTGGGTGGTGGTGTGGCGGCGACGCTCGCGATGTGGGTCGCCTTCGGACTTGCGGCCCCTCCACTGGGAGTCGTCGGCGTCAGTCTCGTGGGCGCGCTGTTCCACAACATGGGCCAGCTGAGCGTCGTCGCGATCCTCTTCACGGGACCCGGGCCGGCCGCGCGTCTCGTGCCTGTTGCCATACTCATGGCTGCCGTTGCCGGTTTCGGCACGGGACTAATCGCGCTCCTTGCGCTCAAGCGGATCGATAGAGGAGGGTTCCCAGGTGACTGAGACAGGCGTTGTGGTGTCGGTCAAGCAAGGTGCAGCAGTTGTCAACATGCCGATGTATGGCGGGTGCAAGAATTGCGGGATCTGCATCGTCGGAGAAAGCGGGAAAGATGTCCTTCTACTTGCGAAGAACAAGCTCGGCGCGGTTGAAGGGAACACGGTCGAGATTGAGATCAGCGCCGGCAAGGCTGTGTCGGCCGCGTTTATTATCTATATGGTACCTGTCTTTCTGACGATCACAGGGTTTATGGTCGGGAACTGGATCACGGGCGGAGACGATGAAGCAGTGCTGCCGATTGTGCTGGCTGTCGTTTTTCTTATCGTGTCGTTCGTCGGAGTCGCGCTGTATGATTCCGGACTGAGGAAGACGGAGACACACGAAGCTACGATTGCGCGCGTCCTGTCGCCCGAAGAGGTGGAGGAGCACAACAGGTCTGCGCACGATACGGGGATGGGGGAGTAACCTTTGCCGAAGAAGAAGGCGACATGGGATGAGGAACTGAAAGACATGCTGCAGCGAGCGGCCGGTCTGGCGCTCTCGAAGAAGGCTGAGCACGTGATCGCCCTCGATCTCAGAGGACTGACGACGAGCTGCGACTACTTCATGATCTGTCATGGGAACAGCGAGGTTCAGGCCGGTGCCATCGCGGAGGCCATAGCCAGAGGACTCAGGGCTGACGGCGACCGTGTCTGGCACATCGAGGGGGCGGAAGCACGGCAGTGGATTCTTCTCGACTACGTTGATGTCGTGATCCACGTGTTCGACAAGAAGCGTCGCGACTACTACCAGCTCGAGCGTCTGTGGGGAGACGCGCCGGTCGAGACTTACGAAGACACTGAGCCATCTACCGGCGAGTAGCAGTGGGGCCCATGGTGCGGTCCGGAGCGCACCATGCGACCCAGCGCCGGGCGAACGCGGATGGAAAGGGATGAGGGAGCATGATCGAGCCGATTCTGGCCAGAAGAAGCATCAGGAAGTACACGGACGAACCGGTAGGCGAAGACCAGATTCATATGCTGCTCGACGCTGCGATGGCCGCTCCGTCAGGGAAAAACATCAAGCCCTGGCACTTTGTGGTAGTGACCGAGCGCTCCATGCTGGACGCGCTTGCCGACAGCGCGCCCTATTGGAAGATGCTCCACGAGGCGCCGCTCGCCATCATCGTATGCGGCGCTCCGTCGGAGTCGAGGAAGTACTGGGACCAGGACTCGTTCGCGGCAACCGAGAACATCCTGATTGCAGCGACGATGATGGGGCTCGGCAGCGTCTGGCTGGGATGTCATCCGAACGACGACCGGATAAGCGCCGTGAGAAATCTCACGGCGGTTCCTGAGGAAATCGTTCCCGTCGCCGTCCTGGCGATCGGACACCCGGACGAGCACAGGGAAGCGCGCACCCAGTACGACGGGGAGCGCGTGCACATGGAGCGCTGGTAGCAGCCGGGCGCGTGCGTGGTCGCTACCTGTTGCGGGTTCATCGGGAGGCAAGACTTCCTGGGAGGAGGAGCCCTCATGATCAGGAACGAGATCATAGACGCGATGCTCGCACGGAAGTCGATCAGGAAGTACGAAGACCGCATGCCTTCGGACGAAGTGATCGAGACAGTCGTGCGCGCCGGTCAGCATGCGCCCTTCGCTGCGCAGCTGGGAAGCGTTCTCCTGAGACGCGGACCGAAGACGGTCCCGTTCGGTGCGCCTCTTCTCTTCACTATCTGTGTCGACGCACACAGGCTTGAGACCATCATGGCCGGGCGAGACTGGCCCGTGGTCACAAACGATCTCACTCTGCTTTCCTTCGGGTTCCAGGACGCCGTGCTCATGGCTGAGAACATGGTGATAGCCGCCGAGAGTCTGGGAATGGGCAGCTGCTTCCTGGGGGGGACGCCGTTTTGGGCGGACGAAGTGATCGAGCGCTATGATCTTCCGCGGCGGGTCTTTCCGCTTGTCGAGCTCACGATGGGGTACCCGGCGGAGAACCCACCGCCGCGGCCGCGGTTCCCGATGGATTTCCACCTCTTTGAGGACAAGTACCCCGATTTCAGCGACGCCGACATCGAGGATGCCGCGCGCGTCATGGATGAAGGCTATCTCGCCCAGGACTACTACCGCAAGGCAAAGGCGATGGTGAAGCTCGAGGGAGACAGGGCGGAGACATTCAACTACGACAACTACAGTTGGACCGAACACATGGGCAGGAAGTGGGGGCAGTGGTTTCCTTCACCCGACGTTCTGCTCGAGCAGCTCGAGAAATGCGGATTCGAACTCCGGGGACCCGTGCGGGACTCTGATGCGGATTCCGATGCGACGGCGTAGCTAGCACGGAGCGTAGACGTGTACCAGAAGGATCTGATCAAAGCGCTCTCGGCCGCCCTCGACCGCTTGGGGCTTGAGTGCGATGCAATCGAGGTGTCGCCGCCGCGTGATCCTTCGCACGGTGACGCATCGACCAATCTCGCCCTGATTCTCGCGAAGAAGGCGGAAAAGAACCCCCGCGAGATCGCCCAGCGGCTCATCGACGCACTTGAGCTTGAGCCGTCGTTCGTCGGGAGTGTCGAGATTGCGGGACCCGGGTTCATCAACTTCCGCTTCGCCGCTCCGTGGTATGAGGAGAAACTGAGACAGATCGTGTCCTTGGGCACAGACTACGGTTCCTCCGACGGCGGTAGGGGCCTGCGGATCCAGATCGAGTTCGTGAGCGCCAATCCTACGGGACCCCTGAACATTGTGAGCGCACGGGCGGCCGCGGTCGGTGATGCGATGGGGCGTCTTCTGACTGCGACAGGCGTGGATGTAGAGCGCGAGTACTACGTCAACGACGCAGGTCGCCAGGTCGAGAAGCTGGCACTCTCCGTCGATGCCCGCGTGAAGGAGATGCTCGGCGAGAAGTGGGAGATTCCTGAGGGCGGGTACCACGGTGAGTACCTGAAGGACATAGCCGGGAAGCTTCTCACCGCCGAGCCGGGGCTCAGGGAGATGCCCGAGGCCGATCGACTCGAGTACCTGAAGAAAGCCGCGATCGATGCGATCGTCTCGGAACAAAGGCATGATCTCGAAAACTTCGGCGTCAAGTACGACCGCTGGTTCTACGAGAGCGAGCTCAGGGACGCGGGTGCGGTTGAGGATGCGCTTGATAAGCTCAAGTCATCGGGAGAGACCTACGAGAAGGAAGGCGCCGTCTGGCTCAGGACCACGCCGCACGGCACGAACGACGACAAGGTCATCGTGAAGAACGATGGGCTTCCCACATATCTCCTTCCCGACGCTGCCTATCATCTCAATAAGTTCGAGAGAGGGTTCGATCCCGTCATCGATCTCTGGGGGCCGGACCACCACGCGCACATCGCCGAGATGCACGCGACTCTCGATATCCTCGGGTACCCCAAGGAGCACCTGGAAGTCCAGATAATCCAGCAGGTGAACTTCATCGAGGGCGGCAAGCAGGTCAAGATGTCCAAGCGGGCCGGGCGGCTGGTCACGCTCAGAGAGCTCGTCGGAGACGTCGGAGTGGATGTGGCGAAGTTCTTCTTCCTCATGCGGAAGCAATCATCGCACCTCGACTTCGATCTGGATCTGGCGAGAGAGGAGACCGATGAGAACCCGGTCTTCTACGTGCAGTATGCGCATGCCCGGGTGTCGAGCCTGATACGCTTCGCTGAGGACAGGGGACAGATGGTCCCGTCGTCGGATGACGTGGACCTGTCCGACGTGGGGGCGGGCGATGCCTGCCAACTGGTTCTCATGCTCGCCGATTTTCCGCGGCTCATCGAGAGTGCAGCCGAGGCACGCGAGCCACACAGGCTGACGACGTACCTGAGGGACGTCTCAGCCAGATTCCACGCCTACTATCACAACAACCGCATCGTCACGGACGATCCTGTAACGACGTCCGCACGCCTGTTTCTGTCTGAAGCGACGCGGATCGTACTCAGAAACGGTCTCAAGCTGCTCGGCATCGCATCGCCCGAGAGAATGTAGCAGGAGGTGGTTCGTGGCAGTCCGCTACATGGATGGCCCCCGATTCGTGAAGGCGTTCATCGCCGGCGCCCAGTGGGTGGCGACGAAGCGCGCCCACCTGAACGAGATAAACGTCTTTCCTGTTCCTGACGGCGACACCGGCACAAATCTGACACTCACCCTCAAGGCGGCCACCGACGCGATCCGCCACCATGAGAACCGCCCTCTCGGTGAGATCGCGGAGGCGCTGTCGCGTGCCGTACTGCTGGGAGCCAGCGGTAATGCGGGCGTCATCTTCGCTCAGTTCCTGAGGGGCTTCGCAGGAGAACTCGAGGGCACGGATCGTCTCTACCCGCCGGCCTTCGCCGCTGCGCTCAGAGAATCAGTGAACGGGGCCTACGAAGCCATGGCCGAGCCGACGGAGGGGACCATTCTCACCGTGATGCGTGAGTCGACCGACGAGGTCGCGCGCGTGGTCGGGGAGGGCGAAGGGGATTTCCTGGTCATTCTCTCGGTGATGCACCGGAAGGCCGCGGAGAGCCTCGTCCGCACGCCCGATCTTCTTCCGGTTCTCAAGGAAGCGGGCGTGGTCGACGCGGGGGGAGAGGGCTTCGTCGATTTTCTCGAAGGTATGCTTCGTCTGTTCCGGGGAGAGGACGTGGGCGACGCGCTCGATGCACTGCCGACCGCAGACCACGCTGTGCTCCCGAAGATGAAAGAGAAAGATCTTAAGTATCAGTACTGTACAGAGTTTCTGGTTGAGAGCTCTGACGTTGATCCGGACGATCTCCGGATCCGGCTCGTGGGTCTGGGCGGTTCACTCATAGTCGTTGGGGGCACGGGACTCGTCCGCGTGCACATTCATACCAACAGTCCCGACAAGGTCTTCGACGCCGCGGAGAAGTTCGGAGACGTGCGGAACAAGAAGATAGACGACATGCGTGAGCAGCACCGGGAGTTCATACGGAAGAGCGTTGCTGCCGAGCGACAGGTTCGCATTGTCACCGATTCGACGGCCGACATCCCGGATGATATTGCGGAGGACCTTGGCATCGTCGTTGTGCCGCTCACGGTGAACTTCGATGACGGGAGCTACAGGGACGGCGTCGATCTTTCCCGTGAGGAGTTCTACGCGAGGCTCGCCACTGCCGGGAAGCCTCCAACGACCTCGCAGCCTACACCGCAGGACTTCCTGAAGCAGTACGAGGAGCTGAGTTGGGAGACTAAGGCCGTTCTGTCTATCCACATATCATCCAGGATGAGCGGTACGGTTCAGTCGGCCCGGACCGCATCAGAGCAGGTCAGTGGTCTTGAGGTGAAGGTCATGGACTCAAGGACCGTGTCGGGAGCGCTCGGACTGGTGGTCATCGAGACAGCGCGGGCTGCTCGACGTGGGGCGTCCCTTGAGGAGCTCGAGGTGCTTGCCTCGAGTTTGTGCGCACGCGCGCGCGTCTACTTCACGGTGGGAACGCTCGACTACCTGGTGAAGGGAGGGCGCATCGGCCGGGCGAAGGCCATCGTCGGGAAGCTGGCCCGCTTGAAGCCCATTCTGACAGTCGAAGATGGGAAGATAGCGGCGGCAGCCAAGGCGGTCGGAGAGCGCGGCGTCATTGACAAGCTTGGCGAGCTGGCGGCGCCTGAACTCGAGGGCGGATCAGGCGGAACGCTGGGAATCGTACAGGCGCAGCGGCCGGAGATGGTGGAGCGTCTCGGGCCCTACTTCTGCGAGCGGTTCGGGTTTGATGAGGTGACCGTCTTCGAGCTCGGCGGGATAGTCGGCACGCACGCGGGGCCGGGGACGTGGGGCGTGGGATACCTGCGGAGAGGGGCGGGTGGGGGGTGACGCGGGTCTGCTGGGTGCTGCCGATGAGATAGACACCACCGCCGTCGGGCGATGATCATCGTCCAACGGCGGCGGGAGGAAAGACAAGAGAACGGCTCTGAAGAACAGCCGTGGATCTACTTGAGCAGTACCAGCTTGTTCACGGAAGCGCCGCGGTCGGAACGCAGCACGCAGAAGTAGACACCGGAGGCGACTCTTTCGCCGCCCTGGTCCTCGGACGTCCAGACGACCTCGTGGTGTCCCGCAGTTCTCCTTGAATCCAGCAGTGTCTTCACCAATCTTCCGCGACAATCGTAGATGTTCAGACTGACCCGGCCGGGCTGGGGCAGACTGAACATGATCGTCGTGTGCGGGTTGAAAGGATTCGGGAAACTGGCCAGCCGGAAACCGCCGACATCAGGCACAGACGAGAATGGGTCGCCGAACTCGTGAACCCCCATGTCGACGATCGGAGCCGTTCCATTGCCGGTGTCGGGAGTGTCACTGTCATCGATCCGACGGTCGTTGCCGAAGAAGTCGAAGGGGATTTCCTCAAGAACGTCGCCGTCATCATCCAGGTCGCCGATGTCCGCCGGGAGGGCGTCGTTGTTCGCGGCATCGATGCAGGGTGAACCGGACTGCAGCTCGAAATCGCCGCCTGCTGCGTCCACGAACAGAGGGTCCTCAGAGATGTTGTGATCGGCGGGATCTTCGAAGCCCGGCTGCTCGACATTGCAGTAGGTAACGACAGGCTCGGAGGAAAACGCGCTGTAGAGCACATCATTCCCCATCAGAATGCAGTTTGTGATCACAGGATCTGAGTGCTGGTAGCTGTAGATTCCTTCTCCAACACACCCCGAATCATTGCCGCAGAAGACGCAGTTCGTGAGGACCGGTGAGGCAGCGAAGTTGTACATTGCCCCTCCGTGCGCATTCCCGGCAGTAGCCTCGTTGTCTATGACGGTGCACTGAATCATCGTAGTAGTTTCATTGGTGTTGTATATGGCGCCACCATACATGCGGACCGAGTTGCCGATGAAGCTGCAGCTGATGAAGTAGGGGAAGGAGGTGTCTCCTGAATTGTAGGAGGCGCCGC
Source organism: bacterium (assembly GCA_025782395.1). Classification (GTDB taxonomy): domain Bacteria; phylum Joyebacterota; class Joyebacteria; order Joyebacterales; family Joyebacteraceae; genus Joyebacterum. Next base: position 148,861 of record JALGZD010000161.1, read on the forward strand.
CGTTGTAGTTGGCCCCGTTGTTCAGGAAGTCGCATCTAACGAAGACGGGGCTGCAGCTGTTGCCGTTGTACAAGGCGCCCCCGTCACCGTTACCGCTCCCCTCGAGCCCTCCGAAGTTCCCCTCGAAGAGACAGTCGATCACGGTAGGTGATGCAGCAAAGGAGTTGCTCATCGCACCGCCTGCCTTGCCGGCGGTGTTGTCGGTGAAGGTGCAGTTGGTGACCTGCGGAGAGGAGTAGTAATTGAACATCCCTCCGCCGTAGGAGTAGGAAGTACTACCGGTCGCGTCGTTGTCCAGGAATGCGCAGTTGGCGACCGTAGGAGATGCGTCCTCATTGTACATACCACCGCCACGGCGAGTGTCCCCGCTCGTGCCGGAGGCGTTTCCCCTTGTGAGCGTCACACCATCGAGCACGGCGGTCTCGTCGAGGTACGAGTCCTCGGGGTTGTAGACAACGTGGTAGCAGTTGTCGGCATTGTCATCCGGGATGCCGATGTCCGCAGAGAGAATCGTGACGTTCGTTTCCCAGTCACGCTCTTCCAGCAACGTCTCGCCTCCGGCGAAGCCGCCGTAGACGGCCATGCCGTTCTTGAGCTGGAAGGACATGAATCGGTCTCCGACCCCGCCGATCTCGACGCTCGGGTAGTATGTTCCAGCGGCAACCCATACCTCGTCACCGACAGCAACGGCTGCATCGAGACCGTCCTGCAGGTCGGTGAAGGCATCTTCCCAGGAAGAACCATCGTTCGTCCCGGTCGCGTCATCGTTGACGTAGATCGTGGTCGCCTGGGCGGTCTCACAGGCGAACAGGACCAATGCTGCTGCCGAGACGGCAAGCAGGAGGATCGCGATACGCGCATAGCCGCTCATTGATTCACTCCCCTTCCTGGTGGAAGACATCACAGAAGACCGGTGTGTACCCGCATGAGTGGTGCATCGGCTGCCGCCGCTGCTGAACTTGAGCCAACGCAACAATATCACAGATAGTTGAATTGGGGAAGTCGGGGGAGGGGATACCAGGTGACACTCGGGCACGTAGTGATCCGGCCAGCCGGGTGGGGAAGACGGCTTGCTGGGTGTTTTCGCTTGACTTTGTCACTCACAACGTAGATTCATTGTAGTTTGAGGCCGCGAACGGCACCTTAAGTGCCGCGAAACCACGAGCTTGCAGGAGGCGGCGCCATACTTCTCAAGGCGAAAGACCGCGTTGTGCCCATCGAGGATGTCGAGCAGGCTCTGGTCTGCCTGCACGATGTGCGATCGGCACGTGTCGTGGCAGACGACAGGGGAGGAATCCTCGAGATACACGTTGTCGCGGGAGCGGCACGGAGCGCAAAGCAGATAGCGCGTGATGTCGGTTCGCTCATGGTGGCCAAGCTCGGCATCTCAGTGGATCATCGGAAGATAAGCGTTGCGCTCGTTGACGGTGATGAACCAGTAGAGCCCGAGCTTGGGGAAGATGAGTCGCGGGCTCCAGAATCTGTCCGCTACCTCGAGGCAGATGAAAACCGTGTTGAGTTTGTAGGTGTCAGCATAGCTCAGTCGCAGAACATGGCCGAGGCACGCGTGGAGCTTGCCCTGGGTGACGCCGAGACCATAGCATCGGTCTCCGGAGCGGATGCGCCGACATCGATTCTACGGACCGTGTCTGAGGCGGTCATCAAGGCCATACAACAGCTGCTTGACGACGCGGGGCTGCTGGCGGTGAATGCGATCGAGCAGGTGACGATCGGAGGAGATCCGATCGTTGTCACAGCTGTCATCCACGTCGCCGACAGACAGGAGAAGCAACTGATCGGGGCGTGTGCCGTGAACGGAGATCCAGTGCTTGCGGCAGCGCTCGCAACTCTGGATGCGGTCAATAGATACCTGCGGCGGCTTGGCCGCAAAGTACCAACAGAATACGAGATCATCGGGCCGGCATCAGAAACTAGTGCACAGGAGGACTAGCGAAGCGAATTCGACCTCATAGCGAAGCGTCCCCTATTGCTCCTGGAACGTGGACATCACGTCAGAGATGAGCAGTAGCTTCCAGGGGTAGCTAAGACGCGAGGAGGTGGGATTTTGTTCTTCATCAGGCTTTTCTATGACATCTTGCTATTCGGCAGTAAGAGTGGCTGGGAGTAGTGACTAGGAAGATGTCGGCCCGTCCCATTGCGAGGTGCCCCCTTTGAGTGACTCTGCAGCAGGTCCCTTCGAGGGGACTACGCCCTGGTTCAAACTCTACTACTTTCTCATAGTAGGTCTCGGACTCTTCCTGGCGGTCTGGAGGTTCCCTTCCGTCCGCGTTGAGTCGTGGGTTCCCGTGCTCTGGTGGGTGGCGTTTGGCATCGTTGCCGAACTGAGTCCAATCTCGGTTCCCAGATCCGGCGCCTACATCACGGTGTCATCCGCGCTCGACTACGCTGCCATCATCATTTTCGGTCCCACTGCTGCAGCTATCATCTCAACCGTCGTCACAGTGGCAGCGACCGGAGCCAGACTGCCGCTGCACAAACTCCTCTTCAATGTCAGCCTTTTCATCGTGATGATATTCGCAGCGGGGGCCGTGTTCAAATTCGTCGGCGGCGTGTCTACCGCAAATGTGGGACAGCTGGTTCTCCCTCTTGCCGCATGCGGCATAACCTATTTCGCCGTCGACACCCTCGGGATCAGTTTCATCATTGCCCTATTCGCAAGAGAGAACCCGTGGAGAATCTGGCAGCGCACGTATCTCTGGACAACGGTCACGCATCTTGTTGGATTTGTGCCTCTCAGCGCTGTCATGGTAGTGATCTATCTGCACATCGGCATCCCAGGCGTAGCACTGTTTTTCGTGCCTTTGATCCTCGCCCGGCACTCGTTCAAGCTGTATATCGACATGCGCGAAACCCATATGGATACGGTGAGAGCTCTCACGTCGGCGATCGATGCGAGCGACCCGTTCACGAGCGGTCATTCCGAACGAGTGACCGAGTACTCAACGAGCATAGCTCGGCGAATGGGGCTTTCTGAGCGGCGTGTCCTGATGGTCGAGTACGCCAGCCTCCTTCACGATATGGGTAAGATCGCGATACAGCACGATGTGCTCCTCAAGCCGGGGAAACTCACTGACGATGAATGGAAGGTGATGCGGAGACACCCGGAGACCGGCGCCAGAATCGTCTCCGATCTTCACTTCCTGAAGGGTGCGCGCGAGATCGTGCTCTATCATCACGAGCGCTGTGACGGGAAAGGCTATCCCGATGGGCTCGAAGGCAAGGAGATCCCAGTCGGGGCAAGGATCGTGAAGGTGGCAGACGCATTCGATGCGATGATGTCCGATCGTCCTTACAGGCGCGGCTTGGACGCGGATGCGGCAATGGAAGAGCTGCGACAAGGGAGGGGGACTGATTTCGACGCGGAAGTGGTCGACGTCTTCCTCGGGCTCATCTCGGATGGAGGTGTGAAGATCGGGACAGAGTAGTTCTTGAGCTGAACCAGCGACTGGATCATGGGTTGTGGAGAGGGTGCAGGGAGGAGTGAATGACATCAGAGAGCGGTCGTTGCGAGAAACGCAATCGCCATACTACTTGTGATGGAGACCGACCATTCGACTGTGAGCTGGTGAGGCAGCTCGGTACCGTCAACGGCGTTGAGCTGTGGGAAGGCCGCAACACGCGTACAGGAGATGTCGTTGGCGTTGAGCTCCCGGCACACGCGAGATACCATGGTTCCCCGCAGTCGTCCGGACTGCTCAAGGAGTTCCGCACACTATCCAGACTGGCTCACCCCCTTGTTCCCAGAGTAATCGGTCTTTCTCCACGATCTACTCGCAGTCCAAACCTCTTTCTGGAATCCGGCGGACCGTGGCGGTCTCTAGGCAGTTGGGCTCAAGCCTACGCCGATGTCGAGAGCATTACATCTCTGCTTGATTCACTTCTCGGTTTTCTCGACTACCTGCACGCAGTTGGATTTGCACACACGGCGCTCACGCGCGATTGTGTGTGGGTATCGACTGACAGCGATTCCGCAACGCCCATCTCAGTGCATGTGATCGGATTCCATCATGCATGCCGTCGAAGGTCCGACGAGGGGTTCGATTGCACTGCTCGATCGCCATTCGAATCAGCTCCACGTTTCAAAAGCGGGGTACACACGGATCTCTTCTCGGTTGGCAGAATCGCTATCGAGCTTCTGGCCGCAATGTTGGGGTGGACCTCTGGTGGATCTTTCGATCCAATTGAGGTTCTGTCAGAGATCAGATCCGAGCTTCCGATTGAGCTTCATGATGTACTCAACAAGATACTATTGCCAGAAAGAGTTCTGAGACCCAGAGGAGCTCAGGAGGCCAGGAGTCTACTCCGTGGTGCGGATCTCACGGTTCTTGGCGTGGATGCATCACTCGGGTGCGATGGCGGGATCGTGATGCGTGACGATGCCCTCTATCTGTTTCGCTGGGCCAAGCGCAGAGCTCTACGCAGTGGGGGACATGTTCTTGTTCTTATGGGTCCAAGGGGCGTGGGCAAGAGCACGCTGGGCCGACTGTACCAGATAGAGACGCTGGCCGAGGGTGGTAGCTTCGCGGAGGTCTCTTGGGATGCTCTGCGTCAGGTAGAGAGCAAGAATGTCCTGGAGTCGGAGCGGTCTGTCATTCGGATCGCGGGTTTAGACCTGCATGCCGGCCCCAGAGGACCTGCCATTCTGCTTGTCGATGGAATCGAGACCTTATCTCCTGAGGATCTTGAGATCATCATTGCGGAGGCCTCCGCCGTGAGAGGCCCGACACTCCTGCTCGTCATGTGCGATCAGATCTCCTCCGAATCTGAGTCGGCCTGGTCGGGCGTTGGCAGGAAAACACCTGGGGAGCTGTTCACGGTTCAGTTTGAGGAAATCGGTGCCATGTTGTGGCACGAGGTAGGTCTCTTGGTCGGGGAAACCACAGGCACGACGCCATGCAGTGGGCTTGTGGACTGGTTGGTCGAGCACACGGACAGCAGTCCTCAATTCGTTAGGGAACTGACCGGATTTCTGGCTTCGAAGGGCTGCCTTCAGAGGTCCCCCGAGGGTCTCGTGCTGGATGTGTCTCGAGCGGACGAGGCGGGTGTGCCGGATTCGGTCTGGGAGATGCTCAGAAAGAGGTTGGCCGATCTCTCAAGCGCTGAGCTGGAAGTCGCACGTATCGCTGCTCTCGGACTCGGCATAACCGGCGACATAATCGCTGAGATCACCGGTCTCCCAGCGCTGGACGTGAATGAGGCGCTTCGGCGACTGGACGTGCTCAGCCTTGCTTCACTCTCGCACGTTTGTGACATCAGAGGCCTGACTGACAATCCCGTCAGCAGGCTGTTGTGGCCTGAATCAGATGGGGACTTGAAGCGAAAACTGCACGAGCAAGCAGCTCACATTCTGAACGAGTCTGGCGATGATGATCCTCCAGAGAGGAGATGTGATGGAGCCGTGGCATGGCACCTGGCCCGCGCGGGGCGGTATGGCAACGCCCTGCCGATTGCACTCGCTGCGACCATCGATGCTCTCGATGCAGATCGCCTCGATGAATCGGAGCGCCATCTCGATCTCGTTGACGAGATCCTGACCTCTTCCAGCGATGTGGCTGACAGCACCCTGTCCTCTCTGGTCTACCTATCCGCCGGCTACTGGCGCGCAGGTAGAACATCATCGTGTGCCAGAGTGTCCCGGCTCGGCTTGGAGGTGGCGGCACGGAATCCATCGGCGCCTGACGACGAACTCATCGAACTCCTCTGGTTGCTGGGGAGGGCGGCGATACTCAGCGGGGATCCCGACGGGGCTCTGCGTGCATTGGATAGAGCTCTTGAGTTATCGATGGAGAGCAAGAACCGCATCCGCACAGCTGGTATCCGTCTCTCTTTCTGCATGGTGCATCAAGTGAGGGGTGAGTTCCGCGAGGTCGACCGACTTGCCGATGAGAGCATCGCTTTGCTTGAGGGTACTGGCAGGAGTGATCTAGTGGCTCGGAGCTACAGCTCCAAGGGTAACGCTCTGCACGCTCTCTGTGAGTGGAAATCATCCTTGGCATGGTCTATTCGGGCCGTACAGGCATCTCGCGAGGATGAGAACAGCTGTACCCCTTTGAGTGTCTATGTGAGCAATGTAGGATGGACGAACATGCGCCTAGGGAACTGGGAGGTGGCGGAGGAGCATCTTGCAGAGGCGCTATCGCTGGCCTCCAGTGCGGGTATTCCCTATCAGTCGCAGCTGGCGCTGCTGAACATGGGGTGTCTGTGGACTCGTCGTGGGGTATTCGAAAAGGCAGCGCAGTGTCTCCAAGATGCTTCCTCTTGGGCGGAGAGAACGGGGGATGAGTGGGGTCTTGCGATGATTCTGGTCGACATGGGCCAGCTCGAATTCGCCCGTGGGAATCCCGGCTTCGCCCTCGGGTACTACGATCGAGCTGAAGCGCTCATGAGTGAGGTGGGGAGTGTCGACGACCTCCCGGAGCTACTTCGTGCTCGAGCGGAGGCGCTATCGGCTCAGGGAAGGCACGGGGAAGCGCGTGAGGCTGCCGAGGAGTCGCACAAGCTCTCGACGAAGATGGAGAACCTTCTTGAGATTGCCAATTCATCTCGCGTGCTGGGTGAGATAGCGGCGCATGGCGGTGAGCTGGATCGAGCCTTGGGATTGTGCGGCGATGCCACAGATGCACTTCGTGCGATGGGGGCGCCGTACGAGCTGGCCCAGTCACTGGCAGCGACGGCCCGGGTCTACCGGGAGAGAGGCGAATCGCGTGATGCCGTAGCATTGCTCGAGGAAGCCCGGGACACCTTTCGTGATCTTGGCGCTCGGCGAGACTCGCGCGTGATCCAGGAAGAACTCGCTGAGATGGCCGGGGCCCTCCAACTTCCCGCAGCGGAGCTTCCCGGCGAGCGGGAGCACCTGGCGTCGCTCTACAGGTCAAGCCAGGTGCTGGCATCGTCGGAGTCACAGAGAGAGGCCGCGCGCGAGCTCGCCGACATTGCCGCTGCAGGCATCCCTGCTGAGACAGTGGCAGTACACCTCCTCCAGCCCGGATCGACAGGGATCACACACCAGTCATCGCTCTGTGAGCGCGAGGGTGTGGAGCTGGAAGTTCAGGAACAGGTTCCCGTCTTCCTGAAGCACTTGGCAGAGGGTGAGCCGATCATCCGCGTCGCACACAATGATCAGCGCTCCGGTGCGCTCTCGACACTTCTTGCCAAGCACAACCTGAGGAGCCTCCTTATCGTCCCAATGACGCTGCGGGAGCAGCTCATCGGTCTTATCTATCTCGACTATCGCAAGAGGGACGCGACGTTCTCCGACGAAGATGTGCGCTTTGTGGAGGCGCTGGCCGCACAGGCAGCGACTGCAATAGACAATGTTCGATTGCGCGCCGATCTGGAGGAGGAACTGGAGACGCTCCGCTGGGAAGTCGACAGTCGGTTCTCCTTTGCGAACATCATTGGTCAGAGCGTCAAGATGCAGGAGCTCTTCTCCCTTCTCCAGAAGGTCGCGGCCACATCGGTCACAGTGCTCATAGAGGGTGACTCAGGAACAGGGAAGGAACTGGTCGCCCGAGCCATCCACTTCAACAGCTCCCGCAAGCACGCGCGCTTCATACCGCAGAACTGCGCGGCACTTCCGGAGCAGTTGCTCGAAAGCGAGCTCTTCGGTCACGTTCGCGGTGCATTCACAGGGGCACTGAAGGAGAAGGGGGGGCTCTTTGAAGCGGCCGATCGGGGGACGTTCTTCCTCGACGAGATCGCAGACATGCCGCCGGCGCTCCAAGTAAAGCTGTTGCGCGTCTTGCAGGACGGTGAGATACGCAGGGTCGGGGCGACGGAACCCATCAAGGTGGATGTCCGGATAGTCGCGGCCACCAACAAGTCGCTTGAAGAGGAGGTGAAGGCGGGGCGCTTTCGTGAAGATCTCTTCTACCGTCTGAACGTGGTCCGCATGCGCATGCCGGTCCTCAGGGAGAGGAGAGATGATATCCCTCTCTTGGCTCAGCATTTCCTCGATCTCTTCTCCGACGAGTGCGGCAAGAGCATTTCGGGCTTTACTGATCACGCGATGGATCTCCTTGTGAACTATGACTGGCCCGGCAATGTGCGGGAACTGGAGAACGAGATCCAGCGAGCTGTTGCCCTATCCAAGCCGCGGGTGCCGATATCCGCGCAGTCGCTTTCAGAGAGATTTCACTCTGTCGAAGTTGCCATCAAGCCGCCCAGGCCGGGTGTTCAGCTTTCGCTCAAGGACATGGTTGAAGGTGTGGAGCGCAGAGTCATCCTGCAGATGCTTGGTGAGCACAAATGGAACAAGTCGCGAACTGCTGAGGCACTCGGGCTGAGCAGACAGGGGCTTCTTAAGAAGATAGCAAGGTTGAATCTGACCCCGGATGAGAAGTAACATTCCACTTGGGAATCGACCTCCGCGATGCGAAGCTGCCCGAACCGTAGTGCAGGAAAGAGGCGACGCAGTGAAAGAGAAACAGACCACCGAAACCGCGTACTCCCGCGCCGGCGTCAACATCGATGCGGGGATGGACGCCGTGAAGCTCATGGGCTCGGCCGTGCGGTCGACGTGGGACGAGAACGTCTGCTGCGATTACGGCGCGTTCGCGGGGCTCTACGATCTGGCCAAGGCCGGGTGCGGGCGCGATATCCTCGCGGTGACGATCGACGGGGTCGGGACGAAGCTCAAGATCGCCACCATGATGGGGCGCTACGACACGGTCGGGCAGGATCTCGTGAACCACTGCGTCGATGACCTCCTTGTTCAGCGCGCACGTCCCCTTATCTTTGCCGACTACTTCGCGAGTTCCTGCATCACTCCCGAGCATGTTGCGGAGACGGTTCAGGGCATGGCCGAGGCATGTCGGGCAGTCGGGTGCAATCTGCTGGCGGGGGAGACGGCAGAGATGCCGGGCGTGTACTGCGAGGGCGAGATCGACCTCGTCGGCTGCATGATCGGCATCGTGAGGAAGACTGACGTCGACGGTGTTCCTCCTATCGCACCGGGCGACGTCCTTCTGGGGCTACCGTCCACCGGGCTTCACACGAACGGCTACTCGCTGGCGCGCCACCTCCTCTTCAAGGAGGAGGGGCTGACTGTGGACTCGCGTGTGCCCGATCTTGGCTGCACGGTGGGCGAGGAGCTCCTGAAGATCCACCGTGAGTACTTGAGCGCCATCGAGCCGTTCCTCGGCGACAAGCGCGTTCATGGTCTTGCGCACATCACCGGCGGCGGACTCTACGACAATGTGCGGAGGGTTCTGCCTGATGGTTGTGATGCCAGGATCGATACGTCGACCTGGGAGCCGCTTCCCATCTTCAGGCTTCTCCGGACGATAGGCGAGCTCACCATCGAAGAGGCCTACCGTGCTCTCAATATGGGCATCGGTCTTGTTCTTATCGTCGATGGTGCGGCAGCTGATGGTATCAGGACGACGCTTGAGACCCATAGCCACGAGACGTTCGTGATTGGGGACATCTCAAAGGGTGACGGAAGCGTCCGGCTGCAGTAAACGGCCACTATTGCGGATGGCCGTTCTCGCGGGTGTCCTCAGGTGTGCAGGTGTGAGCTGACCCGGCGCGTCCCCGTGCGGTACACTACTGCACGTACCCGAGTGCCCTCAGCTTCTCGCGCGTGGCCTCATCCATCTCGACCGCATCACTCTCGGTTCCCCGGTCTTCCATGAACGCAGCAAGTTTCGCCAGAAGCTCGTCCGTGGGCTCGGTCCCCGGCGCGTAGATGTTCTCGGCTTCATTCAGGTCGCTTGCGATATCGAACATGTATGTACCGTCGTGAACATTGAGCACCTCCGCGAACGTGCCTCGGCTTGCCCACGGGATGAGGTTGGTGTCGGACGCGGCAACCGCGATGAGCTTCATGTCCCCATCGATGATGGCTCGCTGGTGGTGCCCCGGGGGACGGTCCCGCTCCATGAAGACAGGTCTGTCCTCTGCGGCAGGATCCAGGATGTCCTTCCCGGGCAGTCCCTCTGGTATCTCGGGGATTCCGAGAAGCGTGAGAATGGTCGGCAGGAAGTCGATCTGCTCGGCCATGACAGTGCGCTCGCCGGGTTCGACGCCGGGGCCTGTGATGAAGAGCGGCACCCGCATCACTTCCTGATAGCTCGTGTAGTGGAAGTCGCCGCCGTGCTCCCGGAACTCCTCACCGTGGTCCGACGTGAAGACCAGAATCGTATTCTCCATCATTTCGCGCGCTTCGAGTGCCGCCAGTAGATTGCCGATCTCTCTGTCGGTGTGAGCGATCTCCTGGTCGTACCGGTCGATGTCCCCATCCCCGAACGAGTCCCAACTCCTGTGGGGGAGGTACTCGAAATGCGGGTCGAAGTAGTGCACCCACATGAAGAACGGCTCCTCTAGCTTGTCCAGATCGGTGATGGCGAGTTCCGTCAGTCTGGTGGCTGTGGAGGCGTCGTGAGGATGCCCCATCCGAAGCACACTGTAGTCGTACTTCACGAACCCCTTGTTGAATCCGTATTCCGCGGTGAGGAGCAGGTGGCTCACGAAGGCGCGTGTATCGTAGCCGCTATCCTGGAGCAGGCTCGCCATCGTCGGGAGCCTCCGGTTCATCGCGTGGTGGAAATCAGTAGCACCATGCGCGTGCGGATAGAGGCCCGTGAAGATCGTGCCCATCGACGGCATCGTCCAGCCGGACTGGCTGTAGGCGTTTGTGAACACAGCACCTTTCGCCGCGAGTGCATCGAGGTTCGGGGAGACGGGACGGTCGCATCCCATGAAGCCCACGTGATCGCGCCTGAGCGTGTCCACGCAGATCAGAAGGACGTTCGGACGCGTCTCTGTCTGCTCTCTCATGCTGAAATGTACGACAACGCCTATTCCTGCGATGAGAAGCCCGAGCGCGAGTTTCACTATCTTCCTAGTGGCCACCTGCCCTCCCCCGTCAGTCGTCTGCGAATAGCTGATGTGCTCATGATAGCCTCTCTTGGGCCCTCCTCAAAGCGCGTATGCTCAGGCGGAAGCTCATGAACAAGGAACATCAGCCGCGCAGACTGAACCTGATCGGAACAGCGAACCAGACTGGTACGGGCACACCGCGCTGTTCGGCCGGCTTGAACTGCCACTGGTAGATGGCATCCAGAGCGGCTTCATCCAGACCGTCTACCGACTGAAGGACCAGCACCTCCTTAACCTGACCGAACTCGTCGATTGCCACCTTGAGCAGGACTACGCCCTCCAACTCCGCCTGCCGGGCCATTTCCGGATAGACTGGGTAGACCCGCTTGACCACCACGGGTGGTTGGTCAAAGGCTTCGAAGAACGGGGGGCGGCTGTTGGAGACCGACGCGATGAGAGGAACGGTGGGATCCAAAGCGGTGGAGGGCATGGTCTCTTCCGCTCCGGGGTCGTCGCTCGGTACCATGGCAGTGACAACATCCTGCTTGGGAATCTCCTTGGGCGGCGCAGGGATGGCGATCGCCAGTGGTGCATCCACCAGCCGCGTTATGGTCTGCTCAGCCAGCTGGTAGGGCTGGAAGCCAGGATGGGGGAGAATGAGGAAGAGCATCAAGTGGATGCCTGTGGCGCCCAGGAAGGCCCACCGCAGGCGGCGAGGATGGCCTGCTTCGAACTGCCGTTCAGCGGTCATGGCGTTGGTTGACATGGTGCTAACCCCCTTGTCGATGTTGATCGAGCGCTGGGGGGGGGTCCGGGATTCACTCCTGCTAATGGGCCAAATCTGCCTCCTTCTTGGCTGATCAATTGCGCCACCTCACATCTCCACTATACACCTTTTCCGTTGTTTTGCAGCACCAATCTCAGGGCATCTGGGGGTGAACCGCCCCGGTTTCTCCGGAGACCTGGTTATGTGAGTCCGGCCACCATGGCCGCGGCTTCCTGACTACGGTAGTACGCCTCTTCGAACTCCACTGGTGGAACATGTCCGATCGGCTCGACCCCGTAGATACCTCGGTGCGTGTCAATGAACCACACCATCACTTCGGCCGGCAGTGGAGCTCGCCTGTGCGGAATACACCGATGCCTTCCGAAAGACCTCGTTCGCACGCCTCAGTTCACGGATCTCGCGCTCCTGACCCTTCAGGCGCTGCCGTTCTTCAGTCGTCAGACCCGGTACGGTTCAGTTGCATCTTTGGGCACCCACGCAGTTTGCGCGGGTGCCCTTCTGTCATGGAGACGGGGACACTCTTGCTTTGCCCACGCGCTCCCGGAAAGCGCGTATTGCCGTACGAGGCCGGCTCCGATATGATGGAGCCGTGCGTTCACGCACTAGCGGGCCGGGGGGCGCAGCGTCGAGGGGATGGCCTGGGAGGCGGCCTGTGGGCAGTGACACACGGAGCGAGTAGTGGCGGAAGAGACGGCTCTTCGCGAGAGACTCACAAGCGGGACCGCGATCCTCATCTATGTCGCCCTCGTCAAGCTCGCCATTCACCTGGCGACGAACGGGGGCTACGGATACCACCGGGACGAACTCTACTACATCGCCTGCGGTGATCACCCGGCGTGGGGTTACGTGGATCACCCGCCCTTGACGCCATTCCTCGCGCGCCTCATCACCGCGACACTCGGAAGCTCGCTGGCCGGCCTGAGACTGATTCCGGCTCTCGCCGGAGCGCTCACCGTATTCGTCGCAGGCAAGACCGCGAAGGTCCTGGGCGGCAAGCTCTTCGCGCAGGCCCTCACGGCGCTCGCCGTTCTCGTGAGCGGGACCTACCTGTTCTATGGAACACTTCTAACAACGAACGTGTTCGACCAGCTGTTGTGGGCGGTTGCGCTCTATCTCTTTGTTTCGATACTCAGGAATGACAACCGGCGACTCTGGATATGGTTCGGCGTAGTCGTCGGCATCGGGCTTCTCAACAAGCACACGATGGCCTTCCTTGGAGGCTCGCTCTTCGCCGGGCTCATCCTTACAGATGAACGGCGACGCCTGACCTCCTGCTGGCCGTGGTACGCGGCGGGCATCGCGGCTGTCATCTTTCTGCCGAACGTGATCTGGGAGATCACCCACGGGTGGCCCACGATCGAGTTCCTGGAGAAGGCGGAGCTCAACAGGATGCCTGCTCTGTCACCGGGGCTCTTCTTCCTGGGGCAGCTCTTCGGTCTTCATCCACTCCTGCTGCCCGTCTGGATCATGGGGCTATGGTGCGCTCTCTTCTCGAAGGGCAATAGAAAAATGCGACCGATCGGCTGGGCGTTCGCTCTCCTCTACGTCTATTTGGTACTCTCGAGGGCGAAGGCGTACTACCTGATCCCCTTCTATCCTCCTCTTCTGGCGCTCGGCGCGATAGAGGTGGAGCAGTTCTTCAAGTCGAGGAAGTTAGCGTGGGCTCCGGCTGCGGCCCTGGTTCTGCTCATTGTCGGAGGCGCTCTCACCGCGCCGATCTCGCTTCCCGTTCTGTCTCCTGAGCGGCTCATCGAGTACAGGAGGGCCATCGATCCGACAATGAAGAACCTCCAGCCCGGAGAATCCGAGATGCCGCCGCCGTTTCAGGACATGTTCGGGTGGGAGGAAATGGTCCAGCAGGTAGCGGACGTTTACAACGCGCTTCCGCAAGAAGCGCGCGCGGTTGCGGCCGTCTCCGGCAACAACTACGGGCAGTCGGCCGCGATCGATTTCTTCGGCCCCAGGTACGGGCTCCCGAAAGCCATCAGCACGCACAACAACTACTGGTACTGGGGGCCGCGCGAGTACACGGGTGAGATCCTGATCACCATCGGCGTCAGACCTCAGGCTCTGCAGAGCGCGTTCGAGTCTGTCGAGCTGGCGGCTATGATCACGCACGACTACGTCGTCTGGTACGAGACCAACCAGCCTGTGTTCGTCTGGCGCAACATGAAGATACCGCTCGATGCTGCGTGGCCCAGGATGAAGCTTTTCTACTGATATCGGAGTGAGGCCGGCGAAGCTCCTTCGCTCGTTGCAGAGCGGGCCGCCTCGGTGCACGTGAGAGGGCGATGACGACTACTGCTTGTGTCCCCATGTGGATCAGAATGACCGTTGTTCCGGCGGCCCTTCTTGCGGTGGTGTTAGGAGGCGTGGGAGGGTGCGGTCGCGGTGACGAGACGCCGGCACGCACGGCCGAGGAAGAGGAGTACTGGGGAAACCCGAGTGGCCGCTGGCACGAGGGCGGCTGGCGGGAGCTCTCTCGCAATGAGGAGATGAACATCACCGATGAGCAACGCCGTGAGATCGAACGGCTGCGCTCGATCGGCTATCTGACGGGCACCACAGCGTCCCCCGCGAACGCCGGCGTTACCGTCTACGACAAGAAGCAGGCTCTGGACGGCTACAACTTCTACACGGCCGGACATCTTTCGGGCGCCCTTCTCATGGACATGCGTGGAACCAAGATCTACAAGTGGGACTACAGATTCATCGATGCTTGGGACCGTTTCCCGGGTGATGGGTTTCCGAAGAACAACAAGTCGGTCGGCTACTGGCGCCGAGCGCATCTTCTCCCGAACGGGGACGTGATCGCCATCTTCGAGGGCGTCGGCATCATCAAGGTCGACCGGCGCTCGAACCTCCTCTGGGCGAACTTCAACAGTGCGCACCACGATCTTGAGGTGATGGATGACGGGCACATCTACACGCTGACACGCAAGGCCCACATGATCCCGAGGATCAACGACGAATACCCGATACTCGAGGATTTCATCACACTGCTGGACTCCAAAGGAAACGAGATTCACAGCTTCTCGGTGCTCACGGCATTTGAGGACTCGCCCTACGCGCCGGCGATCGAAGAGATGGCCGAGCGGGGTGATATCTTCCACACGAACACGATCGAGATCCTCGATGCTACGCTCGCGGGGCGCGTTCCGGGGTTCGATGAGGGAAACGGCCTCATCAGTCTCAGGGAAGTCGGTGTGATCGCTGTCGTGGATATGAAGACAGAGCGCGTGGTCTGGGCGCTCAAGGGAACGTGGGAAGCGCAACACCAGCCAACGGTCCTGCCCGACGGGAACGTAATGCTCTTCGACAACCGCGGCTACCACGGGTTCTCGCGGGTGATAGCGTTCGATCCGGCTTCACTCGAGACCTCGTGGATCTACAAGGGAGCGGCGCCGAACAGCTTTTTCTCGCGCGAGTGCGGCTCCAACCAGTATCTGCCGAACGGCAACATCCTCATCACGGAATCCGACCGTGGGAAAGCGTTCGAGCTGTCGCCCGAACTGACAGTGGTATGGAAGTACATCAACACGGCGCAGGTTGGAGACAACAGCGAGTTCATATCAAGCATCTTCGAGATGGTCCGGGTTGAGCCGGACTACGTCGAGGGGTGGTTGGGAAAGAGGTGATGATGAGACGAGGGCTTCAGGTCGTGCTGGCCGTGTGCGCCGTGGCGCTGCTTGCGGGCTGCGCGTCGCGGCTGGAGGAGGGGATGGGACTGGATCGTGACATGGGGCTTCCGGGTGAAGCGAGTCTCGCGGTGACTCCCGATGGCGCCTGGTCCGGGTTCGGTGGTCCAAGGGCCCTCTATCACGAGGGCGAGCACAGGCGGACCTACGTCACGTGGGTCAACTCACTCGGCGACCTGAGGGTTGCGTACTTCGACCACGACACGGGTGACAAAATGGCGAAGACGCTTCGCGAGGGATTCCAGGCCGACGATCGCGCCTGCCCCGCGCTCATGATGCGTTCCGACGACAGGCTCGCCATCTTCTACTCCGGCTTCCGGGGCAGGTGGCTGATACACAGAACCGCGGCGCGGCGTGAGGAGATCAATATCTGGGGGGCCGAGTCCGACGTTGGGCCGCATTCGCTCGCCGGCCTCGGCTACAGCTATGCCGTGCCCGTACGGCTTTCGGATGAGAACGACAGGTTCTATATCTTCTGGAGAGGACCCGGGTTCGCGACGTATTTCAGAGTTTCGGACAACAGGGTGGATTGGGTGGAGCCTGCGCGTTTCATCCATGAAGAGGGCACGCATCCCAGCGTCACCGTGACATCGGACGGCGTGAGCAGGATCCACTTCGCAATGACGCCCGGCCTTCCCGGCGATGCGGGGGGTGGTAGTGTCTACTACGCACGGTACGAGTCCGGGGGCGTTGTTCGAGCCGACGGCGCGAAGATCGCAGACATGGATGCGCTGCCGTTCGCCCCGAGTGCCTGCGATCTTGTCTACGACGCGTCGCTCACCGATATACCCGCGCGTACATGGGACGTGGCGGATGGCCCGGACGGGAATCCGGTCATCGTGTACGCGACCTTCCCGTCAGCGGAGGATCATGTCTACTGGTACGCCCGGTGGAATGGGGCTGAGTGGGAGAGCCACGAACTCACACACGCGGGGCGCTGGTTCGCTTCGGGTCACCGGAGCAGTCGCCACGTGGACGTGCATCTGTCGGGCGGCATCGCTCTCGACCACAGCGATCCATCAATCGTGTATCTGTCGCGGGAGATCGACGGCGTCTTTGAGATAGAGCGCTGGGTAACGAGCGTTGGTGGCGAGACGTGGGATGTCGATGCGGTCACCTCGAACTCGCGGTGGAACAACGTTCAGCCCGTGGTGCCCCAGAACCACGGCCCTGGTGGACCGGGTCTTCTCTGGATGAATGGACCCTACTCGGACCACATTGAGTTCATGACGTCGCTACGGATGAAGTAGTGGTCCTTGTCATGTTGCTGCGAATGAAATAGTGGTTCCTGGCGTCCCGTTCGCTCTTTTCTGTGGTCTTCAGATGACATCGGCTTCGTGGTACAATTATCGCCGGTTGTGGCAAGTACCGGGCCTCACAGGGGGAAGGACTTTGAGACCACTCATCACCACTCTGCTCATACTCGTCGCCCTCGCAGCCACGAGTACGGCCTACGAGCGCGTAGAACTCGCGTACGGAACGGCACCCTCCGAACTCACGCTCCTTGCCTCGAGCTTCGAGAGCACGATTCTGCGACTCGATGTCGGGAGCTTCACGATCGAGCCAGTCGATATCAACGGCAGGCTTCTTTTCTCAGTTGCGCTGGATGGCGGCACTCGAATGCTCGAGGTGGGATTCCCGGAGCTTCCGGTGGTGAGACGGTCGATCGTCATTCCCGATGATGCTCAGATGGCCGTTCGCGTCATCGATGCCGGCTTCCGCGACTTCGACCAGATAGACGTCGTTCCCTCCAGGGGCGTGATCAAGAGGAACGTCGATCCGGACTCCGTCCCGTACGAATTCGGAACCATCTACGAGCAGGATGCGTGGTACCCCGCGGAGATCGCCCGACTTGGTGAACCGTTCATCATGCGCGACACGCGCGGGATCGTGGTCGAGCTCAATCCGTTTCAGTACAACGCCCGGACGCACGTCCTCCGCGTCTACACTTCGATTACGGTTGAGGTGTCGACTGCAGGCCCGGGCAATGTGAACGTTCTGAAGAGGCGCTCCGGCACGCGGGTGGCGGAGTTCGAACGACTCTACGGGAGCCGCTATCTGAACTACCGTTCGCTTGCCGGCAGGTACACGCCCGTGGCCGAGAGCGGGCCGATGCTGATCATCGCGAACGATGCCTTCGTCGAGACCGCGCGCCCACTGGCCGAGTGGCGGAACCAGATCGGCATACCGACCACGCTCGTCGACCTGTCGACGGTCGGCGCAACGGCTGACGATATCAAGACCTACATCCAGAACGCGTACGACACCGATGGCGTTGCGTACGTGCTCCTCGTCGGAGACGATGAGCAGATGCCGTATCTCCTTGAGGGAGGCGAGTCGGCCGATCCGATGTATGCTCTCCTGGCTGGAAGCGACAACTACCCGGATGCGTTCGTGGGCCGTTTTTCGGCTGAGACGCTGGATGAGGTCGCGACGCAGGTGGAGAGAACCATCGAATACGAGCGCGATCCCGAGCCCGGCGCAGACTGGTACCACATGGCCACGGGGATCGCCTCGGACCAGGACGGCGGCACGGGAACGCCCGACTACGAGTTCATCGAGGCCATCCGGGAGACGCTTCTCGGCTTCACCTACACTCACGTCGATCAGTTCTACGATCCCGGGGTGACCTCTGCTGAGATCAGCGCCGCATTGAACGAGGGGAGGAGTCTCGTCAATTACCTCGGCCACGGCAACACGATGGGGTGGGTGACGGGAACCTACATCAACGGTGATGTCAATGCGCTCGTCAATGACAATATGCTTCCGTGGATCATCAGTGACGCGTGCAAGACTGGTCAGTACACGGACAAGACCTGTTTCGCCGAGGTCTGGCTCAGGGCGACGAACGGGACCGAGCCGACCGGCGGGGTCGGTGTCTATGCTTCAAGCATCAGCATGAGCTGGGTGCCGCCCATCAGCGCTCAGCTTGAAATAGCGCATCTCCTCGTCTCGGAAGAGATGCAGACTGTCGGGGGGCTCTGCTTCAACGGCTCATGCAAGATGATGGACGAGTACGGGAGCGCCGGAATGGATGAGTTCAACCACTGGCACGTCTTTGGGGATCCCGCGCTCACGGTGCGGAGCGACACTCCCGATACACTGACGGTGAGCCACGATGAGCACATCGAAGAAGGGGCGGTTTCCTTCACCGTGCTGACAGAGCCCGAGGCCACGGCTGCTCTGAGCGACAGTGGATCCTTCCTGGGATCGGCGATCGCCGACTCGTTCGGAGAGGCAGTGATAGAAATCCTCGGGAGCTTGCCGGACAGCGGCTTCGTCACACTGACGGTGACGGGATTCAACCGCATTCCGCACATCGAATGCGTGACGGTGGGGGATGGGACATCCTCGGGTGACACAACAGCCACGTTGGCGCTCAGTCAGAACTGCCCGAACCCGTTCAGGTCTTCGGCAACGATCGCGTTCACGATGCCCGCCGATGGCCGCGCCAGGATCGATGTCTTCAATGTCAACGGCCGGAGGATCCGGACGGTACTGGACGATATGTGCGAGGCCGGGCCGAACGAGGTCACGTGGGACGGGTGCGACCCGTCCGGCGCGGAGCTCGCGAGCGGCGTCTACTTCTACCGTCTCGAGACCGCCGCCGGGAGCGAGACGAAGAAAATGCTCCTGCTCAGATAAGGGCATATGTCCTCCCACTTTCGGTTGAGTGGGTGCGGTGACGGTTCTAGAGTGAAGGTCATGGCACTGCTCGGAGGCCGAAGGAGAAGGAGGACACGATGGTGATGTGTGTGACGGTAGTGAGCGAGCGTGAACCGAGTGGGAAGCCTCTGTCGGCGATGAAGAAGGTGAGCGTGGTGGTGACGGTGGACAGCGGGATGGAAGATCTCGCGGTCCAGGAGCGCTTCGGCCGGACGGGTGTGCGACGGTCCCGGGTGTTGCGGATGACGGAAGAAGCGGTGGACCAGGGTGGAGTACTGACGCAGGAGGATCTGGCACGGCTTCTTCAGACGGACGCACGGACGATCCGGCGTGACGTGGCATCGCTGCGGTCAGAGGGGCATTGGGTGCCGACGCGTGGGACAGCGCAGGACATCGGACGAGGGCAGACGCACAAGGCGAAGATCGTGGAGATGTACCTTCGGCGGATGACGTACTCTGAGATCGTTCGGAAGGCCCGGCACTGTCCGGGCTCGGTGAAGCGTTATGTTGAGACGTTCGGTCGGGTGGTAGTCCTGTGGGAGAAGGGAGTACGGAGCGCCGAGGAGATCGGGTACATCGTCGGTGTGAGCGAGCGACTGGCGCGGGAGTACCTGGCGCTTCGTGAGCGGTATGACACGGAGGGGTATCGGGATCGTCTGGAGGAGATCGCGCGTCAGGTACGGCGAGCCCTGAGCCCGGCGGTCGACGGAAAAGGGGGCTCCCGATGAGGGGACTTCCGGATCGCTATGCGAGCATCGGGCGTCGTGACTTCCCCTCTGCCATAGAACACCTGCTGGAGACGGAGTTTAAGCTTGTAGGTAGCCACCGCGTGATCCGTCTGATCGCCCAGGCGGTCATGGATCTGCATCGGGAGTTCTACCCTGAGAGCCGGTACCTCGAGCCGGGAACGATCCTGTGGGCCACAACGAAGGCGGGCGAGGGCGCGAAGGTGAGCTGGGGCAAGCGGACGGAGGACTATGGAATCCAGGTAGTGAGACTGCCGCTGGTCACGAAGGCGGAGATCGAGAGTCGCATGCAGCCGGGACCCGGGCGAGATCCGCGGGACAACCGACGCAAGCAGTTCCATCGTGATATGGCCACGGCGGCGCGTCTTCTCAAGAGCGCAGCGGAGCAAGGCGGTCTGTTGTCGGGCGCCGAACTCTCGGTGTTGATGAACCGGACCCTGAGCAAGGTACACGAGTACGTGCGGACGTACGAAGAGGAGACGGGCGAGGCGCTTCCTCTGAAGGGCTATGTGCTCGACATGGGGAGTTCGCCGACACATAAGGGTATCATCTGCCGGAAGTTCGAGGAGGGTATGAGCCCACCGGACATCGCGCGTGCGACCGGACACAGCCTGGGGTCGGTGGACAACTACCTGGGGACATACGATCGGATCAGAGTTCTTCTGCGCAAGGGTCTGGATGTTCCGACGATCTGCCAGGTCACAGGCAGGGCGCCGCGGACGATTGCGCAGTACATGGTGATCGTCGAGCACTTCCATCCCGAACTTCTGGACAAGACGCACCGAGACTGGCTGAAGGCACGGCGCCGGAAGCGCAGCCAGAAAGCAGAACTGCCGGCTGAAGCGATGGCTCCGATGATGAAAAGTCTCAAAGGAAGTGCTACCCTAAAGACTCGCCGGGATGAGAACGGGGCTCCTGGACGCTCTCGAAGGACCCGTGGAGTGAGGCTCCAGGAACCTCCTGACAGAGGCGCACAACCGGTGCAAGATCACTCACCGGACATATGCCCTAAGAGTAGATAGT
>JALGZD010000034.1 GCA_025782395.1 bacterium
CAGCCGTGCTGGCCCTGGTCGGTCGCGGCCGGCGGTTTGTCTCTCTACTCACGATCATCACGGCCCTGCAGTTTTTGGCGGAAATCGTGGTCGATTCCGCTATCATCTGTGCCACCGGCACCGTCAACTCACCGTTCTCCGCCCTGTTCATTCTAACAATCGTCTCGGCGGCGCTGGCCTACCGCTTGGTAGGAACCCTGCTGACCGCCTCGCTGGCCTCGTTGGCCTACGCCTACATCGTCTGGCTGGGGATAGCTTCGGGGTCAACCTCAGGGTCGAGGGGCAGTGCCCTGGAGTCGGTCCTGGGCGCAGGTGACAGCATCTTTTACTCAGTGTTTCTGCATATCCTGATATTCTACTTAAGAGCCTTCATCTCAGGCTATTTGGCCGAGCGAATCAAGGAGCGGGACCGCCAGCTGGCTGACACTTCGCGTGCCCTCCAGCGGGCTAGACTCGACACCGACGATATCCTGCGCCATCTCAATTCCGGCCTACTGACCATCGATGCGAGCGGTTATGTCATATTCTTCAACCGTGCCGCCGAGCGTATTCTCGGTTACCGGGAGGAGGACGTCAAGGGTATGCACTGCCAGGACGTTTTCGCCGAACGGATGCCGAATTTGTCGCAAACCCTCCAGCGACGTCTCGAAGATAAACTGCACGCACCGCGTCTGGAGATTGAGATCAGGCGTGGCGACCGCGACACGATTCCGCTTGGGCTGTCGACCTCATGCCTCACCGAGCACTCTGGTGCGTTGCGCGGCGTGATCGCCATTTTCAGCGATCTGACCGAGGCTAAGGAGCTGGAGGCCAAGGTGCGCACCCAGGATCGACTGGCTGCGGTCGGTGAATTGTCAGCCTCCATAGCCCACGAGATCCGCAACCCGCTGGCAGCTATCTCCGGTTCCGTTGAAGTGCTCAAGGAGGATCTGGAACTTTCCGGCGATGCCGCCCGATTGATGGAGCTCATTGTAAAGGAGTCGGATCGTCTCTCCATGATCACTACCGAGTTCCTGGAGTACGCCCGGATCGATAGCCCTGTCCTCACCAAAGTCGAACTGTGCCACCTGATCGGCGATGTAATTCAAGTGCTGCATCATCATCCCGGATATCGAGAAGGCATGCGGTTGCTGGTGGAGGCCGATGATGCCATTACCTACGTGATAGCCGACGATCATCTCACCCGCCAGCTGTTGATCAATCTGGCGGTTAATGCCGTCGAAGCGTTCGAAGGCCGACCGGGCACAGTGACCTTCCGAATCGTCACCGATGCGGTCAACGAGATAGTCGAGCTGTATGTCGAGGACAACGGCCCCGGCGTCAGCAGCGAGAATCTGCGTCGCGTTTACCAGCCGTTCTTCTCGACCAAGAAGCACGGCACCGGCCTGGGGCTGGCCATCGTCCATCGGGTGGCAGTTGCCCAGAAACTGAAGCTGTCCGTGGATTCCCAACTGGATGTGGGTACGACCTTTATGATCGAATTTCGGCTCTGCTCCGCTTCCCCGGCGCCAAATGCCGCCGTAGATCCGTTCGAGCACCTCTCCGCCCCGGTTCCTTTCATCCGCTAGGCCGCTGGCGCGGTCGCCAGCCGTCACACGACCATCGCCAAAAAGCAACTTGTCGTGTCGCACCGATAGGTGTATAATTACTCAGAAATCCTGGCACGTTACATACGATGATGAGGCTTATGAAATATACTCTTCTTGTTCTGGCCGTTGTTTGCCTGATACTGATCAGTTGCCGACCGCCGGTTGTCGATTCGGAGAATCGTTCCCAATTTGATTACCCGGTCGCTAGCATAGATACGCTGTATGAGATCAGGATGGCAGACCTATATGACTCTTTGTACAATAGTAAGCGATTTCCCGATGGCGGTGTGATTCCGGTTGAAAGAGTTAAGGAACTCCTGGACCGAATGCTGACCGACTCGCTGACTGGCTTCCTGGCCGACAGCATTACTCTGGAAGACCATTATCGCGAGACGAGACTTTTCCAGAAACGCTGCAACACTTTCCTGGCCTATGCCTTTTGGGACGAATTGGTTCACAGCAAGGTCCGCTTTGACTCGTTGCAGGCGTATCAGTTTTATCAGGACAGCTCACAACTCTTTGAAATCAACGAACAGGTTCTGGTCCACCAGATTCTGGTTTCGGATCTGCTGCTGAAAAGAGGCGAGGACTCAGCCCACTTCTTTGCTCTACCGCCCGAACAGTTCGAGGAAGAGGGGATGGCGTATACCATGCGCCTGAAGAGGATGATCGATGACGGCGAGCCGTTCGGCCGGGTCGCAGCCGATTACTCGCATGAGCAGAGCGCCACGGACAATCTCGGTAGGGTGGGGTGGACGGAGCGGAACACCTATCTGGATCCATTCGATTCGGTGGCTTTCTCAACTCCCGTGGGGACCGTTGCGGAGCCGTATCGCGATAAAGATGGTTGGCATATACTGTACATCGAGCGCTACATGCCCGCAGGTGTCCCTCCCTGGGATTCGGTCGCTTTCAGCGCGGCTATGCGGACCCTTCAGCAAACAACGATCGATGCAATGTATGCGACCATTGCCGATTCACTCAACAGCCTC
>JALGZD010000155.1 GCA_025782395.1 bacterium
CTCGCTGTAGAGCTTAGCGAGCTGGGGTTTCTTCATTTTCATGAGCTTGTCGATCTCTTTGTCGAACTTGCCCCTCTTGACTTCCTTGACGCGCTTGTCGAGGTGCTTCGCGCGCGGAGCGATCTTAGCCGAATAGAGCCTGCGACAAAGGAGCGCCACGTTGTACTGCACTATCTCAGCAGGACAGCGCGCTGCGCACAGACCGCAGAGTATGCAGTCAAAGGAGAGATCTGCCGCCTTCTCGATATCACCTCGTAGCGCCGCCTGGACGTACTCCATGACCTCGATATCCTGCGGACATGCCTTCGTGCATGCGTTGCAGGAGAGGCAACGGAACACTTCCGGGTAGAGCTTGAGCACCGTCTCTGAGTTCGGCCTCAGCTTGTCAACGTTGTAGGTCGCCTTGTTGCCGGGAAAGAACGGGATCTCGGCCAGGTACATCTCGTCCTGAACCATCTCCTGACAGGCGAGTCCGACCTTCAGGCGGTAGTCATCCTTCGTGCGATAGACCGTGCCGCATGCCCCGCAGAAGGCTCCCCTGCACCCGCATCCTCTGATGAAGCGGTAGCCCGCATACTCCATCGCCTTCATGATGGTAAGATCTTTGGGGACCTCGTAGGCCTTCCCCATCACATAGATGGTCACCAGCTCTTCTGCCATCGTGGATCTACCCCCTCCTGTCCTGACTGGAGCATCCCGGGCATGCCGGACTGCTGTCCGCCACCCTGCGATTCACAGTTCTACGATTTCTGATCTACGACTACTGCACCCTCAGGAACTTCAGCGCCACTCAACCTGTCCGCAAGATCGAGGTTCAACGGGCCGAGATCCCTCACGGTCTCGACGAACTCGTCCATCACGCGGACGACCTTGTCTCCCTCCGCGGCCGATATCCAATCGAGGCAGAGTCTCTCCGACTCGATTCCAAGCGCCTCGAGCACGGGCTTCATTATCGAAACGCGGCGCATCGTATTGTAGTTGCCATCCTGATAGTAGCAATCGCCGGGATGGCAGCCACCTATCAACACACCGTCCGCCCCCTCGCGAAAGGCCCAGAGGATGTGCTGCGGATCGATCCGGCCGCTACAGTTCACGCGCAGGACAACGCCGTTCGGCGCATACTGCTTGCGCGAGGTCCCGGCGAGATCGGCGCCCGCGTACGTGCACCACTTGCAGAAAAAGCAAATGATCCTGGGTTCGAACATCTCAGTTCTCCAGAGCCGCCGAGACCATCTTGTAGAGCTGGTTGTCCGTTAGGTTCCGCTGCTGTACCGTCGCCGACGGGCAGGCAGCGATGCACGCGCCGCACCCCTCGCAGATCGCCTCCTGAATATGGGAGACCCTTTTCTCATCGTCGAATTCGATCGCATCGTAGGGACAGACCGAGATGCAGATCCTGCAGCCCGAGCATTCGTCCTCATCGATCCACGCGACTATGGGCTTCCGGTGGTACTCCTTCTCGGAAAAGAGCGCGCAGACCTTACTGGCGGAAGCCGACGCCTGAGCCACGGCTTCCGGGATATCCTTCGGTCCCTGGGCAGCGCCGGCAAGGTAGAAGCCGGGCGCCAGGCTCTCGACCGGTCTGAGCTTCGGATGCGCTTCAGAGTAGAAGCCCCATTCGCTCACCTGTATCTTGAGCTTCTTCGACAGTTCAACGGCTGTCGGGTTCGGTACCATGGCCAGCCCGAGTACGACAAGGTCCGCTGCTATTTCGACCTTCCGACCGGTCAGGGTGTCGACACCCCAGACCATCACCTTCCCGTCCTCTTCGAAGAGCTTGGATACTTTCCCGCGCACGTAGAGGACATCGTCCTCCTCGGTAGCGCGCTGATAGAATTCCTCGTACCCCTTGCCGCCCGTTCGCACGTCCATGTAGAAGACGTATGCCTGCCCATCGTGCACGTTATGCTTATAGAGCATCGCGTGCTTGGTGAGATACATGCAGCAGACCTTCGAGCAATAGGGCACATGGTTCTCCGGGTCACGCGACCCCACGCAGGTCAGGAAGACGACCTCCTTCGGAATCTCGCCATCGGACGGCCTGCGCACCTCTCCCCCGGTCGGACCGGACGCGGAGAGAAAACGTTCGAACTGAAGGCTCGTCACGACGTCCTTGATAGAGCCGCCGCCGTACTCGCCGATGTTGACGATCGGGTAGAGATCGAATCCGGTCGCAACGACGATCGCCCCGACCTTCTCCTCGAGGAGCTCGTCCTTCTGCTCATAGTCGACCGCGTCCACAGGGCATATCTTCCGGCAGATTCCGCACTTTCCGTTCTCGAAGTAGGTGCAGTTGTCGCGGTCGAGCACTGGCTTGTTCGGAACCGCCTGCGCGAACGGAGTATAGATAGCCTTCCTGGTCGCAAGACCCTCTTCGAACTCCGATGCGACCGTGCGAGGGCACTTCTCCACACAGAGACCGCAGCCGTTGCAGACGTCACGGTTCACATACGCAGCCTTCTTCCGTATCCTGACATTGAAATTGCCGACGTAGCCCGAGACGTCATCCATCTCACAGTATGTGAGCAGCTTGATGCGCGGATGCGGATAATTTCACTGGGAAGAA
>JALGZD010000063.1 GCA_025782395.1 bacterium
TCCTGCACGAACGCGATCCCACACTTGACCCCAGGCTCTTCATGCTGTTACCGTGCGACCTCGATCGCACCTTCAGAGATGCCAAGGTGGGTCACCATCTACCGGGTTTGACCGTAAGTAATACAACCCGTACAGAACACAGCTCGAGGGCTATGCTCTGTGATGGTCCCAAGCACTCCGCATGGCGGCGCATGCCCTATGCTTGGGGGATGTCCTTGTCGCGGCTGATCTCACCGCAGACGTTGGTATGCATGATCTTCCGCACGGCGTCGACAGAGTCGGCGCGCCTGAGGGCCCACATGAGCTTCGTCACGATACCCTCGGTGCTCATGTCATACCCCTGGATGGCGCCGAGATCGAGCAGCTTCCTTCCAAGATCGTAGAGGTGCATCATCGTGGCACCCTGTTGGCACTGCGTGGTGACGACAACAGGAATGCCCAGCTCCACCGCGCGCGCAACCGCGTCTTGGTACTCGTATGCGACATTGCCGGTCCCGAAGCCTCGAAGCACGATCCCCTTGATGCCGCTTTCGACGATGCACATGAGGACGTCGGGCGGCATTCCGGGGACGAGCGTCACGATGATCACGTTCTCCTCGAACCCCTTCTGAAGATCCAGCCGGCTATCCGAGCGCCGCCGGTGATCGGTGCTGAGCCTCACATCCACGCGGATGTCTCCTACCACGCCGCGATTCACGGCCACGAACGCATCCAGCCTCGACTCGGAGGCTTTCGTCGCGCGTGAGCCCCGGATGATCTTCCTGTCGAAAACAATGAAGACACCCGAGAGGTCCATCGTGGCCACGCGCACGGCATTGACAAAGTTCCTGCGGGCGTCCGATTCGATTCTCGTGCCGGGGATCTGCGAACCAGTCAGTACGACCGGTTTGCCCAGACCCTTGAGCACGAACGACAGCGCGCTCGCCGTGTAGGCCATCGTGTCCGTGCCGTGTGTCACCACGAACCCGTCGTAGTCGTCGTACTTCTCCGCGATGACGTCCGCCACACGGTCCCAGTGCTCCGGCCGGATGTTGCTGCTGTCGATATTGTCGATGTACGCGACCTCAAGACCGGCCAGCTCGTCAAGCCGCGTTTCCATGCTGAGGAGGTTCCTGATGGCCCTGTCGAGCGTGGGCGTCAGGAGACTTCCCCGCTCATCCTTTTCCATAACGAGCGTCCCGCCGCAGAAGAGGACGAGGACCTGCTTGTTCGGTGCTGTCATGCTCATCCATCCTCGTTGTTCAGGGAACACCTTCATTCGCCGATCGCGTTCTCCGCTTCGTTCAGGGAACACCTTCGCTCACTGACCACATGCTCCGCATTGCTCAGGGAGCACCCTGGCCGCGACCTCCCACACGCCACTTGATTTCAGCCGTTCACGTGACGCACAATGAGTGTAGTCGTAGCAGGTGCCTCTGACAAGGCGGTCGGTCGATGAAACAGCTCTCCGGAAGGACATCTCCACGGACTCCGGCGCTCCACAGTTCCACGCGGGGGGCCGGCATCCTCATCCTGGCGCTCTGTGGGCTCCTATTCCTGACCTCCTGTGGTGATATCGTCGGAGGCGGAGCGGGTTCGCGCACGTACGTCATGGGATTCACCGGGTTCCCACACGCGAACTCGATGGCCGCTGTTCTCGCAGCATGGGACGTGATCGCAAGCGATGGTGATCTCGCTGTCATACACGAGGACGGAGGGATCCCATGGCAGGAGGCGCTCGATGGAACGGCGTACCCAGCTTCCTACGCATCGTGGCTCGAGTACGTCCGCAGTCTGATCCCTCCGGGGCACGCGAAATACCTGGCCGTCACTCCCATATCATCCTCCCGCGACGGTCTCGCATTGTACCGCGGCGACGGTTCGGACGAGCCACTCCCCCCACCCTGGAACACGTACATGTTCGATGAGCCGGATGTCATGGAGGCGTTCGCGAATCACTGCCTCAATATGATAGCCATCTACGATCCCGACTACTTCGCCTTTGCCATAGAAGCCAACATGCTCGCTGAGCTCTCGCCCGGAGAATGGCAGGCCTTCATGACACTCGTTGACCAGGTCTACGCTGACATCAGGAGCGTGCACCCGTTCCTGCCCATCTTCGCTACCATCCAGGCCGACTACTACTACAATGATGTGGGCAGTCAGATCGTGCCCGTCTCGGAGCTCCTCTTCTACTGCGACGTAGTCGCTGTCAGTTCCTATGCGTTCAGCCGCTTCGACGGCGAACCGGGCGACATGCCAGGGGACTATTTCACGGCCTTCGCGAACCTGTCCCCTGGAAAGCCCTTTGCCATCGCAGAAACGGCCTGGCCTGCCGAGCCGGTCGACCTTCCGTACCCCATCTACATCCCTGCGACGGAAGCCACGCAACAGGATTACGTCGAGCGACTGCTCGCTGACTGTGACGAGCTCTCAGCCGCATTCATCTGCTGGTTCTTGACGAGGGACTTCGATGACTACTGGGAGAGTGACTTCCAGTACCTCCCCGATGCCGGCACGGTCCGGTACTGGAAGGACTGCGGGCTGTACGATGGTGTCGGCCTCGAGAGACCGGCGCTCGCAAGCTGGAGGGAAGCGCTGGAGAACTAGCGCAACAACACGAGCTTCCCTTCTGCGCTTTCACGCCCCGTGACCAGTCTCACAAAGTAGATGCCGGACGGAAGAAGGCGCCCGTACGCGTGCTCGTAGGGGTCCGCATACCACGTGGAAGCATCCGGCCAGTAGATAGGCTGATGCATGTGCCAGAGATAGGTCGTGTGGATGGGTGCGGCCGCTGCAGCTCCGGCCGCCAGCCAGAGTGCCACAAGAACACAGATCGCCGTCCGGGCGTGGTATCGCGTCATCGGTCTGGCCTCCGTTCTCCGGACGTCGTGTCGCGTCATTGGTCTGGCTTCCTGATGTATGAATTCTGCCTCTATATGTAGCATCTATGCGTGGCGATTGCACGAGGCCGGCCTTCTGTCACAGTCACCAATCCCTTGCACATTACCGCCTCGCTCTGATAGATGATTGACAATCAGCCAGTTGGCATGTATAATCCAGCTGCTTGAAGCAGGCAGTCTTTTCCCTCCTACTGAAAGGAGGTGATGTATCTGACGCTTGTGCTATGACCAATGCGGCGGTTGCCTCCATCCGGATTGAAGCAGACCGCCGGACTCTCCCAGTTCCTCACACTCCGAGTACGAGGGCGGATGCCCGGCTACAGCTCCAGCCCTACCGCCAGCACGGAAGCGCAACAGCCGCTTGTCACGTGATTCTCTACCTCCACACCCGGAAACAATGGAGGTTCGTGATGAGTACTGGAACACAACTCAAGACTGCGTTCTCGATCGCGATCGCTTTAGGGTTCGTCATGGCCCCGGCAGTCGCCTGCGGCAGCGTCGACCTCGCCATCACCAATGTTGAGATCGAGTGGGCAGGTGCTCAGTATTTCGTGCACGCGGAGGTCACTCTCCAGGGCACCGGTGACACCGGCACCGTCACAACCCAAGTCAACTACTATGCCGACGGTGCACCGACCGGCTCAGAACCGTACAGCGCGGAGATGACCACCGCCGTTTCATGTGAGGGATCCTATCCAGACTGTGACGGAAACTGCCCGGCTATCATCATCGATTATCAGCTGGTCCCCGGATCCTGCTCCAACTGGGTCGATCCGGGAAGCTGCGCGTGTGTGTACGTCACCGTCTCACTGGATCCCGGTCCCATAATGTACGGTGGGGAGAGTTCCTGCACCGTCGTGATCGATGAGGAAGAGCAGATCGAGGAGACCGACGAGATGAACAACTCGATGACGGTCCCACTCACTCCGCCCAACATCGACCTCTCGATCGAGCACATGGACATCGTGTGGGATGGCGGGGACTTCGTCATCGAGGCGATGGTTAAGGCCTCCGTGCAGGGCGAGCACGACGGCTTCGTCTCAGACGTGACCTTCTATGTCGACGGTGCGTTCGTCGGAAGCATAGTCTATGACGCTGAGCACTTCGGCCCCAATCCGTCGATCAAGTGTGAGGACACCTATCCTGCGTGCAACGGCCTCTGCAAGCCGACAATCATCAACGGAAACCTGATAAGCGGGAACTGCACGGACTGGTTCTTCGAGAACAAGTGCTCCTGCATCTACCTGGTCCTCAAGTGCTCCGACCCGCAGCCGTACAGCGGCCAGATGATCGCACACGGCGTTGTCGACGACACCCAATCGGTCGAAGAAGCTGATGAAACGAACAACGACATGTACGCCGAGATCTCCGGCACACCGGCAGAGCCGCTGTCCTGGACGCTGATCAAGGCGCTCTACAAGTAGCGTCGAGCCGAGCGATGCCGAGGCACCCACGCCACGCGCGGCCACGGCACACGAGAACAACAGCAACGGGCCATCTTGAGAAGTAGATGGCCCGTTCTCTGTATCTGATGTCAGTCCGGTCCGCACCGCTGTCCACTCATGCAGACGGGCGGTCGTGACGCGCGGAACCGGAACCGACACTAGTACATGTCACCGCCAGGCATCGGCGTCTTCTTCTCATCCTCAGGCTTGTCCGTGAGAATGGCCTCGGTCGTCAGAAGAAGGCTCGCCACGCTCGCGGCGTTCTGCAGTGCCGTGCGAACAACCTTCGTCGGATCCATGATGCCGGCCTTCACAAGATCCTCGTACTTCCGGGTCGCCGCATTGTATCCGAAATCGGGCGTATCGCTGGTGCGAACCTGCTCCACCACAATCGAACCCTCAGCACCGGCGTTAGCCGCTATCTGACGGATCGGCGCCTCGAGCGACTTGACGACGATGTCGATCCCCGTCTGAACGTCGTGGTTCTTCGGCTTGAGTTTCCGAAGAACCTCCGTCGTCTTCAGGAGAGCTACGCCACCACCCACGACAATGCCTTCCTCGACTGCGGCGCGCGTCGCGTTCAGGGCGTCCTCGACACGCATCTTTTTTTCCTTCATGGAGATCTCAGTCGGCGCTCCGACGTGGATAACGGCCACGCCTCCGGCCAGCCGAGCGAGCCGCTCCTGCAGCTTCTCCGCGTCGTAGTTGGACGTCGAACGCTCGATCTCCTTGCGTATCTGCTCGATCCTGCCCTTGATGGCGGACACTTTGCCTGCGCCTTGCACAATGGTGGTGTTGTCCTTGTCTATCAGGATGCGCTTCGCGCGTCCGAGGTCCTTGAGCTGGACGTTCTCAAGCTTCAGTCCCTTCTCCTCGGAGATGACGGTCGCGCCGGTCAGGACTGCCATGTCCTCGAGCATCGCTTTCCGGCGATCCCCGAAGCCGGGCGCCTTGACCGCGGCGCCATTGATCGTCCCGCGAAGCTTGTTGACGACGAGCGTAGCCAGTGCTTCGCCCTCCACGTCTTCCGCCACGATCAGGAATGGGCTGCCCTGCTGGGCTATCTTCTCGAGAATCGGCACCAAGTCCTTCATCGCCGACAGCTTCTTGTCGTAGATGAGGATGTAGGCGCCATCCAGCACGGTCTCCATCCGCTCCGCGTCATTGACGAAGTACGGTGAGAGGTAGCCTCGATCGAACTGCATGCCCTCGACGACTTCGAGCGATGTCTCGATGCTTTTCGCTTCCTCTATCGTAATGACACCGTCTTTGCCGACCTGCTCCATGGCGTCCGCGATGAGATCACCGACCTCCACGTCGCTGTTGGCGGACACGGTGCCAACCTGCGCGATCTCCTTGCGGGTCTTGACGTTCCTCGACTGGTCTTTCAGCTCCGAGATAGTTTTCTCTACAGCCTGCTCGATTCCGCGCTTGAGGTACATCGGGTTCGCGCCGGCCGTCACATTCCTCAGACCTTCAGCAACCATCGACTGAGCCAGCACGATGGCCGTCGTCGTTCCGTCGCCGGCCGCGTCGGCGGTCTTTGTGGCGACTTCCTTCAGCATCTGGGCACCCATGTTCTCGTAGGGCTGTTCCAGATCGATCTCTTTCGCGATCGTAACGCCGTCATTCGTGATGACGGGGGAACCATACTTCTTATCGAGAACGACGTTGCGTCCCCTCGGACCCAACGTAACACGAACGGCATCTGCGAGCTTGTCCACGCCCCTGCGCAGATACTCTCGCGCTGCCGCATCGAATTCAACCTGCTTAGCCATGCTGCTTGCTCCTACTGGTTGGTCTGTTCCACGGCCTGCATCAGCTGCTAGAGAACGGCCAGGATGTCTTCGTCCTTCATGAAGAGAAATTCATCGCCATCGATCGTGATCTCGCTGCCCGACCACTTGCCGAAGAGAATGTCCTCGCCGACCTTTACATCCAGCTTGATCCGCTTCCCTTCCTCGGTCATGCGACCTGGTCCCACAGCGACGACCTTGCCTCTCTGGGGCTTCTCCTGGGCAGTGTCCGGCACGATGATCCCGCCGGCTGTCTTCTGGAGGCTCTCTTCCAGCCTCTTGACCAGTACACGATTGGCCAGCGGCTTGATGTTCAACTTCTTCTTCGCAGACATCCGTTCCCTCCTTAGCAGGTTAGGATATGAGCCCACACTCGTGCTAGCACTCGTATTCACAGAGTGCTAATCTAGTCGAACGACGATCTTGATGCAAGGGGTTTTTCTACACTTGCAGGCAAAGGAGGACTGCCTCTCAGGGGTCGGTCGACCACAGAGGTTCCTTCTACTCGCCAGTCACTCTCCGGTAGATGATCCCCAACCCTTTGAGGGTCAGGTCGGGCTCCACACGAGTGATTGTTCTCGACAGAGGCGCAATCGTCTCGGCCAACCCCCCAGTAGCGATGACGACGGGCTCTTCCAGCAACTCCGCGGTCATTCGTGTCACCAGCTCATCCACCTGGCCGACGGCACCGTAGAGTATGCCGGCCCTGAGTGACTCGTCCGTCGAACGACCAATCACTCTGTCCGGCGCTTCCATCCCCACTCCGTGAAGAAGTGCTGCGCGTCGGAAGAGGTTCTCGCTCGAAGTCCGGATGCCTGGTGCAATCGCGCCTCCACGGTAGTGACCCTCGGCTGTGATCACGTCGAAAGTCGTCGCCGTTCCGAAGTCGACCACGATGACCGGCCCACCTACCAGTTCGTGAACCGCCACCGCGTTCGCCAACCGATCGGCTCCGACCTCCGTCGGATCGTAGTAGTCGATCGTGATGTCCATCTCAGTGTCGGATCTCACGACGACCGGCGGAAGCTTCAGGAACTCCTTCGACATCCGGACGTACGCCGAGGTAAGCGGTGGAACGACGGAGCAGATCACGACGCCCGAAATCTCCTCGAGTAGTCCACCACATGCTATGTCGCAGAGCTCCTTCACCCGAAATCCGAGTTCGTCGGGAGTCTGCATCCGATTCGTGCTCACTCGCCAGCTGCCGAGCACTTCGGTGCCGCGAAGGAACCCGAGGACTGTGTTCGTATTTCCAACGTCGATTGCCAGAAGCATCAGTCATGTCCTCTCAACCAGGTGACGGCGCTCACGAGAATCCCTGCCACTATCGCGGAGAACACGCTCGCCAGCGTTCCCATGAGATAGTAGTCCGCGAACGACAGACTCTTAGCCAAAACTCAGCAACTCGCCGTCAGTGTCAAGACCAATCCTCCAGTCCCAGGCTGACGCCCGCACGCGGCTCGAAGCGCCGCCGCGTCCCATCCGGGAGTCTAACGACGATGCCGCCACGCTTGTCGAGTTCGACCGCGGTCCCCTTGAGAACGCTCCCGCCGCACTCCACGCGCACACGCTTCCCGAGCACAACAGACAGTTCGCGCCACTCTTCGAGAAGGGCGACGAACCCCCACTCCACCAGGAGCCCGTATCGATCGCTCAGCTCCGAGAGGATCCCGTCGAGCAACGTGCTCGGATCAACGTCCTCGCTGCCCTCAACAAGAAGTGATGTAACCGGGTACCACTCGACGCTCGGCAGATCCGCGGACCCGACATTCGCATTGAGGCCAATTCCGACGACGACGGCTCCCCCGGAGGACTCGGCCATGATTCCCCCCAGTTTCTTCCCGTCCAGGTAGAGATCGTTGGGCCACTTGATCCCGGCCGAAAGCCCCGTCAGGTCGCGAATGCCTCCAGCTGCGGACAATGCGGCCACCGCCGTGAGTCCCCACAGTTCGTCCTCTTTGAGCTCCGGCCTGAGAACGAGCGAGCACCAGAGGCCACCGTTTGGAGAGTGCCACGCATTCCCGCGGCGCCCGCGCCCTCTCGTCTGCGTCTTGGCCACGATCACCGTACCGTCGCGGCAGCCGGACTTCGCGGCAGCCAGCGCAGCGTCGCTCGTCGAGGTGACCTCATCCAGCCACGTGATGTCCCAGTCAATCTCCGGGCGCGGTTTCATCTTCGGCGTCTTCCACGAGAAGGCTTAGATCGAGAGCCGGAGCGGAGTGTGTCAGTACCCCCACAGAGATGAAGGTCGGACCGAGTTCGGCGATCGCCGTCAGGTTCTCGAGGGTCACGCCTCCGGAGATCTCGACATCAGCCGGGTGTTCGTGCTCGCGGGCAGTCCGGATGGCCTGACGCATTTCATCGATCGACATGTTGTCGAGCATTACACGGTCGATGTCCGACTCGAGCGCCTCGTTGAGTTCGTCAAGGTTGCGCACCTCGACCTCTATCGCGAGATCGGGATACCTGCTCCGCACACTCGATATGGCGGGAGTGATACCGCCGGTGGCGATGATGTGGTTCTCTTTGATGAGAGCCATCTCCCAGAGACCGATCCTGTGGTTCGCCCCTCCCCCCACCCCAACCGCGTACTTTTCCAACAGTCTCATGCCGGGTGTCGTCTTGCGCGTATCCAGCAGGATCACGCCGGTACCTCTGAGCACGTCTGCGTATTTCGCAGTCATCGTAGCTACGCCCGACAACCTCTGCAGGAAATTCAGCGCAACGCGCTCGCCCGTGAGAATTGCGCGCGTTCTTCCCTTGAGCTCGGCGACCAGGTCCCCGGGCACCACGCGCTCACCATCGATCACACGGAGCTTCACCTCGACATCGGAATCGAGTTCACGAAAAACCGCTTCGGCCACCTTGAGACCCGCGATGACCCCTTTCTCCTTCGCCACGATCCTCGCCCGCGAGCACTGCCCCTCGGGCACCGTGGATTCCGTCGTAACGTCGCCGCTTCCTACATCCTCGGCGAGGGCCGTCCGAACCACGGCACGCATGCCATCTTCCACTGATATCATCTGTTCTTCTCCAGTCCGGAATCACGCAGGAAGGCGGCGGCTACGTCCCCTTCTCCCGCTCGTGCCTGCCGTGGAGGATGCTGTCCTTCTTTGAGCCTTTCGTGCGGCCCCGCGCTTTCGTCACCGAGCCACTGGAGCCGGGCGCGATGGCCCGCTTCACAGCATCCTGTCCCTTGCCTCCCCCACCCAGGCCGATGCTGTGCGTCATCTTCAGTTCATCGATCCTGTCGCGAATGCTGGCCGCCTTCTCAAAGTCCATTTCAGCAGCGGCCTGCATCATCTGCTCGTGCATGATCTCGATCATCTGCTCTACATTGAGCCCGGGGTCGAGAGTTGCCAGCTGGATATCCTGATCGAAATCGGACCTGGCATCGGCGACGGCCGTCGCGCGCATTATTTCCTCAACGGACTTGATGATGCTCTTCGGCGTGATTCCGTGCTTCTCGTTGTACTTCATCTGGATCGTGCGCCTGCGATTCATCTCTCCAATGGCGCGTTCCATCGACCCAGTCATCTTGTCCGCGTAGAAAATCACTCTGCCGCCGAGATTTCTGGCTGCGCGGCCGGATGTCTGAATGAGTGAAGTATCCGATCTGAGGAAGCCTTCCTTATCGGCATCAAGAACAGCGACAAGCGAGACCTCAGGAAGGTCCAGGCCCTCGCGGAGCAGGTTTATGCCGACGATCACGTCGAACTCGCCGAGACGCAGCCCGCGGATGATCTCGATACGCTCCAGAGCGGCTATGTCGGAGTGAAGGTATCTCACGCGGATACCCAACCCGTGCAGGTAGTCCGTGAGATCTTCGGACATGCGTTTGGTCAGCGTGGTGACGAGTACTCTCCCACCTTCACCCGTCACCTTTCTGATCTCCTCAAGAAGGTCGTCCACCTGGCTGGAGACAGGCCTGAGAACGATCTTGGGGTCAACGAGGCCGGTCGGCCGGATGACCTGTTCGACGATCACACCATCGGACGCATCGAGTTCGAAGCTGCCGGGCGTCGCGGAAACGAAGATGACGTGCTGCATGAACTCCTTGAACTCGTCGAACATAAGCGGCCTGTTGTCGAGTGCGGACGGCAACCGGAACCCGTACTTGACCAGTGTCTCCTTCCGCGCTCGGTCGCCCTTGTACATACCACGAATCTGAGGCACGGAGACGTGTGACTCATCGATGAAAAGGAGAAAATCGTCCGGGAAGTAGTCCACAAGCACCGCCGGCCGCTCGCCGGGCGCACGCTCAGTCAGGTGGCGCGAGTAGTTCTCGATACCCGAGCAGTAGCCCATCTCGCGGAGCATCTCGATGTCGTAGCGCGTTCTGCTTCCGATGCGCTGCGCCTCAAGGAGCTTGTTCTCGCTCCTGAATCGCGCAACCTGTTCCTTTGCTTCCTTCTCAATGGCCTCGATGGCACGCTCGATGTTCTCCTGCGTCGTCACGAAGTGCTTCGCCGGATAGACCGCGATGCGTGTCAGCGATTCCAGAGTCTTCCTCGTCACGAGGTCTACTGTGGAGAGCCTCTCAATCTCATCACCGAAGAACTCGATACGGACAGCCCTTTCTTCATAGGACGGCCGTATCTCAATGACGTCACCTCTGACCCGGAATGTGCCGCGACCGAACTCATAGTCATTGCGCTCATACCGTATGTCCACAAGATCTCTGAGAAGCGTGTTGCGGTCGTACGACTCACCTACTGCCAGCTCGACGAGCATCTCCCTGTAGGCCTTGGGAGACCCGATCCCGTAGATGCACGAGACGGATGCGACGATAATGACATCTCTTCGTTCGAGCAACGACGCCGTGGCTCTGAGCCTCAGACGATCGATCTCTTCGTTGATGTCGGCGTCTTTCTCGATGTACGTGTCGGTGACAGGAACGTACGCCTCGGGCTGGTAGTAGTCGTAGTAGCTGACGAAGTACTCTACGGCATTGTCGGGAAAAAACGAGCGGAACTCCGCGTAGAGCTGCGCGGCGAGCGTCTTGTTGTGGGTCAGGATCAGGGCCGGCCGGTTGGCCCGCGCGATGACGTTCGCCATCGTGAAGGTCTTGCCGGACCCCGTCACACCAAGAAGAGTCTGAAAACGATCGTCGCGCTCAATTCCCTGAACGAGTTCCTTGATCGCCCTCGCCTGATCTCCCCTCGGCTCAAAAGCTGAAACAAGCCTGAACGACTGTGACATCCTGCCTCAACTCGCTTGCGGCCAACGCGCATGACCGCACGCGGGCTGCGCTTTCCATTGGCGCTGCATACCGGCATCGTGAGCCGCCGGCGCGGCTTCCACACGTCCCCGGCTAGCGCGACATTCCATCTTCGTCGACAACGAGCCCCTCAACCAGCCTTGTCCCGGCACCGGCGGTGCCGAGAAAAACGCCGTCAAGATAGAGCTCCAGTCCCCCGCCGTTACCAACGTCGAGTACGAACCTCTCGTCGGCCTGCCAGGTTCTCTGGTCACCGGCGTCGAGTGTGACATCCGCTGTGGGAGTGCCGTCCGCGACAACCCTGAGCCATGTCCGCTCGCGCGCCACAGCCGTGAGTTCGAGCTTGTGCCACTCGATGAGGGTGTCCTGCGCGGCGGCTTCCTGGAGTTGCTGGGCGGGCGTGGGTTCCGGCGGCGGAATCTCCACCGGCTCTCTCCCGGTCCACCAGACAGCAGCGATCACGATTATCCCAACCGCTATGAGCGCGATTGCGATCCAGAGCGCGAGTCTGTTTGAACGTTCCGTCTGTTCGTGGAGCTCCAGTTCGACTGCCTCCCACTCGTCCGGTTCGACGTCCTCCTGCTGCTGCGTGAACCGGAGGTACTTCTGTATGATCTCCTCCTCGTCAAGACCCAGATAGCGCGCGTAGGTCCGGAGGTGGCCCTTCACATAGACCGCAGCGGGCATCGCGCTGAAACGGTCCTCCTCGAGCGCCGCTACAACCACTTCACTCATGCGCGTTGCCCTGACGACGTCGTCGATCGTCTTCTCCAGCGCTTCGCGCTCTTTTCTCAGGAGCTCACCAACGGACTCCATTTGCTCCTCCGACGTGCTTGAACCGTCCGATGACGGTTCCATGAACCGGCGCTAGTATTCGTAGCGAACAGTATACCTCACAATTGCTTCCCCGTCGGCCTCCACGGGCACGGAGAACTCTATGCGACCGGCATCTTTCTTCTCAAACTCGTGCGTTTTCTCGACAACCTTCCAGTAGCCGTGGAAGTGCTCAACCACGCGGACGACCACATCCTCATCCTTATGGTTCCGGATCGTAATCTCATAATCCTCTTCGCGCACGCGCTTCGTTATCTTCCGCGAGTCCATCATCTTGCGCTCGGCTGCTATGTCGAAAGCATTCCCGAGGTAGAGCCTGACGTCCTCGTTCCTCGCCGTGTGATCTATCCTGTCCTCGCCGATGAACTGAAGGTCCATGGCGGAGTCTTCCTTGTACATCCTCACAGTACCGGCAGGCAGAGGCTGTCCCAACCCCAGCTCCTCCGAGTTCTCGAACTCCAGGAGGACCCGCACGTCGGTGCCCTGCCGACTGTCGAACTCAAGGATCTTCTCGACAGCGACGGCCGTACTCGGGAAGAACGTAAGCTGCTTGATCTCGCGATCGGCAACGGTGGCCCTCGCGTCGAGCTTGTACAGATGGTACTCGAAGAGCTCCTCCTCGCGGAACTCCGGTGCTGCCGCCATACCCTCGCCCACCATCGCGCGGGCGCCCTTGTAGGCCCTGTCCATATCCGGCGCCGGAGCTCTGTGAACGTCTCCCGCAACCAGATCGAGCTTCGCATCTGTGTAGGTCGAGCCCGATCGGTTGTCTACGGAAACCCACGCCGCCAGATCTATTGCATCGTCCCTTTCGCTCACGACACCAACGTACTCCGCGTGCCAGTTGATGCTGGATGTCAGATAGGTCACCTCAACAAGGCGCTCTCCCGATTTCTCCGCCCCGATCCGCCAGACGAGCGACGGCTTGGATATGAGTCCGCTCGGAAGCGACGGGAAGCGGATGTACGACAGTTTGTCTCGATTGAGCGTGATGATGGGACCGCTTCCCCTACCCTGATCGAGCACGATCATGCTCCCATCCACGCTGATGAGCGTGCCGGTAAACAGATCGGCGTCCTCGGTGACGACGTCGATCACCTTCTCGAGGTACTTCTCGAGGATCTTCGACGAGCTGGCGAGGTCGAACCTGTAGTTCTGTTCCCAGACTGAAGCGTCCGGCCCCTCGAGCACCCGGAAGTGCACAGAGGTCGGGTCTATCCGCTGCGCGACATCGCTGAATCTCACCTCGGAGACGCCCGCATCGAGGTCGATCCGCCGCACATCCTTCACGAGCGCGAGATCCGTGTTGTAGACGGTTACAGCCACGTCTTCCTGCCCGGCCTGCGCCGCCGGCGCGAGTACCATGAGTATGAGCATTACTGCCGCTGTTGCTTTCAAAATGAGCCTCCCTTTGCTGATAAGATGATACCGAGCACGCCCACCGCCCAGCAATAGTATGCGAAACGGTGCAGGCGCCCGACCGTCACGACCTTCATGAGTATGGCGATTGCCGGGAGCGCGCTTAGGAAGGCAGCTAGAGTGCCGGCCGCTGCTGCTACGCCCAGTTCACCCCTCATGGCGATCGCATCACCGATGCTCATGACAGTGGCCCCGAGAATCACGGGTATGGAGAGGAGGAACGCGAACTCGGCCGCCTTCGTCCTGTCCATGCCGAGAGCCAACCCTGCAGAGATCGTCGCGCCCGAGCGAGAGATGCCCGGCAAGATCGCCGCCGCCTGCGCGATCCCGATGAGAATGGCGTCTTTCGTCCTCTCCTCTACACGCACGCCTTCCTCAAACAGCTTCGTGAGCCAGAGCACGCAGCCGGTCAGGAGCAGGAGGAACGAGACGACGATCGGGCTGCCGAAGAACCGGCCGACGACATCCTCAAGGAGAAAACCTATGATCGCTGCCGGGATCGTTGCCACCACCAGGTGAAAAGCAAGACGCGCCTCAGGCGCATCATATTCGCGTCGAACGAGGAAACCGAGGATTGCGATGAGAATCGATGCTACACGCCGCCGGAAGAACCAGATAACCGCAAGCGCCGTCCCGAAGTGAACGAGGACCTCGAACGTCACGCCCGGAGTTTCTATTCCGAAGAAGTACTCAGCGAGCGCCAGATGGCCCGAACTCGAGACCGGCAGGAACTCGGTGAGCCCCTGCAACACCCCGAGTACCATCCCCTGCAGTACACTCATGCACCCACTCCCCCAATCAGGAAGGCCACGAGACCCATCACCATAACAAGCTTGAGCGCCCCCGCGTGCAGTCTGAGATCGGCCGGCTCGGGACTGCGCGAGGGAAGGACCAGTTGCCAGACAAGAATCAGTTCGATCGCACCGGCGACGACGGCGTACCCAAGGCCATAGAGCCGCGCGAAGCACGGAGCTGCGACCACGCCCATGAGCACTACCGTGACGATGCGAGCGATCGTGTTGGCGCGTTCCGGACCGAATCGTGTCGCGAGCGTCACGACACCGGCCCGGGCGTCGCCCTCGACATCCTCGATGTCCTTTACTATCTCCCGCCCGACGTTCGCCACAAGCGCCATGACAAACGGGATTGCAAGCGGTCCGATTTTCCCCTGTGTCACCCCACCCAGAACAACAATCGATGCGGTGAGCACGGCCGCCACCAGATTGCCGACGACGAGAACCCGCTTGAAACTTGCCGAGTAGAGAGCCGTCAAAGCAACGCAGGCCGCCACCATCAGAAACGACCATCCGCCTGCCAGCGCCCCCAGAGCGAGCGCCAGAGCGTAGGCGATGCCGGATACCACTGCCGCCTCACCCACACTGACCCGGCCGCTCGGGATCGGCCGCATCGGCCGGTTCACAGTATCGGCTTCTATATCGAAGCAGTCGTTGAGCGCGTTCGCTCCCGAGACCGCCGCGAGAGCCGCGGCCGCTCCGAGCATCGCCGGAATCACCAGGACCGGGCGTCCGGCGATCAGCGCTCCGGCCATGACTGCTCCAGCTCCGATGAGACCGTTCAGAGGCCTTATCAGTTGGAGCAAGACAGAGATCCTAGATCCTGAACCCGATTCCAGCGCGAATCTCCCATCCGTCAGTAGTGCAGCCGAAGGAATTGTACCACACGAGCTCAAGATTACCTCTCGTCCCTCCGTCGAAACCGTCGTAGGCGATGCTCAGGGACACCTCGTCCATTCGTTCGACGTCTCCCGATGGAAAGCGGGCGTCCGGGTTGTCAATGCCCTTGATGAATGGGACGCGGATACTCCCTTCCCCACTCCTCCGACTCACGTAGCCAGCCCCGATCGACCACATGAGGGACGGGTGTACGATCGCCATGAGTGTCACTTTGTCGGAATCCGGACCGAGCTCGAACCCCACTGGAACACCGTCGTGCTCAAGCCGGTGTGCAACGTGTTTGTGAGTATATGTCCACTTCCTGACCTGTGAGTAC
This sequence comes from bacterium, assembly GCA_025782395.1. GTDB lineage: Bacteria > Joyebacterota > Joyebacteria > Joyebacterales > Joyebacteraceae > Joyebacterum. Next base: position 15,608 of record JALGZD010000063.1, read on the forward strand.
TCGGCCGTGAGTTCGAGATCGAACCGTCCTGCCGGCGCACCGTAGAAGGTGTAGCCGAGCGTCACCCCGTACTTGTCCGGATTCTCCGTGTAACGCTCGTACTGCAGATCGTCGACCAGAAATTCACCGTAGAACTCGTGTCCGACTGCGGCGAGCCAGTCGAAGTCCATGAGCCAGAAGATGTTGTCGTCTTCTCGCTGATTGTGCTGCGCAAGGTAGTAGGGCACGAGAGGATTCAGATAGACCGGGTCGAAGGCAACGTCACTGTAGACCACCAACTCACTCAGGCCGATGGTAAGACGGTCTCCCGCCACCACCATCCGGTGTCCCGCGATCAAGATACTGTCATCGTCGTCCAGGTTCTCTTCTGTCCCGGTCTCCGTGTATTCGACCAGCGCGTGAAGTGCATGGAACGAGAGGCGCCCCAGGCTGAAGCTTGCATCGAGTTGGTCGAAGGTCGGTGCGTTGCCCGATATGAGGAGGCGTCCATGGTTCGATCGCCCCCACGCCGGACCGCGTCTTCCGATTGCGACTGAGAGGTTAGGTCTCTCGAACTTGAAGTAGGCATGTTCGGCCTCGGCCGTGATGCCCCTCCAGGTCCGTGCCCGCCCCGAGACCCTCTCCACTCGCTCTCCCTCCTGCCCATGCAGGAGTATGTCGACGTCGGAGTAGAACCCGACAACGTCACCGATGCCACCCCACAGATCGTACGAGGCAAGGATTTCCACGCCCGTCCCATCGTCATCCGGAGACGGGAAGTGTGTCCGCCCCGGCACCGCGGCAACTGACGAAGCGGGCCCTCGGTCGCCCGGCACGCGGCCCCGGATCCGACAAGAATCGTTGCCGTCGGTTGCCACCGCGAGGATGGAGAGCTCCACGCCGAACCCCAGAGAAACCCCGCCGTCCGAGATGCTTGCCGCGGGTGCATCGACCTCCCCGCGGATGAACTCCGCCCTGAGTCTCTCAAGCATCCAGAGTTCGCGCGGTGTCAGAGCGGGGCGCCCATCTCCATCTATCGCACCTCTACCTGTCGCACCTCCATCTACCGCGCCCCAAGCTGATGCACCTTCGCCTCGCGCGTCGACTTGGGAACCGTCCCCGGCCTCCTCAAGCGCTGCTCGCACCGCGCTCCTCGCGATCGGCCTGGTCGTCAGATCGATCTCAAGCAGACCGCGGGCCCTCAGCCGCTCCAGGAGAGGATATCCCCAGTGGTCCAGTGGAAGATCGGAAGGAGTGCGCTCAGGCACCGCCCCCGCTTGTTCGAGGGAACCTGTGACCACAAGCGCCGTCAGGAAGACCAGCACGATAACGCGTCCAGCAGGTACGTGGAGTGCGGAACCGATTCGCATTCGGCGACAGCTTGTCATCCTATCCCCGCGTTCCGACGTGCAGACGGTCTGATTCCCGGTAGGCGGCGGCCGCTTCGACGCTTCGCCCCAGCCTGTCGAGAATGATGCCCATCTGGTAGTGGATCCGCGGATCGTCAGGCCGATCACGAGCGGCCTTCTCAAGACATCGCTCCGCGTCCTCAAGACGGTCGAGTGAACCCAGCGCCAGACTCATCTGGTAGCACGACTCTGCGGTCTCGCCTTCGAGAGCCATGACGCGCTGGAAGGCCACTATCGAACGGGCGAACAGTCCCTTGCGCAGGAGCGCCACCCCGAGCTGGAAATGCGCCGCCGTGTTGTCGGCAGAGTACTTCACTGCAAGCTCGAGCTCAGGCAACGCCTCGTCGTTCCGGTCAAGAGCAGCGAGAGCAACACCGAGATTGAAGTGCGCTTCGGCGCTCGTCGGCTCGGCGGCCGTTGCCCTTTTGAACTCGTCCACCGCATCGGAGAGCGCCCCCCTCTCGCCGTAGATGGCGCCGAGGTTCAGGTGCATCTCCGCGTTGTCCGGGTCTATCTCGATGGCACGCTTGAATTCGAGTATCGCCTCATCTGCCCGATCCATCGCGTCAAGTACGAATCCGAGATTGGTGTGGGCCTTCGCACACTCGTAGTCCGCTCCGACGGCCTTGCGGTACCAGCGCTCGGCCTCCTCCAACTCGTTCCTCCCGGCAAAGGTCACACCGAGTCGGTAGTACGGCTCCGCTGTGTCCGGCGCAAGACTGACGGCCTTCATGTGCTGTTCAACAGCCTCGTCGCTGCGCCCGCTCATGTCGTAGACTCTGCCGAGATTATAGTGCGCTGCCGCACTGTCGGGATCGCTCCGCGCCGCGCGCTCGAACTCGGTAGCAGCGGCCTCCAGCAGCCCAAGCCTGCGGTAACAGGTGCCGCATGCCAGCATCGCATCCACATCCATCGGACGCTTCGCCAGGAACTGCTGCAGAACCACGACGGCATCCGCATACCGCGCGGAACCGACGTACACGGCTGCGAGTTCCTTGAGGGCCACGATGTCGTCGGGAGCGCTTCGAAGACGCTTTCTGATATCCAGGAGTTCCCGACTGAGCGGGGTCTTCAGAGACATCATCCGGCCGACATCCTTCCCGGTATCTGTGAGAACCCTACAGCTTCCCCCGGCTCTCCAGAACCTCTTTGATCTTCGTCTTGAGTTCGGTCAGATCAGACGACTTCACAACATATGCATCCGCCATCCACGACGCGAAGTCCTGCTTATAGGTCGAATAGGCTGAGTTCAAGACGACAGGAAGATCCCGCCTCTTCTCCATGATTGTCCTCAGACAGTCTATGCCGTCCATACCTTCAAGGCGGATATCGAGAACAACGAGATCCGGCGGCGCCTTCGCAATCTTCTCGAGCGCTTCCTCGGCGCTCTCCGCGGTCTCAACCTCGTATCCTGCCCGGGTGAGTTCGCTCTCATAGAGCTTGCGGATGTTCCGCTCGTCATCAACGACGAGGATTTTCGACATTTTCACCTCCACTCGTATCGTCCACGGCCTTTCATTGCCCGCCATCCCCGGATCCCTCACCACCTTCCGGGGCCATCTCGTCACCGGGCGCGCCGTACACGCGCTCATGCTCGAGTTCGGCTGTCGATCTCACTATCGGAAGGACAACCTGGAAGACTGTTCCCTCCCCTACCTTGCTCTCGACACTGATCTCGCCACCGTGATTCTCAACGATGCGACGCGTGACTGCGAGTCCCAGTCCTGACCCCGATTTCCTTGTCGTAAAGAACGGGACAAACATCTTGTTCATAACGTCTTCGGGAATCCCCGGACCGGTGTCGCGAACACGGACGACTATGGTATCACCCCTCTGCAGACTCGTTACGGTGATGGTCCCACCGTCCTCCGTGGACTGTATCGCGTTCCCAATGATGTTGAGGAACACCTGCTTGAGCTGGTTGGCGTCCCCTACCGTCACAGGAAGGCCATCCTGCAGTTCTCCCATGAGGCTGATCTGTGAAGAGAGCACACCGTGGGAGAGGAGTTTTCTGACGTCACGGAGGATATCGTTGATGTCGACCGGACGAAGGACCGGCTGGAGATGCCGCTCAAGCGTGAGCTGCTCACGCAGGATCTGCTCGAGCCTTGTCACCTCCTCAACTATGATGAGCGTGAGTTCGCGCCGCGGGTCGTCCGGATCCATGTCCTCATGAAGCTGTCTGGCAAAGCCACCGACAGCTATGAGCGGGTTGCGTATCTCGTGCGCGACGTTCGCCGCCATCTGCCCTATGCCTGAAAGCTGCTCGACCTCGCGGAGCTGCTCCTGCAGTTTTATCCGGTCGGCCACATCCTTGATGTACTGGATGGCCTGAATGGTCTCTCCGTTCTCATCTCTCACAGGAAACGTGTAGACGTCGACGCCTCTCCTGTGAAACCCCGTGGCGATCTTGAGCTGCGGCACAAGCGTGGCCGCACCGCTCTTGAATGTCGTATGCGCCGGACAGGCTTCGCAGGCGACCTCGCCGCGACAGTAGACTTCGAAGCAGGGACGCCCAACAATGTCCTGCGGCTCCATCCCAATGAAGGCGGCCTCGGCCTTGTTCACAGCCACGATCCGGAAATCCCGGTCCACTATGATGAGGCCATCCGTGATGCCGTCGAAAATGGCCTGGAGCTGCTGCTTACTCTTGAAGATATCACTGTGCGCGCGGTCGATCCGAATGCAGCGCCCCCCTCTCAGCCACCAGCCGACCGCGAGGCCGACAGCAAGGAAGACACCTCCCCACAGGATGGGACTTGAGAAAACTGATGAGGTCGTATTGAGCATCCTCGACAACCCCAGAAGAGCTTGACGGTAACTCAGGCTGGCTCCGGCTATGCCCCCGGGACTTCCGGAACACAGCCGGTCGCGAATTCGCCGTCATGGTAGCCCCGCAGATGTCGGGTGTCAAGGTCAATTGCCCCGTGGTAGGCCACTTCGGGAGGGTTGAACCGATCCGAAACCATCTCCCCTCGCGAAAGAGCAGATCACCTTCAAGAGCAGGCTCTCGGTGTTTGCGGCGCTCTGGAACTCGGAGTCGGACACATTCGAGAACCACGACTCGAGAACCACGACTGGATATCTCCTGACGGTGACTCTCACTCCTGACGCGCCGTGGCTGCAGGGAGTTCCGTTCCTTCCCGTAGGTTCTTATGCTATCCCGCAAGCATCCGGTCGATGACGTCGTCCAGGACGACGCGACTGTTGACAGCTCTGATGAGTACCCGTATATTGCTTATTCAATATATGAACCGTGATAACAACATAGGTGCTTGGCGCACGACCAGACTGGTCGAGCGATTCAGACAGCTGCCGGACGGAGCGCGATTCTACTCGGTTCTCTCCACGCTGATACTGATGCTGGCCGTTGCCTCCGGGCTGACGGTAAGCCATGCAATCGACACTCCTTCTCTCTCGCTCAACCCCCGGACACCCATGTTCAGCCAGCTTTCACCCTGGGGACATGTCATCAGCACGCCCGGCAACAGATTGCTCAAGTCCGGCTTCGACGTCATAGGCGTCATGACCCCCATCCCTGAAGAGGTCCAGAGCTATGACTACATCGCATCCGCTGGAGAAGGACTCGAGGCGATAGCGGCCGCGAACGGTGTCGACCTCGATCTTCTGGCCTGTGCGAACGGGGCGAGCTACGTGCGCGTGCCGAGACGCGAGACGGACGTTCGGCTTCCATTGCTTTACTCAAGAGAGCGAAGCTGGGACCGGTCGATGGAATTCCTCTATCCGATCTCAAGCCGGATGCCGCTGGGCGGAAACGGCAGGGCGAAGCGCGGCGCGCCGACGATAGTCAGACACGCTGTCGCGCGCGGTGAGTGTCTCTGGAATATCGCAAGGAAGTACCACGTGCGCATGGAAACCATAATAGGCATGAACGACCTCCCGAGCGCGCGCTACCTCAGGCCCGGCCAGATACTCGAGATACCGGACACAGATGGCACATACTCCATGGTGAAAAAGGGTGACACAGTAAGCGGCATCTGCAAGAAGTATGAGGTTGAGCTGGCCGAACTCGTTAACGCGAACCCGGGGCTGGATGTCAAGAACCTCCGGATAGGCCAGAGGATCTTCGTGCCCGGCACCGGGGCACTGGAGCAGCTGTTCCGGATGGCCTGGCCGGTCCACGGCAGGATCTCCAGCCGCTACGGGTACAGGTTTCACCCTGTCCACAAGCGCAGGATGATGCACACGGGGCTCGACATCGCCGCCAGACACGGAAGTCCGATCAGGGCGGCGCTCGCCGGCCGTGTGACCTTCGTCGGTTGGAAGGGTGGCTACGGGAATACCGTCGTCATCGAGCATCCGAACGGTTGCAAGACGCTGTACGGCCACTGCTCGAGGATTCTTGTCAGCAGGGGTGAAACCGTGAAGAGGAGTCAGCAGATAGCCAAGGTGGGAAGCACAGGCATCTCTACCGGTCCGCACGTGCACTTCGAAGTGAGGGAGCACAACAAGCGAGTCAACCCCGAGAAGCTACTCTACTGACAGCAGACCCTGCCACGAGCATGCTGGTGCAAACCAAGCTCGTCGCTCTCGCTACAGACCAAGCTCGTCGCCCACGCTACAAACCAGACTCGTCGCTCTCGCTACAGACCAAGCTCGTCGCTTATCCCCTGCATTGCCACAAGTGCAATGCCGATGAACTCCTCAAGCTCGATGCCCAAATCAGTTATGGTCTCCATCTGCTCGCGGCTCGCGCCCGCGGCAAAGCGCTTTTCCTTGTAGCGCCGCATGACAAACGGGACATCCACGAAGGCTAGCTTTTTCTCCGGATGCATGAGCGTGGCCGCGACAATGAGTCCTGTGAGGGGGTCGCCCGCGTAGAGTGCCCGATCCATCCCGCTCTCCCGCGGCACGTGGTCGTTGTGCGCCTTGACCGCATGGATAATCTCGTCTGAGAAGCCCATCCCCTCCAGTTTCTCAGCCGATACCAGACCGTGTGTCTCCGGCGTGTCGGCAGTCTCCTCGACATCGAGATCGTGCATGAGACCAGCCAGCCCCCACGACTCCGTGTCCTCTCCCAACCGCTCGGCGAGTCCCTTCATGACGGCTTCCGTGGCGAACATGTGCTTGAGTAGGTTCCTGTTCCCACAATTCTGTCTGAGCACCGCAACACACTCATCTCTCGTCATCTTCCCTGCTCCCTCCGCCTGAATCCCTGCGCGCTCACCCCACGTTCGCAGACCGCGTGAGGGTGCCTGCCTATCCCACGTCAATCAGCGCGCCCCGACCCTTGAACCGGCGTTCAATGGCCTCTACCACGGCGCGGCTCTCCGGCCCCTCGAGCGCTCCGTCTCTTTCCAGAAGCTCGAACGCGTCCTCTCGCGCTCTGACAAGAAGTCGCGTGTCCGTCGCGAGATCGGCGACCGCGAACCTCGGGATCCCGTGCTGTCTCACACCCAGGAACTCGCCGGGCCCCCTGAGTTTGAGATCTCTCTCCGCGATGACGAAACCGTCATTGGTGTCCGCGAGCACCTGAATTCGCTCCCTCGCGTCATCCGAGGCTCCGCGGCCGATCATGAGAATGCAGTACGAGCGATGCTCTCCACGTCCTACGCGTCCTCTGAGCTGATGGAGCTGCGCCAGTCCGAACCGCTCGGCGTGCTCTATGACCATAACCGTCGCGTTCGGGATGTCGACACCTACCTCCACCACCGTGGTGGAGACGAGAATGCTGATCTCTCCGGATGAGAAGGAGACCATGACGGCCCCCTTCTCCTCGGGCTTCATGCGGCCGTGCACCAGCCCCACGGAGATCTCGGGAAAGACCTTCTCTTTGAGTTCCTCGTGCATCTTAGTCGCGGCGGCGACCTCTATCTTGTCCGACTCCTCAACGAGTGGGTAGACGATGAAGACCTGATGGCCATCCTCCACTTCGGACCGCAGGAAATCATAGACTCGCTTGCGGCTTGACTCGTCCCGAACCGCTGTCGTGATCGGCGTCCTGCCTGGTGGAAGTTCATCGATCACTGAAACATCCAGATCCCCATAGACCGTAAGCGAGAGAGTTCGCGGTATCGGCGTCGCCGTCATGACGAGCACGTCCGGCGAACGGCCTTTTTTCTTGAGGGCCGCTCTCTGCACGACGCCGAATCGGTGCTGCTCATCGACGATCACGAGCCCCAGACGGTGAAACCCGATCCCCTCCTGAATGAGAGCGTGGGTTCCCACGACCACTGCCGCTGCCCCACTTGATATGGACTCGAGCACCTCGGCCCTCTCTTCACTCCTCATTCCGCCGCGCAGGAGCACGACTCTGTCACCGAGGACACTGAGAAGCGATGAGATGTTGGCGTAGTGCTGCTCCGCAAGGATCTCGGTGGGAGCCATGATCGCCGCCTGGAAACCGGCGACGGCCGCCTGGTGCATCGCCGCGGCAGCCACAACGGTCTTGCCCGAACCGACGTCACCCTGAAGCAGACGGTTCATAGTGCCGGGGCCTTCGATATCCACCCTGATCTCCGAGATGACTCGTTTCTGGGCGTCCGTCAGGTCGAACGGCAGCAAGGCGAGGAGCTTTTCGTGTTCACTTCTGTTCCACGTGTACCCCTTGATGCCCGCTTCCCGCGCCTTGAGCCGCTTCCGTCTCAAGGCAACCACGACCTGAAAGAGAAAGAACTCCTCGTAGGCGAGACGCATCCGGGCGCGTCCCGCGGTCTCCAGTGACGGCGCAAAGTGAACGTCGCGAAAAGCATCCTTGAGGGCCGGCAACGACCTCTTCTTCACGACCCAGGCCGGCAGCGGCTCCGCGACCTCATCAAGATAGCGATCGAGCGCGGTTTTCACGAAACGCCTGATTCGCTTCCCGGAAAGATCCCCTATCTGCGAGTACTCGGGAACTATCCTCCCCGCGTGAACCAGCTCGGTCACATCTTTTTCGCCCATCAGCTCGAAGGCAGGGTTTATGAACTCCTTCCGGCGAGCGTGCCGATCGAATCGCACCTCCCCGCTGAGGACGATTCTCGAACCATTCTTGAGACTCGTCTTCAGATACGGCTGATTGTACCATCGCGCGAAGATGGCGCCCGTGTCGTCCTCCAGCGCCGCCATGAACACGGTCCGACCACCCCGCCGCCTGCTTAGCTCCGACGAGAGCACTTTGACGATCACGGTGACTCGGTCGCCGACCCTGAGCCGGTCTACATCGGAGACTTCAGACCAGTCCGTGTATGCCCTGGGAACGTAGTAGAAGAGGTCTTCTATGGTCTCCACGCCTGCCTTCGCAAGGAGTCCAGCGAACTTGGGACCGACGCCCTTGAGGAATCTGACAGGCGACAGTATGGTGGTCTCCGCGGCTATGGCACCCTCCTGGGAGAATCCTGCAACACCCGCATCTTAGACCAGCACGCAGCGAGGGTCAACCCGCCCTCTCAAGTGATGAAAGTCCTTGCGGGGCATTCCGGCGTATGCTAGATTATTAGTTCGACTGATATCCGGATGGAGGAGAAATATGTCACGTAGATGCGACATCTGCGGAAAGCACCCGCGAGTAGGAAGCAACGTCAGTCACGCGCACAATGTCACCAAGCGCAGGTGGCTTCCCAATCTGCAGCGCGTGAAGGTCGTGATCAACGGCACCCCCAAGAGGCTCAATGTCTGCACAAGCTGCATACGCTCAGGGGCAATAGACAAGTACAAGAAGACAGCAGCCTGACGAGCGCGGTACCAGATGTGAGAGGGGCCCTCAGCCGAGGGCCCCTTCTTCACGTCGCTCTCCAGTCATTCCCGCTCTGTCAGATGGCCTTCTTGAGCGTGACGGTCGTGCCCTCACCCTTTCCCATCTCGAACACCACCGAGTCCATCACCTCCCGCATGATGTAAATGCCCCGACCCGATGTCCCCATGCGCCGTTCGGGGTCGGTCGGGTCGCACACGCGATCGATGTCGAACCCGCCTCCCTCGTCGTGGACGGCCACTTCGAACACGCCTGGTGACCACTCGAACCTGACGGTGACCTTCTTGTCCTCACTCATGTCGTTCCCGTGAACGACGGCGTTGGTCACCGCTTCGACAACGGCGATCGCAATCTCCATGAGAGAACTGTCGTTGAAGCCCGCCAGCTTCCCATACTTGCCCGTCAATGAGTCTATGCGTTCCAGCACGTCGAGTTCGCTCGGAAGGACGAACTCCTCAACTCCTGATGCTGCGTCAGACATCCCGTCTCCCACGCAGAGGCCTCTATCAGAAGCTGTCCAGGGCTTCCGGCTCTGTCGGATAAGTATCGAAGATGGTCAGGAGCTTCGTGATCATGAAGAGGCTTCTGATCCTGTCGGAGACGTGCGCAAGTTTGAGAACGCCCTCTTCGCGCTGAATACTCGTGTAGATGGCCATGAGGCTTCCGAGTCCTGTACTGTTGATCCACGGCACGCCCTTGAGATCGATGATGAACTTGCGACTTCCATTCTCGAGCAACCGTTTGATCTCGTCCCTCACGTTGTCGGTTTCCCCTCCGCCCATGAGGTTTCCAGAGACATGAACGATTGCGACATCTCCCTCCATCTTGGTCTTGAACTTCAACCCACACCTCCAGGACAGGGTTTCCCTTCATGTACCCGCTCTCGGCCCCGCTGAACAGCGCCAAGCGCGATCCCGACCGGGTCTGTCGTGTACATGGAAGCTACCACAACACCCTTGTCAGGAAAAGAGAAGATACGCCACCAGAAGAGAGACCGGGGTTCCCACGGGCAGGAATACTGGTACGACTTGTGCAATCATCTAGGACGAATCCGGGGCGATCGGACCGCCCCGCGTGGGGTGTCTGTGCTGTTACCCGCACAACGTCGTAGAGTGCCCTATCCATGGGCCATTCCTGTGATGGAGAGCGCATGAGCACAAGACGGAAAATCGCTCTATTGAGCCTCGGCCTCGCGGCCGCGCTGTGGATCGTCTATTCTGCCATGCTCGTTGCTTTCTACGACATCACCTTCACCCAGGCCGTCATCACTGGAATAACGCCGCTGGGCTGGGTCTTTCGCCTCATTCTCACGGCCTTCACGCTCGGTATCGGGCTCCTGCTCAGCTACTTCGTCGAACAGCGGTCACGCACCGGGTTGAGCGCTCGCGTCATGGAGGCCCTGAGCGAACAGACCAACTGCGGTTTTGTGGCCACCGATATCCACGGCACGATCACCTACATCAATGACTACTTCGCCGACGCACACGGGTATGAACCCGGTGAACTGACGGGGAAGAACGTCTCAATGCTGCAATCGAAGTTCCAGCCGTCCCAGACCCGGACCGTGCTGGACTCGCTCGCCACCGTGGGCGGTTTCAGCGCACTCGAGGTGCGGCACGTCCACAGATCGGGCTCGCTCTTCTCGATGCTCGTCAACGCAAGACTGCTGACCGACTCGAGTGGCAAGCCGGGTGTCATCACGATGACGGCGACTGACCTCAGAGCGCATTTGGACGCTACCCACGCTCTCGAACACAGACGGGCGCTCGACCGCGCCGTCGCCGACTTCTCCCGCGCTCTCGTGCGGGACGTCTCTGTCGACATCGGGGAGATACTCAAGGACCTGGCGACCGCCCTCTCAGTCGACCGCGCCGGTATCTACAGGTTCCGCAACGAAGGCAGGATAGACAAAACCCACGAGTGGAATCGCTATGACACATCCACGGCCGCTGAGAGCCAGCAGGATCTCGGTATCGCGCTCCTTCCCTGGTGCACGACCGAACTCCGCGCCGGGAGAAACGCCATCATCGAAGATGTCAGAAGCCTGCCGCAGGAGGCTGAGACCGACCAGGGAACGTTCGACATGTTGGGCGTGCGGTCGGCGCTGATGGTACCCATCCACTCCGCAACGGAAGTGATCGGTTTTCTCTCGTTCGACCAGGCCTCTTCAATGAGAACCCCTCCGCCCGAGGACCTGGGACCGATAGCGGCGGCAGCGGAGATGCTGGCGGCGGCTCTTCTCCGATTCGAGGCAGTCGAAAAGATGAAGATCGCGCGCGATCGCGCCCAGGGCTACCTCGATCTGGCCGAGGCGACATTCGTCGCTTTGGGACGCGACGGCCGGGTCACGATGATAAACACCCGCGGCTGCGAGATGCTGGAGTCGAGCGAGGACGAGATAGTCGGGCAGAACTGGTTTGATCGATTCTTGCCGGAGGACGTCCACGAGCAGACGAGAGAGGTATTTGAGCAGCTCATGGATGGCAAAGCCGCAGCTGTAGAGCACTACGAGAACAAGATACTGACGGCCAATGGCAACATCCGCGTGGTGGCCTGGCACAATACGATGATGTATGACGCTGACGGGCACGTTGCGGGAACTCTCAGCTCCGGCATGGATGTTACCGAAACGAGGCGTGCCGAAGCAATGCAGCAGGTCGCCTACGCAGTCGCGAGCGCTGCGCACACAACGCAGGACATGAACGAGCTTTACGAGACGATCCACAGGGAATTGGGCAAGGTCCTGAACACCGAGAATTTCTTCATCGCGCAATACGACAGCGACACCGACACAATCACCCTTCCCTACTTTGTGGACCAGCACGACCAGAGTATCTACGGGTCGTTCCCGGCAGGAAGGAGCCTCACCGCCAACGTCATACACAATGACAGGCCGCTCCTGCTCGACCGGACCACGGGCGACGTCATGGTGGCAAGCGGAGAGGTCGACATGATCGGAACTCCCAGCGACATCTGGCTGGGAGTTCCGCTCCACGCCCGAGGCGAGGTCATCGGCGCGATCGTGGTCCAGAGCTACGATAACGAGGACGAGTTCGATGAGAATGATCTGGAGATGCTCAAGTTCGTGTCCGGGCAGATCGGCACTTCGATCGAACGGCGGCGGGCCGATGATCAGCTGCGCTTCTTGAGTTCGATCCCGACCCAGGTGTCCGACGGTATCATGGTGATGGACCTCGATTTCAAGATCACGTACGTCAACAGGGCGGCCGAGCTGATCTACGGCTACGACCGGGATGAGCTCCTGGGCCTGGTTCCCGACACTCTCAATGCAGAACCCTCTGCATCCGACATCCATGCAGAAATGGTCGAGGCCGTGACCTCCGGCGGAATCTGGCACGGAGTCCACCTCAACAGACGTCTCGATGGCACAACGTTCGACTGCGAGATGACGGTTTCACCGATGACGGATCCCGGTGGCAAGCCGTCCTCGTACGTTCTGATTCTGAGAGACATCACTGACCGGAAGCGAGCCGAGAAGCTGCTCCACGCTGTGAATTCGACAGCGCTTGCGATGGCTCGCGCGTTGACACCGGAGCAGGTTCTCGACACGGCTGCCACCTCGCTTGGGGATCTGAACGCCTGCACCAGAGCCCTGATGCTGGACGATTCGACCGAAGCAGCGATGCTCATAGAACCCCTGCCGGCGAAGTCCACGACCTCCCACGACGAGCTCGACAGCGACGGAGCGCCGTCCTCCGTGGGCGGTTCGAGTGAGATCATTGGCCCCGTGGGAATCCGTATCCGCATGCAGGAGTTCGGTCCGTCGCGGATCGCGCTCCTCGAGGGACACAGCGTCTTCATCGAGGACGCACTGAGCGTCATCGGGGACTCGTTCAGAGATACAGCCACGCGCCCATCAGGTGCGGGTTGCGATGAGAAGGCCAAGCATCTCATCGCGGCTCCACTTGTCGCCGAGGGAGAGATGTTCGGCGCTCTGGTGGTACTGTCGTCCGATCTCCGAAGAACCGATGTGGCAATCCTGACGGCGCTTGCGAACCAGATAGCGGCGTCGTGGCGGAAGGTCAACATCCTCGGTGAGCTCGAGAAGAGCCTGCTGGATCTCTCCGAAGCTCAGGGGCAACTCTTGCAGGCACAGAAGATGGAGGCCGTCGGACGGCTCGCGGGAGGCGTCGCTCACGACTTTAACAACCTCCTTACCGCCATCACCGGGTACTCGGATCTTGCACTTGCGAAGATGGAAGACGACAGCCCGCTCAGATCCTACATCAGCGAGGTCAAGAAGGGTGCCGACCGAGCAGCCAACCTCACAGGTCAGCTGCTTGCGTTCAGCCGCAGGCAGCCGCTCGAACCGAAGATCGTGGACCCAGGCAGCATCATCGCGGACCTCGAGAAGATGATGAACCGGCTCATCGGAGAGGACATCGCACTCCAAACGGCCATTGCCGACGGGCTCCCCCGCATCAAGGCGGACACTGGGCAGATCGAGCAGGTGCTCATCAACATGGTCGTCAACGCGCGCGATGCAATGCCACACGGAGGGCGTCTGACCGTGAGCGCCAAGTGCGTCCACGTCAAAGAGGGCGAGTGCCCATCCCGGGGCGAGTGCCCATCCGGAGACTACATCCGCATCTCGATCACGGATTCCGGATCCGGCATATCCCCCGAGGTCAGGGACAGGATCTTCGAGCCGTTCTTCACAACCAAGGGACGCGGCAAGGGCACGGGCCTCGGGCTTGCGGGCGCCTACGGTATCATCCGTCAGCACGAGGGATGGATCGACGTTGAGTCGGAGGTCGGCCACGGCACAGCTTTCCACATCTACATCCCGACAACGGACGCCGAACGCGACGTTCCGCTGGAGGATGTGCCCCAAGAGACGGCACAATCAGGACGCGGTGAACGCATCCTGCTCGTAGAGGACGAACCTTCGGTGAGGGAGTTCGCAGTGGGTGCGCTGGAGGACAACGGCTATCACATCGTTGCCGCCGAAAGCGCAGAGCAGGCACTTGAGCTGTTCGACCGGGAAGAAGGAGGATTTGATCTCGTCTTCAGTGACGTCGTCCTGCCCGGCAAGAGCGGTGTTGTGCTTGTGGACGAGCTTCTGACTCGCGCCCCGGATCTCGGCGTCCTTCTGAGCAGCGGCTACACGGACCAGAAGTCACAGTGGCCGCAGATCCGCGACCGCGGGTACGCGTTCCTCCAGAAGCCATACGAGCTCAAGAGCCTGCTCGAAACCATCCGGAAGTGCATCGATCCGAACTAACGCCTGCGGATGCGCCTACTTCAGAAGCACCATCGATCTCTTCTCAGAGAACTCTCCTGCCTCCATTCCGAAGAAATAGACGCCGCTCGCAACCGTCCGCCCGAGATCGTCTCGACCGTCCCAGATCACGCTGTGCCAGCCGGAATCCTCAAGGCGATCGGCGAGCGTGCGAACCAGCGCGCCCGAGACGTCATACACCCGCACACTGACGTGCGTGTGCTCAGGAAGCGCATAGCGGATCGCCGTCACGGGATTGAACGGATTCGGCTCATTCTGTGCCAGAATGAAGCGTCCGGAGATTCCCGCTTCGGGATCGTCCGGCACGCCTGTTGACGTACTCGTGGCAGTAGTTTCACTGTGATAGAAATCGTGCTTCGTCACCGTGACATCGAGCGTTCCGGGCGACGCGATCGGTGGCGTGAGAGGAATCGAAATGAACCCGGCGGCGTCCGTGTAGGAGGCTTCCGTGACACCGTCGTCGGCCTTCTCGACGTGTACGAGCGCGTACTCAACTGGATCGCCTCCTGACACGTTCACCGTGACGTCGAAGCTCGTAGCTCCGACCGGCACTTCGGCGGCGTGACTCACGTCGAAGGTGGCCGGCACGTCCGTCCAGATATCGACTGATGGATCGCCGAGAATGTTGTACATCTCAAAATACCTGTGGGTGCTTCCACCGCCGCTGTAGTGCTGATAGAGGTGGTAGAGTGCCCGATGACTGATCCCGCAGGCCCAGGTATAGCCTTCACCGAAGCAAGCTTCGAAGGCCCCCTTCTCGAGAACGTCGTCCTGATCCCAGTACGATGTCGCGGAGGATCCCCAGAACACGAGGGCGCCCTTCCCCGAAGCGTTGATCCATGTCTCGCCGAAGCACGATGAGCTGTACAGTCCGGTCAAACAGGAGTAACTGTGAACGAGCGGAAGCATCTCCTCGTTGGTGAGGTTGTTGACGTCCGTAGCGGTGAACCGCGGACCGTCGTCCCAGTAGGTCACTGATCCGTGACCGGAGAAGATGCCGAGCGACCGACCGTCGTTGAAAGCATCCCTGACTTGCTGGGTGGTTGCATGGTACGTATGGCAGTAAAGCCTCTGCGAATAGTACCCCAACCTGTCGAGGTACTGTCGGATGACGTAGTCGTGCGTACCCTCCGAGACCTCGTAGTTGTCGTTGGATGCCATGAAGACGGCCTTCTTGATCCAGGCGGTCCCACTCGAGAGATTGAACTTCTCGTAGTCGACGGTCTTGTCGACAAGGTTCGTGACCTGGAAAGCCGTCGTGCAGGAGAACCTCCCGATCCAGATGTCAGGCTGCCAGTCGAATTCCCCATCCATGGTCACGTAGTAGAGGTCGGTCGACGGGTTGCTCGACTCTGTGCCGACCCAGTGACTGACGTAACCGGTGTCTCCGACCAGGAGGACGAAAGTCGGGGGCACGTCCCAGTTGTCGTATGCATCCTGGATGTAGGCCTTGATGTTCTCCTTGGTATTGCCGCCGGGAATGTCCGATGTCCGGACGACCGTCACATCAAAGCCCTTCTGCAACTTCCAGTCGGCCAGCGGCTGGATGGCATCATAAAAACTGTCATGGGTGACGATGAGATAACCTATCGGAAGTGGGATTGTATAGCGGCCCGCGAAGTCGGCGTGATTCACGAACATGTCCGACGCCAGCTTCTCGGAGTAGCGGTTGTTGTACCTCTCGATGAGTCGCCGCGTCTCCGAGAGATCTCCGCCGGTGAACTCGACCTCGAGCGTGATCCGCGTGCAGTACTCGATCTCACCCAGAACCGGGCTGTATCTGACCGGATTCATCTCAAGCAGCACGAAGTTGTGACCACGTACCGTCCCCCCCTCACCGATACGGGCGAGAGCAGCGGGCATGAAGGAAGAACCCGCGTAGTACTCCTCGGAGAACGCGAAGTCGGCATCCGCGACGGCTCCCGGGATCTTCTCGATGGGTGCCTGGAGGGGAAACAACCGGTGATCAATTCCCAGCGAAGTGAGCGTGGCCGTGCGCGTCTCTGCATCCAGCACCCGAACCGTCGCCTCAGCCCCGCACGGAACCTCCACGAGTTCGCGGATCGCCGGAAGCGCAGCCTCACTGACCACTGCGGTCGAACCGTAGCCGGGGAGACGCAAGTAAGCGTAAATACCGCCGTCCGTTGTCATCTCCTCAGCATTCACCCCGGAGATCTCGATCTCGAGCACAACGTGATTCATATCGGAGGCAACTACGCTGACCAGCGGCGGCGACTCCGACCCGCCATCGAAGGCGATCCACCGGCCGCCATCGGCGAACGAAACAGAAACAAGAAGGGCGAGCATAGCTATCGTGAGAAGGAACCCATTCGCGAGCTTCATTTCTTTCCCCCAATGGACGTGGCGAGCTTCAGGCTTGTCCTTCCGCCGTCCAGGCTCAGTCGGGACAAACCAATATAATAGTTTAGCACATAAGTCTATATGTGTCAACCAATTGCACGGGGAGTGTGTAAGCTAAGCACAAATGTCCTCTGTAACTGCAAAGCGAAAATGTCCTCTTGCACGGGGAGTGAAGTGGTGTTGTGAACGTCCGGAGGCGACCGCGCCGGGCAGGTTATCCACTCACTGTCTCCCTCACGGCAGCGGCAGAATCTTTTCGTAGATCAGCCTTAGAGCATCCTTCCGAGGCCCCGAATCAACGGTCTCCCACGGGAACAGCTCGCCGGCATCGTACTCCCTTCCGGCGATCCGTTCAGCGTCCACGCCGGCCCGCTTGAGCGCTGCCTTCCACGGCACGCCCTGAACGGCAACCGCCACGATCGGACCCGCCAGCTCACGTCCGCCGCGGGCCAGCACAGCTTCTCTCCTCGCCTCCCGCGGCCCGGCGCTCGTGAACTGCACGCGCGGTTTCGCGGAAAGCAGACGGCGAACTGTAGCGAGCTTCTCGCGGAGCTCCCGCTCACCTGCCGCAGGCACCCACTGCAGCGGCGTTCTCGGCTTGGGCACGAATGGAGAGAGGCTGACGGTGATTCTGGTCCTGCCCTCGCGGGACGTCGCCGACTGAGCTCGCCGGACAAGTCCGGCTATCGCTTCCACATCCTCGTCCGTCTCACCCGGAAGCCCCAGCATAAAGTAGAGCCTCACCGTCTTCATCCCGGCGGCCGAGGCTGCAGCAACTGCACGGAGTATCGCCGCGTCGCTCGTCCCCTTCCCTATTCGCCGGCGCAGCAGCTCTGTCCCGGCTTCGGGTGCGAGCGTAGCCGTTCTCACACCACAGTCGGCAAGGAGACCGGCCAGCTCGGCGTCAACGCTCTCTATTCTCAGGGACGCTACGTTCACCTCGACACCCATCGAAAGAAGCTCACGGAGTATCCGGCGGATCTCCGGATGGTCACCCAGCGACGCGCTTACCAGACCGATGCGCTTCGCGAACGGCAGAGCTCCTCGCACCCGTTCGATGACCTGCTCCGCTGATCTGTGTCGAACGGCGCCGTAGACGTGACCGGCGGCACAGAAGCGACATCCCCTGCGGCAACCGCGAGAGATCTCGATCAGGAACATGTTGCTGAAGTAGGCGTCGCGAGAGAGAACAATGCTCTCAGCGAGCTTGCCCGAGCCGCATGCACAGCGAACCGGCAGGGAAACACCCTCTTGAGGCGAGAAGCTCACCAGCCTGCCGGCTTCATCGCGCTCCACATCGATGAGAGCCGGAACGTAGATACCGGGCACTCGAGCAAGCGAACGGACGATTACCTCCCGCCCATTCCCGCGCTCTGCCAAGAGCGTTCTCAGAAACGGAGGAAGCAGCTCGTCGGCTTCGCCGACCAGCACCGCGTCAACGATCGGCGCAATGGGTTCCGCGTTGAGGTACGCACAGATGCCCCCGAAGACGACGAGGGGATCACGCTCTCCTCTCTCAGCGGCGAACGGCGCAATCCCGGCCGCGTCAAGCACGCGGACAACATTGAAATAGTCATCTTCAAACGAGATGGAGAACGCGATGACGTCGAAATCGCCGAGTGGAGTTCCGGTCTCATAGCTTCTGCCCAAGCGCCCGGAGTTCTCGTCCCAGAAGACCCGCTCGCAGCGGACCGCGTCCTCTGAGATGAGAAGCCCGAGAGCGAAGTGGAAACCGAGATTGCTCATGCCGAGCGAGTAGTCGGCGGGATAGCAGAAAGCGACGGAGAGCTCTCGCCCTCCGCCGCTAATCGGTCTGGGTTGGTCCGTCAGCCACGTCTCCCGCCTGCCGTCGGCGGATCCGCCCTTGTGCCGACGCCGTCCGCGAGACATCAGAGTCTGATCTTCCTGAGCTCTCCATGACTCGGCGTCCAGTCTGAGAGCTGTGCTCTGGCTACGGGATTGCGGGAGTCGATTCTGAGCACTTCGCGGAATTGCTCGTCTGATTCATCGGCCCGGTCAACTCGTCTGTACGTGAGCCCCAGCGTCAGCCTGGCCTCCACGTAGTCTGAGTTGATCTCGACAGCCTTTTCGAGCTCATCTATGGCTTCATTGTACCGCTCGCTCGCAATGTAGCGGTCGGCCAGCTCACGGTGCAGATCCGCGTAGCCGGGCTTGAACTGAAGGGCCTTCGACAGATGCTCTATCGCTTCCTCCTCGCGTCCCAGAGCGGCCTTCGCCCTGCCCAAGTACGCGTGCGCCTCAGCATATTCGGGGTTGATGCTGACGGCACGCTCCAGTTCGTCGGCGGCTTCCTTGTGCTTTCCACGGGCCATGTACGCCACGCCAAGGCCGCACCTCAGATCCGCGTAGTCTCCGTTCTGAGCAACCGCCATCTTGTAGCGCTCGATTGCCGCGTCGTAGTCGCCGCTCTCAAGAAGCACCTCCGCGGGTATCCCGGGCGCGTCGCTCCAGAACCCTGCGTCATCGAATGCCAGCTTGAACGACGCAATGGCCTTCTCGGTCTCGCCCTCCGAGTGATATCCCATTCCAAGGTAGTAGTTGGCAAGTGAACAGGAGGGACACGCCTCGACGACCGGCAAGAGCTCCTCGCCCGATTCCTTCAGCATCCCGCGCTTGAAGTAGGCAATGCCCAGATAGCATTTGAGATCCCAGTAGTCCGGTTTCAGTTCGACCGCGCGCTTGAGGCTTTCTGCAGCATCCCGATAGCGACCGGCTTTGAGACAGAATACACCCCGGTAGAAGAGCGCATCGACATAGTTGGGATTGATGTTGAGTGCCTCATCCAGCTCAGTCACTGCCCCGTCGTAGCGCTCGAGCTCGCCGTACGCTATCGCCAGACGAGCTCGGATATCGGGGTACTTCGGCTTGAGTTTGATTGCGCGCTCGAACCCTCGCGCTGCCTCCTCCACCTGCCCTGTGTTGTAGGCGGTGATGGCATCATTGAGGAGTGTTCGGAACTCCTCCTTCCCGACTGTCGCTCCCCGAAGCTCCTCGAAGGGAGGACTCAGAAATCGTTCATAGGCCTCCGTGAGGTGCGGCGTTTCCGGAACCGGGATATCCAGCCCCAGCTTCATCGCCTTCTCGAAGGCCCGCACGGCATCTTCGTGCCGCCCGCCTTCCGAGAGCGTTATGGCCAGATAGCAATACGCTTCCATGTAGTCAGGGTTGATCTCGACGGCA
The DNA here is from genome assembly GCA_025782395.1 of bacterium. Taxonomy (GTDB): domain Bacteria; phylum Joyebacterota; class Joyebacteria; order Joyebacterales; family Joyebacteraceae; genus Joyebacterum. Next base: position 35,514 of record JALGZD010000063.1, read on the forward strand.
CGCTGCAGGGATTCCACTGCCTCCTCGAAGCGCTTCTGCCTCTCGCAGATCATTCCGAGATAGTAGTGGAGATCGGGGTAGCGGTTGTTCTCCTCCACGGCCTTTCGGAACTCTTTCTCCGCCTCCTCCGGATTCCCCTGCTTGTAGAACGTGAAACCGAGATGCGCGTGCGTCTCTGCGGCGTAGAACATGCCGAGCTGATAGTAGGGATCGGACTTGTTCGTAGTCTCCGCGATGACGCGTTCGAATTCCACGACGGCGCTATCGTAGTCGCCGCGGTTGTAGTACTCGATTCCCTTGTTGTAGTGATCGCTCTCACCTAGTCCGAACAGCTTGGTGAAGAGTGACACGGCTTTCCTCCTCGCTCAACATGTGCTATCCGCACGAACTCATTATACTCAGTCCATCTGCCGGCGCAAGAACGCAGGTATCTCGAGTTCCCGCCTCGAACCCCTGCGAGAGCCGCCCTTGGCGCACATGACAAACCTATGGGCGGACTCCCTGCGCTTGCGCGCCGGCTCGGGGGACTCGGTTCCTCCCGGGGTCGGTCTGGAGCGCTCCGGCGCGCTCGTAGCGGTCTGCGCCATGACTACACTTCGGGCAGCCGGTCGGGCAGCCGGTCGTGCGGCCGGTCGTGCAGCACGCTCCGGCCTGACTCCTGTCGTTGCGCTCTTCGGCCCGAGACCGATTCCTGTGGCAATGACAGTGATCATGATCTTGTCCTTCAATGACTCGTCGATCACCGCCCCGAAGATCATGTTCGTCTCGGCCCCGATGGCTTCGTTGATCACCATCGCAGCCTCACTGATCTCGTGGAGGGAGAGATCTCCCCCGCCCGTCACATTCACGAGAACGCCCTTCGCGCCCTTGATCGTGGCATCTTCGAGAAGCGGACTCGATATCGATTGCTGAGCGGCCTCGACAGCCCTGTTCTTGCCGGCGCTGACGCCGGTACCCATCACCGCATCTCCCATCTCCAGCATCACTGACTTCACATCGGCGAAGTCCAGGTTGATGAGCCCGGGAACCATGATGAGATCGGTGACGCCCTTGGTCGCACGGAGCAGGACTTCGTCCGCGGTGCGGAAGGCCTCGCGCACCGGCGTGTTTTTGCTCGCGATAGCCAGAAGCCGCTGATTCGGGATCACGATGACGGTGTCGACCTCCTGCTTGAGCGTGTTCAGCCCCACGATGGCCTGACGCATTCTGTACTGGCCCTCGAAGAGAAACGGCTTGGTGGCGACCCCTACGACCAGAGCCCCCATCTTCTTCGCCATCTGAGCCACGACGGGGCCGGCGCCCGTACCGGTGCCCCCGCCCATCCCGACGGTGACGAACACCATGTCCGCACCCTTGAGGGCGTTGACGACGTGTTCCTGATCTTCCTCGATCGCCTTCTTGCCGATTTCCGGATTGCCGCCGGATCCCAGCCCGTGCGTCAACTTGCGGCCGATCTGGATCCGGGTGGCGGCGAGTGAACCATCAAGCGCCTGCGCGTCCGTATTGATGGCGATGAAGTCCACGCCGGTGAAACCCGACTCGATCATCCTGTTGATCGCGTTGCCCCCTGCACCACCCACGCCCACAACCTTGATCGAAGCACTCATCTCCGGATCGGCGTCGAACTGGAACCGCATCGTTCCTCCTTTCAGGCCGCTGCCCTCGAGCCGCGATCCTGTCTGCCCACGCTGTGTTTTCCTTCTCTTCCCCATTTGTAGCTCCTCAGATCCCAATCCCTGACGACCCACCGGGTTGTTGTCCCATTCAGGCGCAGCGCCGCGGGATCCGACACACTTCCTAGAGGAGGCTGTCGACCCACTGCCTTACTTTGCGGACGGTTCCAAAGACCGCTCCATCGCTTCGTCTGCGCCGTTTTCTCGGTGCGCGGGACGCCGCCATGACAACGCCCACAGCCGCAGCGTAAGACGGATCCGCAATCGCATCGAAAAGCCCTGACACTCTGTCGGGAAGCCCGACTCGCGCGGGCAATCCGAAGACGTCCTCGGCCACCTCGGGCACACCTCTGAGCTTTGCCCCTCCGCCTGTCAAGACAACACCGGCCGCCGTCCGCCCCCAGTATTCCGTATCCCGGACCTCAGCCAGCGCCAGTTCGAGGATCTCCCGAACCCTGGGCTCAATTATGGCCGACAGCATGTGTGTAGAACTCTCCCGTGGCGATCGCCCGCCCACGCTCGGGATCTCGAGGACCGAGTTCTCGACCATGGACAGCTTGGCGCAGCCTGATTCGCGTTTCAGGAATTCCGCCTTGACGAGCGGCATTCTGAATCCCACGGCAATGTCGCTCGTAATGCTTGAAGCTCCCCATCCCACGATCCCAATGTACCGAATCGACTCACCGTGGTGGAGAGCAACACCGGTCGTGTCGGCACCGATGTTGACGAGGAGAACGCCGAGTTCGCGCTCATCATCGGAAAGCGACGAGAGCCCCGCTGCGACCGGCTTGGCAGTCACGATGCTCTCCCTCAGCCCGGCCATCCGCACCGCTCTGATGGCGCTGTCTATCACCTGCTCTTCGGCCGTGACGATATGGACCTTGGATCCAAGGCGCACGCCCGACATGCCGACGGGATTCCGGATCCCTCGCTGCCCATCGACGAAAAACTCCTGAGGAAGCACGTCCACGACCGATCGACCGACCGGCAGCGCCAGGGTTCTGGCCGCCTCGAGTACGGTGGCCACCTCAGACGCCGTGATCTCACCGTTCGCTCCCGAGACGGCAATCACGCCCCGGCTGTCGATGCCCTTGATGTGCTCCCCGTTGAGCGAGATCGCCGCGGCGCCGATTTCGACATCGGTGCTCTCCTCGGCTTTCACGATCGCCTCGCGAATGGAGTCAGCCGCCCTCTCCATGCTTACGATGACGCCGGCCTCTATCCCGACGGAACGCGACTCACCGATACCGAGTATCTCAGGGATCTCGCGATCCCTGACGTCCGCGACAATTGCCTTGGTCCTGCTCGAGCCCAGGTCGAGGCCGACAATGATCTCGCCATGCTTCAAGTGGGGCCTCCCGTCCTACGCGCGTCCCCGAGATCCGCCTCCGGCGGTCCTCACGACAATCTGGCTCCTGAACCTCATATCTATGGTCTCAGCCGTCACGCCTCTCGTCCTGAGATCGCTCAGAACCGCCCAGAGTTGTGACAGCTCCATCCTGTCGCAAGCGCCGGAGCCAAATCTGATCTCTGCCCCGTCGGCTACCGTGTAGATAACCAGACCCGACCCCGGCGCAATATGCACTTCGGATATCTCCATCCAGAGCGAAGGTGAAAGCTCCCTCGCCGTCCTCAAAAGGCTCAGAGCCGTTCTGAGGTTCTCCGAATCAAATACCTCGCCTCCCGAAGGAGGTTCACCAAGACCACTGATAAGAGGAATGTCAACGAACGCCGTTCGTTCGGCGACGGGCAGCACGCTCCCGTCGTCCGCGATCTCCACAAACCCGGAGGAGCCGAACGGAACAATGGCGGCCGGCAGCTTCTCATCAAGCCGGATGAGCACGTGATCTGGCAGCAGACGCGCCACGTATGCTCGCTCGATCCTCGGACTCGAGATGACTGCCGCTTCGACACGTCCGAGGTCGATCGAGAGAAGATCCATTCCTGGCTCGATTCCCGCGAGCTCGACAACTTCCTCCTCGGTCAGGACGACATTCCCGCTGATCTCCAGCAGAGACAGCGGAAACCGCCCCGCCTCATCGCCCCAGGCGGACGCCTTGTAGGCGGAGAATCCTATCCCTGCCAGGAGCAGCACCGCGCACGCCGCGATGGCGATTCGCTTCACACCCCCGCCTTCGCGCCGCGACCTGTCGCAGTCATGTCGCTCTGTGCGCATCTGTTTCCCGGCCTTCAATGCGCCCTCCTGCCTACGATTTCCACCTCGGTCACAAGATCACGTCCTGTGCGATCGCTGACTCGCTCACGGATCAGGTTGATCAGTTCCTCGACGTCATCGGGAGTCGCCCCACGGTCGTTCAGTATAAAATTGGCGTGCACGTCGGACACGACGGCTCCACCGATGCGCGCTCCAACAAGACCGGCCGAGTCGATGAGCGCCCACGCAGCCTTGTCAGGGAAATTGCGAAAGACGCACCCCGCACTGCGCATTCCGACCGGCTGCGTCCGCCACTTCCGTTCGATAATCTCCTGCAACCGTGCCGTGACGGCCGAGGGGTCATCCTCATCAAGAGCCAAGACGACTCCCTCAACAACGTGACCCTCCGGAATGCCCATCCGTCTGTAGGAGGCATCGAGCTCGCTTCCGGCGACCTCCACGGAGCTCTTCCCCGGTTCGAAGACCGCTACCGATTCGAGACGGTCGGCAAACCAGATGCCGTAGCTTCCGGCGTTCATGATGGCCGCTCCACCAACGCTTCCAGGTATCCCGGCCAGAGGCTCAAGCCCGGTGAGACCGGACTCGGCACAGAAGTTCAAAAGCCCGCTCAGCGGGACCCCACTGCCTACGGTCACGGTTCCACCATCCGCCAGCAGCGTGCTGAACGCCTGCTCGGTTGAAAGGACGGCCCCTTCGATGCCCCCGCTTCTCACGAGCATATTCGTGCCTCTACCGAGGACCTTGATCGTCACACCAGCATCCTTGAGAAGCGCCGCACATTCCTTGAGGCTCCCCTCGTCGGGCGGCTCGACGTAGACATCGGCAGGACCACCCAGACCGAATGACGTGTGCTTCGCCATCGGCTCATCCGGATGCACGCATCCCGGAGCAATCGCCTTCAGTTCTGTGATGATGCCAGGGTTCATCTTCGTAGCCTCATCCTGCTCCGCATCCGGAACGTCAGGATATCCCTCGCTTGCCGATGGCTGAGAGAAGCCGATCCCCCACTTTGTAGATGTCGCCGGCTCCGAGTGTCACGACGACATCGCCTGGACGTATGATCTCAACAACGTGAGCGAACAGCTCGTCCATGTCCTCGATGTATGTCGCGTCTCTGTGGCCGTATCGTATTGCGGCGTCAGCGATGTCGGCTCCGCTCACCCCCTCAATGGGCGTTTCGCTGGCGGCGTAGATACCAGTGACCACAAGTACGTCGGCGTCGTAGAATGATCTCCCGAACTGGTCAGCCAGCTTCTGGGTTCGGGTGTATCTGTGAGGCTGGAAGAGGACGACGAGTCTTCTGTTCCAACGCGCAGCCGCTGCCGCGAGAGTCGTTCCAATCTCGGCTGGGTGGTGGCCGTAATCATCCAGTATAAGCACATCGTTGACCTCCCCTTTGATCTCGAACCTGCGGGCGATTCCTTCAAACTCCCTCAAGGACTCAGCGATATCCCCGAACTCCACACCGAGCTCGAGACCGACCGTGACTGCGGCGAGACAGTTGTAGATGTTGTGGAGCCCCGGCATTGATATCTCGAGCCTGCCCATCTTCTCTCCGTGCGCCACGACCGTGACCGCCGTTATGTTTTCCGACGACTCGATGTCATGCCCCTGTACGTCCGACTGACCGGTCAGGCCGTAGCTCACAACCCTGCGATGTATGTCGGTGATAATGGACTGGATGTTGTGCTGATCAAGACAGACCACCGAGCAGCCGTAGAACGGAACGCTGTTGGCGAACAGAGTGAATGCGGACTTGATCTCGTCTATCCCCTTGTAGAAATCGAGGTGCTCCTCATCGATGGTCGTAATGACGGCTATCGTTGGTGAGAGCTTCAGAAACGACCCGTCGCTCTCGTCGGCCTCGGCCACGATGTACTCGCTGGCGCCAAGTCGAGCGCCTGTCCCCATTGTCTTTACGGTTCCACCAACGACGACTGTGGGATCCAGCCCACCGGCCCCCAGTACGGTCGCGATGAGCGACGTGACCGTTGTCTTGCCGTGTGTTCCTCCAACGGCCACCGAGTACTTCATGCGCATCAGTTCGGCGAGCATCTCAACTCGCGGGATGACCGGGATCATCGCCGCTCCGGCGGCCAGAACCTCGGGGTTGCCGGGCGGAATCGCGGTTGAGGTGACCACAACCTCCGCTCCCTCGATGTTGGCGGCGTCATGGCCGTAGTGGATTCTGCCGCCCAGGCGTTCCAGTCTGTCGGTAATCTCTCCGCGATGAAGATCGGAGCCGGACACGTCGAAGCCAAGAGTGAGAAGGATCTCCGCGATCCCTCCCATTCCGACGCCGCCTATCCCCACAAGATGGACGCGCTTGACTCTGCCGAACATAGTTACCATGTTCTCTTCTCTGCTCCCGGCGGATCGACCCGCCTTCCGCTGCTGCCGGCAGACCCCGCCCTCTGCTGCAACCGCCGGCCCCATCCACGCGGGGCTCGGCATGGGCCAGTCAGTGCCTGGTCCGCGATGCCACCACCAGAACGTCCCGCGCGACCCGGTCAGCCGCATCGGGCCGCGCGAGAGCTCTGGCTGCGCTTGACATACTAGTCAGCCGCGTGCGATCGCGAAGGAGACCTTCGATGGTGTCGGCGAGCCGATCTCCAGTGAACTCGCCGTCGGGAATCACTACAGCCGCTCCGGTGTTCTCCACCGAGCGAGCGTTCTTCATCTGATGGTCATCGGTCGCGTGTGGGTACGGAACGAGAACGGCAGGCCGCCCGACGATGGCCGTCTCAGCCAGCGTTGTGGCCCCGGCGCGAGAGACAACGATGTCGCACGCCGCGTAGACCCGGGCGATCTCCTCGAAAAACACGTCCACGACCGCCCGTGCTCCGACCGACGCCGCCCGATCACGAACATGCTCGAGTTCTTCCGCGCCGGTCTGGATAACGAACTCGACCCCGGCCGCCGACAGCCGTGGCATGGCATCGGCCACTGCAAGGCTCAAACGCCTGGCCCCCCGACTTCCACCCATGACCATCACAACATTTGCTTCCTGAGTGAGACCGAGAGCACGACGCGCGGCGGCGCGATCTATCTCATCGAATCCGCGCCGGACAGGGTTTCCCGAGTGCTCGATCCTCTTGGCGCGCGGGAGGTGCTTCTCGGACTCCGAAAAGGTCACGTGCACGACCTCCGCGAATCTCGAAAGGACCCTCGTGGCGAGCCCCGGCCACGAGTTCTGCTCCTGGAGAATGATCGGAACGCCCAGGGCGCAGGCCGCAAGCACGGGCGGAAGACTGGCGAACCCCCCCGTCCCGACGGCGGCATCCGGTCGCTTCATCGCGAGAGCTGAGACCGCCTTCAGGCAGCCGGCGGCCACCACGAACGGGACCGCCACGTTTCTGATGACAGCTCCCCGGATAACCCCCATCGAAGGCACAGTCACGAACCGCCTTCTGGTTCCTGACACGACGCGCTCTTCGATCGATCCCCTGCGTCCCATGAAGAAGACCTCCGCTTCCGGGGAAAGCTCCTCGATCGCCTCAGCGATCGCGATCCCTGGAAATATGTGTCCCCCTGTGCCTCCGCCGGCGATCATGATCCTCACGACCTCTTCCCTCTTCGATTCCCGCGTGACCGGGCACCGGCTGTCTCGAAGACCCTGCGACGCGATATGTTTATCAGAATACCGATGGCGGCCATGTTCACGACGAGTGACGTGCCCCCGTAGCTCACGAACGGGAGCGGAAGGCCGGTTGTCGGTATGGTGGCGGTAACAACCCCGATGTTGATCGCTGCGTAGATCACGATCATCATCGTGAGCCCGCCGGCCAGGATGGATCCGTAGAGATCCTGTGATCTGGCGGCGATCTTCAGTCCACGCATCATCAGAAACACGAAGAGAGCAATGAGAACCAGTGTTCCGGCAAGCCCGAGCTCCTCGCCCCATATCGAGAACGCGAAGTCCGTGTGCGAATCCGGGATGAACGCTCGCTGGCGACTCGCTCCGATTCCTCGGCCGATTATCCCGCCCGAGCCTAAGGCGATGAGAGACTGGTAGACTTGGTAGACGGGCCCTTGTGTGTTCACTCCCGCAAGCGACAGATCGTAGGTCGACTGCCAGATGCCGACGCGCTCAGTAATGCGAGGGACCATCTTGTATGCCAGAAATCCCAACGGCGCGGCGACGAGGCCGAGCACCGAGATGTGCGACAGCCTGGCGCCTCCGAGAAAGAGCATTGTCAGCGCGAGGATCAGAATGGCGAGAGCGCTTCCGTAATCCTGCTGTCCGGCTATGAGAACCACTGTGAGCGCAACCAGCACGAGCCGTGGAGCGAGCCCGTGCGCGAAGTCAGCAAGGTCCTGCTGTCTGCGATCAAGGACATCGGCGAGGTAGAGTACGAGGACCAGCTTCGCCACCTCGCCCGTCTGAATGATCACGAGCGTCGAGGTCGCCCCCTTGATGGTCTTGCCGGAAGTGAGCGTGAGCACGAGGAGCATCAGCGACATCAGCATCGCCTGCTTCGCGGATTTCCGATACCATCTGTAGTCAATGAAGGCGAACGCACCCATGGCGGCGAATCCGATCAGGAGCCTCAGAATCTGCCTCTGCACCATGACATTCTCCCCCCCGAGCTTGATACTCGAGAAGTAGATGCTGGCCGTGTAGACGGTCATGGTGCCGACCAGGACGAGCAGAAGCACCGTCCAGATGAGAGGCTTGTCGTATCTGATCGCTCCTCTCACGTCTTGTTCCCCTTCCTGCCCGGCGTCGCGGCCGCGTTCTTGAGCCGCGCTACCTCATCCTTGAATCTGCGCCCTCGATCCTCGAAATCCTCAAACATGTCGAAGCTCGCGCAAGCCGGTGACAGGAGAACAACATCTCCACGCTCGGCCATAGTTCCGGCCAACTCGACCGCTTCCCTGAGCGATTCCGCAAGCGTGACGGGCACCGTCCCCTCGAGCGCCGCCGTCATCTTGGCTGCGGCCTCTCCAATGAAAATCGCCTCCCTCACACTGCGGGCTGCCGGTTCCTTCAACAGCTCGAAGCTGGAACCCTTGTCCTTGCCCCCTGCTATCCAGATGATCGGGACACCGTAGCTCATGAGGGCGTACTTGACAGAGTCGACATTGGTTGCCTTCGAGTCGTTCACGTAGCGCACGCCGTCTATCTCTGCTACGTCTTCAAGCCGATGCTCCAGCGACCTGAACGTCCTGAGCACGTCCGAGGCATCCACGAAATCGATATCGACCAGGAGCGCCGCAGCCAGCGCCGCCAGCGAATTCCAGAGATTGTGCGGCCCAGGAAGGCCGAGTTCGCTCACGGGCATGATTTCAATCTCACCACCACCGATCTGCGACACTATCTGTCCATCCCGCACGAAGACGCCGCCATCTACTTCTCTGAACCTGCTCACGGGAACAACAAGTCCCGGTATTTCATCTGCCGCGGCCTCGAGAAGCTCATCGTCGACGTTCAGAACCGCGTAATCCCCGGATGTCTGGTTTTCGAACATCCTGAACTTCGCGGCGATGTAGTCCTGGTACGAGTCGTACCGGTCAAGGTGGTCCTCTGTGATATTGAGAACGACACCGACATGCGGCCGAAAGGTGTCGATCGTGTCCAGTTGGAAGCTCGACACTTCCGCGACCACGAGCCCGTCGGACGGCAGACCGGCTATTTCTCCGGAGATCGCCGCGCCGATGTTCCCACCGACAGCAACGTGGCGTCCGGAGCTTCTCACGAGTTCCCCTATGAGGGCAGTGGTTGTCGTCTTTCCGTTCGTTCCCGTCACTGCCACCCACTCCGCATCTGAGCGCGAATACGCGAGCTCGAGTTCTCCGATGACAGGTACCCCGCGTTCGCGCGCCTCGGACAAGAGAGGAGCCGTAAGCGGCACGCCGGGACTTGCGACCACCAGATCGATGCCGTTCATGAGTCCCGGTGGATGCTCACCAAGCACGAGTTCAACTCCTCTCTCGCGCCAGCCCTCGCAAGAGAGACAAAGCTCGACCTGGCCTCTGCGATCGGCCGCCACCACCCTGCTTCCCGAGCGCAGGAGCAGATCGATGGCTGCCTTTCCGCTTCTCGCCAGACCGACCACGAGCACTCTCTTCCCTGCCAGCTCTCGCTGTGCCCGAGTTACCACGGAGTACCGACCTCCTCCTGCTTCGCTTTTTGCCTCCCCACCAACCGGTCTTCATGAAGTCACGCTGCGCTTTCCGGTTAGAGTCCTCCGTCCGATTCCGCGGCTCCCCTTCTCGAACGGTGTCGCAGCTCCCGTCACTGGAGCTTCAGCGTCGAGAGTGAGAGGAGCGCGAAGAGCGCCCCGACGATCCAGAATCGAACGACTATCTTGCTCTCCGGCCACCCCAGTTTCTGGAAGTGGTGATGGAGAGGAGCCATGAGGAATATCCGTTTGCCTCGCATCTTGTATGAGGCAACCTGGATGATGACCGAAGCGGCGATGATGACGAACAGCCCGCCGACGATCAGCAGCCACATCTCCTTCTTGATGAGAACCGCCAGTGTTCCGAGTGCACCGCCGACGGCCAGCGATCCTGTGTCACCCATGAAAATCTCAGCGGGGTGCGCGTTGAACCACAGGAACCCAAGCCCGGCGCCTATGAGCGCAGAGCAATAGACCGTGAGTTCCCCGGCTCCCGATATGTAGGGAATGTTCAGGTAATCGCTGAATCTGACGTGTCCCGTGACGTAGCTCATGGCGGCGAACGCGAGCGCGCAGAAGACGACCAGGCCTATCGCGAGACCGTCGAGACCGTCGGTCAGATTTACCGCGTTGGAGCTGGCAGTGATGACGATCATCACGAAAACCACGTAGGCCGGGCCGAGCGACAGGAACGCGTCCTTCAGGAAGGGAACCTCGACGTCGGCCGGGTTCGCGATGAATTCGCTGCGGTAGATGAGCAGTCCGACGACGAGTCCCAGCATGAACTGTCCAGCAAGCTTGTAGCGCGCGACCAGCCCCTTCCTCTGTCTCTTGACCACCTTGAGGTAGTCATCGGTGAAGCCGACGACCCCAAGCCAAATCGTGGCCATCACCATAAGCCAGACAAACTCGTTGTCGAGGCGGGCCCAGAGAAGCGTGGGAACGATGGTCGCGACGAGAATAAGAAGTCCACCCATCGTCGGTGTGCCGGCTTTGTCGACGTGCGACTCCGGGGTGTATTCGCGCACGCCATCGGTGAGCCGGCGGCGCTTGAGCATACGGATGAAGAAGGGGCCCAGGAGGAAGCTTATGAGCAGGGCTGTCATGGCCGCGTACGCCGAACGGAAGGTGATGTATCGGAAGACATTGAAGGCAGATATGTAGTCCCTCAAGGGGTACAACCAGTGATACAACATGTCAGCCCTTTTCCGATAGGGAACCAAGTGGTCCCCCCGGCTAGGAGACGGGCGTCTCCTTCACCAGCAACTCAACCACTTCCTCCATGCGCATTCCGCGCGACCCCTTCACCAACAGGACGCCATCTGGTGCGAGGTCTCTATCGAGGTCCCGTACCAGCGCGCCTTTGTCTCTATACGTTCTCACCCGATCGGGTGACATCCCCCTGTCCGTCGCTCCGTCCCGAAGAGCCTCGACCTCACTCCCGTAAAGATAGAGCCTCTCGACCCCGAGTTCTGCCGCGGCGACCCCCGCCTCACGATGGACCTCCTCGCTCCTCTCGCCCATCTCCAGCATGTCGCCTATCGCTGCGGCGGTCGCCCTCCCACGGCCCACGGACACGAGAGTCTCGAGCGCGGCGCGAAGCGATCCCGGATTGCAGTTGTACGCGTCATTGATAACTGTTCTTCCTCCGACGGTCAGGACGGTCATCCTCATCGGGCTCGGTTCGAAACCCGACAGCGCGTCAGCCGCCTCGCCGACGGGAACGCCGAGGGCCGCACCTGCGGCTATGGCAGCCAGGGCGTTCATCACGTTGTGCCGCCCCGGAACCGGGAGCTCGATGGTCGCAGACGAGTCTGTGATGTCGCTCTTCTCGACCCGGAAAGACACGCCGGACTCGCTCACCTCTATCCCAACGGCTCTCACGTCAGCGTCCTCCGACAGACCGAACGTGGACACGTTTGCCGGAGCTCTCCCGACCTGCGACATGACGCGAGGATCATCGGCATTCAGGATGGCGCTTCCGCCGCGGTCGAGGACGTCCAGAAGCTCCCCCTTCGCCTGCGTCACCGTCTCTATGTCATGCATCGTCTCGATGTGTGCCTCGGAAACATTCGTTATGACGCCCACGAGCGGCTTCACCGCTGCCCCGAGCCGTGCTATCTCGCCCGGATGGTTCATGCCGATCTCGACGACGGCTGCCGTGTGCCGATTTTCTATTCCGAAGAGAGTGAGCGGAACTCCGATGTGATTGTTGTAGTTGCCTTGCGTCTTGGCCACGCACCACTGCCTGGCCAGCACAGCAGCAGTCATGTCTTTGGTCGTCGTCTTGCCGTTCGTTCCCGTAACAGCTACGACGCGGACTGCAGATCTGTCCCTGTACCAGCCGCTCAGAGTCAGGAGAGCATCGGTCGTGTCCGACACGCGAACGAGCGGTCCGGGGGCCGACTGGATTCCGGCCGACTCGGCAACCACGGCGGCGACGGCGCCCCTATCGAACGCCGCACCGACAAACTCGTGTCCGTCGTGGCAATCCCCACAGATGGCAACGAAGAGCTCGCCCGCTCGTATGGTCCGTGAGTCGATCGAGACTCCCGTCACTGCCACAGCCGGAAGGCTGTCGCTGACCACACCCAGGGCCTGTGCCATCTCGGTCAAGAGCACCCTCTCCATTCAGTGCGCCTCTGGTTGCCTGGCAGCGATCGCCGCCCGGGCCTCTTCACGATCATCGAAGTGGAGCCTCTCGTTGCCGATGATCTGGTAGTCCTCGTGCCCCTTCCCAGCGATGACGACGATGTCACCTGCCGCGGCCGCCGCGACGGCAGCCGTGATCGCCTTGCGCCGGTCCTCTATGACGTCGACGCCGGCATGCCGAGTGACGCGACCGCTTCCACCCGAGCTGGTCTCCACGTCACGCACACCCTCGAGTATCTCAGCGATGATGGCGCCGGGCTCCTCGGTTCGCGGGTTGTCTGAGGTGATCACGACCAGATCCGACATACGGGCGGCTATGCGGCCCATCATCGGGCGCTTCCCCCGATCACGGTCGCCACCACATCCGAATACCGTTATGACACGAGTCGGATTCAGATCCCGGACCGACGTCAGGACCTTCTCGAGGGCGTCCGGCGTATGCGCGTAATCCACAAGAACCGAGAACCCGCGGGCCCCGTGGACAAGTTCCAGTCTTCCGGCGACCCGCTCCACCTTGCCCAACCCCGCCCGAATGGACTCGAGCGGCACGCTCTGTGTCACGGCCACTGCAGTGGCCGCCAGGGCGTTCATGACGTTGAAGCCGGCAATGAGGTTGAGATGTACGTCGATCTCGCCGGCGGGCGTGTGGAAGATGGCCGTCGTGCCCTCGGGATCCATCTCAACATTCGAGGCGTAGACGTCTCCATCGGTCATTCCGTAGGAAAGCACCGCGATTCGCTCCGCAGCCGACAGCGATTCCAGGAGTTCCCGGCCAAAGGCATCGTCGCGGTTCACGATCGCCGATGCTCCCGGCTTGCCGGCGTCTCCGGCAATGAGGTCGAACAATTTTCTCTTGGCCGCTCCGTACTCCGCCATAGAGCCGTGAAAATCGAGGTGATCACGCGAGAGATTCGTGAATGTTGCCGTGTCCATCTTCATGCCGAGCACGCGTCCGAGAGAGAGCGCGTGCGACGACACCTCCATCGTAACAGCCTCCACACCACCATCCAGCATCAAGGCCAGGAGTCTGGCCAGATCGACGGCTTCCGGACTCGTCCGCTCTGCGCTCGTCCGCTCTGCAATCGCGCTCGTCCCTGCCGCACGATACCCGAGGGTCCCGACGACACCCGTCTTGATGCCGTTCTCCTGCAGAATCGAGTCGATGAGGTGAAGCGTTGTCGTCTTGCCGTTCGTTCCTGTGATCGTATGGACCTTGAGATGCTCTGACGGGCTTCCGTAGAACTCGTGCGCCACGGGACCCATCGCGGCCCGCGTGTCGGCGACTACGACCTCTGTGATCCCCGCGGTGCCGGTCGGCTCCTCGACCAGAGCGGCAACAGCTCCCCGCCGCGCGGCGTCCGCAACGTGCGTGTGCCCGTCGGTGACGAACCCCTTGACGGCGACAAAGAGGCCGTTCTCTTTCACCATCCGCGAGTCATACTCGACCGCGCTCACCTCGATTTCATCGATCGAGCTCTTCGCATATATGTCGGCAATCTGAAACTGCACGCCGCTTCCTTTAAGAATCTCCTCGAGTCTCTTAAGCACAGATCCCTCTAGCCGGGAGCGCAGGTCAGAACGACCCGATCCCCCGGTCCAATTTCTGATCCGGGTCTTGGTGACTGCGTCTGAACCAAGCCGTTTCCCTCGAAGACCACAGCGAGGCCGAGACTTGAAGCGAGTCTGCGGGCGGCTCTCACGCTCATTCCCCGAAGCTCCGGCATCCGCGCCGGATCTCTGATGCCCGCGTCGGAAGAAGCCGGCGAGATGGTGGCGGACACAGCGCCGCGTGCGTTGACCAGGTTGTGCAACGGAACCGCCGGCAGAATGCCCCTCGCTCCGGCCGGCACGACCAGATCGGAGCTGGAATCTCCGGAGCCGAAGCCGGACGCAACACTCATGACTGGAACGGCGTTCTCACCGCCGGCACAGTAGAGAGAACTCCCATCTGCGTCTCTGCGAAGCCGCTGCCTTCCGAACACCAGATCGTGACCGGACCCTCTGACGAGCCGCTCGACGATGCGACGGAAGACCGGCGCCGCTACCTGTCCGCCCAAACCTCTTCCCCGCGGCTCGTCTATCACGACGAGGCAGACGATCCCTGCATCCTCAGCCGGGGCGAAACCGACGAACGACGAGACCCACCTCCCGGGCGCGTACCCTCGAATACCCGGCACAACCTTCTGGGCAGTTCCCGTCTTGCCGGCCACGGTCACCTCGTTGAGCGAGGCCTTTGTCCCGGTCCCGCGCTCCGTTACCTCAACCATGATCTTGCGCACAGCAGCAGCGACCTCCGGCTCGATAGCGCGCCGGACGACGCACGGCCCGGCCTCTTCCACGACCCGCCCGTCACCATCGAGAACAGCCTTCACGACGTGCGGTTCCATCAGGTAGCCGCCGTTCGCGATGGCGGAATAGGCAGTGGTGAGCTGGAGCGCTGTCACCGCGATCTCCTGACCGATGCCGATCGTGTGAACCGAGCGCGAACTCCATTCAGTCGGTTCCCTGAGCGTTCCACGCACTTCACCAGGGAGATTGACGGCCGTGAGGCAGCCGAAGCCCAAATCCCTCGCGTACGAATAGAGAGGACTCTCTCCAACTTCGCCCGCAATCTGCGCGAAGCAGACGTTCGATGACTTCACGAGCGCCGTCTCGAAGTCCATCCAGCCGTGCGGCTTGACGTCTCGAATCGTAAAGCTCCCGAACCGCCCCATGCCCTGGAAGGCGTAGTAGACGGATGTCGTATCAGCGGCGCCTGTGGCGAGGGCGGCGCACGCTGTGAAGACCTTGAAGGTTGATCCCGGCTCGAACTGGTCGGTGACCGCTCTGTTGCGCCAGTTCTCCTCGGCGAAGCGCTCCGGCCGGCTACAGTCGAACGACGGCCAGTTGGCCATCGCGAGTATCTCGCCGGTCCACGGGTCCTGTACAATCACAGTTCCGCTCTTCGCCTCGTACTCCCGCACGGTGCGTTCGAGTTCAACCTCGACGATTTCCTGCAGATCCATGTCGATGGTGAGGACAACCGACATGCCGTCGTCCGGCGTTGTTCGTGTGCTGGCCGGCGCGGGGGTACGCTGCCGCCTGCTGTCCATGTAGTAGTAGACGGTCGCCTCAGACCCGGTAAGCAGATCGTCCATGCGACTCTCCATTCCGGAGATGCCGTGCCCGTCGATATCGGTGTACCCGATCACATGGCACGCGCCCCTGCCGAACGGATAGACCCGCTTCGTTTCAGCGAGGAACTCAACGCCCGGCAGATTCATCGCCGCCAGGACCTCGGCCCTCGCCGGTTCGACCTGCCGCTCAATCCATACAAAACCCGTCTTCTTCCTGAGCCGGGCCTCGTACGACGCCGCGGAGCCGCCGAGCGCTCTCGACAGTCCTCGTGCCACAGTCCTCGGAGATGCGATCTCCCCGGGGTAGGCACAGATAGAATTGACTGTGAGGTTGTCAGTGAGACGGACCATATTCCTGTCGAAGATCTGGCCCCTCTCCGGAGCCAATTTGACTTCCACCACCTGCTGACGCTCGGCCAGACCGGCCAGACGAGGCGCATGCACCACCTGGATCAGGATCAGACGGAGCACAATGAATGCCCACACACCCAGACCCATGAGGAGCGTGGCGGCAAACCGCTTCGCGTGAACCCGCCCAGGCACCGTGTGTCTAACCGTTGGTCCGTGCATCATCGTTCCTCGCGGCCAGATCCTCCGGCCGAACTGCGGGACTGAGCGCCCCATCCTCCAAGTGGATGATCTCACCCCGCTTCGGATAGCGCATGCGGAGGCGCTCCTGAGCATATTTCTGAATCCGCTCTCGGCTCGAGAGCGTCACACACTCCATTTTCAGAAAGCCGATCTCCGTCTCGAGATGTTCTTGCTTGTCCTGGAGCTCCTCGATCTCGGATGCGAGTCTCGTCGCGTAGACCTGTTCCCAGATGCAGAGAACACCTGTCACCAACGCGGCGCTCCAGATCAGGAGTCCCTTTGCGTGAAGCGGTCCACCCACCCTGTTCACTAGTCGTGTGAGGAGCCGCAGTTGCTTCACTCCGTAGAGTAGTCGCTTCACGATCCGTTGAGTCTCCATCCATTCCCCGACTGAGCCCCGCGCCTCCCATCCCCCAGGTTCTTCCCGGGCTGACCGGTTGCCGGCGCCTCATGGCCTCCGGCAGACCGGTGGCCCGGTCAGTTGCTGCTGTTCGGAGCCAGCTTCTCAGCGGCCCTGAGCTTCGCCGACCTTGCCCTCGGATTCCTTTCGATCTCGACGTCGCGCGGACGGACCACACGACGCGTGAGAATGCGCAGAGTGGGCTTGCGCCCGCACGCGCAGACCGGAAGTTCCCTGGGACAAATGCATGGCCGTTCAGCCGTGGCGAAGTCCTGTTTCACGATGCGATCTTCGAGCGAGTGATATGAGATAACGACTATCCTGCCACCCGGACGCAGGAGCGCTTCCGCTTGTGCGAGACCGGAGCGCAGGTTCTCGAGTTCGGAGTTGACGGCAATCCTGAGCGCCTGGAACACACGAGCCAGCGTCTTGGTGCGGTTCCGTGGCTTCGTGCTCACCACGGCCTCAGCCAGCTCCGTCGTTGTCCGGCATCGCCCGGCGTCTCGAGCCGCAATGATTGCCCGCGCGATGGGGCGCGCACGATGCTCCTCTCCGAAGCTGTAGAGGATTCCGGCCAGCGACCGCTGGTCGCTCTTCGCGATGAGGTCCTTTGCGCTCGGCCCGTACCCTCCGTCCAAGCGCATATCGATCGGTCCCTCCTTGCTGTAGCTGAAGCCGCGCCCTGGATCGTCGAGCTGCATAGAGGAGAAGCCGAGATCGAAGAGGACTCCGTCTACACCGGCGAGTCCTCGCTCACCAGCGAGCATGGACAGATCTGCGAAATTGCCGTAGGCGATTTCCACTCTATCTCCGAACGGCCTGAGCACCCTCTTGGCCTCGTCGCGTGCCGCATCGTCCAGGTCCAGACACAGGAGCCTGCCGGCGGGAGCGTTGTTGAGAATCTGGCTCGCATGGCCCCCCGCGCCCACGGTGCAATCGATGTACTGACCGTCCGTGCGGGTAACGAGGTATTCGACAACCTCGGCAGCCATGACCGGCAGATGTGCAGCGTGCACTATCACTTCGCTTTGTTTCAGATACGCGGCGTTGTACTGCAAACGACGAGAACGGGACGGGCGAGTACGGTCAGCTCGCTCGAAGATGGTGTGAAGATGCCGGCCCCATGCGTGTGTCCGCGTCGTATGAATTCGTATCGAGGAAACCGTGGAGTCCAGCGAGGAGCAAGATATCCCTCACATACGGACTCAGACCGGCAATCCTCAGCTCTCCTGCGTATGAGTGAACTAACTCGAACTCCCGGGCGAGCTGTGCTGCGTTCTGGTAGTTCACGTGATCCACGTCGGAGAAATCGAGGACGATTCGCGTCCGTCGCGCGGTCAGAAGACCGATGAGGTGCCGGTGCAGCTGACTGAGGTCGCGCGCTCCCATGGACCCGGCCATAAGGAGTACGGTCGCTCTCTCTGCCTCTCTCGGGAGGATGGTCATGTTTCTACTCCTCCCCTCCGTTGCCGGTCACATCGGTCGGATTCTCCCAGAGGGTCTCTGCGACCTCCTCGTAGGAGAGACCGAACTCCTCCTTGTACTTCCGGTATTGCTCGGGATCCCAGAATTCCACGCGCTCTATCGCCCCGATCACGAGCACATCCTTCTGGAGTCTCGCAAGCTCTCTCAGATTCTGAGGGATGACAATGCGGCCATGGCTATCCACGCTTACTTCGCACGCTCGTGACGCCATCTCCCGTGTGAAGAACCTCGATTTGCCCGAGGTGAAGGAGAGCGAGCGCAGCTTGCCCTCAAGGCGTCGCCACTCATCCTGCGGATAGAAGAAGAGACACCCGTCGAGTCCGAGGGTCAGAACAAAGACCTCCCCCGTAGCCTTCCTGAACTTCGAGGGAATCGAAAGACGCCCCTTCGCGTCGAGCGTGTGTGTGTATGTTCCTAGAAAAGAGGTCACATGGACACCTGGAGCAAGAATTAGCCCACTTCATCCCACTTCAACCCACTCGCGGGATACTAGCCGTCCTCCCTAGATGCTGTCAAGTGAAAAAGACGCCTGTGCTATGGGATGTTCACAGGTTTTTCGACACTCTGAGAGCCGGTGGAATGACCCGACCGCATCCCACCGAATTAGGCAGGCGAACCGGGCAATGTGGAGGAGAGAATGCGTGGATGCAGCGAAGCAGAGGAGCCGCATGCGGCGAAGCGCCTGGGATTATCATCCCGGGCGCTTCGCTTCAGATCAGTCCGAACCCAATCCCCGGCCGGCACATTGCAGCCGACTAGCAGAACGTGCCCTTGGCTGGGCACTCACTTGATGAGCAGCATTTTTCTCGACTCGCTCGCGGCATCGACGGTAAGTCTATAGAAGTAGACGCCCGATGCGACCGATCTCCCGTCTCCGTCGCGGCCATCCCAGACGGCCGAGCGCCGTCCGGGCTCCACCCGCGAGTTCAGAAGAGTGCGAACAAGCGATCCTCGAACCGTGTAGATGGAGAGGCTCACCGGTGCACCGTCACCGGCGGCTGGCACAACGAATTCGATCGTCGTGAGCGGGTTGAACGGATTCGGGACGTTTTGTTCCAGAAGCCGCCCGGCTGAATCTGCGACATCATCATCGGAAACACCAACGGGCATTTCGAAGCCATAGAACTGGGTCCGCCACAGATCATGAAGGAAGCATCCCCATTCGATACCGGCTCCATCATCGTAGGCGCCTTCACAGTCCCAGACATATACTCCGGTGTCCATCCCGCCAATCACGACTTCCAGATCGCCGTCTCCGTCAACATCGGCCACGGTCGGGGACCCATAAAGATCGGCTCCGGTCTGGATAGGCCACCCATCCACAATCGTGCCGTCAAGATTTAGGGCAAACAGCTTGCCCGAATCACTGCCGACGATCAGCTCGAGATCAGGATCAGCATCGATATTGGCGATCGCCGGACTTGATTTCACGCTCGTGCCCAGAAACTGCGGCCACCCGGCTATAGTGTTGCCCTGGTAGTCCCATATCCTGATCTCACCATCCGAGCCCACTTGGACGAGTTCGAGAAAGCCATCACCCGTTATGTCTGCAAGGACAGGCGAGGGCGGGAAATCCCCGCTGCTCGCTATCAACTGCGGCCACCCGGCGAGCGCGTTCCCCTCGTGGTCAAACAGCCAGACATACCACGACAGGGACATGATGGCGATCTCTAGATCACCGTCCCCGTCGACGTCTCCGACGGCGGGCGAGCCGTACGCCTTAACCCCGATGGATATCGGCCAGCCAGGCACATTGGAGCCATCCGCATTGAAGCAGTAGACGCTCTCTGTGGCGGCCGGCTGCAGGATCTCGAGATCACCATCACCGTCTATGTCTGCAATCGCTGGAGAAGCATAGACCCACGGGGTTCCGAGATCAGCAAAGACGCCGACCGTGAGCGGGTCATCGTCCCCGTCAATGAACTCGGATCCATTGTAGCTCCAGCAGTAGAGCTTGCCGTCCGCGCACGGGATTATCACTTCGTTTCGTCCATCGTTGTCGAGATCGGCCAGGGCCGGACTGGCCCAGCAGAACTTTCCGGTGGTGACGGGCCACCCCGAAACGACGCTGCCGTCCTCCCCATTCCACACGAACACCTCGTAAGCGGCTCCCCCTCCGGTTCCCACGTCGGCCCAGGCGGCCGCGACTATTTCCACACCGCTGTCGCCGTCTACTTCGCCGACCGCCGGAGTAGAGCGGTATCCACCCTGACCATCCACGATGAAGATGCCGCCGGTCCTGGGGTCGCCGTCCCCATCCCGCACCTCCATGCCGTCGGCGTGCCACGCATAGAGCTCTTCCGAAGCAACCAGGATCTCGTTTGAGCCGTCACCGTCCAGATCAACGACCACGGCACTCGAATAGATGGCTGCGGATGTCGCAAGCGGCCAACCGGTGAGGCTCGGCGGATTGGTGCTGATACTGAGTACGGGTGATGAGAGGCTCGCATTCCCGGATGAGTCCACTGCGACAACGTAGTAGTAGTAGCGCGTCCTATCCTCCAATCCAGCATCGGCGAAATACGATACGCCCTCAACGATCGCCGTGTTAGCTACCGCATAGGGTCCGGATTGGTCCTCGCTTCTCCACACATCGTATCCCCGGATGTCGGGCTCGAGAGCCTGCTTCCAGTGGAGATTGATCGTCGTTCCCACTACGTCGCCCCAGAGTGAGTCAGACGGATCGGGTCTGTGCACGTCGAGATGCTTCGTCCAGATCTTGCCGTACTCATCGACCAGCATGAGCTGAAACCGGTCTGTGATATCCCCGAGTACGGTGAACTCGAACCCGTCGGAGCCTGTCGCGGCCACGCCGGCTGAGATATCTCCCCACACATCGGTGCTGTCTGAGAAGCCGACCTGCAGAGGATCTCCGTAGCTCAGCACACCGGTAACCCCGTCGGCGTCACCGTTGCCTTCGTTGATGACATCGAAAAGAAGTGTGACGGTCTCCCCCGTCTCAGGAACGCCGTCACCGTCACCACCGTAGGAGTCATCGATCTGAGTGTGGATGTGGACCAGATCCGGAGCATAGACGCGAATCGTGAATTCTTCCTGCCACGCGGATCTCGCGCCCTCCGAAAAATCGATGGTTAGCTCGGCATCGTAGTTGTTGGGACAGTCGGATGTGACAAACAGCCGGAAGGCAGCCAGAGATTCCACGGTCGCCGCCGGTTCCAGATCACCGAGAAGCACCGTGTCTGTCTCGATCACAATGTAAGGATCCGTTGAGGATATGACTGCCGTGACTGCGGCAGCTGTTGCGATCCCGGCGTTCCGGACCGTGACATCGAGTTCCAGGGTTTCGTCCGGCTCCGGCTTGCCGTTGCTGTTCCCGGAGCTTCCTCCGGTGCTGTCGTCGTCGATCGTCACGTCCGTGAGATGCACATAAGCTCCGGCGGCCATGACAACATTGATGTTGGATTCGAAAACGTAGTAGTCGGCGTGCGTGACGGTCACTTGGAGTACGCCTGTCAGCGTCGGAGTAAAATCAAGGTGAACATGGCCGGTGCCATCAGTGATCCCGTACGTGTACACGTCCCCTGATGAAGAGGAGACACAGACCTTCGCGCCCTCCACGAAGCCGGGGTCGGTCACGTTGAACGTCATTCCGTCTTCCCCAACCGACATGGCGCCGGAAAAGGCGACGGAGAGGTCACTCGGACGTTGCGTTCTCATAGCTATCTCGGGGTCGCCCAGCAGAATCGTGGCGAACTGCGTCCACCTGTCGGTGTTGTCACGACCTGATTCCCCAAAACTCGCGTGAAGTGCCAGTGTCATCCCCAACAGTGGTCCTATCTCCTGGCATCCAGAGACGTACAGGAGATCCAGCCAGTCCCAGTAGTAGTCGCGGCACGTCGTCGGGAAAGCGTATCGGGTCGGCCCCAGCGCTGCGAAAGCCCCTCCATTCGGGTTGGTGACGGCTCGCTCTGCGATGCAGTCGTAGTCAATGGCCGCAGACGTACAATTGAGCAGCCAGAGAAACCCGGCCTTGTCGATACCGTTTGTGAGCCCCGAGATGTCGTTCATCCCGATGTAGTTGTTGAGCCCCACTCTCATGGCATCCTTGTTCCCGTGACCAACGTGGGCCACGAGATTGTATCCCTGCTCAAGCGAATCCACTGACGCTACGTCACTGATAGGATAGGCGTCGGGAAACGGAACGATGTTGGCGTACAGCCTGATATCGGAAATATGGGCGGGAACAAACGGGAGTCCCGGCTCGACGATGTCGACCGCGCCATCAAGACTGTACGGTCCGTTCTCCCAATCGTATGGAAAAAGCACCTCTCCCAAGTACAGGTTGCGATCGGTGAAGTGTGGTACGGGGCTCTCCCGGTATGCTTCGCACTTAGCCAGGAACGCCTCCACTTCGACTACGTTGCTCACCGGGGCGCGGCCAACGAAAACGTCGGCATAGAGATCGACGCCGTCACCCACGCTCTCCTCGCTCCTGTAGCCCTCCCCGAATATCCCGTCACCGTCGCCGTTCCAGTTGCCGTCGAGGTCCGAATAGTAGAGGTCCGTAGGGATATCCAAACCGCCGTAGTAGGAGGTGCGCCCATACCGCGTCGGCACAATCTCGGTGTCGCCTCCCAGCAGCACGTATGTTGTTCCCCAGGAGGCGTATGCATCCTTGAGAAAGAATCGTATGCGCTCGGCAGTGTCGCATCCCCCCGGGTAGTTCGCATCGATCCACGACACCGTCCGAACGACGGCCGGCACGCCTTTCCGGGTCTTCCAGTCCGCGAGCTCCTGGAAATACGGCTCCAATGCGTTGCTCGTGACTATGACGTACTCAACGGGGCTGCCCTCGAGTGAAGGCGTGTATCGGGGCGCGAACCCTCCCGTTACCCAACCGGAGACTACATCGGTCTCCACGTTTCTGAGCGCGTCGACATCTTCAGGGTTGGCGACGATGCCGCGCACGAGACGACGATAAAGCTCGTCCGAGCCCGCGGTGACCCTCATTCGATCGGCCGCTCGCCTGCCGGACGATTCCAGACTCAGTTCCACGGTGAGTTCAGGCGCCAGCACAAGTCTGCCGGACGCGGGCTTCAGCTGCACGGGATACAGAGCCACGGTCGCGATGCGGTACCCACCGAGGAATCCATCTCCGAGGTAGACCGCACGCTCCGGAGGATAGGGAAGATCACTGGCGTAGATGCGTTCGTCCGGCTCGACCCACGGCGCGCTCTCGCCGATCGGCACCTCGAGCTGGACCGGTTGGATTGTGTGTTCGCCCTCGAGTACGACCTCATCGCCCTCCAGGATCATGAGTTCCCCCACCGTCATTCCATCTGGAATCACAAAGTGGACGATGTGAGCTGGAATGTCCGGCTCCCCCACTACTCCTAGCCCTCTCCCGCCGGCGAAGCTCAGGGTCTCGTACCCTCTTGTCTGTCGAAGTGTGATATCGTCTGCGGAAAGCTCGGTGTGCGCGACGGGTCCGGCCACAGCCGTCATCGTCGCCGCAGTTGTCGCCAAGGCAAGCAGTGTAACAACGAGTGCCGATCGCATTCAATCTCCCCCACTAACGGCCATGCAGCAGATACGAAGCAGACCTCTACCGCAGAACAAAACAGGAGTCAGCTACTACTCTTCCCGACTGCCCCTTTGCGCCGCGCTCGTCCCCCCCGGGCGAGCGCCGGTACAACATCCATTGCGCTCAAGAACAGTAGCAGTCTGAGTAGATGCGAACTCCTGTTGCTGACCTGCCGTTCATATACCTGCAGACTCGCTTGACTCTACATGCTTATGATAACATTCTGTGATTAGGATGTCAAGCTAACGTACACCGTAATCAGCACATCCGCACCCATCCAAAGCATCGCCGGGTAACCTTATGGGCCACCCGGCGCGACTGAATCACTCACCTATGAGCTCATCTATGAGTGGTGGAGCCAGGGGGGATCGAACCCCCGACCTCCTGACTGCCAGTCAGGCGCTCATCCCAACTGAGCTATGGCCCCACGCATCTTCTCCCAATTCAGGAAGGAGATACTAACACTCTTGAGCGCACAGTCAAGCGCAATCTCGCTCAGTAGTGGCAAAGCATGGGTACATCGTGACCCACCGAGCCGGGTGAGGAAGCTGGCCTGCTTCGGCCCCAGGACCCATAGGCAGTTGAAGAAGATCCTGGCCTCTGAGAGCTTCAGAC